>JAETPW010000057.1 GCA_021771025.1 Clostridiaceae bacterium
CTTATGGAACTTCATGACGAATGGCTCAGTTCTACAAGAAAATATATTAAGTTTGATCAATGAGAGACCGGTAAAACATTGTATAGTATTTTACACAGGATTATGGACTTGACTTTCCATGATTATAGGGGGATTATATATGAAATTTTTTGAAGAAAATTATTCACAAGAAATACCTACTCGTATCAAATATTTAAGAAGAAAGTATAATTTAAAGCAAAGTGACCTAGGTAATGCAGGTCAAGTTAGCCAAGTTGAAAAGGGAAAGCGACAAGTTACCGCTTCAATATTGCTTTATTTGAATACTCAAACCGACTCGGACTATAAAGAAATTATTTTTGGAGATATTGCCAAGTTTGTTGAAAATATGTTTTACCACTGCTTCAGCTCTATTTTATTTAGAGATTTGGAAACTGTAGATAAAAGAATGTATTCTTTTCGGACGATGATTTAATTTCAATACAATCCAGCTGTCTTAGACTTTCCAAGACATTCGCAAATTTCAATATTCAAAGAAAAAATTTTTTGGCTTCTGATGAAACTGAAATGGATACTTTTCACAAGAAAGATGACATTGACATTACTGTTGGTGAAAAAAGTTATAACCTCGCTAGAAGTTTTAGAACCAGCACTATCAATGAATTAACTGTCATTGATTTTGAAGAAATGTTTGATATTCTTTGGTTGATGTTAGGGGATAATTTAATTAAATCATTTGAAGTTAATGTCTGTGGCATCCTATTTGAATTAGACGGAAATGGCATACCCTCAACATTTAGGCAAGAAAACATTGATCCACTTATCAATAAATGGTGGTATGATAATGTTTCGACAGAAATTATCCCTAACCTAATAAAAAACTCAAAGAAAATCCACTATTTAATATCGGATTCCTGGTTGATGATATTCTAGAACGAATGTATAAAGAAAATATCCCAAAATCTTACCTTACGTCCGTTCCGTTAGTTATTTCCAAAAAAGCAAGGTCAACTTTTTCGTTGAATGTGACTGGAAGTCAAAAAATAGATGAATTAAAAACTTTACAGATAAATAATGACTTTATGAAGTTAGTAAGTCAAGGTAAAGATATCACAGACTTGTACCAAAAATATTCTGAAGAAGAGCTAACAAATTTAGGTATTCGAATTCATAAATCCAGTGATATAGAAAGGATTGAGGAAAGAACTTTTGATGAAATAATCAGTTGGGTCTCTAATCCTTATGCAACAAGACCAATTCAGGAAAGATCTGCTATTCAAATAGAGCCAACAAGATTTTCACTAGAGGATAAGAAAAGAATAGAAGAAACTGCATCTCAGGGAATAAATGACATCGAACTTATTGATTTAGTTGACCTCTATGATATTAATTTAGACAATACAAGTGTCTCTCGCCATATTGAAGGTTTATTAACGAACAATACACAAGTAACACACTATTTCCAAGAGAAATTAAACGAAGAACTACTTGAAATGGCTTACTCTCTGGATAAGGTTCAGCAAGCCTTTATTAAATTATTAAATGAGGAAGAGATAAGAAAATTTGCACTCTAATGACTAGGCATTAATGCTTAGTCTTTTTTTTTACACCCATTTTTACAAATTTGGATTTCGTAGAAAAACGGAGAGTAAAAAATTTTGATAGTTTTTGCACTATACTGAACATATCAAGAAAACATCTTGACAACTAAAATTTAATTACAGTCCAAATTGATGCGCATCAAAAGGACGGAACTAAACAGATATGAAGATATGACAGTAATGGTCATATTCTGCATTGTATTGTTCCGCCATGTTTTTGGTGTGCCTTTTGTCATACTCGGCGTTCAATGCTCGCTCATATCGTTTCTTTCCGTCCAAGGACGGAAAGGAAGGCTCGCTATGAGCAACAAAGTTAAAGAACGCCGAGAGGCTAAAATCGCAAAAGCAGTTGAGGCTGAAAACTGGAAAGAGGTTGACCGTCTCCTCCAACAAGAACAAAGCAATGCTGAGCGTCGTGACCGATACCACCATAAAAAAGCCTTGAAGAGAATATTTCTCGTAACTACGGTAAACAACGTGAACGCCATGAAATAGTTGCAAGTTCTGATTTGAATCCTCAAGAGGTTCTTGAGAAAAAAGAAACAGAGCAGGCAGTCAATAAAGCTAAAGAAATTTTAGAACCTATTGACCGTGAAATTGTTGAAATGGTGGCTGAACAAGGATGTAGCTATAAGGAAACAGCTCGCTGTATTTCTGAACATTACAAAAAAATGAGTGATGTGACCGTCAAATCCCATTATTTAAAAGCTATTAGAAAATTAGCTCCTCTATTGGAAGACTATCGCTAATACCTAAGAGGCTGTGACATAAGTCTCTATCTTTAAAGAAGACCATTCGAATTTTTTGAAAATTTTGAAAAATTCGGATGGTCTTCTTTTTGTTTTTATTATTTGGTGATATTTTTGAACT
>JAETPW010000018.1 GCA_021771025.1 Clostridiaceae bacterium
AATTTTTCAGTGTACTATAAAATACAATTATTATATATCACCTTTTTATGTAAATGTCAATAAAAATTTGAAAAATCCAAGAGTTCTATTGAGAAAAATGTGTTTTTATGTTATAAATGTAAATAGCAATATTAGATTAAAGAATGAAAGGTGATTACAATAAAGAGACTAAACATATTTGTAGATGAAAGCGGAGATTTTGGATTTGTAGATGGTAGCTCAGATTTATATGCTGTTTCACTTACATTACACGAAAGTTCCGATTCCATACAAACGGAATTAAAATATCTTAATGAAAAATTAACTACGCTTAATTATGATGGAATGATACATTTAGCCTACCTGATTGCTAAAAGAGGAGATTACTCTCATTTCGATTTTGAACGAAGAAAAAGCATATTTTGGGCAATATTTTATTTTTCAAGTAGAGTAAAAGCAAAAATAAAAACAGTTATAGTAGACAAAAAATATATAAACAAAAAAATGCAACTTAACATGGCTTTAGCAAGAGAAATAGGTCAATTTATCAATGATAATAGAGATTACTTAGAATCATTTGATAAAATTGTTATTTATTATGATAATGGACAAGAAACATTAGCAACTATACTAGATACACTTTTTGCTACAAATCCAAAAGTAGAAAGAAGAATAGAATTTGACCATAGTAAAAAGCGATTATTTCAGGTTTCAGATATGCTAACTGTGATTGATAAATTAGACTATAAAAGAAAAAATAATATTCCTTTTACTAAAGCGGAAAAATTTTTCTTTAAAGGAAAAGATTTTAGGCATATTATTAACTTGTTAAAGAATAAAAGATTATAGTAAATATTATGGAGGAAACTAAAGATGGAAGATAACTATCCAAAGGCATATAAAGAAGTAATGGAAATATTAAATTTTGTACCAAAAGAAAGTGTAGATAAAATACCACAAACAATGCTTGATACATTTAATGTAAAGATGGATAAAGAATATGTTTTTATAGTTGATATAAATAAAAGTTTTGAAGAACAAAATTTATTAGAAGAAACAAAAGCTATTTTTGCAAACATATTTAGAGATTACTGGGCAACACCATATCAAAAAGAAAGAATTGAAGCAAAAGAAAAATATGACAGACAAAAAATTGAAGAAGAAAAAAAGGCTAAATATAATCCAGATGACATATTTAATAAAAGAAATAAAGTAGATGTTGAGGAAAAAATAGAAGAAACTAATACTAATAATTTACCTATTGAAATAAAAAAAGAGAAATTTTACGAGAAGTTAGTAAAATTTATTAAAAAATTTTTAAATTTTGGAGAAAATAAATAATGACACCTAAACAATCAGAAAGTATAATTGATAATATATTAAGTGGTGATAAAAGAAGTAAATATTATATTCATAGAACTGCTATAGGTCGAGTTTTTTATGATGTATCAAATGGTAAACTTTATACAAATAAGGAATATTATGAGATGAGTATATCTAGTGATGAATATGTAGAAGAATATTTATATCCAATTGAAGGCTTGGAAGCTGAAATGTTGTTGAAAAATCATTCATTAGATGTTGGGGCAGGTTGGTCCATATCAGAACAAGAATATAAAGAAATTTCTAAAAAAAACTTTCAAGAACATATTAGTGAGTTTTTTGAAAAAGGTTTATATGCTGTGGAAACAAGTATCGAAAGAACAGCTACTTCACTAGAAGATGGAAACTTACACCAAAAATTATCAATTGAAGAACAAAGAGAAAAATTGAAAGAAATACTTAATAAAGTCGGATTCGGAATGAATACAAGTAAAGGAAATTCTTTATTAGGATCTTTAGCAAATAGAGAAGAATTGAATACATTGTTGATTTTAGAAATACCAGAATCATGTTTTGGAGATTTAGAACATATCTCTCAATTATTCGAGAAAAGTAGTGAAATATTTGAAACAGAAACAGCATATAGAGGTGTTTTAGAGTTAGATACGGTAATTCCTAGAGAATATATAAAAGGAGCTTTTTTCGTTGGAGAAAACGATACATTCTATAGCGACAATAAACATTACGACAATGATAAAAGAGTTGAAAAAGGAATCTATAACCGCCAAACAATAAATACAATATTAGAAAGTATGCAAGGTTCTGAAAAAGTTCAAGGTGTACAGATTGAAAAAATTCTAGAAATTATAAAAAGTGATTTTAGTATTGATAATGATGTAGAAAAGTTAGAGGATCGTATGTCAACAATAAGTGAATTATTGGCAAAGATTGAAGACAAAGATACAATTAAAAATCTAAATATTGCCATAGAAGAAATTTATGAAAGTATAAGAAACCCATTAGAAAAAGAATTTAATAAAATACAAACCGTAGATTTTTCGCAATTAAGCCATGATGAAGTTGCTAAATACATCCAAGAATTTGTTTTAAAAGGAAGCGATACATTAAAAGGATTTATAGAAAAAAATGATTATTTCAAATATGATAGAATGTTTGAAATGTATAGAAAAGGATTAGAAAAATTATCGGCAGATGCGTTAGTACAACTTAGTAATGATTATAGAGCTAATAATGCTAATGCAATGGTAAAAGGAAAACTAATTGATATTAATAGAGTTTTAGAACTCTCAAAACAAATAGAACCGTTAGAAGACTTAGAGCTTTTTGGAGAATTAGAACAAAGTGATAGAGAAACATACAATACTCTTCTAACAAAATTAAGAGAAGCAAGAGTAAAAGTATGTGAAAATTCAATAGTGAATTTAGAAGAAAAAGCTTTTTTAGGAGAAGAAATTGGAAAAGCTACTATTGATATTGAAATATCTAAAAAAGATTTAGCACAGCAAAGAACAAATAGAGATACATATGAAATACAGCAGACAATAGGAGAACAGAAAAATATTAATGACTAGAATATTTAGCTACATAAAATAAAGCCATTCGATTGAATGGCTTTTGCTGACGCTTAGCATCAGCTCGGGTCAGGTCCTAGTCTAGTAAACTATTTCAGACCTAGTAGAATATCTATCTACAATACATAGTATTCCTTAATTTCTTTAATTATACACTAATTTTTTGAAAAAGTATAGACTTTTTTGAAAATTTTTAAATATTTATATATAAATTAATTCTTTAAAAATGATTTCTTCAACTGAATGCTTATAATTATTTATAAGTCCTACCCATCTCAATGGGTCAGTATTTTTTAAGTTTTCATCAATAGGATTTTTTTCTAGCATTTGTTTCATAAGTAATTCAAATCTTTCTTTAGCTTGTTTATCAGTTTCTACAATATGTTTTCTTAAAGTATAATTCATAAACATTATAGTATATTCAGCTTTCTTATACATTTTTAAATATGCTAGTCTTAAATGACCATACTTTCCAATTTGATAATCTTTTTCATATTCATCTTCTGCTAAATATAGATTAGGCAAATAATAATCTCCAACTTTGTTATATGTAATTTTATTATTCATTTCTAAAAACCTCCATAAATTAATTTTCACTACAAATTTGACTAGATAATTTATATCTTTATTTGACCATCTAATATAAAAATTTTGGAAGAAGTCAATAAAAACAATTTTGTCAAAACATGACAAAGGAATCACCATGGTTGCCTTAGTGATTACCATTATTGTCTTACTTATCCTAGCTTCTGTTTCCATCATAGGGGCAACTGCTAGCAAAAATGAAGCCAAAGAAAACATCGCTTTATCTGAACTTCAAATGGTTCAGCACGCTGCATTAGAACGATACACCAAGGTGACCCTAACCGGTGAAAAATATCCGGGTACAGTATATACCACAATTGAACAAGTAAAATCTGATGTATCATCAATTGCCTCAGAAATAACATTTGATACCAAAACCGACAAAGAAGGTAATACTAATTATTATTTAGTAGCACCAAGTGAACTTGCCGAATTAGGAATCACGAATACAGAAGATACCTATATCATAAATTATACCAGAGGAGAAGTCATCAATAAAACAAAACAAAAAACAACGGAAGGAACCACACTTTATGTTTGTGCTAAAGAATAATAACAATTAACCTATTCATTTAAAATTAAGTACATATTGATTGTGCTAAAAAAACGCAAAAGAACAGAAATGAACCAAGGAGAGCAAAAAGAAAAAGGGAGTGGAACATTGAATTTAAAACAAATTATCCAAGAACAAAAATTAGCCATACCTTCGGAAAACATTCATTTTCAAGAACCAATGAAAAATCATGTCAGTTTTCGTATAGGAGGACCAGCCGAGTGTTTCATCACCATAGAAACGCAAGAACAGCTCAAAACGGTTCTTCTTTTTGCCGATCAAAACAAAATTCCGATAACCATATTAGGAAATGGCACAAATGTATTGGTATCAGATCAGGGAATTCCCGGCATTACCTTGCAGATCAAATTAACAGGAATCAAAATAGAAAATCATGAAGATTATGCAATCATTCACGTAGCCTCAGGAGAAAAAATTATTCCCCTAGCCCACAACTTAGCGGGTCAAGGGATAGCAGGAATGGAAAGTCTCTCCGGAATTCCGGGGAGCCTAGGGGGAGCAGTACGAATGAATGCAGGAGCACATGGCAAAGAAATGAAAGACATACTGCAAACCATATCCACTCTAGATCGAAAAGGAAATAGCCACACTTACCCGGTAGAAGAAGCTGAGTTTAGCTACCGCCATAGCGTATTTCAAACCAAAGAAGAAATCATCACAAAAGTAACCCTTAAACTAACCTATGGAAAAACAGAAGAAATCAAACAACAAATGCAAACCTATGCTAATGAACGAAAACAAAAGCAACCACTTGAATTTCCCAGTGCAGGAAGTACCTTCAAAAGAGGAAACGGTTTCATCACAGCAGCCCTAATCGATCAAGCAGGACTCAAAGGAAAGCAAAGAGGAGGAGCAAAAGTCTCAGAAAAACACGCAGGATTTATCATCAACCAAGGAAATGCCACAGCAGAAGACGTCATCGAACTAACCAAAAGTGTGCAGCAAGAAGTACAAAAGCAATTCGGAAAGAAAATAGAGTTAGAAATAGAATTAATTGGTCAATTTTAGAAATTACTACAGATCCCCACAGACCAACTTAAGGCAAGGAAGGAAAGAAAGAAAAATGAAAGGTTTTATGAGATGGTTTCAATCTAGTACAAAAATGAAACGTTGGATATTTTTAATTTTAATCGGAATACTACTAACCTGCTATGGAATAGCAAACGTCTTAGTCGCCAAAGAAATGTCATTCACAGAAGTAGGAAAAATCATAGGCATCTTTGTTGTCGGCTTTTTATCCATTGTGTTTGGACTAGTATTCTTAAATAAGCGAACATTAGAAGTGTTAGTAGAATCAACCGATAACCGAATGGACCAAAAAGATAAAGTCAATGTAAAATCACTTATCTTTAACAAAACAGTCTATGATCAAGGACCCAACATTGTCGTTATTGGAGGAGGGACAGGGCTAAACACCGTTTTAGCGGGACTAAAGAAATACACGAGCAACATAACTGCCATCGTAACCGTTTCCGATTATGGAGAAGGACAAACTAGATCACGCCAAGAATTAGGAATCCTGCCCTTAAACGATATCAAAGATAGTATTGTTTCTCTATCCGCAAAAGGACAAGAACTAGAAAAGTTAATGAACTATGAATTTCAGGGAGGAAAATTACAAGGGCTATCTTTTTCTGACATCTACTTTTCAGCCATGAAAGAAGTAAATACTAATTTTACCGATTCCATCATGAAATGTGATGAAGTATTTAACATGATCGGAAAAGTGCTACCAGTTACGTTAGATGAAATGAACATAACAGCAGAATTAGCCAATGGTTATGTCGTAACCGAAAAATCAAGAATTCCAGAAGTAGTGTACGATAAAGTAACAAAAATTAACCGCATATATTTAAACCCATCCAACTGTAGACCAGCACCAGGAGTGTTAAAAGCCATTGAAGAAGCAGATTGTATAGTAGTTGGACCCGGAAGTTTATATACCAACGTTATTCCTAATTTATTAGTTAATGGAGTAGCGAAAGCCATCAAAGAGTCAGTAGCAATTAAAGTCTATATCAGTAACATTATGACAGAACCGGGACAAACCGATAATTATAGTGTTTCTGACCACGTAAGTGCTATCCTTGACCATTGTGGGAAAGGAATCGTCGATTATTGTATCTACGATACAGGAGAAATTGTCCCTGAATTTATTAAAAAATACAATAGTGAAGGACAAGATTTAGTGGATCAAGCAACAGACGAAGTGAAAGGAATTACCTTCTTACAGCGAAATTTATCCATGATTTCAGAGGGTTTCATTAGGCATGATCCTAATTTAGTAGCTTCCTCCATTATTGAACTTATTTGTGATGACTTAAAATATCAAGATAAACAAAATGATCCACAATACATGATGTTAAATAATAAATTAAGACACGATAAACAAATTCAAAAAAGGCAAAAACAAATGGAGAGAAGAAATCAAAAACAATTAAAGAATCCAAAACAAGAAAAGAAAAACCAAAGTAAATTCAGTAGTAAATACAGTGATCGTATAGCCTCCATTAAAGAAGCGGACGAAAAAAGTAAAAAGAAAATGAGAGCAAGGGAAAATAGGCAAGGACTTGATGAAAAAAGAGGACGAGTAAAAACAAAAACTGGTAATAGTAAACAAACAAAATCCCCTGTAAAACGAGCAGCGTCAGCAGGCAAAAGAGCAGTAAAATCAAGCCGTGAAATAGAAGGAAGAGAAAATTTCGAGCAAACGAGTAAACCCAAAAGTGCAAGAGGAAGAAGAAGTTTAAAATAGAAGAACGAAAATAAGCTAAAAAAGAGAAAAAGAAGCGGAGGAAAAGAAAATGAAATTTACCAAAGAAAACTTGAATTTAGAACAAGGATTAACCAAAGAATGGATCATTACCAATGGAATAGGGGGATTTGCCAGTTCAAGTATAATCGGCATCAATACCAGAAAATATCATGGGCTTTTGATTGCCCCAATGACCCCTCCGGCAAGAAGATATTTAATTTTGTCTAAAGTAGATGAAAGCATTACCATTGATGGAAAAACAACTCCTATTTTTAGTAATATGGGAATGAATTATATTACCAAAGGATACGAACATCAAGTTAGCTTTGAAAAAAACGAATTGCCAATCTATACCTATGAAGTACAAGGAATGACCATCAACAAAACCATTTGCTTAGCTTATGGAAAAAACACAGTAGGTATATTGTATCAGATCAAAAATGGAAAAAAACAAGCAAGGTTAACCTTAGCCCCAGTCATCAATTTTCGTGATTTCCATTCCATGAATACAGATCACCAGTTTTCCCTTCGCGAACAAATCAAAGGAAATAAAGTAAGAATTGTGGTAGACGATAAACGAGAATTCCCTATTTATATTAGAGCTTCAGAAGGAATGTACATTGAGCATGAGCATGATCTATTTCGTTCTATGTTTTATGTAGAAGAACAAAAACGAGGATTTTATCCAGAAGAAAATCATGCTGTTCCCGGAAGATATGAAATTGAAATAGCTCCCAATGAAACAAAAGAAATTTCCTTTATTTGTTCTTTAGAAGAAAATATCGATGAAATTCGTGTAGACGAACTCATCGTTAAGGAAAAGAAACGTTTAACCCAAAACTTAGTAAATACAGATTTAATTGATCGTAATGTGTTAATCAATGATAAAGTTAAGCAATTAGAAGAAATAGTGAACTTTGAAAGTAAAACAGAATTTACTACAGAAATAAGCAAAGACAAAACTAACCAAGAAGAACAAGGAAATCAGCAAGGAGAACAGCAGGAAAATGACAACAAAAATGAGCAAGAAAAAGAACTAATCGTGAATGAGCAAAAAAAAGAGCAGGAGCAACAAAAAAAACAAGACTTAATCAAACAATTAATTTATGCAGCAGACAGTTTCATTGTTTATCGTCCATCGTTTTCCCTTCATACCATTATTGCAGGGTATCCATGGTTTTTAGACTGGGGAAGGGACAGCTTAATTTCCTTTGAAGGCTTGCTTTTAAAAACAAAACGATACGATATCGCCAAAGAAGTCTTGCAAACCATGATACGTGATATTAAATATGGGCTAGTGCCGAATGGCTATTCAGGGTTTGATAACAGACCACTCTACAACAGCGTAGATGCTTCCCTTTTGCTTATTGAACAAGTACAAAAATACTTAGATTATACCGGTGATGAAGAATTCGTCAAAGAAGTGATGTATCCTAAACTAGAATTAATCATAGAAAATTATAGTAAAGGAATTGACGTAGACGATAACAATATCTATTTAGATTCAGATTATCTATTAGTATCAGGAACAGAAGATACGCAAAACACATGGATGGATGCCAAAGTAGGAAATGTAGCCATAACACCAAGAAATGGAAAAGCAGTAGAAATCAATAGTATGTGGTATAATGGGCTATGTATCATGGCAAAACTAGCCACCAAAATGGGAAAACGAGCAAAAGCTAAAGAGTATAAAGAAATGGCAAATAACGGTAAATCAGCTTTCCAAGAACGATTTTATAACGCCAGAAGAAAATCTTTATACGATGTCTTAGGAGATAGCAAAATAAGACCAAATCAACTATTTGCGTTAAGTTTAAGCCATCCTATCATTGAGCCAAATTCAGAAATAGCAGAAGCCATTTTAGCTACAGTAGAAAAAAAATTAATCACTCCCTATGGGCTAAAAACACTAGCCAAAGGAGAAAAAGACTACGTAGAAATTTATGAAGGTGATCCAGAACATCGAGATCGTAGTTATCATCAAGGAATTACTTGGCCATGGTTATTAGGATTATATTACAATGCCTTAAAAAATGAGCAAAAAGCAGCCAAAACGAAGAAAAGAAAAGAAGAAATAAGCCAGAAAATAGAAAGGCTAAAAGAAGGAACAATAGAAACCTTTAGTAAAGAAGTTAGCCAAAGAGGTTGTATCGGAAGTATAGCAGAAATATACGACTCAGCAAAACCATATGAACCCAAAGGAACCATTAGTCAGGCTTGGAGTGTAGCAGAAATACTAAGAATCATAACCGAAGAGTAGGGAAATAAGGGGGACGCCCTTTTTTTCCCTAGGAAAAATTTCCCTAGGGAAAAAAAGGGCGTCCCCCTTATTTCCCTATTTTCGTATAGGTAGGAGGTAAAGATACATGAATATTACGGTAGAAAATCTAGAAAAAGAACTGAAACAAGGAAAACTAAGAAGTCTTTACCTTTTCTATGGAGAAGAGCAATTTTTATTAGAGCAATGCGTAAAAAAAATTAGGCATTTATTTGGTGAAGCGATAAAAGGAATAAACGATATAGCCATTGATGAAACAAATGTTAGTGAATTAATATCAGATATCGAAACTCCTAGTTTTGGGTATGAAAGAAAAATCATTATCGCTAAAAATACAGGTCTTTTCAAAAAAGAAGCACGAAAAAAAGGATCAGAAATGCAAAAGGAAAAAGAAAAGGTAGCTAAGTTTTTACAAGAAAATCAAGAGAGCATTGATAAGACAGTTGTTCTTATTTTTATTGAATCTGAGGTAGAAAAGCAGACTTTGTATAAAATCATAGAACAAAATGGAGTGATCTGTGAATTTAATTTTCAAAAACCAATGATCTTGATTAAGAGATTGCAGGCTATTGCACAGGGGTATAATGTAACCATAGATCAGGCTACTGCTCAATATTTATTAGAGTGTGCAGGTACTAATATGCAAGAATTAGTAAACGAAATTCGTAAACTAATTGAATATGCAGGAAATGGTGGGACAATAACCAAGAAAAATATTGATCAGTTAACGATAAAAAAATTGGAAAGTGTGATTTTTGATTTGACGGATAATTTAGGGAAAAGAAACTTATCACAAGCATTAATCGTATTTCACAACCTTATTCGTGAAAAGGAACCATTGCCTAAAATTTTGATTACCTTATATAATCATTTTAAGAAGTTATACCAAACTACTTTGGCTGTTCGCTATGGACAAGAAGTGACAGGAGTATTAAATTTGAAACCGAATCAAAGTTTTTTAGTGAATAAATATAAGATGCAGGCACGTTATTTTGAGGAAACAGAGTTACGATGTATTTTGCAGGATTTGATTGAACTTGATGGACAATTTAAAAGTGGACAGATGGATTTACAAATTGGATTGGAGACGATTTTTTGCCATTATTGTGGAAAAAAATGATAGATCAAAAAGCGTTATGTTATGGTTGTGCTTACTAAATTTAAAATAGAGTATTCTTTTTGGGGCTACTTTGTGTAAAAATTTTTTTAAGTGAGTAAAAGAAATGTGAAAAAATGTATAGAAAAGGTAAATTTGGCTAAAAATAAAAGTAAAATTATTGTTAAAGGATGATGAATATGTCAAAACACAAAATAGCAATTACTTTTACGGTTATTTTATTGTTAGCAATGCTTACCTTTTTTTTATTTGTTGATGGGGAAAAAGTACAGGCTTTGTCAAAATATGGATCAAGAGGTAGCGAAGTTACGCAAATACAAACCAAATTAAAACGTTGGGGCTATTATCAAGGAAATGTAGATGGAATATATGGTAGTCAAACCTTGGCTGCTGTTAAGTATTTTCAACGAAAAAATGGCTTATCTGTAGACGGAATAGCAGGGCCAGCAACATTAAAAGCGATGGGAATTTATTCTTCTAGTTCGGGAGGATCTTCCAGTTCAAGCAATTCCAATAACCTAAATTTACTATCCCGTTTAATTTATGGAGAAGCAAGAGGAGAACCTTATACTGGGCAAGTAGCGGTTGGAGCAGTAGTCATGAACCGAGTAAGAAGTAGTTCTTTTCCCAATACGATTTCAGGGGTTATTTACCAATCAGGGGCATTTGATGTAGTATCAGATGGTCAAATTAATTTAACCCCAAACGATACGGCAAGAAAAGCAGCACAAGATGCCTTAAATGGGTGGGATCCAACCTATGGTGCTATCTATTATTTTAATCCATCTACTGCAACAAATAAATGGATTTGGTCAAGGCCAATGACGATTACGATAGGAAAGCATCGCTTTTGTAAATAATTTCGTTTTGGGGACGGTTCTTAAAACGAAAAAATTGTCTTTTTAGGGACAGGTTATAACTGATAAAAAAGTTACTATTATTTTTATCAATGAAAAGAGTTCTTAGTTCAGAATCTCTTATAACATACTTATGGCAATGTGATTTAAATTTTGACGTAATACTAAAGAGTGAAGAATTTTTATACTCTATATGATTAAGATTAAGTCGAAAAAAAGATTGGATTGAATTATTCACTAGAAATATTTGTATAGATGTGTTATAATGAAATGCAACAAGAACAAAATAAGTTCTTCGATAATTCGAAGGACTTTCCATATGAGTTCTCCGATTACCAAAAATAAAAGGAGGATAAACATATGGAAGAAAAAATAATATTACCATTTTCATGAAAAATTTTCTATATGTTATGATAGTTAAAAAAGATTGAAATCGTAAGGAGTAGTTATGGATTGTTTAGATATTACAAACAAAGTACAGGAATGGCAAGGTAAGAAATTCGACATAGAAGAGCTAAGAAAATTATTTGGTTTAGATGGTAATATGAAAACTTCTATTCAGCATAATCCTGCGTTAGAATATATCAAGAGAAAAATAATCTTGCAGTATCAATTAGAAAGGTTATCTCTAGTTAATGGTAATCATCCCTATGATCAAATAAAAAAAGGTGATGAACAGGCTTACGAAAATACGAAAGCAGTACAGAACTCCATCCGTCATAAGATAGACGATCCTCATTCTCTGCTAGTTCTAAGAGGAGCAGAAGGACAATTTCTATTTGCTAATGATCTAGGGATAGAATCGGTAGAAGATAGAGAAGCCTATAAAACCTTACTTTATCGAGATCCTCGAAAAGAAAATCAAGTCATGTTAGATGACTTGATTAAAGAAGAAACATTTAAGAATAATTTTGATCAATCTCACATACTATACAAATTAACTCATTTTTTAACATACAGAAAGCTAACCAATCAAAAAGAGATAGAAAGCCCTCAAAATTCTTTGATTAGAAATTATATCAAATCCAGAATAAAAGAAACTAATGGAAAGTTAACTAGTAGTTTGTTACATACAGAAACTACAGCTTTGATTAATAAAGGAATAGCTCAATATCAATCCAATGTAGAATTATTAAGTTTAGCCAATATCACCCTTTCATCCTTATCCAATTATGGCGAAAAAGTCGATATCAGAGAAGCGGCTAAAACAATAAGTAAAGAAATGTATAAAGAACTTCATGACAAAATACCTGATGAGATGGAGGAGGGGTACCGAACACATGAAGTTGTTATGGGAGATGAGCATTTTCATGAAGAGATTTATACACCCATAACTGCTGATCAAATTGAAGATAAAATGAACCAATTGCAAGAAGAATATGAACAGTTATATGATAATCAGGAAATTTCAGACGAAGATTATCTGCAAGGAGTTTCTAAAATTTATGCGGATATGTTATATGCCCAACCCTTTTCTTATGGGAATAAGAGAATTTCCATGGCAATTTTAAACGAAATGATTTTATCGAAAAAAATGATCCCTCCTTATGTATCTACTGTTATGGATAATGATTTTACCAAAGGTCTTTCTCAAACAAAAGCTAATGAGTATGAAAAATTAAGTGAGGCATTGATTCATTCCTATCAAGAAATGAATGAAGTAAAACAGTCTCAAGTTATAAAAGAGGATGAAACAACCATTAATAATATCGGTCCTATTATTGAGTAATTAATTTTTTCTTCATTAAATACGTAAAAGAACACTTCCAAAGCTTTAACTTTTGGCTTAAGACTTGAAAGTGTTTTTTTATTTGTTAAATGTTAAAAAATTGATTCCTTTTTGTCATAAACGATTGAAAAATAAAAAGGACAATGATATAATGCAAACAATAAAACAAAACGAAAATGTGTTCAAAAGGAAAAAGAAAAGGAGAGACCTGTCCCTCAAAGGAAGAAATCTTCGTTTTGGGGACGGTTCTCAAACGAAAAAAGGAGAAATAGATATGCCAGATTTTGTTCATTTACATATCCATAGTGAATTTAGTTTACTAGATGGAGCAAACCGTATCAAAGATTTACCAGTAAGGGCTAAAGAATTAGGAATGAAGGCAATGGCTATTACTGATCATGGAGTAATGTATGGGGCTATTGATTTTTATAAAGCTTGCCAAAAAGAAGGAATCAAACCAATTATTGGTTGTGAAGTTTATGTAGCTCCTCGTTCTCGTTTTGATAAGGAACCTAATGTAGATAACCATTATAACCATTTGATTTTATTAGCTAAAAATAACAAAGGATACCAAAACCTAAGTAAATTGGTTTCTTTAGGGTTTGTTGATGGCTATTATTATAAACCGCGTATTGATCTAGAAATTTTAGAGGAGTATCACGAAGGATTAATTTGCCTTAGCGCTTGTTTAGCAGGTTCAGTTAACCAAGCATTATTAAATGGAAATGAAGAAAAGGCAGAAGAAATAGCCCTTTGGCATAAACGTGTTTTTGGGGACGATTATTATCTTGAAATTCAACATAATGGAATCAAAGAACAAGTACTTGCTAACCAAAAATTAGTAGCATTGGCGAGAAAGTTAGCTATTCCTTTAGTAGCTACCAATGATGCTCATTATTTAAAACGTGAAGATGCCTATAATCATGAAGTATTGCTT
The DNA here is from genome assembly GCA_021771025.1 of Clostridiaceae bacterium. Classification (GTDB taxonomy): domain Bacteria; phylum Bacillota; class Clostridia; order TANB77; family CAG-508; genus CAG-269. The sequence goes on from JAETPW010000018.1 coordinate 13,730, forward strand.
TGTATCCAAACAGGAAAACGCATGAGTGATGAAGATCGTATGCGATTTGAAACAGATGAGTTATACGTTAAATCGCCAGAAGAGATGGCAGACTATTTTAGTGCTTTTCCTGATGCCATTGAAAATACCGTAAAAATAGCAGACAAATGTAATGTGGAATTTGAATTTGGACATACTATTTTACCAAATTATGATGTACCAGAAGAATTTCCGACTCATTATGATTATTTGAAAAAATTATGTGATGAAGGAATCATCAAACGCTATGGAGAAAATCCATCAAAGGAAGTATTAGATCGTGCAGAATACGAATTATCTGTCATCAAAAAGATGGGGTATGTGGATTATTACCTAATTGTTTGGGATTTCATTCACTATGCCAAATCTCATGGAATTCCTGTAGGGCCAGGGCGTGGTTCTGGAGCAGGTTCACTTTTGGCTTATGCCATTGAAATTACGGATATTGACCCAATCAAGTATGGGCTTATTTTTGAACGTTTCTTAAACCCAGAAAGAATCAGTATGCCGGATTTTGATGTTGACTTTTGCTATGAACGAAGACAAGAAGTAATCGACTATGTGTCTCGTAAATATGGGCATGATCATGTATCCCAGATTATCACCTTTGGTACCATGTCTGCTCGTATGGTTATTCGTGATGTAGCAAGGGTATTAGATGTGCCCTATTCAGAAGCAGATACGCTTGCTAAAATGATTCCCAATGAATTACATATAACCATTCAAAAAGCAATAGAACTAAACAAAGAATTAAAAGAAAAATACGAAAATGACCCAGATATCCACCAATTACTAACGATAGCCATGGGTTTAGAAGGTATGCCAAGGCAGGCTTCTACTCATGCTTGTGGAATTGTTATTACCAAAGATCCAGTAGATACGTATGTTCCTTTATACGTAAGAGATAACCAAATTTCTACCCAGTTCATCATGACAACGTTAGAGGAACTAGGTCTATTAAAAATGGACTTTTTGGGCTTAAGAACACTAACCGTAATTCAAGACACCCTTGACTTAGTCAAAGAAAATAGAGGAATAGAAGCAGAGTTTGACCCAGAAATGGCAGACCCTAAAGTATACAAACTTTGGCAAGAAGGAAAATCCTGTGGAATTTTCCAATTTGAATCTCAAGGAATGACAAACTTTATGAAAGAATTAAAGCCAGACTGTTTAGAAGATTTAATTGCAGGAGTTTCCTTATACCGTCCAGGACCTATGGACCAAATACCCCGTTACGTCAAAGGAAAATTAAACCCAGGTCACAACGAATACACTCATCCAAGCTTAGAGCCAATTTTAAACGTTACCTATGGTTGTATGGTATACCAAGAACAAGTTATGCAAATTGTTCGTGAACTTGCTGGTTATTCCCTAGGAAGAGCAGACTTAGTAAGGCGTGCCATGGGAAAGAAAAAGTTAGACGTTATGGCAAAAGAACGAGAAGTATTTATCCATGGGCAAGAAGATGAAAACGGAAATGTTATTATTCCCGGCTGCGTAAGAAACGGGATAGACGAAGTTTCTGCCAATAAAATATTTGATGAAATGGCAGAATTTGCTAAATACGCGTTTAACAAAAGTCATGCTGCTTGTTATGCCGTGGTTGCTTACCGAACAGCTTACTTAAAAACCTATTATCCAGCAGAATTCATGGCAGCTACCTTAAACAGTTTTTTAGGAAACTTAGACAAAATTCCCCAATACATCGAAGAATGTAAAATACTAGGAATAGACATCTTAAAACCAGATATCAATAAAAGTTCCACCAAATTTACCGTAGAAGAAGGAAAAATACGTTTTGGTTTAGGAAGCATCAAAAACGTAGGAATTGCTCCAGTACAAAATATTGTATTAGAGCGAAAAGAAAATGGACCATTCACCAGTTTCACCGATTTTTGTGAAAGAACCATCGAAAAAGGAGTTAACAAAAAATGTGTAGAAAGTCTCATCAAAGCAGGAGCATTTCGTGACTTCCCTCAAACACGAGCAACCCTATTAGCCTCCTTTGAAACCATCGTCGACACCATACAAAACAATAACAAAAAAGGGTTTGAAGGGCAAGTATCCATGTTTGACTTAGGGTCACTAGGATCAGAACAAGACCAAGAACAATTGCAAAAGCAAAAATACATATACGAAGAACACCCAGAACTAAGTAGCAAAGAACTATTATCCCTAGAAAAAGAAATGTTAGGAATCTACCTATCAGGTCATCCACTAGCCAAATTAAAAGGGCAAATCGAAGACCAAACCACCATAAACACCTTAGAAATGCGTGAAATAGACGAGCAAATGAATAGTGAACTACAAAAAGAAACAGGCCAAACCAAATTAAAATTTAGAGATGGGCAAAGAGTACTTTATGCAGGAATCATCACCTCCATCAAGAAAAAATACACCAAAAACAACAAAATCATGGCATTTGTATCCATAGAAGACCTATACGGTACAGCAGAAGTACTCGTCTTTGAAAATGCCTACCTAAATGCCAAAAGTTCATTAGTAGAAGAAAATATCGTCTTAGTCGATGGCAGAATCAGTATTCGCGAAGACGACACCTCAACCATCCTAGCCAACGAAATACGTGACTTTGGCGAACGAAAACAAAAAATATTAACCTTTGACATCACTCATCTACCAGAAGAACAAAAAGCCAAACTAAGAGGGGGAATCCAATACTTTTCAGGAGACAAAAATAATATCAATGTGTATGTTAAAATAGACGAAACCATTAAGCCTTGTGGGCAGATTTATTTGACAGAAGCTATCTTGGCTATTTTTCAAGAATTGATTGGTGAAGAAAGGGTGCAATTACAAGAAGTAACTTCCAATTCAACTCCCACTTAGTTCCCCATTCAGCTCCCAACTCAACTCCCAATTTACTCCAATTCAGCTCCCAATTTGAGGACGGGGTAAAATTAGGCAATTTTACCCAATTTAGGGACAGGGTAAAGGAGAATAATCAAGTCATCTCATTGAATGGAAAAATCAGGTAATCCAGAAAAGGAGTGATAAGATGGATACACAAATCAACTATTATATTGATATGGGATCATCTACCATAAAAGTCAATAAAGAGGAAAAAGGAATATTAACCTTAGTAGAGGAAAAATCCGTTATCTTAAAGAAAAATTTTTCAGAAGAACAGGGCATTAGTTCACACGATTATTTAACTATTTTTCGTTTTTTAAAAGAATGCACACAAAAATATGAACTAACAAAACATAAAACAAAGATAATAGCCACTGGAATATGGAGGCAAATTCCCAAAAGTCAATGGGATGGGGTAAGAGCAGATATTCATGATATGGGGTTAACCATAGAAAGAATCTCCCATGAACAAGAAAACTATTATTTTCAAAAAGCTATGCAAGGAATTTACAATGGAAAACGTATTTTAATGGTGAATATGGGAGGTAAAACGACTGCATTAGTCGTGATTAATAAAGGAAATGTGAAAGAAAAAGTGAATTTAACTTTAGGAGTAGGAGATATCTTAAAACAATTTCCTACCATTAACGATATAGACCAATCCCCTTCTTTAGACGAAATCCTTATGTTTGCCAAAGATAAAATAACAGAATCCATTGATTTTTCTTGTGACTGCGGAATCCATACAGGAGGAGAATTGCGTTTTCAGCAGTTAGCCAAATATCATTTGGTTCCTAATACTATTTTTCATGATGTAAATCACCCTTATATGGTAAGCTTAACAGATTTTCAATTTCGTAATCGAGAGTTATTAGAAAAAGTAACCTTAACAGAACTTAGAGAATGGTTACCTCAAAATCCAACTTGGATGGATGGAGCAAAAGCGGGAGCCATTTTAGGACAGGCTATTTTTGAAAAGGCTAATATTTCGTATATTATTCCTTCGGACTTAAACATTATTCATGGGGTGGTAAAAGAGGAAAATAATCTGTTAAAAAGCCATAACGATAGATGATATTCAATTTAATGCAAATTCAAAACTATTTTTCATTTGAGGTAGTTTTAAGCAGTTAGCTTAAATTGGTTTGAATGATAATGGGAAATGTTATGTTTTTTAGCATTAAATCAGAAAAAGGCTGTCCTTTTGAGGGCAGTTTTTGGTTTTAAGTTATGGGTTTATCTTAAAGTTGTTCTTTGTTATGACTTATGTGAATAGTAACTACTAGTAACGTCCTTCTTAGAAAATTTAATAAAACACTTGTAAATTTGGAAAAAAGAGGTTAAAATAGATGAGAACCAAAAAAGGAGAAAAACCATGTATATCATAGTAGGATTAGGAAATCCAGAACAAGACTATGCCAGAACAAGGCATAATATGGGATTTGAAGTCATTAACCAAATAGCAGAAAAATATCAATTGTCTGTCAATAAAAATAAATTTAAAGGTCTATGCCAAACAGGTACCATCGAAGGGGAAAAAGTATTACTACTAAAACCACAAACGTATATGAACTTAAGTGGAGAATCCATTCGTGAAGCTATGGACTTTTATCGCGTTGATCCACAGCAAATTCTTGTCATCTATGATGACATGGACCTAGAAAAAGGCATCATTAAAATCCGTAAAAAAGGCGGAGCAGGGTCACATAATGGAATGAAATCAGTCATAAAAGAGTTAGGAACAGAAGAATTTCCACGCATTCGAGTAGGAATAGGAAAGCCAGAAGGTCCTTACGATAAAATCAATTATGTTATAGGGCATATCCCAAACGAAGAATATGAAGTGTTAAAGCAAGGAATCAACCAAGCGACCAAAGGTGTTACTGCTATTCTTACGCAAGGGATAGATGTAGCCATGAATCAGTATAATTAGGCAAAAGAAAGGATGTCATACATGTTAGAATTAATGATCAAAAAACGTAATCAAGAAGAAATAGCCTTAGTAGAAAATGGAAATTTAATTGAATATTACCGCGGAACAGAAGATAGTCAGCGTAAAGAAGGAAATATCTATTTAGGAATCGTAAAAGATATTATTAAAGGAATGCAATCTGCTTTCGTCGATATTGGAACAGAAAAAAATAGTTTTATTCACTTAAAAGATATTTTACCTAAAGTAGACGAAAAGAAAGAACAAATTGATGAATCTATCAGTATAGGACAAGTCATCAAACCAAATCAAAAAATCGTTGTGCAAGTAAAAAAAGACAGCAACGAAAAAAAAGGAGCAAGAGTTTCTACACATATCAATTTACCAAGTAAATACATTGTTCTTATGCCAGAAACCGATATCATAACCATATCTCAAAAAATCGAAGATAAGCAAGAACAAAAACGATTAATGGAATTGGTAGAAGAACACTTAACAGAAGGAAATGGAGCGATTATTAGAACCTCAGCCAAAGGCAAAACACAAGAGATTATTGATGACATTACCAAAGTAGAAGCAAAATGGAAATCCATCAAACAAAAAGTAGAAAAAGCACAGAAAACAAACAAAGTAGGTCTCCTATATCAGGCAGAAGGCATAGCAGAAAAAATGCTTATTGATTTAGCGGATAAAAAAATTGAACGTATTGTAGTAGATGATTTACAAGAAGAAAAAAGAATAAAAGAATTTCAAAGTCAAAATCCAGAATTAGTAAACGTTAAAATCGAATACCAAGACAAAGACATTTTTTCACCCTATGATTTAGAAAAGCAGATAGAAAAACGAAACAATCGAAAAGTATGGTTAAAATGTGGAGGATTCATAACCATAGATGCTACCGAAGCCTTAACTGCAATTGATGTCAATACAGGCAAATATACAGGTAACAAAAACTTAGAACAAACCGTATACAAAGTAAACGAAGAAGCTACCATTGAAATTGCTAAACAACTAAGACTAAGAGACATCGGAGGAATTATAATCATCGATTACATAGATATGAAAAGTGCAGAAAATAAAGAAAAAATTGAAGACTTATTAATGGAAAAATTAAAAAGTGATCGTAGCAAAACTCAAGTAGAGGGATTTACTAAATTAGACTTAATGGAAATGACAAGAAAACACATATGTAGCCACAATGAAGAAGACTAGGGAAATAAAGGGGACGCCCTTTTTTTCCCTAGTCAAAATTTCCCTATTTCTTTTTTCTATTGCGATGAATAAAGAGGTTTAAACAGAACAATCAAATCAAGTAAAAAAAGGAGTATACTATCATGAAAGTAGGATTTATTTCCTTAGGATGTAGTAAAAATTTAATAGACACAGAAGTAGCCATCGGAAAATTTCAACATCATCACATGCACATCGTCAATGATCCACAAAAAGCAGATATGATCGTCATTAATACCTGTGGGTTCATCGATTCTGCCAAAGAAGAAGCCATACAAACTATATTAGAAATGGCAGAATACAAAAAGCAAAAATGCCGTTATTTAGTCGTTATGGGGTGCTTAGTAGAACGCTATTACGATGATTTACCAAAAGCCATGCCAGAAGTTGATTTATGGATTAAACTAGAAGATTATGATCATTTTTGGACATTAATTGATGATTTAATTCGTTACGATAAAGTAGAAAAATCCCCTCGAAAACTAAGCACTAAGTTATCCGAAATGAAACCATTGCCTTTACCTACTTTAGAGGAATATCAAGATCGAGTATTAACCACAGGAAAAAATTATGCTTACCTAAAAATAGGAGAAGGATGCAGTAATCGCTGTACCTATTGTGCGATTCCTTATATCAGAGGACCATTTATCAGTCGCCCTCAAGAAGAAATTGTAGAAGAAGCAAAACATTTAGCAAAACAAGGAATCAAAGAAATCATTTTGATTGCTCAAGACACCACTAAATATGGGGTGGATTTATATGGCGAGTCAAAATTAGCAGAGCTTTTGCAAGAAATAAGTAATATACCAGAGATCCACTGGGTTCGTTTTCTCTATGCCTACCCAGAAGGAATAACCGATGAATTAATTGAGGTAGTAGCTAAAAATGACAAAGTAGCTAATTATTTTGATATTCCCATTCAACATATTTCAGATGCAGTTCTAAAACGCATGAACCGAAGAACAAATCAAAAACAGATAGAAGAGTTGTTACACAAAATAAGAAATAAAATTCCAAGCGTAGTTTTACGAACCAGCATTATCGTAGGATTTCCCGGAGAAACCAAGGAAGATTTTGACCAGCTATTAACTTTTATCGAGCAAGCTAAATTTGATAAGTTAGGGGCTTTCCCTTATTCAAAAGAAGAAGGAACGCCAGCTGCAAAATTACCTGAACAAATTCATGGAAATATCAAAAAAGCAAGATACCGTAAATTGATGGAAAAACAACAAATCATTTCAAAAGAAAAATTGGAAGAAAAAATAGGACAAGAAGTGGAAATACTCATCGAAGATATTTCTTTTGACGGTAAATACTTCATCGGAAGAACTAAGCAAGATGTACCAGAAATTGATGGAGTAGCTTATGTATTGGCAACACACGAGCAGGGAGAACAATCTTTAATTAATCATTTTATTATCGGAAATATTACCAAAGTAAACGATTATGATGTTGTCGTAAAACAAAAGGAATAGTAAAAAAAGAAATACATTATTTGCTAAAATTGACATAATAGCAAAAAAGAAGTATAATGGAGTTAACAAAAAATTTCGGAGGAAGTACCCAGAAGAAAATGTTCTGGGGAAAAAATGCTATGAGAAAAGGCAAAGGATTCCGGCTGGTAGCCGGAAAAGAAGAAATCCTCAATTTATTGAGGAAAGCCATCTATGTGGCGGTAATTTTGGCAAGTATCATTTTCTTGTTTTTTCCCCATAAGGGGACTGAGAAGTCTCTTGAGGGGAAAAGAATGGAAGTGGTCGATTCCCCTAGTACTAGGTTTCCCTACGATGTGGGAGACGTAGTGGTACTCACAGGAAATTACAAGTATATCATCATGAGTGACTCATTGGTGGCGTATGAAACCACTGATGGGGTACTAGTAGATGAGATATTTCTGGAAGGGCTGTAGATTTATCTACAGCTTTTTTCATAAAATGATTGAAAAATAAGCCAAATTCAAGTATAATAAACAAAATGAATAACTAAAATTAAGTATAAATCAAAGGAAGGACAAAAATAAAATGGAAAAGAAAAGAATTTTAACCGGTGATAGACCAACCGGCAGATTACATATTGGTCATTATTTCGGGTCACTAAAAACAAGATTAGCCATGCAAGAAAACCCAGAATACGATCCTTACATTTTAATTGCCGATGTGCAAGCCCTAACCGATAATTTCAACAATCCCGAAAAAGTAAGAAAAAACGTAAGAGAAGTAGCCATCGATTACTTATCGGTAGGAATCGATCCAGAAAAAACAACCATATACATTCAATCCATGATTCCCGAAACAGCAGAATTAACTATTTTTTACTCTAATCTAGTCACCATTGCCAGACTAGAAAGAAATCCAACCGTAAAAACAGAAATCGCCCAAAAACGAGATATCTTTGGTGAAAGCGTAACCTATGGATTTTTAGGCTATCCCGTAAGTCAAGCAGCAGACATAACCACCTTTGAAGGAGAACTAGTGCCAGTAGGAGAAGACCAATTGCCATTAATTGAGCAATGTCGCGAAATCGTTCGTAAATTTAATAGCATCTATGGCGAAGTATTAGTTGAACCAAAAGCAGTACTATCCACAGACAAACGAATTAAAGGATTAGACGGAAACGACAAAATGGGAAAATCACTCGGTAATGCCATCTATCTATCTGACTCAGAAGAAGAAATCACCAAAAAAGTAATGGGAGCAGTAACAGACCCTAATCGTATTCGTAAAGACGACTTAGGAAATCCAGATGTTTGTATGGTAGCCTACTACCACAATTTATTTACTGCAAAAGAAGACACAAAAGTAGTATGTGAAGAATGTAAAGCAGGGAAACGAGGATGTGTAGCCTGTAAAAAACAATTAGCCAAAAATATTTGCGAAACGTTAAGTCCAATACGCGAAAAAAGGGCATACTATGAAAAACACCCAGAATTAGTAGACCAAATACTCATTCAAGGAACCGAAAAAGCAAGAAAAGTAGCCAAAGAAACCATGAAAAAAGTAAAACAAGCCATGAAACTAGACTATTTTGGTGAATAGTGGGCTGGTGGGGTGTGTGTGATGACAAAGATCTGACCCTACCGGAGCATTTTTGCTCTGAATGGTCTGAATCTACCAGCCTACCAGACCCTACAGACCAAATAATAAAAAAGGAGAGAAATATGTTTAAAGATTATACAAAAATCATCATCAAATCAGGTGATGGAGGAAACGGAGCAGTCACATTCCGCCGTGAAAAATACGTAGCAGCAGGAGGACCAGACGGAGGAGACGGAGGAAAAGGGGGAGACATTTATTTCCAAGTGGATAAAGATAAAAATACGTTAATTGATTTTCGCTATCACAAAAAATATAAAGCAACAAATGGCGAAAACGGAAGTGGAAATCGCTGTAATGGAAAATATGGACACGATTTATACGTTAAAGTTCCCATTGGTACAATAATAAAAGATGCCGAAACCGGAAAAGTCATTGCTGATTTATCTAACCCTGACCAAACTGAACTAATCTTAAAAGGAGGAAGAGGGGGAAGAGGAAACTCTCACTTTGCCACACCAACCAGACAAGCCCCTCGTTTTTCAGAAGATGGAGACAAAGGGGAAGAAAAGGAAGTTATTTTAGAATTAAAATTATTAGCTGATGTCGGGCTACTAGGATTTCCTAATGTAGGAAAATCCACGTTCTTATCTACCGTAACCGAAGCCAGACCAAAGATTGCTAATTATCACTTTACCACCATCGAACCAAACTTAGGAGTAGTCAAAACCAAAGATGGAGACGGGTTTGTCATCGCCGATATTCCCGGAATCATCGAAGGAGCAAGCGAAGGAGTAGGCTTAGGTATCCAATTCTTACGCCATGTAGAAAGAACCAGACTATTACTACACTTTATCGATGTATCAGGAACAGAAGGAAGAGATCCTGTGCAAGACTTCTATACCATCAATCAAGAATTACAAAAATACAGTGAAAAACTAAGTAAACGAAAACAAATCATCGTAGCTACCAAAATAGACAGTAAGCAAGACGAATTATACCAAGAACTAAAAGACCTAGCTCAAAAAGAAAACCTAGAATTTTTTGCTATATCAGCCGTAACCGGAGAAGGCGTACCAGAATTAATCGATCATATAACACAAATACTAAAAACATTACCAAAAGAAGACTTGATTGAAAGTGAAGAACGCATGGTATATACATTAGAAGACAAAGGTCCAGGCTGGGAAGCTGTACGTGAAGGAGATACCTTCAAAGTAACCGGACGAGCAGTTGATCGTTTAATGGGAAGAATCAACATCGAAGACAATGAATCGATGTACTATTTTCACAAATGTTTAAAAGAGATGGGAATTGACCAAAAACTAAAAGAACTAGGCATTTGCGAAGGAGATACAGTTTATATTTCCGATTGGGAACTAGAGTGGGAAGAATAGGAGGTTTTGATATGGATTATCCACCATATAACATAACGGACAAAATGTTAGGGTATGTTTCTGAAATAATGGAAAAAGTAGGAGAGATAAATAGCTATATGAATTTAACGAAAAAGCCAGAATTAAGAAAACAAACAAGAATTAATTCTATTCATTCCTCTCTTGCCATAGAAAATAATCCACTATCACTTAAGCAAGTTAAAGATATCATTGATGGAAACATAGTAATTGGAAATCGAAATGATATTCAAGAGGTCAAAAATGCTTATCAAGCATATGAAGAACTAGACAATATTAATCCCTATTCAGAAAAGGATTTAAAGAAAATCCATGGTATCATGACATTTTTAATTCTAGATAATAATGGAAAATATAGAAATCATGGAGAAGGTGTTTATGATGGAGATAGATGTATATTTACTGCTCCATCTGAAAAATTGGTACCAGAACTTATGGGGCAACTTTTTGATTGGATAAATAAAGAAAAAGATAGGGTAAATCCCTTAATTCTTTCATCTGTCTTTCATTATGAGTTTTTGTTTATCCATCCTTTTTCTGATGGAAATGGTAGAACTGCTAGATTATGGCAGACTGCTATTCTTTCCAATTGGAAAGATATTTTTGGTTATATGCCAATAGAAAATTTAATAAAAAAAAATCAGCCAGAGTATTATCAAGCAATTGATACTTGTAATAAACTAGGAAACTCAAATGTTTTTATTGAATTTTTGCTTAAAATGATTAATGAAACTATAGATAAAATAGTAATTGAACAAAATACTACACAAGAAACTACACAAGAAACTACACAAGAAAAAATCATTGAATTGATTAAAGAGAATCCTAATATTACCCAAGTAGAAATGGCAAAAAAGCTAGGAGTAAGTAGAGATGGAATTTCTTATCATATAAAAGTGTTAAAAGAAAGTAAGATGATTGAAAGAGTTGGATCTACTAAAAGTGGTAGTTGGAGAATAGTAAAAGAATAAAAGAAGAAAAAATCCCCAAACCCCTTGATCTTTTCTCAAAAGTATAGTAAAATAGGTATGTCAAAACAAAGGCAATCCTTTTACTTAGCCCAAAAGAAAGCACCAAACTTTATGGCTCAGTTTAAGGAGATAAAAAATATAGGAGGTGTAACAATGACAAAGGAAAGAAAACAAGAAATCATTCAAAAATATAAAAGAGAAGAAAACGATACTGGTTCACCAGAAGTTCAAATTGCTCTTTTAACCGAAAGAATCAATGAATTAACTGAACATCTAAAAGTACATATGAAAGACAATCATTCAAGACGTGGTCTTTTAAAAATGGTAGGAAAAAGAAGAAACTTACTTAACTACTTAGCCAAAAAAGATGTACAAAGATACAGAGATATTCTTGAACAATTAGGATTAAGAAAATAAAGAAAAAGCCTGTGCTTATTTTGGCATAGGCTTTTTAGAAATCTTGACATAAGCAAAAATTTAGGTAAGTAGCTTGTATCCTATTCTAGTACATAAAAAATAAAAAAATGGCTAGAATAAGATAGAGGTTACCATCTAAATTTACTTAATGGTCAAGAAAAATTAAATAGGGAAAAAATCCCTAGGGAAAAAAAGGGCGTCCCCTTGGTGCGAATTAAATATAAAGGAGAGATTTTATGTTAAAAACATATGAAACAGAACTAGCCGGAAGAAAGCTAGTATTTGAAACAGGAAAAATGGCAGGACTAGCTAATGGAAGTGTACTTGTTCGTTATGGAGATACTTGCGTTATCGTTAATGTAACAGCATCGAAAGAACCAAGAGATGGGATTGACTTTTTCCCATTATCAGTAGATTATGAAGAAAAATTGTATTCTGTAGGGAAAATTCCAGGGTCATTCCAAAAAAGAGAAGGAAGACCAAGTGATAAAGCCATATTAACATCAAGAGCAATTGATAGACCACTTAGACCACTATTTCCAAAGGATTTTCGTAATGATGTAGTAGTTGTTGCTACTGTATTATCAGTAGATCAAGATAATTCACCAGAAGTAGCTGCTATGATAGGAGCATCTGCTGCTTTATCTATTTCTGATATTCCTTTTGGTGGACCAACAGCTGCTGTTAATGTTGGACTAGTGAATGGCGAAATCATCATCAACCCAACAGAAGCACAAAGAGAAACTAGTGATTTAACTTTAACCGTGGCTGGAACAGAAGGAAAAATAGCCATGATCGAAGCAGGAGCAAATGAAGTTTCAGAAGAGATTATGCTAGAAGCTATCAAAAAAGCACATTTGGAAATTCAAAAAATGTGTCAATTTATAAGCAAAATGAAAGAAGAAATTGGTAAACCAAAATTTGACTATCAATCTTTTGAAGTAGACCACGATGTTTACGAATGGGTATACCAAAATTTTGAAGCACAGATGAAAGAGGCTGTACAAGAAAAAGATAAGGATGCAAGAGATAACAATATTGATGAATTATCGGAAAAAATAGAGATAACCTATACAGAACAATTTGGAGAAGAACTAGCTAATGAACACAAAAAAGATATAGCAGAAGCTATCTATAAAGTAGAGAAAAAATGCGTAAGAGATATGATTTACTATGAACATAAACGTGTAGATGGAAGAAAAATCGATGAAATTCGTGAATTGTCTTGTGAAGTAGCTTTATTACCACGTGTTCATGGAAGTGCCATGTTCACCAGAGGGCAAACTCAAGTATTATCTGTTGCTACTTTAGGAATGGTTAGTGAAGAACAAACGTTAGATGGAATTGATACCGAAGAATCAAAACGTTACATGCACCAATACAATTTTCCAAGTTATAGCGTAGGAGAAGCTAGACCATCACGTGGGCCTGGAAGAAGAGAAGTAGGGCATGGAGCATTAGCCGAAAAAGCATTAGTACCAGTATTACCAACAACAGAAGAATTCCCTTATGCTATTCGTGTTGTATCAGAAGTATTATCTTCTAATGGTTCAACTTCACAAGCCAGTATCTGTGGAAGTACATTAGCGTTAATGGATGCCGGTGTACCAATCAAAAGACCAGTAGCGGGAATATCTACAGGGTTAGTGACCAACCCAGAAGACGAAAACGACTATGTTATGCTTACTGACATTCAAGGGCTAGAAGATTTCTTCGGAGATATGGACTTCAAAGTAGGAGGAACAGAAAAAGGAATTACGGCTATTCAAGTAGACATCAAAGTAGATGGATTAACCTATGATGTTATTCAGGAAGCATTTGAAAGAACAAAAAATGCGAGAAATTATATCCTAAAAGACATCATGTTACCAGTCATCAGCAAGCCAAGAGAAGAAATTTCAGCCTATGCACCAAGAATCATCACCACTACCATTAAAGTAGACAAGATCAAAGACGTCATCGGACCGGGTGGAAAAATGATTAATAAAATCATTGATGAAACAGGTGTAAAAATCGACATCGAAGAAGACGGACGAGTATTTATCTATTCAGCCGACTCTCAAAAAGCCAAAGAAGCTTTAGAAATGATTGAAGATATCGTAAGAGAAGTAGAAATAGGCGGAATCTATTATGGTGAAGTAACCAAAATCATGGCATTTGGAGCATTTATTGATTTAGGCTGTGGTGGAAAAGAAGGACTACTTCATATCTCTAAAATTTCTAAAGAGCGTATTAAAAATGTAGAGGATGTTTTACACGTAGGAGATAAAGTAACGGTAAAAGTAACAGACATTGATGATCAAGGAAGAATTAATTTGAGTATGAAAGACTTAAGCGAAGAAGAGAATAATCAATAAAGAGTAAATCAAGATAAGGTCTTAGAAAAAATTTTCTAGGGTCTTATTTTTTCTTAGTTGCATTTCTCCCCATTTTATAGTAAAATAATACTACTGACGAAAAATACACCAAAAAGCAGAAAGAAGGAAAAAAGAAAACCATGAACGTATCAGAATTTAACTACGACCTACCAGAAGAACTAATCGCCCAAACACCACTTGCCAAGCGAGACGAATCACGCCTAATGATTCTAGACCGTAAAATCCAAACCATAGAACACAAAATATTCAAAAATATCATCGATTACTTAGAACCCGGAGACTGTTTAGTACGCAACAACACCAAAGTAATACCTGCCCGAATCTATGGGCAAAAAGAAACTGGGGCCAAAGTAGAATTTTTATTATTAAACAACCTAGAAGGAGACATTTGGGAATCCATAGTAAGACCCGGAAATAAGTTACATGTAGGAACAAAAGTCATCTTTGGTGAGGGAATATTACAAGCGGAAATCTTAGAAATCATGCCCGGAGGAACAAGAAAAGTCAAATTTTCCTACGACGGAATTTTTAACGAAATATTAGACCAAATAGGGCTTATGCCACTACCTCCTTACATCCATGAAGAATTAAAAGAAAAAAATCGTTATCAAACCGTATATGCCAAATACAACGGGTCAGCAGCAGCACCAACAGCCGGATTACATTTTACCCCTGAACTCCTAAAACAAATTGAACAAAAAGGGGTAAAAATAGCCAATGTAACCTTACACGTAGGAATTGGAACATTCCGCCCAGTCAAAGAAGAAAAAGTTGAAAACCATGAAATGCACACAGAACACTATTACATCAAACCAGAAGACGCTAACATCATCAACGAAACCAAAGAACAAGGAAAACGAGTCATAGCTGTAGGAACAACCTCATGCCGTGTATTAGAAACAGTGGCAGATGAAACAGGAAGAGTAAAAGAGGCAGAAGGAGACACCCAAATATTTATCTACCCGGGGTATCAATATAAATGTTTAGATGGACTAATTACCAATTTCCATTTACCACAATCAACACTACTTATGTTAGTATCAGCCTTAGCAGGAAAAGAATTTGTACTAAAAGCATACCAAGAAGCAGTAAAAGAAAAGTATCGTTTCTTTAGTTTTGGAGATGCGATGTTTATTAACTAACAAAAACAAAAGAGGGATAAAATGAAAAAGAAGAAGATTAAAGTTCCTTTCATCCAAAAATTAGTTTCAGTCGCCTATCGAAGAATAGAAAAAGAGTTTGATTCATCAGAAAAAAAACAAATGTATGAACAAGTGGCAAGCAAAGTAAACCAGATAGACTCGCGTATTTCTGTACAAAATATAATAGAACGATTAGATGATGGAGGAAAATTTTATTTAGCAAGATATAATAAGACTGACAAAGCAAAAGAAGCAGGATCGTATTTTCCAGCAGATAATGTACTTTTTGTTTGGAATGTAATAAGCCCTAGAATTGTTTTTCATGAATGTATGCACAAATTACAACGACAAAAGGAAAGGTTATTAAGTGATAAATTTACGGCATTTAAAGAAGGAGCAGTTGAATATACAACAGAGCAAGCCTATTCAGATGGTTCGTCACGTTTACAAAGTATTGGAAATACAGATGTACAATTAAATTTTTCAGAAGATACGAAGTATCCTATTGAAGTAGCAATTGTTAGTCAGATGAACCAGATTTTAGGACAAAATAGAGTAGTAACGAGTGTATTAAACGGGGATTTTCAATGGCAAGAAGATTTCAAGAACACTTATGGAAAAGAATTATTTAATCAAGTAAGTGCTATTTTATCAGTCTTACATAAAAAGTCAGACTTTCAACAAGAAGATAAAACCTTAGACCAAATAAAAACTGTTCAATATCATTTGCTAACCAATTGTTTTGACCAAAAATTGCAAACCTGTGTGACAGAAAAGGATTATTTGTGTTACTTAGCAGAGTTACAGCAATTTCAACCCTTCTTAATAGGAATAAAAGGGGACAAAACTTACGAATATTATCAAAAAACAGTATATGAGCAAATAGAAGAAAAATTTAAAACAAAAGGCTACAGTATGAATAAAATCAAGGACTATAGCTATAAACCAGCGGAATATAATCCACTCATCACAGAAGAAAAGCAAAGAAAGCAAGGAAAACATCACTTGATGGGAATAGCAAGAGATATGGTGGAAAATGACCAAGAAATTCAATTAAAAAATTATACACGAAAAATGGATAGGAATCATTTAGGTTACGATATTTTACAGCGAGATGGAAAATTAATTAGTTGCTGTATATGGAATGGAAAGGGTTGGTCAATTGGGAATAATCCTCAAAAGCAAACGAATTCAGATCTTAGAAATCAGTTAAAACTAACTCCTTCGCAAACATTATATTCTGTTAATCAGGTGTATATAATAGAAGAGGAAAATGGAGATGTTTCTATCTTAGATACTTCTCGAGAAACGAATAAAAAATATGAAAATTTTGAGGAAATTGATCTAACTATTTCATCATATGCGGTTAATACCCAATTACCTATTTATTTAAAAAGAGAAAAGGCAGACAAGAAGGAGCGAGAAAGATTACAGAAAAAAGAAGCTAAAAAGCATAAAGGAAAATTATTGTTACCAGAAAGTACAATATCTCATCAAGAAGAAAGGAAACAATTTAAAGAGAGCATGAAAATAGAACATTTTAATCAGGACATTGTATTCGACCATGAAAAAAATAAGCAAATAGAGAAACAATCAAGTGAAGTTGAAGAAAGCCTAAATGGATTTGAGGAGGAATTATGAAACCAGCAGTAACATACGAACTATTACACGAATGTAAACAAACAGGAGCAAGAAGAGGAGTAGTGCATACCCCCCATGGAGATATCCAAACACCAGTATTTATGCCAGTAGGAACTCAAGCCACGGTTAAATCCATGACACCAGAAGAATTAAAAGAAATGGTAGGAGCACAAATTATTTTGTCAAATACTTATCATTTGTATTTAAGACCAGGACAAGATCTTGTCAAAGAAGCAGGTGGACTTCATCAGTTTATGAACTGGGACAGGCCAATTTTAACCGATAGTGGAGGATTCCAAGTGTTCAGCTTAGGAGCCTTACGCACTATTTCAGAAGAAGGAGTAGCTTTTAAATCACACTTAGATGGAAGCAAGCATTTCTTTTCACCAGAAAGTGTTATGAAAACAGAAGAAGATTTAGGGGCAGATATTATCATGGCATTTGATGAATGTGTAGAGTATCCAGCAAGTTATGAATATACCAAACAATCTATGGAACGAACTACACGTTGGTGCAAGCGCTGTAAAGAAGCTCATACCACGGAAAATCAAGCCCTATTTGGAATTATTCAAGGAGGTTTTTACGAAGATTTGCGTAAACAAAGTGCGGAAGAATTAATTCCACTCGATTTACCCGGTTATGCCATTGGAGGAATCAGTGTTGGAGAGCCAAAAGAAGAATTTTTGAAAATGCTGTATTACACCACTCCCCTTATGCCAAAAGAAAAACCAAGGTATCTAATGGGAGTAGGAACGCCAGACTATTTAATTGAAGCAGCAATAGCAGGAATAGATATGTGTGACTGTGTCTTACCAACCAGAATAGCCAGAAATGGAACAGCATTAACTTGGAACGGAAAAGTAGTTGTTCGCAATGCGACTTATGAGCGAGACTGGGGGCCACTGGATCCAGAATGTGATTGTTATACTTGCCAAAATTACACAAGGGCGTATTTGCGTCATTTAGTGAAAACAAACGAGATTTTAGGGGTTAGATTGCTATCAATTCACAATTTAAGGTTCTTGACTAAATTGATGGAAAGAGTTAGAATAGAAATAGAGAGTGATCATTTATTAACATTCAAAAATGAATTTTATCAAAAATATGGTTATACCAAATAATTTTGGAGGAGGAATACAAATGAAATTAGCAGAAAATAGTTTTGACGAAAAGAAAACTGATGGTTCAAAAAAAGTAGCAAAAATCATTTTAGCCATTATTATTGTTTTAGTGGTTGCTATCATAGGAATTGTCATTACGATGGTATATATCGACAATGCCACCTTGAAAATATATGTCGATGGAAATATGAACCAAAAAATTAAAGATTATCTAATTTTTGAAGATAATGGAAATGTATATGTTTCCATTCGTGATATAGCACCATTCTTAGGGTATAAAAGTTATAGTGGAGACTATACCGATACCTCAGAAGATAAGAGCAAATGTTATGTTCAATGTGAAGACGAAGTAGCTAACTTTACCCTAAATTCCAATAAAATTTATAAATTAACAACAGGAGCAACATCAAGCATTGGCGAAAATTATGAATATTTTTATACGGATAAGCCTGTAATAGCTAGAGATGGTAAATTATATACTACCATAGAAGGAATCGAAAAGGCATTTAATATTAGTTTTACCTATGATACAGGCAAAAAACGTATGTATCTTTATACCATGCCATATTTAATTCAAAGCTACACAAATCGTGTAATGGATTATGGTTATGTAGAAATTCAAAACGATTTTACCAATCATAAAACAGTACTAAACAATATGTTAATTGTCAAAAAAGATAAAGAAAAAAATCAATATGGAGTAATTGATGTCTCTACAGGAGAAGCATTAATTGAACCTAAATACGATGCTATTGAATATTTACAAGACACAGGTGATTTCTTAGTAACTAGCAACAAAAAAATGGGTATCCTATCCAAAAATGGAGACATGAGAGTTCAATTATTATACGACAGTATTCAATTATTAGATAGTGATGCTGGGTTATATCTAGCAAAACGCGAAAACAAATACGGTATTATTGACATCAAAGGGACAATCATTGTTCACGTAGAGTATGACGAAATTGGAGTAGATACCACTAAATTTGCTAAAAACAATATCAAAAATAAATATCTATTAATGGATAGTTTAATTCCTATTCGTAAAGATAAATATTGGGGAATCTTCGATAAAACAGGAAAACAATTATTAGACTTTGAGTATGACACATTAGGCTACACTGCCTCAAGCAATAAAGATGCGTTAAATCTTCTTGTTGTACCTGATTACAATATGTTAGTTGTAGGTAGAGATAAAAAATATGCTTTAATCAATAGTTCAGGAGAAGTAAAAGTACCATTAATTTTAGACGATGCTTACATGACAATCAATTCAGGAGTAAAACATTATTATATGAACTTCAATGATAAACGTTATGATATTGAGCAATATCTAGATGATGTAGGAGTAAAACCTGCTTCAAGTTCTTCCTCAAATTCAGGTAATGGAAAAAATACAAATTCTACGGGTGGTAAAGATACTAATACCACTACGAGTGAGAACACTTCTAGTTCTAATGGAAATAATACCAAAGTAGATTCTGGTGAGGATGATACTGAAGAATAGAAAATAAATAATAAGATGGAAGTAAGTTTAAGCTTACTTCTATTTTTTGCTCTGATTTTAGTTTGATGAGAATAATAATAGAAGAAAATATAGTTTAGTTTTGGTGAATAATATGGGAAAGAACATATTTTGTAATGAATCGCATATATATAAAAAGAGAACTTAGGACAAGGGAATAAGAAATTTTTGCTCACTTGATTCTAAGTAAATTTTTGGACCGACGAATAGGGGAAGGGGGAAGATGTTGGCGATGGAGGCTAACATAGGTTAGAAAATATGTTTAATGTTGCTGTTTTGAAAATGAAAGACATAATTAAATATTTTATTGGTATCATGGCTACCCTAGGGATGGTTACGCTTATTTCCCATTTTATGACTGGAGAAAACAAGGGTAAAGCATCTTCTCCAAAGACAATAGAAACTAAGATAGAAAGCAAAATGCAAGAAGTAGCTAAGGCTAGTTTTATTTCTTGCTTTGATCGTGTGATTCCTGCAATGACTGTTGTAGGAGAAGAATATAGGCAAATGGCACAAGAGGAAGAAAAGGAAAAATCATCTATTTTAGAAGAATTATTAGCAACAGAAATTCCTGTCATGAAAGAATTAAAAAAAGAAGAGGAGAAGTTAGCAACAGATAAAGCTAACCAAGAAATAGAAAATACTACTAGTACAGGTGACCAAACAACTGAAACTACCGCTAAAGCAGATACAGGACTGCCAACACAAGTGGTAACCAATCAGCCGATTGCCGAAACCTTTAATGTTCAATACGAAAAAGTAAAAATAAAAAATCAGACGAAATATACGTTAACACAAGAAATGCTTACTCCAGATATTACGATTGATAATAAAAATATCTTACTCTTTCATACCCATAGCTGTGAAAGTTATACATCAAGTGAAGCTTATTCCTATACACCAACAGGGACCTATCGTACAACTGACCTAAACTACAGTGTAACACGAGTAGGAACAGAACTAGAAAATCAACTAAAACAATATGGGCTTTCCGTTACTCACGATACTAGTTATCATGATTATCCAGCCTATAATGGATCATATACCAGATCTTTAGCCACTGTTCAAGAACGACTAAAAACCTTTCCTAGTGACATTATTATGGATGTTCACCGCGATGCCATAGGAAGTAGACCAGATTATGCACCAACCGTGAAAATTGGTGAAAATGATTATGCAGCCCAGATTATGTTTGTCATTGGAACAAACGGAGGAGGATTAAATCATCCCAATTGGAACCAAAATTTGAAATTTGCCGTTAAAATTCAACAAAAGGCAGAAGAAATGTATCCGGGATTATTTAAGCCAATTATGCTAACTGAATCAAGATACAATCAACACACAGGAAAATACGCGAGCATCATTGAAGTAGGGGCAACAGGAAACACACTAGATCAGTGTTTAACCAGTATGAAATATTTAGCAAAAGTCATGGACGAAGTAATCAAATAAATTCCTTAAACAATATTTTACACAAAAGTGTTTTTTAAGCAAGTAGTCCGCCTCAACCGAAGATTGTTCTCAGGTGTATGTTCATCAATTTAGTCTTCCATAGCAGGGTCAATTTAAAACCCTTAGGTCCCTCACAAAGAAGCCTGTAATCGGGTTTTAAGCCTAACGCTGGTCTTAGGGAACTGTCAGACGTAAATTGATGAACATACACCTGAGAACAATCTTCGGTTGAGGCTACTTTGGTGAAAAAATTGGATATTTATTTGTTACAATTCATAGCTATATCACAGCTATATAAATTGTAGAGTAGTGAAAAAAGGGAAGTTTGGTCAATTGTTCTACCATGAATTTATACCTGACAGTTCCCGAAGACCCGCGTTAGGCTTAAAACCCGATTACAGGCTTCTTCGTGAGGGACCTAAGGGTTTTAAATTGACCCTGCTATGGAAGGTTAAATTCATGGTAGAACAATTGACCAAACTTCCCTTTTTTCACGGTCCCCCTTTTCAGCAAACCGTGAATCGTAACATTCATTTATGATAAATTGA
The DNA here is from genome assembly GCA_021771025.1 of Clostridiaceae bacterium. Taxonomy (GTDB): domain Bacteria; phylum Bacillota; class Clostridia; order TANB77; family CAG-508; genus CAG-269. The sequence goes on from JAETPW010000018.1 coordinate 35,421, forward strand.
ACTTTTGTAAAAAACAACTTGAATTCTCTTTCTATCTTCTGTATAATAACCATAGTTTAACAAGAAAAGAGGTAAAAAGATATGGGAGATATTCATTTAAAATTAAAAGAAGTAGGCATACCTACAAAAACCATTATGGAATATAAAGAACAGGTAGAAAACATACACAAAGAATTACACCGTAGAGCAAAAGATCCATCAGACTTTGTTGGTTGGCTTGAATTACCAAGCAATTATGACCAAAAAGAATTTGCCCGCATAAAAAAAGCAGCCAAGAAAATCAAAAAAGAATCCGACATTTTAGTCGTTATTGGAATAGGAGGATCTTACTTAGGAGCAAGAGCAGTAATTGAGGCGCTTAGCCATTCATTCTATGCCATGCTACCAGAAAAAAATAAGAAATTTCCACAAATCTTATACGCTGGAAATAACTTAAGTCCAAATTACTTAAACGAACTCATTGAAGCCATTGGAGACAAAGACTTTTCCGTAAACGTTATTTCCAAATCAGGAACAACAACAGAACCAGCCATAGCCTTTCGCGTATTTCGTGAGATGTTAGAAAATAAATATGGAATCGAAGAAGCAAGAAGCAGAATCTATGCCACAACAGACAAAGAAAAAGGAGCCCTAAAACAATTAGCTGAAAAAGAAGGATATGAACAATTTATCGTTCCCGATGATATTGGAGGAAGGTATTCTGTATTAACTGCAGTAGGATTATTACCAATAGCCACTGCAGGGATTAATATTGATGAATTAATGGAAGGAGCAAGACTTGCCAAAGAACGATATGACGATCCAGACGTAAAATACAATGAATGTTATCAATATGCAGTAGCCAGAAACATACTAAACAAATTATATAAAAACATAGAAATCTTAGTCAACTATGAGCCAAAAATGCACTACTTTACCGAATGGTGGAAGCAACTATTTGGGGAAAGTGAGGGAAAAGACCAAAAAGGAATATTCCCAGCAGGAGTAGATTTTACTACAGACTTACACTCCATGGGGCAATATATCCAAGAAGGAAGAAGAAACCTATTTGAAACCGTAATATCCATAGACCAATCAGCAAGTGACATAACCATTCAACCAGACGAAGACAACTTAGACGGATTAAACTACTTAAGTGGAAAAACATTAGACTATGTCAACAAAAAAGCAATGGAAGGAACCATAAAAGCCCATGTATCAGGAGATGTACCAAATATTCAAATCACCATGGAACAGCTAAATGCAAACACCTTAGGGCAGCTGATTTATTTCTTTGAAAAAGCCTGTGCAATGTCAGGATTACTATTAGGAGTAAATCCATTCAATCAGCCGGGAGTAGAAAAATACAAAAAAAACATGTTCCATTTATTAGAAAAACCAGGTTATTAACCAAGGGGCTAAGAGGGTCAGACCCCATCAGAGCAAAAATGCTCTGGAAGGGTCTGACCCTAATAGAGCAAAGAAGGAGTAGAAAATGATTTATCAAGATAAATTTAAGACAGGATTAAAAGATATAGGAAAAAACAATCAAATAAAAAATAGGGCAATGTTAGAAATATTAGAAAACATAGGTGCCTATCATTCAGACCGTGTAGGCTATGGAGCAAATGATGTAGAAAAAACAGGAGTTACTTGGATATTATTAGACTGGAAGTTACAAGTTATTGACCGCCCAAACTATGGACAAGACATCTTCGTTGATACCTGGGGAAGGCATATGACAAAAGCTTCAACCTATCGTGATTTTGAAGTTTATGATGAAAACCACAAATTACGTGCGATAGCCACTTCAAAATGGGCATTAATTGATGCGAAAAAAGGAAGGATCGTTAAAATTCCGCTTGAAGTAGCTAATTCTTATGATCCAGAAGAAAGGCATGTTTTTGAGGAAGAAGAGATAGAAAAGCTAAAAGAACCTGAGCATTATGAGTCAAGTATTCATTATCGTGTGAATCGAAAGGATATTGATATTAATGGGCATATGCACAATTTGTATTATTTAGATTTGGCTTATGAGGCTTTGCCAGAGGAAGTTTATGAAGAAAGACCATATAATCAAGTTCGTATTCATTACCGAAAGGAAATTAAATTAGGAGAAAATGTGCTTTGCCAGTATGTTCAAGAAGCGGGAAAACATATTGTAGGGATATATGATGAAAAGGGAGAAGATTTGCATGCTTTAATTTATCTATTTTGAGGAGGGAATCTGCTCTCTTTTATTGCTCTGCGTTTCACTTCCCATTACTGTTCCCCGTTACCGCTCCTAAATTTTCTTTTTCTTTTAACTTTTCCCTTTTATTTTGATTGTATATAGGGTAGTAAAAATTAGGAAGATAATGATTTGAGATAGAATGGAAAGAGATGGAAAAAGATATAAAAAAAGAGAAATAATGTGGATAAAAACTCATAGACAAAGAAAAAAAGAAGAAGTAAAATAAAAAAATAGTTGAAGAAAGCATAAAAAGCAAGCAAAAGTAAATACTAGCAAAAGAAAAGGAGAGAAGAACATGAGAAAAACAAAAAGTCAAAAAGAAAACTTCAAAACAGCAAAAATGAAGGAGAAAACAAAAGTAGTACAAGAAGAATTAGCCAAAGGAATCACCCTGATTGCTCTAGTGATAACCATTATTGTTTTATTAATTTTAGCAGGGGTAACCATAGCCACACTAACGGGAGATAATGGGATATTAACCAATGCCAAAAAAGCTAAAGAGCAAACCAATGAAGCGAATAGAGATGAAGAAATGCAACTACAGGGTTTGTTAGATATGATTACAGAAGTTAATCCAAGTACGGATGGTTACAGCGGAGTAAAAGCAGTAAACAGTCCAAAATTAACAAAAGGGATGATTCCCATCAAATGGAATGGAACTAATTGGGTAGTATGCTCAAAGGACGATTCTTCGTGGTATGCGTATGACAATACCAAGCAATGGGCCAATATCATGCTTAGTGATGGAACCTACAAAGATGGAAC
>JAETPW010000019.1 GCA_021771025.1 Clostridiaceae bacterium
TAACTCACATTAAAATATTTTTGAATCATTTCTTTCTTGTCTTCATATGTATGTCTTAGATTTCTATCTACTCTGCTTTTAGTTGTATTATATTTTTTTGCTACTTCTTCGTATGTTCCACACATTCCTTTTGTTTTGTGTTTTGCATAAATCTCTATTGCTGTAATCCAAAAATGATATCCTAAGAAATTTGGTTTCATTTTTAATTCATCTAATAAATCTTCAATTTGCCTTTTTTCCATTTTTTGTTTCTCTCCTTTTCTTGACTTCTACTCGATTTTTTGATACAATTGAATAGAAATCGTATATTTATATATGAATTTTTGTTTACTGAACTAGATACATTTACCGGACGCGTCTAGTTCTTTTATTATGTCAATATTACGTATTCTTAAATAATTAATAATACTGTTTTTGCGTTTTGCTTTTTCTTTTTCATCAATTCCACTTCTGTCTATTTCTTGTAAGCTTTCTAAAGCGTCTAATGTTTTTTCCGCTAATTTCTTAGCATGATAGTTCTGCAATTCTAAATTGATAATTTCGTCTCTGTTTTGTGCATTTTCTCTTTTAACTTTCTTGTTCTCTTTTTTTACTTCGTTGTTTTCTCTTTTCAATTGATTATTTTCACGTGTTATTTCTATATTCTTGAAAATTTTTAACATAGTTATTTACCTCCTAATTTTTTATGTCTTTTTCCGCTTTTCCCTTTTTTAATAAATTGTGTTTTGACAAAAGCTCCAAATTGTTAATGCTACTACTGATAAATATATAGTACTGTATACTACTGCTTGTCCTATTAGTTGATACACCTTGCTTTTTCTTGTTTTTCTTTTCATTTGTTCACCTTCTTTCGACTATTTTTTTCTTTTGATATTTTTTACTATAATTTGATGATCCCCTAATTCTCCTCTTTCGTATAAAATGTCATACATTGTCTGCCAGAGTGTTTGTATGTGTTTGTCAGTTATTCCTGACATATCTATTTTTTCTCTTTGTGTTTCATTCATGACACCACCTCTCCTTGATTTTATTCAGATGTCTTGTACTTATTGTCTTTTACTGTTTAACTGTATTTTTATTGCAAAAAAAATCGATATCATTATAATTAACATCATAATATTTTTCAATTTTTTTAAGCGTTGGTATATCTGGAAATGTTATTCCCTTTTCATATTTTGCTAAAGTTTCTACGCTTATTCCTATACCTTTTGCAGCCTTTTCTTGTGTGTCTCCTTTGTTTATCCTGATCGCTCTCAAAGAGTATTTCATATTCGTTCTTTCCATGTTTTTTCTCCTTTCTTACTGTTTAACTGTAATTATATTACTACAGTTAAATTGTAATGTCAATAGTTTTTCTGTATTTTTTTTATCTTTTTCTTGATTTTTTTACAGATAAGCTGTATAATTATTGAAGGAGGTGCATTATGAGTGATTTAGGTAACAAAGAAATTTTTGCTAACAACTTACAATATTATATGAAAATAAATAATAAAGACCGAAAAGATGTAGCTAGAGATCTAGATTTGCCATATACTACTGTAACAAGTTGGTGTAAGGGCGAATTTTATCCTAGAATAGATAAAATTCAATTGCTAGCTAATTATTTTGGTATACAAAAATCTGATTTAGTCGAAAATAATATTAACTCTGATTCCGTAGTGAAAACTATTCCCATTTTAGGAATAGTTAAAGCTGGATACAATTGGTTAGCTGAAGAAAATATAATCGGATATATAACTGATAAGGATACAATTAAAGACTATGAGAAAAGCATTGATGAATATTATTCGCTAAAAGTAACAGGAGATAGCATGTTGCCTCTTCTAAGCGAGGGCGATCTCGTTATAGTGCATAAGCAAGAGGACGTAGAAAGTGGTCAAACTGCTATTGTTTTAATTAACGGAGATGAAGCTACAGTAAAGAAAGTAGTGAAAACAACAAATGGGATAGAATTGCACTCTATGAACCCATATTATCCTGTTAAAAAATTCACTTTTGAAGACATGAAAACAATTCCTGTAAAAATCATAGGGAGAGTTAAAGAAGCTAAAATAAAAGGTGTTTTTGATTAGGAGGTAGGCATGGAAAGAGTAGCATTATATATTAGAGTAAGTACTGATGAACAAGCTATTAACGGAGATAGTTTAAGAACACAAAGAGACGAATTAACCAAGTATGCTAAAAAGAATAATTATAATATAATAGACATTTATGAAGATGACGGCTTTTCCGCTACTAATTTGAAAAGACCTGCTTTACAAAGAATGTTAGAAGATGTTAAGCTTAAAAAAATTGATAGAATACTTATTACAAAACTTGATAGGTTATCTAGAGGCGTTAGAAATTATTATAAAATCTTAGATATTCTTGATGATAATGGTGTTTTTTGGTCTACAATATTCGAAAAATACGACAGTTCAACCGCAAATGGAAGATTGCATATCAATATCATGCTTTCTGTAGCAGAAAATGAGTCCGCACAAACGTCTGAAAGAATTAAAAGTGTCTTTAAAACTAAATTGCAAAATAAAGAAATTGTGAGTGGTAAAATTCCGATAGGATATAAAAAAGATGGTAAAAAACTTGTTATTGATGAAGATAAAAAGCAATTTGTAATAGATACATTTGATTTTTACATAAAAACTAATAGTATCTACAAGACATTTGATCATCTTACTGTTAATTACTTTGAAATGAATTATATGAGGACTTTGAGGCTGTTGACTAATAAATTGTATATTGGAATAAAAGAAACGCCGTATGGGGAAATTAAAGGGTATTGTGACCCTATTGTTTCCGAAGAGGTTTTTGATAAAGTTCAGAGACTTATGAAAATAAATGAAAGAAAACGAATTTCAGGTGCGGATTGCTATATATTTAAAGGATTGTTAAGGTGTAGTGAATGTGAATTTATGCTCGGTGGCAAATTTTATAGAAATAATGTCGAAACCTCAAAATATTATTATATTTGTAGAAATCATCATATGAACAAAAGGTGCAGTTGTGGAAAGAATTTTAATGAGCATACTATTGAGCTACTCTTACTGAATAATATAGATAAATATATTACAGATTACGCTAAAGAGTGTGAAACAATAGAAAAACAAATACACGTCAAAGACAACGAAAAAGAGAAGAAGCAAATTAACAAACAATTAGAAAAGTTGCGTGATTTATATTTAAGAGATATGATCCAGATAGAACATTATGAAAAACAATATAAAGAATTAACATTGAAGTTAAATGAACTAAATTCCATAAAAGAAGAACCTCAAAAGACTTATAATGTTAAAGATTTAAAAAGTTTCTTAAATAGCGATTTCAAATTGAATTATAACAAGTTTACCAGATCAGAAAAGCGTAGAGTTTGGACGTCTATAATTGATACAATCTATATTGATAAAGACTACAATATGAAGATTGTTTTTATTTAATCGCAAAGTAGTACTTTTTTTTGTAACCAGAAGATAATCGTGACGTAATTTATGGGGTAGTTAAAAATTGTTTTAAAGAACCAGTATGTGATGCTGTAGTTAAACTAGTTGAAGTTGTTTACGATTGTGGTAAAGAAGAAAGAAGACCTGTAGGTCATACGTTTACTGATGAAGATGGTGAATTTGTTTTTGGACCTTTATGCCCAGGAAGAAAATACGCTATCCAAATTTGGGTAAATAATACCAAGAAAATTAAAATCTGTGCTAAATGTAATCATGAAGGACGTTGCTTAAAAGGGGAAAAACATGACAAATGTGATTGTTTTATCAATAATGGACCTTGCCAAGAAGAAAAACCTTGTTATGACGAACCTTGCGACTGTGAATAATCATTTTTATTTTAGTTTGTCATAACTTGAATGGTCTATTTTTCCACAAAAAAATCCAGTTATTAGCTGGATTTTTTGTTTTGACTAATGGGAAGTTACATGACTCCCATTTTTTTAGCGAATTGTCTTCCTTTTTTCATCATTTTCTTTTTGCCTTTTTTCATCATTTCGTTTTCATTGTACATCATAAGAAGTCCCGTAGTTAACAATCCTCCTAAGATTAATCCTTTGGTAAATTTCATCTTATTCCATCCTTTCTTCTTATTCTACTATATTGTTAGTTTTTTCATTTTTTGAAATTTTATACTGTTTTATGATGGAATATATTTCATGTAATGCTATGATGCCCAGAAAGATGCCAAAATATTTTTTTAAACTTTGTACATCTGTATATATAGCTAAATTAGCTCCTACAATTGCGCCAAAAATGCCAAAGATGGAAATGAATATTGCTAATTTTAGATCAATATTTTTATTTTTTACATTGACAATAATTGCCATAATGGATGTAGGAATGAAAAACAGTAAATTTGTAGCTTGTGCTACATGTTGTTCGATTCCACACATAAAGGTTAAAAGAAAAATTAAAATTGTTCCTCCGCCCATTCCGGTTCCGCTGACAATACCAGAAATCAACCCTATAAGAACTTCTGTCATGATATTCCTCCTTTATTCTTCTACCATTTCTTCGGCTAGTTTTGTCAAACACCTATCAAAGCGTATAATTTGATTTCTTATGCTGATTTTTAAGGATTCATCATTGATATTATCGATTAAATCTAATAATTTTTGTAGTTCGTATAAGTATTCCTGATTTTTGTTTTTCCAATTGTGCTCTTTGACTAATTCTTCTTTTTTTTCTTTCATTTTTCCCTCCTTTACGATTTAACATCATACATTATGCACTATTTCTCTTAAAAAAATAGTTTTTCTTTATAAAACCCTTACTATATTTTACAAAATAGTAACTTGTACTGTTAGTATTACTTTTTTTGCTGTTTTTTGTTTAATTTTGTCTATGGTATGTTACTATGGTTTCCTAAATGTTGTCAACCTCAAATTTTTGTTTCCTCTTTTTTTGCTTATTTTTCGTTATTTTTTGGAAATTTATTCCAGCCGACCGTTAATTCAGTTCCCATTAGAATTAGCTAGTAATCATTTTGTAAGAGACATAGATGAGAAAAATGGTAAAAGCAATTTTGAATGTTTTTTCTGGCAATTTTTTTAATAATTTAGCTCCTATATACCCTCCTACTGCTCCCCCTATAGCACATAATATGGCTACTTTCCAATTAATAAAATTTCCTTGGTAGTAAAAGAAACTACTGGTAATTACCATTGGTAAAATAGCAAAGACTGAAGTTCCCCTTGCTTTTTTGGGATCTAAATGAAGAAAGTATAAAAAGGCGGGGACTAAGATTAATCCTCCTCCTGTTGAAAAAAAACCGCTTACTATTCCTGCTAATATGCCTATAACTGCATTTTTCCCATATTTTTTCATGTTAAAAAACCTACTTTTCTTTTTTAGTAGGTTTTCCCGTTTTTCTATTTTTATGAATTATTTTGAAATTTTTTTATTCTTTATACAATTTTAAGTAACAAAAATTATTTCTTTAATTCATTTTTGCCAAATCATTGCTCTTAATATGCTTCTTGCATTTTTTCTTAATTTTTTTAATGTGTCGATTCATTCTTAAGCGCTATAGGGAAAAAGGAATAGGGAAGAAAAGGGCGTCCCCCTTCTTCCCTACTTTTTGATTGGTTTTTTTACTGTTGGACAGTTTTCATCGGGAATATAATACTTTGTTCCAATCATTTCGTCTGGCAAATATTGTTGTTCTACGTAATGATCTGGAAAATCGTGTGGATACAGATAACCTCCCGCATATCCCAATTCTTGCATTTCTTTAACTGGTGCATTTCGTAAGTGCATTGGTACTTCGCCGGTTTCTTTTTCAGCAATGTCTGCTATTGCACGATTGATTCCTAAGTAACTAGCATTTGATTTTGGTGAGGTTGCTACATAGACTGCTGCTTCTGCTAATAGGATTCTAGCTTCTGGCATTCCTACCATGTGGACAGCTTGCATAGCGCTTACTGCTACGGTTAAAGCGTTTGGGTTGGCCATTCCTACGTCTTCTGATGAGGCAATAACGATTCTTCTGGCTAAGAACATTGGGTCTTCTCCACCTTGCAATGCTCTTGCTAAATAAAATAGAGCAGCATCTGGATCAGATCCTCTCATAGATTTGATCATGGCACTAATGTTGTCATAGTGTGCTTCTCCATTTTTGTCGAAGATGGCTTTTCGTTCTTGTACACTATTTTTGATGACTTCATCGGTAATATGGATATACCCATCTTCTCCCATTTGGGTTGTTAATACAGCTACTTCTAGTCCGTTTAATGCTGTTCTGACATCTCCGTTACTAATGATGGCTAACTTACGTAACGTTTCTTCTTCGATTTTAATTTGGTATTCTCCGTAATCCTTCTTTTTTGGTAAGTGTATTTTTTAAGATAGTGACAATATTGTCTTCAGTAAGTGGTTTTAATTGAATGACCATAGAACGAGAGATAAGAGCTTTATTTACTTCAAAATAGGGATTTTCTGTTGTTGCCCCAATTAAAATGATCGTTCCGTTTTCGACAAAAGGTAGTAAGGCATCTTGTTGAAGTTTATTGAAACGATGGATCTCATCAATGAATAAAATGCTTTTCCCTACTGGGTTTAGCATAAAGTTTTTGGTTTCTTCGATGACTTTTTTGATGTCTGCTACTCCAGATGTTACTGCATTCATTTTATAGAATTTGTATTTTGTTGTTTCACTAATTACTTTTGCGAGAGAAGTTTTTCCACACCCCGGAGGACCAAATAAAATAATACTAGATAATCGGTCTGCTTGAATAGTACGCGTTAAAATTTTGTCTTTTCCTAATACATGTTCTTGCCCGACATATTCTTCTAGTGTTTTTGGCCTCATGCGAAAGGCTAGTGGTTCATTTTGATTCATTGACTTCCCTCCTTGATTTTATGGTTATCTTCCTAATATGGTTAGTGCTTTTCGAATTAATTCTTCTGTGGTTACTTCTGTTTTACTAATTTTGGTAAAGGCTTTTTCAATTTCTTTTTTGTTATAACCAAGAACTTGAAGTGCTGCCATAGCTTCTTCTAATTTTGTATTGTCTTCTATTGCTTGTTTTAATTTTGTATTATTTTCTGGATGAACAATTGTATTTATTTTGCTTATTTCTTGTTCTTTCTTTAGTTTATCTTTTAATTCTAAAATGATACGCTGGGCTGATTTTGCCCCGATTCCAGGCATAGCTGTTAAGGTTTTTACGTCTTCTGAAATAATAGCAAAAGCAAATTCTGATGGTTCACAAACAGCTAACATTCCTAATGCTGTTTTAGCTCCGATACCACTTACGCTGATTAATAATTCAAACATTTTTAGTTCTTCTAGGGTAGTAAAACCAAAAATGCTGATATCATCTTCTCTTACTTTGTAATAGGTGTGAACTTTTGTTATTTCTCCCGTATTTCCTAATTTTTCGATTCCTGCTTCTGACATATTAATTTTATATCCTAAACCACCTACATCAATTACGATGTAGTCTGTCATTTTCATTTCTAGTGTTCCTTTTATATAGGCTAACATACTTACTCCTTTTCCCTCTTAGGGAGCTTTTTTCTTCCCTTTTTTCTATTTTATTGTTATTCTTATTTTTAACTATTTATTGTCATTTTGTAGGCTTTTTTATTGTTTAAGTATCATAGAAATACGTTGCCTCTAAATCTGCTTCATGAGTTAATAAAGCAATTGGATATTTGGTGTAACTTGCTCCAATGGCATTATATAATTCTTTTGGCTCTGTATATCCCATATGCCAACGAATCGCATATTTTTCCTCTGGCGTTAATTTCATATATTCTGTGATCATCATTACTGACTTTTCACCATGCCCATAGGGGATCGTATCTTCTACCGTATAATAAGGTACTTTTTCCCATACTCCTAGTGCATTTTTGGCATTTCGGTAATCGATTTTATAAAAATTTGTTTTACAGATATCATGTAAAAGAGCAATAATGATAATTGATTCTTGTTCAATTTGAATTGGCAGGATGCTGGTTTGTACTTTATGATTTAAAATTTCATAAACCTTTAAACTATGTTCTACTAATCCACCTTCATGGTCACCGTGAAATCTTGTGCTAGCTGGTGCTTGGTAAAAATCTGATTTTTCTAAGAATGTTAATATATCTTCTATTCCTTCGCGATTAACTTGTTTTAATAAAGTGATAAATTCTTCTTTCATTTTTCCTAGTATATGTTAGCTTTAACTGCCAAACATATTCCTCCTTTTCTCCATTTACTACTTTTAATCGTTTACTTAAACTTAGATAAGTTTATTTCTTTTATTTACTTATTATATTGATTTTCTTACCAAAAGTCAAGAGTTTTTACAAATATTTGTTCTGTTTTTTTGTTGCTAGATAATAGTTTTACACTAAAGTAGCCTGAAAGTCAGTAATCGGTAATGTTATATAGTCCTAATTTATGTTTGACAGTTCCCTAAGACCCGCGTTAGGCTTAAAACCCGATAACCGGCTTCTTTGTAAGGGACTTAAGGGTTTTAAAGTGACCCTGCTATGGAAAACTAAATTAAGACTATATAACATTACCGATTACTGACTTTCAGGCGGGCTTATTCCTCAAAATTTTTAACTAGTAACCTGTTTTTCTTGCTAGATAATGGTTTTGAGATAAAGGTTCTCCTTAAAGCCACCCTGTCCCTCAAAGGGTAATTTTACCTTTTTTTACCCCGTCCCCAGATTGGGAAGATTGGGAAGATTGGGAAGATTGGCAAATTCGATTAATAGCTTCTTGGGTATTTTCCCTTGTGCCAAAAGCAGTTAGACGGAAATACCCTTCTCCGTGTGGTCCGAAACCACTTCCTGGGGTTCCTACTACATTTGCTTTTTCTAGTAGTTTGTCAAAGAATTCCCATGATGTAATTCCTTCTGGTACTTTTAGCCAGACATATGGTGAGTTGGTTCCTCCATATACAGTGAAACCTGCTTTTTCTAGTCCTGTTTTGATGATGCGTGCATTTTCACGATAATACTGAATATTTTCTTTTACTTGTTTTTGCCCTTCTTCTGAGTAGATTGCCTCTGCTCCTTTTTGGGTAATGTAGGATACTCCATTGAATTTGGTACAGGTTCTTCTGTTCCATAGCTTGTTTAGGCTGATTTCTTTTCCTTGTTTGGTATAACCTTTTACCTCTTTTGGGATGACTACATAGGCACAACGTAGTCCGGTAAATCCTGCTGTTTTGGAGAAGCTTCTAAATTCTATGGCTACTTCTCTTGCTCCTTCTACTTCATAGATGCTGTGAGGGATGTTTTCTTCTTGGATGAAGGCTTCATAGGCTGAATCATAGAAAATGATGGATTGATTTTGTTTGGCATAGTCTACCCATTTTTTTAGTTCTTCTTTGGTTAGGACTGTTCCTGTTGGATTATTGGGAAAACATAGGTAGATGAGGTCTACCTTTTCTTTGGGTAGTTCTGGTTTAAAGTTGTTTTCTGCTGTTACTGGTAGGTAGTAGATGTTTTCATATGTATCTGTTTTAGGGTTATAGTCTCCGCTTCTGCCTGACATGACATTGGTGTCTAAATACACTGGATAGACTGGATCTGTGATGGCTACTTTGTTGTTTTCGGAAAATAGGTCTACGATGTTCCCACAGTCGCATTTTGCTCCGTCTGAGACAAATATTTCGTCTTCTTGGATGTTTATTCCTCTTTTTTGGTATTCGTTTTCTACGATGGCTTGGCGTAAAAAGGGATAGCCTTGTTCTGGCCCGTATCCTTTGAACCCTTCTTTTGTTCCCATTTCGTTAACGGCTTCGTGCATTGCGTTTAGTACGGCAGGTACGATTGGTTTGGTTACGTCTCCAATTCCTAATTTGATGACTTGTTTGTCTGGATTTTCTTGTGTGTATTTAGTTACTTTTTTGGCTATGGTTGAAAATAAGTAACTGTCTTGTAAATTTAAAAAATTTTCGTTTATTTGACTCATGTTATTCCTTCCTTTCTTTCGTCCTTTTTGGATTTCTTCTTTTTGGGGACGGTTCCATTTCGGACAATTTCTTCCTTTTGGGGACAGGTTCATTTCAGATAATTTTTTCGTTTTGGGATCTTCTGTAATTTTTCCTTTTGAATACGTTTTCTTTTTGATCCTCTGTGTTTTTTCCTTTTGAATACATTTCCTTTTGAGTCTTCTGCTCTTTTTTCCTTTTAAGAACGTTTTTCTTTGGGTATTTTGCTATTTTTATCCTTTTAGGAAACGATAATTGGGGCAAAAATGTCCAAAAAAGAAACGTCCCCAAAAGGACAGAAGGAAATTACAGTTCTCCCTCAAATACGGTTACTGCTGGACCTGTCATATAGACATGATTGTCTTCTTCTTTCCATTCGATGAAAAGACTTCCACCTAATAATTCTACTTCTACTTTTCGTTTGGTTAGCCCCAATAAAGAGCAGGCTACGGCTACGGCACATGCTCCTGTTCCACAGGCTAGAGTTTCTCCTGCCCCTCTTTCCCAAACTCTCATTTTGATTTTTTCTAGGCTGATGATTTCGATAAATTCTACGTTTGTTTTGTGGGGAAAAATGGGGTCACATTCGATTTTTTTTCCATAGGTTTCAAGGTTAAAGTTTTCTAGGTTTTCTACTTGGGTAATGGCGTGTGGGTTTCCCATGGATATACATGCAAAAGAAAATTTCTTTCCTTCTACCGTTAATGGTAAATTTAAGACTGGCTTTCCTTTTGCCTTTACAGGAATTTGTTCTGGCTCTAATATTGGTTTTCCCATGTCAACTTGTACAGTTTCTACTTTTCCTTCTTTGGTGTTTAGGTTTAGTCGTTTGATTTCTGCTAGTGTTTCTACGGTTATGGTGGTCTTGTGAGTTAATTCTTTGTCATAAACATATTTTCCGACACAACGAATCCCATTTCCACACATTTCTGCTTCACTTCCGTCTGCATTAAACATTTTCATTTTGAAGTCAGCTTTCTCACTTGGGGCTATTAGGATTAGTCCATCTGATCCAATGCCAAAGTGTCGATTACTAACAAATTGAGCTAGGGTCGATTCGTCTTTGATTTCTTGATGGATGGCATCCATATAGACGTAATCGTTCCCTAGCCCGTGCATTTTGGTAAATTTCATTTTGGTCACCTTCTTTTAGGTATTAATAGATAATAGATTATAGTTATATTCTATTGGACGTATTTTATCATAGGGACAAGTTGCTTGTAAAGAGTTTTCTGAATTCTTTCTTAATCCTCTTGGCAAAATTCTTCTTTTTCGTTATAATGAAAAAAAAGAGAATTGAGGAATTTAAATGAAATTAGTAAAAAAAATCTTACTGATTATCTTTATTCTATTACTTGTTGTCATTTCCATTATGTTTATTATTGGTTTTTCCCACTATTCAAAGGCTTTAAAGGAAAAACCATTGATGTCACGTGTGGAGGAAATTACTAAGCAGGAGCACTTTGTCACTTTTTCCGATTTACCTGCTGATTACCGAAATGCGGTAATCGCGGTAGAAGATCATCGTTATTATGATCATGGTCCTGTTGATTTTATTGCTATTTCGCGAGCTTTATGGAATAATCTAAAGAGTGGAAAAATGCAGGAAGGTGGTAGCACGATCACTCAACAAGTTGCTAAAAATGTGATTTTTTCTCAAGAGCAAACTTGGGTACGAAAACTTGCTGAAATTTTTGCAGCTTTTGATTTAGAAAAAAATTATACCAAAAAAGAAATCTTTGAGTTATATGTTAACACGTCTTACTTTGGTGATGGATATTATGGTATTTATGAAGCAAGTCACGGTTATTATGGAAAAGACCCTAAAGACCTTACTTTAGACGAATCTACTATGCTTGCTGGTGTTCCTAATGCTCCTTCTGTTTATGCCCCTACGGTTAATCCGAACTTAGCCAAAAAAAGACAACATCATGTCGTTAACAAAATGCTAGATTATGGTTATTTAACTAAAGAACAAGCCTTATCTATTCCTTAATTTTAGGACTAGATCAAGGCTTTTTTCTTTTGGTATGAATCCTTTTTGTTTTTCATATAGTAAGATGAGGGGGATTATTATGAAAGTCTGGATAGTTAAGCGAAATACTCTTCTTTTTATATGTTTCTGTTTGGTCATTATGTTGAGTATTAGCTTTATTTTTTATCATCCATTTTCCTTTGCTATTGAATTGTCAACTGATTTTATGTTAAATGAGAATAGTCAAAAAAGAATAAATCAATTAGTTAGGCAACAAGAAAAAATAGCTTACCTAACCTTTGATGATGGTCCAACTTTACGTGCTACGGGAAAAATTTTGGATATTCTAAAGGATGAAGAGGTGAAAGCTACTTTTTTTATTATTGGAAAATATGCAGATAAGCATCCAGATATCGTAAAACGTGAATATGAAGAAGGGCATTATTTAGCTAACCACGGCTATGATCATAGTAATCGTAAACTGTATCAAAGTGAAGAAAGTTTCAAGCAGGAGGTACAAAAGACGGATAAAGCCATTGGAAAAGCCATTGGTATTTCTGATTATTGTTCTCATCTATTTCGTTTTCCTTGTGGGTTTATGTCTTCTAATAATAAAAGTGGTAAAAAGCGTGCAGCTCAGTTATTAACTGAAATGAATTATGTGTATGTAGATTGGAATTGTTTAAATCACGATTCTGTCAAAAAATATAGCCCATCTCAATTATTGGCTAATTTAAAAAAATCTTCTAAACGGAAAAGGCACTCTTGTTATTTTAATGCATGATACAGCAGATGTTAGTGATACCCCTTCTGTGTTAAAAGATTCGATTAAGTATTTAAAAAATGAAGGTTATGAATTTCGTAATTTTTATGATTTATTTTCCTCTGATGATTTTTCCCCCTCCTAACACAATCCCTTCTTCGTCATAAAAAACAACCGATTGCCCTGGGGTAATTGCTCTTTGGGGTTCTTCAAAAACAAGTTCTATGCTACCATTTTCCTTAGGGTAAATGGTAGCTTTTGCTTCTTTAGCACGATAGCGAATTTTAGCTAAGCAAGAAATTGGCTCTTGTAAGGCTATATTTTCTATTATCCAATTGATTTGATCGGCCATTAATTTTGATTGATACAATTCTTGCTCTGTACCTACGATTACCTGATTTTTTTCTTGATCTAAATAAATCACATAAAGTGGTTCTTGGTAGGCTATTCCTAATCCCTTTCTTTGGCCAATGGTGTAGTGGGTAAGTCCTGTATGCTTTCCTATTTTTTTGCCATTGGCTAAGATAATATCTCCCTTTTTTTCAGGCTTTAATCGATGATCTTGTAAAAATTTTTGGTAATCATTATTGGGAATAAAACAGATTTCTTGGCTGTCTTTTTTCTTTGCTACTGGTAAATTATGTTCTTCGGCTAGGCTTCTAATTTTTTCTTTTTCTGTGTATTCTTGTAAAGGAAATACGATATGAGATAATTGATCTTTTTTTATGGTATACAAGAAATACGTTTGATCTTTTTTTTCTTCTGATGATTTTTGTAGGACCATTTGTTTATATTTTTCGGAATAGCTTATTCGTGCATAATGACCTGTTGCCATGTATTCACATCCTAATTCTCTAGCTTTTTCATACAATCTGCCAAACTTTAATGCTCGATTACATTCCACACATGGATTGGGTGTATTGGCACTTTCATATTCCTCAATAAAGTTTTGCATGACATGGCACTTAAAGTCATGACGAAAGTCTACTACCATATGCTTGATTCCTAATTTTTCGCATACTTTTTGGGCATCTAAAATCGATTGATCGTTAGTTTGTTCTTGCTTTTCTTCCCATAATCTCATGGTACAACCGATGACTTGGTATCCTGCTTGCTTTAGTAAAACTGCTGATACTGAACTGTCTACTCCTCCGCTCATTCCTAATAATACTTTTTTGTTCATTTCTTTTACTTCCTTTATTTTTAGTTTCAGTTTGTTGTGTTTCTTATCTGCTTTTGTTATGGTGAAACGATATCTCTTTATGTTATGGTTATTTTCGTCCTTTATTTTGCCAGTTGGTTAAAATTCTTTTTCTGTTTATCATTTTGTCAATTATAGTTGAACTCATTAGTTATAGTTCTATAATAATTGAAATAGGAGGTTTCTATGGATTTTAATTTAGAAAAATTTAGTTATCGATTGATTGTTTTGATGGAAGAATTCAATATGACACAAATCCAATTAGCTGGAAAGATTGGAACTTCTAATGTAACTATTTCTCGTTATCTAAGTGGTGAACGAGTTCCACGTTTAGAAGTGATTACTCGAATTGCTAATGTTTTCCATGTTTCTGTAGATTATCTTCTTGGTCAAACTGACATCAAAGAAACATAACTAGAAAGTGGAATTTCCGATGTTGATATTGCTATGTCAGTTAGTAAACTGTATAAGTTAAAAGGAAATGCACATCTATCAAAATCTCAAATCGAATTAATTAAAAAAATATTACTGGCAAATAAAGATTTTATTTTATCTGCCTAATTTATTTGAAGTAAGAAGAGGTTATCCTCTTCTTATTCTTTTTTTTCTCTTTATTAAGTTTTTTCTCCCTGTCCCAAAAAGATGAATTTTACCTTAAATTACCCCGTCCCCAGATTGGGAAGTTTCAGAAAGGCAAATGTGAACATCTTCTAATTGTTCTTTGGTTACTACTGATGGTGCCCTCATTAATAGGTCTCTTGCTTTTTTATTTTTAGGAAAAGCGATTATTTCTCTAATGTTTTGTGAATGGGCAATTAGCATTACCATACGGTCTAGTCCTGGTGCTGCTCCTGCGTGTGGTGGTGTTCCGTATTGGAAGGCATTGTATAGTGCACCAAATCGATTTTGTACTTCATCTTCGGTATAGCCTGCTATTTTAAAGGCTTCTACCATGATTTCTGGGTTATGGTTACGTACTGCTCCTGATGCCATTTCGTATCCATTACATACTAGGTCATATTGGTAGGCTAGTAGTTCTAATGGGTCTTTTTGTTGTAGGGCTTCTAGTCCTCCTTGTGGCATAGAGAATGGGTTATGGCTAAAGTCGATGGTTCCTTCGTCGGTTAGTTCGTACATTGGGAAGTCTACGATGAAACAGAATCGATAGGTGTCTTTTTCTAGTAAGTCAAGGCGTTTTCCTAGTTCTATGCGAATTAGTCCTGCTATTTTTTGGGCTTTTTCGAATTCGTCTGCGATGAAGAATAGGCTGTCTTCTGCTTTTAGGCTATATTCTTTTTCTAATGTTTCTTGCATTTCTGGGGTGATGAATTTTGCTATCCCTCCTTGGAAGGTTTTGTCTTGTTCAAATTTTGCCCAGGCAAGCCCTTTTGCTTCTGCTTCTTGGGTGGCAAAGTCGGTCATTTTGTCGAAGAATTTTCTTCCTTGTTTTGCGCCTTCAGGAACGATGATCATTTTTACGGTTTTTCCTTGGAAGGCTTTAAATTCTGAACCCATAAATAGTTTGGTTGCGTCTTGGATGATGAGTGGATTTCGTAAGTCTGGTTTGTCTATTCCGTATTTTTCCATGGCTTCTTTGTAAGGAATACGGATGAATGGTCCTTTGTCTACTTTCCAGTTGGTGAATTTTTCAAAGGTATAAGGCACTACTTCTTCGATGATGGCAAATACATCTTCTTGGGTAGCAAAACTCATTTCAAAGTCTAGTTGGTAAAATTCTCCTGGGGCTCTATCTGCTCTTGGGTCTTCATCACGGAAACATGGAGCGATTTGGTAATAGCGGTTAAATCCAGATACCATGAGTAGTTGTTTAAATTGTTGAGGGGCTTGTGGTAAGGCATAAAATTCGCCCGGATTTAAACGGCTAGGGACTAAGTAATCTCGTGCTCCTTCTGGTGATGAATTGGC
The DNA here is from genome assembly GCA_021771025.1 of Clostridiaceae bacterium. Lineage (GTDB taxonomy): Bacteria > Bacillota > Clostridia > TANB77 > CAG-508 > CAG-269. The sequence goes on from JAETPW010000019.1 coordinate 15,800, forward strand.
TAAGATTGGGGTTTGAATTTCGGTGAAGTTTAGTTCGTCCATTTTGTCTCGAATGGTTTTGATGATTTTTGAACGAAGTAAAATGTTGTTGTGTAATTTTTCGTTCCTTAGGTCTAAAAAGCGATATTCTAAGCGTAAGTCTTCTCTTACTTCTTGATCTGTGTTAATTTCGAATGGCAATACATTTTTGCACTTTCCTAATACTTCTATTTTGCTCGCAATAACTTCTATTTCTCCTGTTGATAGGTTTGGATTTTTATTGCTTCTTTCCACAACTTTTCCTTCTATGTGGATACAACTTTCTGTGGTTAGTTCTTTTGCTTGTTCCTCAAGACTCTCTTCTTGAATGACAATTTGGGTTAGGCCAAATTCATCGCGTAAATCTAGGAAGATCATTCCTCCTAAGTCACGGATTTTTTGGATCCAGCCAGCAAGTTCTACTGATTCGTTTTTATTTTGTAATGTGAGTTCTCCACATGTTTTGGTTCTATACATGGTTTATCTTCCTCTCTTTTTGATTTTCCTTATTTTACCACATTTTTTATGTGATTTCAATGTTTCTACCTTTTAACTTTCTTCTCTTTCAAAACCATTATCCTGTAATTCTTTTTCTTCTATTTTCTGTTTCATTGATTTTATTAATTGTATTCTTTCATTAAAAAATGTTGTATATCTATTTTTAACTATATCTGGAATATTTATATTGGTATATTTTTTGGCTGTTTCAAAGGCTTTGCTTAAATCAAAATCATTTACTACTTCTTCTAAGTAATTTCTAAACCAATCTTGTGATTTCATTTGTAAAATAAAAGATTCTATACCAATTGTTCCATCATTATTTTTTCGTTGGATTTTAGATTTTTTGGCTATTCCACAACTGCAATCCATGTCATAGCAGGGCGCCATTCTACACCTATTTTCTCTTTGATTGATTAGTATAGCCCAATTTCCGTTATTTTCGTCCATTTCATTAATTAATTTATTAAAAAATGTTTGTTTGATAAAATCTCTTTTACATCTTTCAATATTTTCACCACGATAACCATGTTCAATTAAGTAGTCTTCTAATATTTGGGTTAATTTTTCGATATTTAATTCATTTTCTTCTTCACCCATTTTTCTTAGTATTTCTTTTCCATCAATTAGTTCTTCTCCTTTATGTTTAAAGTCTATTGTTAAAATATATTTCATACTATTTTGTCGTTCTTTTCCTTTTATTTGTCTTCTGGCTAAATAGTATTTGGCTGATTTATTTTGTAATTGCATAGCAATTTCAGGTAATAAAATTGGATTATACATGGCTATGTTGTAGTCTTCTTTATTAAGATCACGATATACGTCTCCAAATAAATTTTTAATTAATGCCATTGTTTTTCCATCGTTTAACAGTATCCAACCAATACATGAACTGTATTTTGTCATGTCAATGTTTGATTTTTGACATTTACTTTGACTTAATAAAACATTTCCTTCATTATCACAATTAAAATAGTTTCTATCTGATATTGTTAATGGAGTATTTTGTTCTAGTTCGTTTTTTTCTAAGTATTCCTGATATTCTTTTTCATTTTTAAAATACATTTTTCTCACTCCTTTTTTTCTATTTAACCATATTTTTTTTGTTTTTACAATATTTTGTTGTTAAGTTACAGGGTTACTTCATAAAACATTACAATTTTGAATATTTTATCAAATGACTCTGGTTTTGAGGCAGGATAAAGACATGAAAAAAATTTTTCGCTCTCTATAATAAAGTTATATCAGGCGATAGAAGGATTATAAAAGGTAAAATTACGCTTTGAAGATAGTTTGAATTTTATAAAAATGTAAAATTGTGTATATGGCTATTTATAAGCAAATAATTTTCTACAAAATTTTAGGCGAAAGCAAAAATGTCTATATTTCAATACTTACAGCGTAATTTTGACATTAAAAATCTTTACAGCCATTGATAATCCTTTGATACAAGGCACAAAAAAAATTTTTCATGACTTTATCCTGGTTTTGAGGAATATTTTATTGCAGTTTTTTTATTTTCATGGTATCATAAAAATAGAGAAAATGTGGAAAAGAGGAAGCTTAATGAAAAATGAAGTTTTTGATTTTTATGATCCTACGAGTTTAAAAGCCTATAATTTAGATAAAACCATGCAATACCAATTAAATATATTGGGAAGTTTAGATGCTTTTACGAGAAAGCATTCTGAAAATGTGGCTAATTTAACTTGCCGTATTTGTGAAAAATTACATTGTCAAAAAGGATTTATTGAATATTGTACGATTTGTGCTTATTTGCATGATATTGGAAAACAGTTTATTCCTCCTGAAATTTTGCAAAAGCCCGGAAAATTAACTGACGAAGAATATGAAGTGATAAAGACGCATACTACGATTGGTTACAAAATATGTATGGATGATTTAAAATTACGTCCTTATGCTGCTGGTCCTATTTATCACCATGAAGCATTGAATGGAACTGGTTATCCAAAAGGATTAAAGAAAAAGGATATTCCTTATGAAGGGCAAATCATCCGTGTTGCTGATGAGTACGATGCTATTGTTAGTAAGCGCCAATACAAAACCCATATTGGTATAACCGATACCTTGAAAATTTTAGTTGAAAATACAAAACCATTGCAAGATGTAGCAGCCTCTGATGCTTTGTCTGTTGTTTCTGAAAATGCCAAACTTGGTAAAAATAATCCTATTATTGTTAAAGCATTAATGGCTGTGGTTATTGAGGATATTGAATATGAAATTAGTTGTACCTTAGACTACGTAAATCATTTAGCAGGTGAAATTAAACGTTTAAAGGAAGTAAAAAAATATGATGAAAAAAGACAAAAAGCAAAAACAGAAAAAAAGAAAAATTATTTTTTAGAAGGGATGAAAATTTTTTTAACGCCAGATGAACCGATTGAGCAATATGCCCTACTATTAGAACAATACCAGACTGCTTATGAAAATCGTAAAAAAGTAATTGATCGATTATTTGATGAAATAAAAGTGATTAAGAAAATGAAACACAGTAGTTTTTAACTTTTAGGATAAACCGATTAACTTAACGTTTTTAGCTTAATCCAATGCCTATTAAATTGTCTTGTTGTTAAACAAAGAGGAGTTCTCGTTAAGAGCTCCTCTTTGTTTTTTGCCTATGGTTCCAAGCCAAAACTTACCCCCAAAGCGTTATTAATTTGATTCATCACATTTTCATCTTCAATATGTCCTATTCTTTCTTTCAATCGACTTTTATCAATTGTTCGTATTTGTTCAGCAAGGATCACAGAATTACTTTTTAATCCACACCCTTCAGAATCTATTTCAATATGAGTTGGTAATTTTGCTTTATTCGTTTGCGAAGTAATAGCAGCTGCAATAACTGTTGGACTATACTTATTTCCTAAATCATTTTGAATGATTAATACAGGTCTTATGCCTCCTTGCTCTGAACCGACTACAGGACTTAAATCAGCATAAAACATATCTCCTCTTTTTATTACCATGTTCTTCACTCCTACTGTTTAAACTTGTCAAGTCTTTTCGATTCTTCAAAGTAAAGAAGGTCATTTTCTTAAATTTCTTGGTTCGTTGGTAGGCTTAAAAATGCTACATTTGTTTTTTCTTCTAGTTTACTTATCTTTACTTCCTTATATAGTATGTTTATTTCTTGCTTTTGGTTAGCGTCTTTTATCTCCATTTTGATCGGATACCCAGTGTTTTTGTCGATAATCAGTGTTTTTTGTTCGTTTTTATTTACCTGTGATTTTGTTTTCATGATGATTTGATCTTGCTTCTCTTCATATCTTGCTGTTTGATCTGCTTGATAATCATGAATAAAGCAACTTAAATCTAATTCATTTTTGGTAATCTCTTGATAATTTTCTAACACTGTGCTTAAGTTTAATTTTGTATTTTCAATGGTAAGCTTGCCGTCTTTTTTGCTTAGCTTTACCCCTTGAATGTCACTTGGTTCTAGTATCTCTTGACTACTCGAATTGTCATCTATGTAAGTCTGTTTGATGACATACTGATTTTGGTTTTTATTGCTTTTTATTTCTACATTTACTGTTGTTTCAAAATTTTTTAATTGAAGGATCGAATCTACAATTTCTTGACTACTACCAGTATGCCCTATTTTTGAAATTTTACCCGTGTTTTGGTGAAAAAAAATAAAATAAATGATGATTGCTATGATGATGACAATGAAAACTCCTAATCCGATGATTTTTTTACGCTTCAAAAAAATTCCCCCTTACGTGATCTTTTTATCATCTTATTCGGGAATTTTGGTTTTATTCTTTAGCTTTGTTCTTTTGTCCAATTGGGGATGGGTATGTTTTGGACAGTTTTCCCTTACAGAAAGTTGCTAAATGGATAAAAAGAATTGTTCGATCAAACTTACTAATTCTTTTTCATTTTCTATTTGATTGATTTTTCTTCTGAATTCACTTGAATTTGGTAAATTTCTGGTATACCAAGCAATTACTTTTCTCAATTCTCTTATCGCTGTTAATTCTGTTTTTTCTTCTAAAGCATATTGGATCTGCTTTTTAATTATGGCTAATCTTTCTGTTTGGGAAATTGGCTCCATTTTTTTTCCTGTTTGTAGAAAATATTGAATTTGCTTAAAAATCCATGGATTTCCAAAACTTCCTCTTCCTATCATTATTCCATCTACGTTAGTTTGTTCAAACATAGTTAAGGCTGACTCTTCGTCTACGATATCACCATTTCCGATAACTGGAATGTTTACTGCTTCTTTGACTGCTTTGATGGTAGCTAAATCTGCCTTTCCTGAATAGAACTCCGATCTTGTTCTTCCATGAATAGAGATGGCTGCAGCCCCTGCTTTTTCTATCATTTTGGCAAAAGGAACTGCTACGATATGGTCGTTATCCCAACCTTTTCGTATTTTAACCGTTACCGGTTTATCTGTGTTTTCTACTACTGCACGTATGATTTTTTCTGCTTTTTCCTCATCTAATAATAATTTGCTTCCATCTCCATTTTTAACTACTTTAGGAGCTGGGCATCCCATGTTAATGTCAATGATATCGGCTAATGGCGTGACATACTTTGCCGCATAGGCCATGGTTTCTACATCACTGCCAAATATTTGGAAAGCAATTGGTCTTTTTTCTCCTTTTGTGTTCATTAGTTCTTTTGTTTTTCGATCATCATAAAAAATCGCCTTACTACTGATCATTTCGGTATATACTAATCCTGGATTAAACTTTTCTACGATTTTGCGAAAGGCTAAATCGGTAACCCCTGCCATGGGTGCTAATAGTAGGTTATTGCTTAAGATGACATTACCTATTTTTAATGGTTTAAGATACATGTTTTACTCCTTTTTATTCAATGGAAAGCAAGTCTTCTTCTATGAATATGTGTATAGAAAAAAATATCCAAAACGGAAACGTCCCCAAAAGGACAAACACAAAAATGTCCCAAACAGAAACGTCCCTAATTGGACATTATTTTACGAATATTGTTTTTTGTCGTTTACTGCTAATATTTAATAAAATACCAATCATGATAAAGTTGGTAATCATTGAACTTCCTCCATAACTAATGAAAGGCAGAGGAACACCTGTTATTGGTAATAGTCCCATGACCATACCGATGTTTTCAATCATATGGAATAAAAACACTCCTGCTATTCCTGTGGCAATGAGTGAACCGGTATTGTCTTTGGCAGTTTTCGCGACATAGAAACATTTGGTGATGAGCACTACATACAAAATAATGATACTTCCTGCTACCAAAAATCCCATTTCCTCTCCAATGACGGCAAAGATAAAGTCTGTGGTTTTGGGGTAAAGAAATCCTAGTTGCGTTTGGTTTCCTTTAAGTAGTCCCATTCCTGTTAGTTCTCCTGCTCCTATGGCTAATTTAGATTGAATGATGTTGTATCCGGCTCCTCGTGGGTCTGATTCTGGATGTAAGAATATATCAATTCTTTTTTTGGCATGCTCTGGTAAGACAAAATTGTATAATAGTGGTACTGCTATGATGATAATGGCTATTGCTCCTATGATGTATTTTTTATTGATTCCTGAGGCAAATAACATGACTGCTGTAGCCACTACAAAGGCAATGGCAGTTCCATAATCTGGTTGTTTGATGATGAGTAAAATGGGTACTGCTACTATGGCAAATAGAATTAGTAGCTTGCTTGGTCTGTTGATTTCTTCTTTTTTTCGACTTTGTATTTTGGTCATGGCAAAGGTTAGAAATAAGATGACGACAATTTTGGCAAATTCTCCCGGTTGTAGGGAGAAAAATCCGATGTTAAACCAACTACTTGCTCCATTGATTGGTTTGGTGAATAATACTCCGATGAGTAGTACAATAAAAATACCATATAGAATAGGAGAAAATTTAGTTAAGGTTTCATAGTCAATTAGCATGACTAATAGCATGATGACTAAACTTACTCCAAGCCATATGATTTGTTTTTTAAATTCGTCATATTCAGTTTCTTGCGTAGCTGAAAATAGGGCAACAATTCCGATAATGGATAAGATAACTGCTACGATTAAGATGCCCCATTCAATATTTTTTAGTTCTCTTTTTCTCAATTAAATCACTCTTTTTCCTTTTTTATTTTTCTGATTTAACTTTTTCTTTGGTTTTTATGGGTTTGTTAGTTTCTTCTTTTTGTTTTGTCTCTTCTTTTGGTTTTATTTCTTCTGCTGATTGTTCTTTGCTTGTTTCTTGTTTGCTTGTATTTTTTGGTTCGTCTTGTTGACTACTTTGTTTTTTCTCTTCTTGCTTGTCGGTTGATTTAGTAGTATTTTCTTTGGTTTCTGGTACACCCTTTTGTTCTTTGGTTTCTGGGTTTGTTTGGGCGTTTTTATCTATTTTCGTTTGATTTGTTTTTTCGTTTTCGTTCTTTTTTTCTACTATTTCTTCTTGCTCTTTTGTTTTTGTTTCGTTTTTTTCGTTTTGGTTATTATTTTTGTCCTTTTTTTCTACTTCTTTTTGCCCTACTTTTCGAGCCTCATTTTTGATGTTAATGATGGGAATATTAGCATATAATGCTGGTGCCCCATTAGTTCCATCATCGTTTTCTTTATTGGTTAGTCTTACATCTATGGCATTTTCGTCTACTTCGATGTATTTTTTGATGACTTCAATAATTTCTTGTTTCATCAATTCTAGGAAATCAGCAGATACATTGGCTCTGTCTTGCATGAGAACTAAATGTAGTCTTTCTTTTGCTGCGTCTTTTGAATTTGATGATATTGGTTTTTCTTCTTTTTTTCCTATTTTTTTAAAGAAATTGATTACGTTTTCGAACATTCTTTCCTATCCCTCCAATGTATTTCTGTTTGCTTGTTTTTGGTTTTGGCTTTTCCTTTTGTTTTTTCGTTTATTCCTTTATCTTTTTTATGATTTTTTGAATAATCTTTTTAGGCGAGCGAAAAATCCTTTTTCTCTTCCTGGTATGGTAACTTCTATTTTTTCTCCTAAAACACGTTTAGCAATCTCCATATAGGCTTTTCCTGATGGAGCTTTTTTGTTTTGGATAACTGGTTCTCCTTTGTTGGTTTGGGTAATGATGTATTCGTCGTCTGGTACGACACCAATAAGATCAATGGATAATAGGTCGACAATGTCTTCTACGTCCATCATTTCCCCTTTTTTGATCATATTTGGTTTTATACGGTTAATGACTAATTCTGGATTTTTGATTTCAGATGATTCTAATAGTCCTATGATTCTGTCTGCGTCACGAATGGCTGAAATTTCTGCTGTTGTTACGACAATGGCACGATTGGCCCCTGCTATAGCATTTTTGAATCCTTGTTCAATTCCTGCTGGGCAGTCAATTAAAATATAGTCAAATTCTTGTTTTAATTTTTCGGTTAAATTTCTCATTTGTTCTTCATTAACAGCGCTTTTATCTCTTGTTTGGGCTGCTGGTAGTAGGTATAGTTCTTTGAACCTCTTGTCTTTGATTAGGGCTTGTCTTAGTTTGCATTTTTCTTCTACGACATCAACTATGTCATAGACAATTCGGTTTTCTAATCCCATAACAACGTCTAAATTTCTTAATCCTATGTCTGTGTCAATTAGGACTACTTTTTTTCCTTCTACGGCTAAACTTGCTCCTAAATTTGCAGTTGTTGTTGTTTTTCCTACTCCACCTTTTCCTGATGTGATAACAATTACTTCTCCCATAATTTTCCTCCTTAGGATTTTAAAAAACACTATTTTTTACAGTACTATAATATACTGAAATTGGGAAAAAGTCAATGGATTGACATAAAAAAGCAAAATTAGTTATTGAATTTTACAATTCACAGTTCGCTGAAAATGGTAACCGTGAAAAAAAAGAGGCTTTGCCTCTTTTTAATACATAGCTACACGAAAGGCAATTCCACTAAAACTACCTGTCATTGAAATGGTACCACCAGAATTAGCTGGTGCTTCGCTTCCTGTTCCTGCAAAGAATCCGCCTCTATTTCTACATGGACTTTTATCGTTTTTGGAGTATTCTAAGGTCCATTCTGTTTGATTTCCTGCTAAATCATGTATATTCATTGTACTATTTCTTTGTGTCGCACCTGTTGTTAATAATATCATCGTAGAGCTTGGTTTTATATAGTTTTCTTGTACCTCTGTGTAAGTATTTCCTTTATTGGTTGAATATTTTCCTCTATTAATGTTAAATGTTGCATTGCTATAATTGCCCCAGCTACTACTATCGGTATAAATTTCTTCTATTGTTTTTACTTTATTTTCTTCTAACCATTTGCATACTAAATTCCACTGAATTCCAAACATTAGACTGGTGGTATAATCTTTTCCTTCATCTAATTCGGAGACTAATTTTTGTGCTTGACTACAAGTAGTGTAATTGTATGTATATTTGTCTTGTTTACTTATTGGTAGCCCGCTTTCATTGATAATGTCTTGTAAAGGCTTGGTGGATGATGAACTGACTTCTGTTCTTGGTGTTTCTCCATCTATTCCTGCTTCGTATCTTCCTATATAAAAACCGTGATGTTCTTTAATGCTTAGCAACATAGTGTCTTTTAGGTCTTTGTATTCTTGTAGGGTTAGCCCGCATCCGGTAGAATCGTTGACATTTACTCCTTCTTGTCCTTCTGTTTTGCCTGTTCCATCATACCAAATATCTACGTAGTCTTCGTTTTCATGTTCTCCTACATATTTCCTTAATTCGGTTTCGATGTCTTTTGTTTCTTGTGCTCCATTTAAAATGCTTTCTGGTACAGGAATCCATACATATTCATTCTGGTTTTCGTCGCGAATGACTAAGCCACGGTTAATGGTTCCCATAGATGGTGATAGGCTGACTTGAAATCCTTTTGGAATGTAGGCTGTATCTCCATTTAAGTCTGTATAGCCTGCATTTTTGGTGTAGAGTTTTGACCATTTTGTTTCGTCATTTGGTAAGTAAATTGCTTTGGTTTTGGTTCCGTTTATATAGTAACCGTGATACGATTCTATACTTTTGGCAAATTCTTCTTCGGTTTGTCCACTTTGTAATGGGAACCCTTCTGGTACTTTGTCAGCAATTTCCCAAACGTATTGATTTTCTTGGTTTGGTTTTATGGTGTCGTCTTGTGTTTGTGAAATCACTATTTTTTGTTCATCATTTTCGCCGATATAATAGTATCCGTCTGGAATTTTAATGCCATCGACATAACGAAAATTGATGGTATTATTGTCTGGCGTAGTGTAGTCAGTATAATAAGTTTTTGTTTCGTTATTCTCTTTTACTTTTATTCCTTTTACTAAGAAAATATTGTGCGTAATTTTATTGATGATGTATAAATCGGTATATCTATTTGCATTTTCTGTGTTGGTATCTTTTACTTTTTCGTATTCATTTCCATAGTTTAACGTTAGCCCCTGCATAGCTTGTAGATCTACTACATAGAACTGATTTAGATTCTTTTTTTCTTTTTCGTTGAATACTTGTTGTAGTTCGGTGCTTAAGTTTGTGTATTGTATATTGGCTGGGATATTTCCATATTCGTTGTAAAATTCGGATACTTTATCTCTTAAGTTTTCAATATCGTTTTTCATTCCATTTAAGTTTTTGATATGTACACTGTCTTTAGCATTGTAGACTAACATATTGGTGATTAGAACAAGAATGACGATGGTGATGGTTAAGGAAATTAAAGAGATTCCTTTTTCCCCTTTTTTGGTTTTTTTCATCTTTGGTCGTTCTCCTTTCGAGAGGCTATTTTTCTGATTTTGGTTTAACTGTGATGAATTTTCTCTTTTTCTTTAGTATTAGTTTACTATGAATTGGTTTTATTTTCAAGACTTTATTCTGCTTTTTTTATTTTTTGTATTTCTCTCAAACAGATGATTAAAAAATAATAGTATAAAAGGAATGACAACATTAAAAATAGAAGCAATAATAAAAAGAATTGCTTCCAACAAAAATGATATTAGAGACAAATACATAGAGATTTAAAAGTGAAATAGCTTTGAAGTTATCAATAAGTTCAAGGCTTGTTTTTTATAAAAAAATTTTATCACTTTCAAAAAGATATAGAATTATACTACTTTAGAAAACAACAACTTATGATAAAACATATGGAAAAAGATGGTATAAACTGCAAAATAACATAGAAATTGTGGATATAAACTCATAGACAAGCAAAGTAAAACGAAGTAAACTAAAAGAAATTGCTTAAACATAGAAGCAAAAAGCAAGTTAGAAAATGGAAAATAAATCCATTGTCTGACTTGCTTTAAAAAATGTGGTGAGGAACTAGAAATTTAGGAAAAATAGTGCGAATCAGTACAACAAATAGACTATTACGAAAATAGCCATAGTACTTAGGATTGTTAAAGGAACGCTCAAGTCTTCTAATAGTAGAAGAAGGAGAAACGAAGAAGAAAGAGTCTTTAAGCTTCTTAACAATATCGGAAGTAACAACGGATTCAGATTGAATGATACCAAAAATGATAGTAGGAAAAAGCTTAAGATGAGGTTTGGAGATATAAGGAAAAACTTTTAAAAAAATGGCTAAATTACTTGTAATGTAGGATTTGGTATTATATAATTTAAACATAACAACGTCCTTCTTTTGTACAGATTTTTTTTGACGATTAAATGTTAACAAAAAAGGCCGTTTTTTTCAATTAAAAAATGAGACATGAAAGTATATAGTGGAGGATATAAAAATGGCTCTCTAAAAAAGTGTCGGGTATTAAGCCTAGCCAGAAAGGATTGGTTTTTATGATGAAAGATTTTGAGATTTTGCAAAATGACATAGAACTTAACAACATTATTGATACAATCAATGAAATACATAAAAATACATTATTAGCTTGCCATGGGCGTTATCATACCATGAATGTTGTTGATGTAATTCGTAAAATTTTAACAGAATTAAACTATACTAATAGAATAGTAGAATTAGGTATGATTGCTGGAATTCTTCATGATATTGGAATAATTGAAGGGAAAAATGGTCATGCCATTAGAAGCGCCGAATACGCAAAGAAATTTTTAGTTAAAACATATTTAACCGATAGTGAAAAAGAAATCGTGTGTCATTCCATAGAAGATCATTCAAATGGTATAAAAATAAATTCTCCTATTGGTGCAGCTCTTTTAATTGCTGATAAAATTGATTTATCAAAAAATAGAGTTACTGAATTAGGAAAAAAAGATAAATGGCATAGTAATTTATTAGAAATTGAAAAGTCTGAAATTATTATTAAAAATCAGACGATTATTATTAATTATTGTGTTACTCCTAAGTTTTCGTTAGCTATTTTGAAAGAAGAATGGAAAAAAGGAATACTTTTGCCGATTAAAGCAAGTGAGTATTTAGATTGTAAATGTATTTTCCAGATCAATCATCAAGTAGTAGATTTATCTTTGTAATTATAGTTGACTTGCTGTTTTTGTGAAACTAACATTTAATCTATAAAACTTTTTCCAAGATCTGCTGAATATTTTCCTTTAGTTATATTAAATGTAGCATTATAGTAATTCCCCCATGTTGTACTATCACTTTTTATAGAATTCCTTCAATCCTCTGATACAATTTTTCACGTTCACGATAAACTTTATTTTCCTTAATCACCAAATACCACAAATACATCACAATCAGGAAAATAGCAATATTTTGATACAGTAAAATTGCTATACTAGCAATGGCAGTCAAAATAATAGTAGAAACAATGGCTATTTCATTTGTTAGTTTTCTAGCTACTTTTAATCCTAGAAAAATATGTAAAATTCCTTTTAACATTCTTCCTCCGTCTAAAGGATAGATGGGTAACAAATTGAACAGGATAATTAATAAATTGGTATACATTATCATCAGTTGTGTCGTTAAAGAAATTGGTAGATAACACGCAATTACTAATATAAGTACATTTGTCAATGGTCCCGCCATAGCTACTATTATTTTTTTTACGGTTAGCCAGTTTCCTTTTTTTATCTTTTTGTTAAAGTCTTTTGTTGTTAATCCAAATGATATAGACACTCCTAAAGGAATGATTTCCATTTTTTCTGGTTTGAGTTTTAAGCATAGTCCTGCTAGTAAATGCCCTAATTCATGTAGCAAGGCAAAGAGCATGAGCCACGCATATGTTTCTATTTGTTTTGTTAATATGAATAGAAGTAGAAACAAAAAAATTTTTAAATCGATACGAAATTTCATTTAATCTTCTCAAGCTTTCTTCCTATTTAAGTTTTGGAGGAACTTATAAACCTATTTTTAGCTAAGTGCCAAAATTTTTTCTGGATCAAGCGTTCTTTCTTGGTAACGTACTTCAAAATGTAAATGTGGTCCTGTTGAATTTCCTGTTGATCCCACTTCAGCAATTTCTTGGCCTTGCGTAATTTTATCTCCTTGTTTGACTAGTAGTTGGCTACAATGGGCATAGATGATACTCACTTCTCCTATTTGAATTTTAAGATGTTTTCCATAATCTCCTTCTTCAGAGGATAAAACAACTTCTCCATCGGTTGCTGCTTTAATTTTTGTTCCCATAGCTGCCCCTATATCTGTTCCTGTATGATTTTTTGGTACAGTCGATGTAGTTGGTTCACGATGTCCATAACGTGAGGTAATCGTTCCTTCTATTGGCTTAATAAAACTAGTAGTCCTTTTTACCGCTTCAACATCTTGCTCTTCTTCAGAAAGGTTTGCTTGATTTTCTGAATTTTGATTGGCTATTTCTGGGTCTCCTCCTTCTGCTCCCTCTACTGCACCTCCAATAGATGCTTCTCCTTGATTTTGACTTTGTCCCTCATTTTCATCTTTTTGTTCGCCATCTTCGTTCTTATTTTCTTCTTTATTTTGTTCCTCTGTTTTAGGAAGAAATCCATTTACCGTTTGTACCAAGCTTCCCCATCCAGTTTGTACTTTTTCCCATACTTCATTAAAATTCGTATCATAGGACAAGACTGTTTCTGCTTTTTGAATAAACTCTTTTGAAAAGAAAAATTCATTATTTTGAATAACATAAAAAGTACCATAAATGATCATACAAATGATAATTTGCCAAATCATTTTTCTTAATAAGCGAACATCTTTCTTATCCTCTTTTTTTTCCTCAGTTATTGTTCTTGCTGGTCTTGTGTATTCCCCTTGCCTTCTAGCATAGATCTCTTCGGCTCGTCTTATTTTATCTTCTACTGACATGGTTCGTTCCATAAAAAAAGCACCTCTTCCTTCGTTCTTTGTAAACTATATGAAAGAGGTGGTGATTTTATTCCTTTTTTGGGGACGGGGTGAAATATGGTAAAATTGCCCTAATTCGGGACAGGGTCAAGCTTGGTCTTTTAGTTTAACTTGCTAGCCTACTGTTGTTTATGTTATGATGATGGCTATTAATTCAATCATGGCCAATACACTAATGCCCCAAGCATATCGTTTTACTTTTTGGTATTTTTGTTTCATTTTTTTGTTGTTTTTCTCTTTTTCTTTCGTTTTTTCTACTTTAGAGATGTACTGATTGACTAACATTTCCGCTTCTTTTAGAATGTAGTCTTTTTCTTTTGGTTTAGCTTTTTCGCTTTCTTCCCTTTGATGGGTTTTGTTTTCTATTTTTTCTAATTTTATGGCTTTCTTGTTTTGCTTCAAAATAATGATTGCCTCTTCGACTAGATTTGATGGTAAATTTTTTAATACTACCATATTTTTTAGGTTACTGCTTTCCATGTAAGTACCTCCTTTTATTTATGTCTTATTTGTATTTTTTCCTTTTTTTGGAAAGTTATACCTATTTTTTCTATTTTGAGGGTAAAATAATGATTTTTAGGTTTGGGTCATTTTGGTAGTTGGGTACTATTTTTTCTGAAAAGCTCGCTAATTCGTTAGAAATGACGATCGTTTTGTATTCATTTTGTTTTAATTCATCAATTTTTTGATCAATTTCTTCTGGCTGATTAATTTCGTATATGTCCATTCCCATGGCTCTGGGAATTAAGTAGACTCCCTCATCTTGTTTTGTTTTGATGAATGAAATTTTCATAAAAACCTCCATTCCGTCGCTTCGCTCGGCACAAAGCGCCATGAAAAACGACTATTTTAATTTTTCTTTATTTAGTTTCCATAACATGATATAATATCTCCTAGAATAT
>JAETPW010000058.1 GCA_021771025.1 Clostridiaceae bacterium
TATTGTGGTTATGGAGAGTTCTATGGCAGCTATGATAAAAGAGAAGAGCAAAATTTGCCGTTTGAAAAAGCAAAGTTGCTGATTGATTATCTTTTCTCATTGTGGAAAGATTCTAAAGTGGATTTTTATAATCGTGCCGTGCTTTGACTGTCGACAAAAGGTTCGGAATATAAAGTTAGTGTACGTCGAGAAAAGGCTGTTCGAGCTGCGTTTTTTTGTCTGCGGTATAAAGAATGCGTTCAGCACCATAAATCATGCGTTCGGGAACTTGAACTGAAATTTGTTTGATAGATTGGATGGGAATGGTTAATATTGTAATGTTGACTTGAGATGCTTTTTAGGCTTATTCAAAAGGTCTTCTTTCTGAATTGTTTAACATATAGATTTAAGTAAAATGAAAACACTGAGTCGTTTAAAATTGAATCAGCTAAATGCTGGGGAGTTGGAGCAAAGGCAAATGAATGCTTTGCGAGGTGGGTACAAATGTGGATGCGGATGTAATTACGTAGACGCACAAGGATCAAGTATAGGCGAGAATTATAATGCTAATGTGTCAAATGGTTATACTGAATCTGGTGGGGGGAATGTAGCATGTGGTGATGGTGTTCCTGCTACTAAGCCAACACATTAGTAAATTGTTTTTATAATGTATTATCCTTGTAATTTGCTTCTAAAAGTAGTAAGATTTTTCTTACTATGAACTGAATTAGTCCTTATTTGAAGCCAAAGTAAAAATATGTATATTTTTGCTTTGGCTTTAGCTTGAATTTAAATTGTTTATAATAATTCAAAATGAAGAAATCTGTAATAATCTTATTAGTTGTTTTAATAGGTTGTACTTCTAAAACAAGCTCACCTCAAGAAGAAGTAAAGGTTGACTCTTTGAACAGAAACGTTAGTTATCCTGTAAAAGTTTCATTGCAAGAGGCAATTAAAAATGTAGATAATACAATTACTTTAAGTTCATTTGTTGATAGTATAGAATATATACCTTTGAAACTTCCGAATAAATACGGTATTAAATTTTTTCAAATTTATGATTATGATGAAGAAAGTGGTTTGTTTTTTATAGGTGATTATAACAGGGTGCTTGTAATTAATAAAAAAGGCGAGTTTTTACGTACTATAGGAAGAATTGGAGGAGGTCCTGGAGAACTGGCAAATATTTCGAATGTATCAATAGATAAAAAAAATAAATATGTTTATTTGTATTCTGCTCAAATGGGAGCTATGTTCCGTTTTGATTATGAGGGAAAATTCTTAAAAAAAATGTTTAGTATTTTAACCGATACAGATAAATATAGGGCAGCATATATGTTTTATAATAATGATGATTTTGTATCTATATCAGAAACGTATACCTATAAAATGGAGCCTCTAAAAGATCGTTTATACGGCTATGGTGTTTTAGATACGCTAGGGAGGATGCTTGATCATACGCCTTCTCAACATACTCAACTGGACACGAAAAAGGATAAATATGCTGGACTGATGTTTAATTATCAGATGACTCGGTTTAAAGGTAGTAATCTTTTAGTGCCTAGTGGCTTGGCGGATACAATATTTACTGAGATTGATAATAAGGTGAAGCCTAGATATTTGTTGGATTATGGAGATGATAAACCGGATTTATCAAAACTATGGTCATATGGAGAAGAGCGTGAGTATGTAATGTATCATTCTATATTCATAATGAATCCTGCTTATGAGACATTGCGATATTTTATTATAAAATTACGTAAAAAAGGAGTTGAGTATATAGTTATACATGATAAATATTTAAATAATTCGTGTTCTGTTATTTATGATTATGTAGCAGATGAAAATAGAGATCCTAATATTCCAATAAACAATTTAGGTTTTTACAATGATCTGGATGGTGGGGTTGATGCTTATCCGATGATAATGAGTTCGGAAGGGAACTATTGGGTAAGTTATATTGAATCGTATCAGATGAAAGAACTTTTGAGTAAAGAGCATTTTGAGAAACGTAAGAATGTTCACAATTTGGAACAGCAGGAAGAATTGAAAAAGATGCTTCCGGAAATGAAGGAGGATGGTGATCAAGTACTGATATTGATGAAATTAAAGAAAAGTGTACTATAAAAGCA
>JAETPW010000020.1 GCA_021771025.1 Clostridiaceae bacterium
CGGCTATAGAGTACCATATGAACTAGAAAATCAAAAGGCATGTTAGGATAATGAGAGACTAACAAAAAAGTAAAAAAATTCTCAAAAAAAGTGTCCAAAAACTTGACATAGATCCATGCAACTAACAATTATTTTGCTGAAGAATTAGGAGTACATCCTAAAACGATTTCAAGTTGGATATCAGATTTAAGAAACAAAAATTATTTAAAAGTTGATATAGTTAGAAAAGAAAATAAGCAAATAATTCAAAGAAAGATTTATATAAATGATGTACCATATCCATTAAATAATGGATACCAGTATCAATCAAAAAATGGACAGGCTATACATCAAAATATGGAGGATAATAATATAAGATTTAATAATAAAAATAATAATAAAGATCATAGAAAATTTTTATCAAATTATGAGAATCAGAGGGAATATACTAAAGAATTTTTGGAGAGTTTATATGCAAATTAGAATCAAGAATTTTACGAAATTAGTAAAAAAATTTCCTTTTTTATTAATAAATTTTAAATAAAAATTATCTCCCAGCGGGCTAAAAAGGGTTTTAGGGATTTTGCCCTAAACAGCAAAAATGGTGTCAAAACACCAAGCTGGCGAATTTTGGGCATTAAAAAATGCTCTCAAAAATTCGAGGTAAATATTTTTATAAAAAAATAAATTATAAAATTATTAAAACCATATTGACAAAATACGAACAATTGTTTATAATGCTTTTGGAGATGAGAAAAATGAAAGAAGAAATTTGGAATACAAAGATGCTTTTTGAACAAATACAAAAAGATAATATATTAGATTATAAAAATCTAAATGCAATAGCTAATAAAATTGAAATGCTTGATAAGAATTATACATCTGAATTAAAACAAATTATATTAGACAAAGCCGATATTATAAAATTAAATAATTTAAAAGAAAAATATAATAATGATAAAAAAATAAAAAATGAATTGTTAAATGAGTTAAAAGAAATTGCATCATATTATGGATTGAATAGTGAAAATTAAAAAATAATTATATAAAAAAATGTAAGAAATAACATTAGTTTGTGGAAAAAAGTTGAAATTTATGATATAGTGAATATGATTTTTAGAGAATGAGGATGATTAACTTGAAGAGTGCAGTATTTATGAGTATAAAAGAAATACATATAAACAGAATTTTAAATAAAACCAAAAATCATGAATTTAGGACTAAGAAACCTAAAATACATTTTGATTATATAATAGTATATGTTCCAACGCCGATAAAGGAACTTAGATATATTTTGAAAGTAAAACAACCAGTAGTTAGCCCAAATAAAATTAGTATAGAAGGACATGGAAATAAAGAATTTAATAATACGAAAACAGAAAAATATGCTTATCCAATAGAAAATGTTTATAAAATAAATAAACCAATAAAATTGGATAAATTAAAGCAAAAATTTGATTTTACTGCACCACAGGCGTTTGCTTATGGAGAAAAATATCAATCATTATTAGAGTATATAGATAAAGTAGGAATAACAAAATTGTACTAGAGGAGAGATAATTGATGAAAAGAAAATGTATAGAATTATTTGCTGGAGCAGGAGGTTTAGCACTAGGACTAGAAAAAGCAGGATTTGAAGAAATAGGGTTAGTAGAAATAGATAAAACAGCATGTGATACATTAAGACTTAATAGACCAAATTGGAATGTAATTGAAGAGGATATTGTTGAATTTTCTCAAAAAGATTTATTAAAAGAATTTAACTTAAAAAAAGGAGAATTAGATTTATTATCTGGAGGATATCCTTGTCAATCATTCAGTTATGCAGGAAAAAAATTAGGTTTGGAAGATGTTAGAGGAACAATGTTTTTCTATTATGCTGAATTTTTAAGACAATTACAACCAAAAATGTTTTTAGCTGAAAATGTAAAAGGATTAACAACTCACGATGGTGGAAGAACAATTCAAACAATGGTCGATGTATTTGAAGATCTAGGCTATACAGTTGAATGGAAAGTTTTAAATGCATGGGATTATGGAGTAGCTGAAAAAAGACAAAGGGTTGTTATAATAGGAACTAGAAATGATTTAAAAGGAAATGTTAAATTTGAATACCCAGAACCTCATGATTATAAGCCTGTTTTAAAAGATGTACTAAAAAACGTTCCAGATTCAATTGGGGCGAAGTATCCAGAAAAAAAGAAAAAAGTATTTGATTTAGTACCACCTGGAGGATATTGGAGAGATTTACCAGATGATGTTGCAAGAGATTATATGAAATCATGCTATTTTATGGGAGGTGGAAGAACAGGAATTGCAAGAAGAATATCTTGGGATGAGCCTTCATTAACTTTAACTTGTTCTCCAATGATGAAACAAACAGATAGATGCCATCCAGATGAAAGTAGACCTTTTACAACAAGAGAATATGCAAGAATTCAATCTTTTCCAGATGAGTGGAATTTTTCAGGAAAAATGAACGATATATATAAACAAATAGGAAATGCTGTACCTGTAGAACTTGCAAAAGAAGTAGGTATATCAATTATGAATGCATTAAATAAAGGAGTTGGTGTAAATGTGGAATCTTAATTTTATAACAAGAGAAAATTTGAAAGAACATATAAGAAATACAATATCTACATATGAAAAGACTTTAGATGGAATAGATTTAAGTAAATTCAATTCAAATATTGTGGATCCAATAAAAATGGTATTTGATAGCAAAGTTTACAGGAAAAGCTTTGAAGAAGTAATAAAAGACGAGTTAGTAAGACAAAGAGATAAGACAAATTCAAATGCTATTGGTTATTTTCATCAAAATATGTTTAAGTATATAGAAAATTGCGAAGTACCTAAAGAGGGTTTTGATGTTATTTATACTAAAAAAGATGGAAATAAAATTTATATAGAAATGAAAAATAAGCATAATACAATGAATTCTTCATCATCACAAAAAACATATATGAGAATGTTGAATAAAATAGCAAAAGAAAGTACAGCAGAATGCTTTTTAGTAGAAGCAATTGCTAAAAATAGTCAAAATATGGTTTGGAAAGTTTCAGTAGATGGAGAAAGAGTTGAAAACGAGAGAATAAAAAGAGTTTCTTTAGATAAGTTTTATGAGATTGTAACTGGAGATAATGAAGCGTTTTATAAAATATGTATGGAACTTCCTAAATTAATAGATGAGATTATAAATGAAAATAAAGAATTACAAGTAGGAACAGATACAGTTATTGATGAGTTAAGAGATAAAAATCCCGACTTATTAAAGGCGTTATATTTATTAGCCTTTAAGGAATATGAAGGATTTAAAAATTTAGAATAGTATAGAAAAAGGAGAGATATGTATGGATATATTGAATTATTTACATTCTATATCAATAACACTAACTTTAGATAATGTGATTGTAGCTGTTGGGTTAATTATTTTTATACTTATACTAATCTATTTGATTTATAAATTATTTAAGTGTTTTTTTACTAAAAGATTTAAAGTTGTTGATATGAATATAAGTATAGCCAATATAGGAAATATAAGTATTGAAAGAAACAAAGATATTTCTAGAATAGCACATAAAGCTTGGGTAGAAATAATGACAAGAAAAGTAGGATTGTTATTTGAGGAAGATAAAGATGTTATTGTAGAAGTATATAATTCGTGGTATTCATTATTTGGAATAATTAGAGATTTATTAAAAGAAATCGAACCAAAAAAGAAAGACGAAGATTTAGAAAAATTAGAAAATGTTTTAGTAAAAACTTTAAATTATGGTTTAAGACCTCACTTAACAAAATGGCAGGCTAAATATAGAAGATGGTACAATCAAGAAATTGAAAAAGAGACTAATAAAGAATTATCTCCACAGAAAATTCAAAGAAAATATAAGAAATATGATGAATTAATTGGAGATTTAAAGGAAACTAATAAGCAAATGGTTCAATTTGCTGAGGAATTAAAAAAATTATTTAAAAATTGATAAGGTAAGGGAAAAATGAATGAAATATACGGTGTATCAGTTAGGAAACTTAGTGCGTGGAAATATAGTTGAAGTAACATTGAAAGGAAATGCTGCGAATGTACTATTATTGGATACTAGTAACTATAATAATTATAAAAATGGGAGAAGATATAAATATTATGGAGGACATGTAAAGCGTTCTCCATATAGCTTAGTAGTTCCTAATGATGGTAGATGGTTTGTAGTTATTAATTTAGGAGGATATAGTGGTCAAGTCAGAAGTTCAGTTAGAGTTCTACCAGGAGTTATGCCACTAGCCAAAAGATATAATGATTCAGAATTATCTTCATTATTCTTGGGAAATAAATTGGATAATGATAATGAAAAAGAGTATGATGTATTTATATCCCATGCTTCAGAAGATAAAGAAGAAATTGTCAGACCATTAGCAAATGCATTAAAAGAAAAGAATTTAAATGTTTGGTATGATGAATTTGAACTAAAAATAGGAGATAGCTTAAGACAAAAAATCGATAAAGGGGTTGCTAATAGTAAATTTGGAATAGTAATATTGTCAAAGAATTTTATAAAAAAAGGATGGACAAATTATGAACTCGATGGATTAATAACTCGTTCAATTTCAAAGCAACAAATATTATTGCCAATTTGGCATGATATAACAAAACAGGAAGTTATAGATTATTCACCATCTATAGCTGATAAAGTAGCTAGAAATACAAGCGTAAATACAGTTGAAGAAATAGCGGATGAGATAGCAGAAATTATAAAGGGAAAGGAAGATGAAAATGTATAATTATTTTAATGATAGTAGAAAACACAAAGTTTTTGTAAGTTATTATCATAAAGATGATCAAAAATATAAAAATTATATTGATGATAACTTTAAAGATGTTATGATAAACAAATCTGTAATGAATAATGATATAGATTCAGATAATAGCGATGAATATATAAAAAGATTAATTAGAGAGGATTATATTTCAGATTCTTCTGTAGTAGTTGTATTAGTTGGAAAAAATACAAAAACAAGAAAACACGTAGATTGGGAAATATACGCAGGACTTAGAGGCAGTATTAACGGAAATTCAGGGCTGATAGGAATATTATTGCCAGAAATACAAAGAACTGATAATACATATACTTATGATGATATACCAGCTAGATTGGCTGATAATATAAAGTCTGGATATAGTAAAATGTATAATTGGGATTATGCAATGAGAAACTTTAAGACTATAATTGATGAAGCATTTGAAAACAGAATAAAATTGAAAGATAATATTGACAATTCACGTAGACAGATGCAAAATAATACAACTGGTTGGAACTAAAATTTATAAAAGGGCGCTGACAAATAGCTAAAAATACGTTATACCATGATTGATAATCGATTATTAAAATATTCGAATTGGAGGTGGTATAACATAATCAAATTTACAGATAAAAGGGATTTAGTTGGATGGCTTTTAGATTATATGAAACAACATGATATTTTAAATATCTATAAAGAGCAAATATATTATTTAGTTCTTAATCTACCAAAAAAGACAGATTTACAAAAGGAACGTTTTATTAGATATTATGGATTAAGACCGACAAAATTTAAAAGAGAGACATTGTCTGCAATTGCAAGAGAACAACATTGTACTCCAAATGCTGTAAGAGGTTCAGTTGTTTCTATAAGAATTGGAATGTTTCGTATTTTAGATGAAAAATTTTCGATATTAGAAAAAATTTATGCAGAATATCATAAATAATAAAATAATTTGTTAACAACATTATTTAATAAAAGAAGTAAGAAAATTAGTATAAATACTAAAATTCTTGCTTCTTTTTTTGTTTAAAATAAAAAAATGTCATTTTACCCATCATATTTTTGTTTTTCGTTCGTTGTTAATATTAGAAATAAAATTTTAATTATACCCATCATATTTTTGCTTTTCATTCGCTGTTAATGGTAGAAGAAAAAATTTTTCAAAAATCGGGACAATTTTAAAATTTTTTTCGCCCATATTTTAAGCAATCAAATGGAACATTGACAAATACACTTATTATAAGTGTCATAACAAGCCATTTTCTTTAATATTCTGTATTAGGTAGAAAGGAATTGAATAAGTATGAATGAAGACAAAAACAACACTAAAGATAATTATAAATTAGAGTTCAATACATACTGTATTTTTACAGAGGAAAAACAAGATATTAAGGATACGATAGGACTAATTTTTAAGGATTATTTAGAAAGCATAAAAGTAGAAAATAAGTAATTATATTATTATATTTGCAAAATTCTAAAGGACACGTTATAGTATAAACATAGATGATTACGGATAGGAGGTTAAATGCTGGATTTAAGAAGTCAAAATTTTAAAGTACGGAATGTATATTAGACTTTCTAGAGAAGATGGCGACAAACAAGAAAGCGAAAGTATCAGTAATCAAAGAAATATTTTGCAAAGGTATATAAGAGAAAACAATTTATGTTTGGTAAAAGAATATGTTGATGATGGAGTAAGTGGTACAACATTTGATAGACCTGGATTTTGCAAAATGTTACAGGACATTGAAAATAGAACTATTAATATGGTAATAACAAAGGATTTATCAAGACTTGGTAGAGATTATATTAAAACGGGTTTTTACATAGAAGATTATTTCCCTAAAAACAATATTAGGTATGTTGCAATAATAGATGGAATAGATACATATATTGATAGCACAAATAACGATATAACACCATTTAAAGCAATTATGAATGATATGTATGCTAAAGATATTTCAAAGAAAATTAGAAGTGTTTTAAAGGAAAAACAAAAGAATGGAGAATATATGTGTAGCATTCCAGCATATGGATATAAAATGCACCCAAATATAAAAAATAGATTAATTGTAGATGAACAAGTAAGAGATGTTATAGAAAAGATTTTTCATATGTATGCAAATGGGCATGGAACTTCAGAGATTGTTAAATATTTGAACCAGCATCGATATCTATCTCCAACTGGATATAGAAAAACAGGAGTTGTTCAAGATGAGAATAAAACAAATTACAACTGGAATGAAGTTACTTTGTGCAATATTCTAAAAAATGAAGTATATTGCCGGTAATACAGTTCAAAACAAAAAATCTATTATATCATATAAAGTTAAGAAATTCAGGAAAGTTAATAAGCAAGAACATATAAGAGTTAATAATACGCATGAGGCAATTATTGATAAAGATACATTTGAAAAAGTGAATTGTATTATTGAAAAAAGAGGTACAAATACAAAACTGAAATATGATTATTTGCTAAGGGGATTACTTTATTGTTATCATTGTAAAAGAAAATTGCAAATAGTACAAAAGAAAAATTCTAAAAGAAGTTGTGCATCACATCCATATATAACTTGTAGCGGAGCAAAGGAGAGAGGTTGTTATCCAATTAATATAAACTATGAAAAATTTGAAAAACATATTATTTGTATTGTAAAAAAAATATGTCAAATTTATAGTAATAAGGAAACTCTTTATTCTGTATATGAAAAGCATCAAAACAAAACACTTGATATAAGGCAAGGATATAAGAAAAAAATAGTACAAATTGATAAAGCTATAGTTGATATAAATGATAATCTAGATAAGATGTATATGGATAAATTAAGAGGAGTTTTGCAAGAAGAAGATTATGTTAGAGTTTCAAAAAAGTTTTGCGTTGAGAGAACAAAGCTAAATGAACAAAAGGAAGAATTAGAGCAGAAATTAGTTGAAACTCAAAACGAAACTGAAAGTGATAATCAGACAAAGGAGCTAGATAAATTAATAGAAAACTTCTTAAAATTAGAGCAAATAGATAAAATGTATTTATACAGACTAATCAATAAAATTGAAATTGATAAAGATAAAAATGTATATATTTATTTTAACTTTTCAAAACTAAATTCTATTAATGAGAACCTTGATGAATTTATCAAAGTTGAAGAACTAATAAATGAAAACAATCAAAAATGCAAAGCCATGTAAATAAAGCATTACAAGACTTTGCAAAATGGTTGGTATATTTTAAAACTCACTCCGTGGATATTGGCTTTCCAACCACGAGGGAAGGGAATAGAAGGGTAGCGATTGGCAATAGAAACAGCTTGCCCATAAACAGTAGAATTTTCATTAAGAGCTCCAGTAACTAGGTCAACTCCATCAGGATTAACCATTGGCATAAGGAAGATGGAACTTTGGCGAAATAAACTGCGAATGGATTTACCCGCCAAAAAACCATTCGTTAAATAAGCATCACAATAGTCTTCCATAAATTTCATCAATAAAACAGAAGTAATCCATTCATTGGCGTGGATTGAAGCAGAGTAAAAAACGCGGTTTGGACCAGTCCCTAAACGAATCACAGGAATAGGAACGCCAAGTACACTTGTGCCAACGGTTTGGATGTTTAAAAAAGGATAATTTTGATTTAAAACTGCCAAATTTTGGCGAAGAACAAGAGAAGAATAGGGCTTATTTGTGGGAACAATATTCATTTTTTAGTATGTATTAGCTTCTATCACTAACACATTTCCTCCTTTTTAGTAATTGGTAAACATGAATTAAATATGTTTACTTGGATTTAGATAAAGTGAAAATGAGTTTTCACTTTATCACTTAATATAACATATGTTTTTTTATTAGTTATGTTAAAAAATAATAAATCTTTCTTCTTCAATAATCTTATCTTTATTTAGAGAAAGCTTAGATTTAGCAACTATGATCTCAACGATATTTTTATTAGTAACTAAAAACAGAACGTTACCATTCACAGCTTGCTGAAAAGGGTAACCGTGTAAAAAGGGAAGTCTAGCTAATGATAATCCTATTAATTTAACCTTCCATAGCCGGGTCATTTTAAAAACCTTAAGTCCCTCACGAAGAAGCCAGTAATCGGGTTTTAAGCCTAACGCGAGTCTTAGGGAACTGTTAGGTATAAATTAATAGGATCATCATTAGCTAGACTTCCCTTTTTACACTTCTCTACAATTTATACGGTTGTGAATGGCAATAGCAGAATTATAAATTTTGAGAAAAAATCTCAAAAACATTGATATTTTATCAAAATTATCATATAATATAGGAGGAGAGGAGAGGAGTTAAATTGTTAATTAGATTTAGTTTTAAAAATTTTAAATCTTTTAAAAATGAAAATTGCTTAGATATGGAAGCTACATCACTAAAAGAACATGAGTATAATTTGATTGAAACAGATAATGGTAAATTTTTAAAAATTGCTGCCATATATGGTGCTAATGCAAGTGGAAAAAGTAATGTATTGCAGGCTTTTGACTATATGAAAACAAGGATATTAGTAAGTAATGATGCGATAAGATCTTATTTAGCAACTGATAATGAAAATTGTTATAGTTTTATGATAAATGAAGAGCCAATCGCGTTGGAAATAGAAATAGTTGCCAAAAATAATAAAATATATAAATATGGATTTGAGATACTAAAAGATAAAATTATATCAGAATGGTTATATAGAAAGAAAAAGAATACTTACACAGTAATATTTGAGAGACAAAACAAAGAAATAGATATGCCTAAAAATAAAGAAAAATTTAATGTAGATGAAAGTACATTATTTTTAAATTTATATAGTAAATTACATTCTTCTGATGAAGACTTCTCAAGTGTATATTTATGGTTTATGAATACTAACTATTTAGATTTGGGAGATCCAACGTTTGAATCTTTTATCAATGACAGGGTATCAGGAAGTATTTTAAACGATAAAAATTATAAAAATGAATTATTAAAATTTATAAAGACATTTGATTCAGGAATAGAAGGAATAAAAACTACACCAGAATCGATAGAACAAATGAAAAATAATGATGGAGAAATAAAAGTAGAGTTAATTCATAGAGGTAAAGATAATAAATTAAGAGCCTTACCTTTTGAATTAGAATCAAATGGTACAGTAAAGATGTTTCATTTGTTTGATTTTTTTATGGATGCGTTAAAATATGGAACAGTTTTATTTGTCGATGAATTAGATGCAAAACTTCATCCATTATTAACAAGATATATTATTAATTTATTTCATAATAATAAAACTAATATTGGTAATGGACAGTTAATCTATTCAACACATGATACAGTAAACTTAAATAAAGATACTTTTAGAAGAGATGAAATATGGTTTGCAGAGAAAAATAGAGATGGCGTTTCGGAAATATACGCATTGTCAGATTATTTGTTAGAAGATGATAAAAAATTAGGAAAAAAAGTTAGAAATGATGCAACCTACAATAAAGACTATTTAACTGGAAGATATGGTGCTATTCCAGTATTAGAAGAATTTGAGATAAACAATGAGAAGCAATAATGTTTCAAGAAGAGATAAATTAAAAAGTAAAAGGCAAGCACCAGCCAATTACTTAATTGTATGTGAAGGAAAGAAAACAGAGCCTAACAATTATATTCTTGCCATTGAAAATGGCAAAAATATGGAACAATTAAACAAAGAAAGGTAATCAGCAGAGAGAAATCCAATGACGAGGGTTTATAAAATCGTTGATGGGTTGAAAGAGTATTTAGAATAACTATATGAAAGAAAAGCAAAATATGAGGTAGTTAATATTTGAATGCCGTTTGATCCAGTTCCTAAATGTTTTTTACTATTTTTTTCTCATCATAGAGGAATCAGTAACCTTAAGATAAAATATATTCTTTTCCTATTTACGTAAAAAAATAAATCAAAATTTTCAAGAAACCCAGAACAGCAAAATAGAAAAATTTTCTATTTTGCTGTTTTCACGTATTAATGCTTATTTTTAGCAAAATAAGAAAAAATGGAAAAATAATTTACAGAAAAATTCACATAATAACAATATAAAACAAAAAAGGAGGATTTTTTAATGAAAAAAACAATTAGTTTAATTACTTTATTATTTGTTGCCCTGTTATTTTTATTCACTGGATTTTGTCAGGCAGCATCCTTAGATGCCATAGCAGTGCAAACTGATAAAACAACAGTAAGACCGGGTGAAGAAGTAAGGGTTACCATAGAATTTGGTACCAGTTTAGGTGCTTATACATTTGATGTTTCTTATGATAATAAGATTTTCGACTATGTATCAGTAGAAGGTGGAACACCCAATAACACAGGAGACAAAGTAAAAGTAGCTTATCATGATTCGACAGGAGGAAGTAACCCACGTACCAATATGAGTGTTTTATTTAAAGCAAAAGCAGATATCACTACTTCTAACCCAACAGAATTTACCGTAACAGGAGAAGGGCTTGCTAATGCAGATGCCTCAGTTACTTATGATGACATTACCTCTCCTATTATTAAAAATGTTACCGTAGAACCTGCTTATGTCGATTATACGCTCACTATAGAACATTCAGGTGACATTATTAAAGGAGAAGAAAAAGAAATGAAACTTTCGTATTCTTCCCCAATGGGACGTTATTATGAACATGCAAGATTAGTAGCGGAAGCTGTGACACCATCAGGAGCAACGGTTAATTTAATCGGAACTGATTCATCAAGCGCCGAACATGATATTATCCAAAGTGGTTGGGGAGATGCCCAAGGTTACAAAATAGGAGGAAAAGATGTTTCCCAAGTATTGAACGTAAGAGCAACATTTAGTGAAGCTGGAGATTATGCTATTACCTTAAAGTTGATTGATCGCGATAATTCTGATCAAGTAATTAGCCAACAAACATTTAATTTTACGGTATTAGCTGAAAAAAAGCCAGCAGAAGAACCTAATACCCCAGAAATAACTCCCCCAAGTGAAGAACAGGGAGAACCACCAGTAGAGCAACCAAAAGAAGAAGTAAAAGAGCAACAAACACCAACTAAATTGCCTAAAACAGGTGTAGATGGTTATGTTCCTGCTATTCTTATCTTAATGGTTTTAACTACTCTTTATGCTTATTATCATAAAAAGGTAAAATAAACTAAGAGGATACTACGATCTGTTAGTTTCCTCTTACATAGGAGAAGATGATGAGAAACAAAACGAAAAATAAGAAATTAATGGTTAACTTTACGCTAATGTTTGCTATATTGGGAATTCTCATTTGGTTAATCGTAGAAAAGGATAAAGAAAAACAGTTACAGCAAGAAGTAAATTCCTATCAATCTCAAGCATTAAGTATTCAGCAACAACAAAAAAAAGCACAGGAAAACAAATTATCCATACCGGAAACAGAAGAAGACATTACGGGGAATGAAGATCAACCAAAAGAAAAAGAATATCCACAAGAAGAAGTAATTCAATTCTATAAAGGGTATTCTGTTTGTGCAAAATTAGTTATTCCTAGTATTTCATTGGAAACGTATGTATTAGAACCATATTCTATCGAAGCCCTTAATGTTTCAGTAACTAAGTTTTGGGGAGCAAACCCTAATGATATTGGTAATTTTTGTGTAGCAGGACATAACTTTAAAAATGCCAATATGTTTCGTAAGTTAAACAAAGTAAAGGTGGGAGATAGTTTATTCTTAAGTGATCATCAGTGGGGAAAAGTAGAATATCAGGTAACAGATATTCAAATCGTTTACCCTGAAGATGTTAGTTGTTTAGCACAAGACACAGCAGGAATAAGGCAAGTGACATTAATTACTTGTACGAACGATTCTAAAAAGAGAATCATTGTGAAAGCAGAGGAAAATAGCATAGATTAATATTGATTAAGAGAGGGATGAACATGAAAAATAAAAAGATATGGATGGGAATAAGTGTTTTATTGGTTTCAGCAATACTGATAGGAATAGTTTTCTTATCAGTAAACGCATCCACAAAAGAAGAAGGAATTGATCGTTTTCCTACTAGTTATCAGCCATATTTACGAGAATTAGCAAAAGCACATCCAAATTGGAAATTCACAGCATTATATACCCATTTAGACTGGAATTATGTCATTAATGAAGAGAATGTATTTGGTAAAAATTTGGTTCCCAAAAATTATTCAGATCGTTGGAAAAACACAAAACCTGGACAGCACAATGTAGAAATAGATGGAGGATGGGTAGATTCTTCAAGGCAAGCAGTGGAATATTGTATGGATCCTCGTAATTTTTTGAACGAAGTACGATTGTTTCAGTTTGAAGGATTGTCGTTTGATGCTCATACCAATCAAGTAGAAACCGTTGATAAGATATTATATGGAACAGAATTTTACCAAAAACAAGTATCATATTTAGACAGCAATGGAAATACCATTTCCATGAACGAAAAATATGCAGATCTCATTTTACGAGGAGGACAAACATCATCTGTTAGTTCCTATCACTTAGCTTCTCGTATTAAACAAGAAGTGGGGCCATTTTTATCTCATGCTTCGATTAGTGGAAATGTAGAAGGGTATAAAGGGTTATACAATTTTTACAATATTGGCGCTACTAGTTCATCTGACCAAATGGGAGCCATTAAAAAAGGTTTACAATATGCTAAGGATGGTAACGGAGCAAGTCAATCCACAAAGGATAAATACTTAATTCCTTGGAATACCAAAGAAAAATCAATAACAGGAGGAGGTATTTTTATTGGTTCTAGTTACATCAATGTAGGACAAAATACCATTTATTTACAAAAATTTGATGTGAATGATGAAGGGGGAAATGGCTTATTTTGGCATCAATATATGACAAATGTTTTAGCTCCTTATAGTGAATCAAAATCCATTTATAATGGGTACCAAAAATCAGGTATTTTAAGTACAGCAATGAATTTTATTATTCCTGTGTTTGACAATATGCCTGCTATTCCTACTCAAAGCCCAAATATTGATCCAAATGATTTTTCTGAGGATAATACAAAAGTATATTGTAATACCAGTGGAAAAGTCAATGTAAGAACAGGGCCAAGTACTTCCTATGAAGTAATCACCACCGTAACGAATCAAGACAACATGACCAGAATTCAAAAAGGAAGGCAACAAGGAGAAAGATGGGATAAAGTTATCTTATCAAATGGTATGATTGGTTATATTTATCAAACGTATGTAACTGAGTTACCATCAGTTCAAATTGAAACCATAAAGGTAAGTTTAGACAATACCACTTTGAATAAGGGAGAAAGAAAAAAGTTAATCCTTAAAATTACTCCTCAAGAGGCAAGTACACACAAAGTTATTTACACTTCAAGCGACCCAAATGTTGCCACAGTAGACGATAAAGGAAATATTCAAGCCATTCGTTCAGGAAAAGCAACCATTACCGTAAAAGCAGAAGAAAATAATGTACAAGATCAAATAACCATTCAAGTCTATAGTCCAGTAACCGGAATAGCTATTGATCAAAAAGAAATTTATATGCAATCAGATGATGTATTTACTATTTATGCACATTTAGAACCGGAGGACGCCGATAACCAGAGGATTCTTTATCAAAGTACAAATCCTAATGTAGCAAGTGTTGATGAAAAAGGGGAAATTACCGCTTATCAAGAAGGAAAAACAACCATCATAGCTATGTCAGAAGAAGATAAATCCATCAAACAAGAATGTCAAGTATCAGTTGTGCGTAAAATGGAAGATTCAGAAATTCATTTTGATAGTTCATTAACCGTAAATAGTTTAGAAGTTAGTGGAATAGACTATAATAGAAACACCGTAGCAGCCATTAAAGAAAGCATAACTACTGATTTAGAAGTAGAATTAGTAAGTAACAAAAATGAACTTTTATCAGATACTGATGTTGTAGGAACAGGAAGTAAAATACGCATTAAAGAAGCTGGCGAAGTGTTACGTGAATATAAAATTATTGTTTATGGTGATAGCAATGGAGATGGAAAAATTAATAGTGTTGATTTATTAGTATTGCAACGCCATATTTTAGAGATTCAGCCAATTGAAGAAATTTATCGAAAGGCAAGTAATATTAATAAAACGGGGAAAAAGCCAACATCTGTTGATTTATTGCTGATTCAGAGACATATTTTGGGATTGCAGATGATTGAGCAATAAAAGGTATCTTTATTGTTAGTATATTAATTTTTGACCGCTTTCGAGGGGATATCGTTATTTACTAATTTTGGGAAAGGAGGATGTGTTAGTGATAGGAACTAGCATAGAATAAAAAAATGAAGAAAAAACAAAGTAGTTATATTTGCTTAGGAATACTAGTGGGAATTTTACTCTTATGGATGATGGGGCTTACTTTCCCTAGTTATGCACAAACAAAAGGAACGGTTTATCTAACAAGTGATCGTCACCTACTAGAAAAGGGGGAAGAAGTAGCCATAACTGTTCAGTTAAAAGATAGTCAAACGGCTGCTTATAGCACAGAGCTTTTCTTTGATGATACTAAGTTAGAATATGTGTCTGGTCCAGAAAATACAAATGTTATTGGAAATCGTATTATTCATGTTTGGTATGATCCTGATGGTGGGCAAAGGCCAATTAAAGGAGAAATAGGAACGTATACATTTCGTAGTAAAGACGAGGGATTAGCCAATTTTACTGTTCAAGGAGAGGTGTATAGTCAGGCTCGGTCAATTAATACAGACTGATTTTGAAGCAACTCAGGTACAAATTGGAAAAGAAGAAACAGAACTAGAAAAGCAAGCAAAAGAAGAAGAGGGGAAAGATACCCAAAAACAAAATGCAAATTTGCAAGTTATTCGCGTTGATCAAGAAGGGATCACTCCACAATTTGATCCTGAAATAGAGAATTATGACTTAACCGTTACCAATGAAGTAAATGAAATAGAAGTATTAGCCATAGCCGAAAATGCTAATGCACAAATTTCGATAACGGGAAATACCAAATTAAAACAAGGGTTAAACGAAATCAAAATACAAGTTATTTCTGAAGATCAGTCGCAAACAAAAACGTATACGATTCAAGTGACGAAAACACCAGATTTAGCTTTAGCCAATACAAATTTAGAAATATTAGCTATTGAACAAACAACATTAAACCCACCTTTTGAAGCAAATGTTACTCAGTATCAGGTAGAAGTATCGCAAGAAATGACAGACCTAAATGTATTAGCTGTGCCTGAAAATGAAAAGGCTACAGTAGAAATCAAAGGGAAAGATAATCTACAAGAAGGTAAGAATCAATTGATGATAATGGTAACTGCTGCAAATGGCTTTACCAAACGTAATTACGAAGTAGAGGTATATCGAAGAAACAAGGAAGAAGAACAAAAATACCAAGAAGAGCAAAAAAAGAATCAGGAAAAATTAGAAGAAGCTTATGAAATTGAAAAAACATCAACTGATCATGTAGGGCAAACGGGAGAAAAGCAAAACGAAATAGAAAATAAAAATCAGATCATGTGGGCAGTAGGAATTGGCTTAGTGGTAATTGCAGGAATAGTTTGGGGAATATGGTTTTATCGAAGAAATAAAAAGAAATAAAAAAATAAACAAGTTCGATTTGCGAATGGTAAATTGGACTTCTAGTATTACGTTCACAGCTTACTAAAAAGGGAAACCTAGCTAATGGTGATCTTATTCATTTAACCTTCCATAGCAGGGTCTTTTTAAAACCCTTAGGTCCCTCTACACCGAAGCCGGTAATCGGGTTTTAAGCTTGGGCGCGGGTCTTAGGGAACTGTCAGGTATAAATGAATAAGATCACCATTAGCTAGGTTTCCCTTTTTTCACTACTCTACAATTTAATGGCTGTGATTGTAACTTTCTATCTTAGTTACTAGTTAAATTACTTGAAATTTGCTTGCTAAATTAGAGCAAATCGTGTATAATAAAAGAGCATATGGGGATGTAATGGTTTCGACAATACACCAGAACAAGGGATAGCAAGTAGTGGATTCTCGTTGGCCACTTAAAAAAACGGGAAACTAAATATAAATGCAGAAAACAATAATGAATATGCATTAGCTGCCTAAGTGCAGCTACGCTTGTTTAAGTTAATGCCTACGTTACTCTAACAAGTGTCAAATAAAGTGGGAAACAAAGCTATTTTTGCTTTCGAAATAGTGGGTAATACAGAAAGCTATCGTTTAAATTAACTTGTTTATCGGTGAATTTAAAAGGAAGAAAAAAGATAAACTAAACTTGTAGAAATCAATTGGGAAAGTGTACTGGACAGGGGTTCGACTCCCCTCATCTCCACCATTGTTCCCTAAAATGAACCTAATTTGCTTTATTGGTGAATTTGCCATAAATGAAAAATGATCATTTTACGGGAAAAGTAGAAATTTCAATATTTCTACTTTTATCGTTATTGGCTAATAATTTTGAGGAATGAGTCTGTTAGAAAATAGTGTAAATGGTGATAGAAATAGAAAAAAAGAACGAGAAGGTAGAAAGTAATTATGGAATACATAGATATATTTGACGAGAATAATAATCCAATAGGTGAAGTAAAAGAAAAAACACAAGCACAATGCTATTCAGGTAGCATTTCTGCTGAAACAGTTTGATCTAAAAATTGGTAGGCACTTTAATTATTATTATGTTGTTGTTCAAAATCAATAAAAAAGATATTTTCTTTCTCTCTCAGAAATGAGAGAGTTTTATTTTTCCTCAAAATTACTTGTAAAAATTCCCTACATGGTGTAAAATAGCACTATATTGTAAATACTACTATTAGGAGGAAGAAAAGAAAAAATGAGATTCGTAAGTGACGAAAAATCAAAACAAGAATATAAAGAATTTTTAGAAAGCCACCAAAAATGCAACTTTCAACAATCTTTAGAATGGGCAGAAGTAAAAAAACCATACTGGAAACCAGAGGTCATCTTAGCAGAAGATGATGACCATAACATTATTGGTTCACTATGTGTATGGATCCGTAAAATGCCTATTTTCGGAAATATCATGTATGCAGCACGTGGACCAGTTTGCGATGTACATGATATTGGTATCATGAAACAACTAACCGATGGGGCAAAAGAACTAGCCAAAAAATACAAAGCAATCGTGCTTAGAGTAGAACCAGATGTCGAAAGTGATGATAAAGTATTTCGTGACGTGGTCACCAATTTAGGATATCACATCAAAGATGATGCTAAAGATTTCATGGACGAAATTCAACCAAGATATGTATTCCGCTTAAACATCAAAGACAAAACAGAAGAAGAAGTCATGGCAGGGTTCCACCAAAAATGGAGATACAATATTCGCTTAGCTACCCGTAAAGGGGTAACCGTCAAAGAAGGAACCAAAGAAGACCTAAAAGAGTTCCACAAAATCATGGTAGAAACAGGAGCAAGAGATGGTTTCATCATCAGACCATTATCCTACTTTGAAAAAATGTACGACGAATTAGCACCAAACCACATGAAACTACTTATGGCCTATTATGAAGGCAAGCCAATCTCAGGAGTAATCCCTATTTTTTATGGTAACAAAACATGGTACTTATATGGGGCAAGTAGCAATGAACACCGTAATTTAATGCCAAACTATTTACTTCAATGGGAAATGATCAAAATGGCCATAGGCCGTCATGATGATATTTATGATTTTCGTGGAGTATCTGGAGTAGTCGATGAAAGCCACCCTCAATACGGGTTATATCGTTTCAAAAAAGGGTTTGGTGGGAAATTTACTGAGTTTTTAGGAGAAATTTATATTCCATACAAACCATTTACTTATAAATTATACAAATTTTCAGAAAAGGTATTTCGCAAACTAAGACAAATTTCGGTGTCCAAATAGGGGATATTTTGTCCAATTGGGGACGGGTACATTTTGGACAAAGATTAAAGGAGGATAGGATGAAAGCAGTTGTCGTACAAAAACAAGATCTTATTCATAACATTGAACAAATCAAAAAACATGCTCGCATAAATTCAGGTGATGATGAGGGAAATCCTGTTAAAATCATAGCCGTAGTAAAAGGGAATGGGTACGGATTAGGCTTAATTCCTTATGTTCGTTTCCTCATAGACCAAGGAATTGATTTTTTTGCTGTAGCTACCGTTGAAGAAGCTTTGGAAATTCGAGAAGCGGGAATAAATCAAAAGGTATTAATGCTCTCCTCTACTGCCATAGAAGAAGAAATAAACCTGCTAGTAGATCATCACATTATCCTCACCATTGGTTCCCAAGAGGCAGCTGAGGCAGTAGAAAAAATAGGAAAAGAAAGAAACCAAACTATCCGAGCACACATTAAAATTGATACAGGATTTGGCCGTTATGGCTTTATATCAGAAAATAGAGACGAGATGATCCAATCATTAAAAACATTAGAACACGTCAAAATAGAAGGAACATTCACGCACTTTTCTTTGGCTTTTTATGAAGAAAAGTATACTAAGTTACAATTTGAACGCTTTTTACGCTGTATAGAAGTTTTAAAGATGAATGAAATTCCAACAGGTATGCTTCATGTATGTAACTCATCAGCTTTTATCAAATTTCCCTATATGCACCTAAATGCTGTTCGCGTGGGGTCAGCCTTTTTAGGAAGATTATCTTTCCCAAGTGGAATAGGGCTAAAAAAAATAGGGCATTTTGAATCTCAAGTAGCCGAAATAAAAAACGTTCCTAAAGGTTGGAACATAGGTTATTCCAATACCTATCAAACCAAACGAGAGGCCAAAATAGCAATTATTCCTACTGGTTATGCCGATGGTATTCAAAAGGAAGTAGCAAAAGATACATTTCGCCTAGTTGATACTTTACGCTATTGCTTGAATGATGTAAAAGACTTTTTCAAAAAGAAAAAATTATGGGTAAAACTGGGAGAAAATGTATGCCCTATTTTAGGACGAGTAGGAACTTATCATGTAGTAGCAGACATTACAGGAAAAGACATCACAGTAGGTGATAAAGCTGTATTTCAAGTATATCCGGGAAATATTGATAGCCGAATTAGAAGGGAGTACGTATAATGGATCAAAACGATAAAGAAGAAAAAATAAATCAAGAGAATAAGCAAATGACAAGCCAAAAGCAAGAGAAAAAAACTAATCGTAGAGGTTTTTGGAAAAAACTTGCGTGTTCAGTAGGCAAAATAGAAAGTTATCCGGAAATGGCCACAGAAGGTGTACCAAAAGCTATCTCCTATATGATCAAATTAGTAGCTATCTTAGCAGTAGTCGTTTGTTTAGGAATTGTATATCAAACCCATCAAGTGTTAACCGAAGGAATTGACTACTTAAACAAAGACTTTCCTGATTTTTCCTATCAAGAAGGAACCTTAACCGTTGTTTCCGAACAACCGATTATCCTAGAGGAAGCCAAATTAGTAGGAAAAGTAATTGTTGATACAAAAGAGCATACTGAAGAAGAAATCAATCAATATACCAATTCCTTAACCGAAGCAGGAAATGGAGTAGTCGTACTCAAAGATAAGATAATCATCAAAAACGAATCCATCACCGGAACCATTACCTATGCGTATCAAGATATATTAGGGCAAGTAGGCATCACTGAATTTACTAAACAAGACGTAATTAACTTTGCTGCTAGTAGTCAGATGATTCAATTATACTTAAGTTTATTTATCACTATGTTTATGTATGCTTTTGTGATGTATTTCCTAAATACCTTAACGTATGTTTTAGTTGTTAGTTTATTTGGATCTATTGCTAATTTAGTTACAAAACTAAGAATGAGATATGCAGCTATCTTTAACATGGCAGTGTATGCGATTACCTTATCTACGCTATTAAATATTGTTTATGTAGGAGTAAATATCTGGATACCATTTGGCATCAAATATTTTGAAGTCATGTATATATCAGTAGCTGTAGTTTATTTAGTAGCCGCTATCTTTATGATTAAAGCAGACTGGATCAAAAGGCAAGGAGAAATCGTAGAAATACAAGAAGTACAGAAACAAGTAAAAGAAGAAATTGAACAAAAAGAAAGAGAAAAAGAAGAAAAAAAGCAAGAAGAAAATAAACCCAAAGATCCAGTAGAACCAGAAAAAGATCCAGAAGACAAAAAACAAGAAAAACCAGAAGAAAAAGGGTCAGAACCAGAACCAGAGGCTGGTCAAGCCTAATCATATTATTAAAAAAATAAATTCATTTAGCTGAATGCAAAACGAAAATAGAACTAAGACAAATTAGAGGAAGAAAAGAAGTTAGGTAACAACTCAGGTACTGCATAAATCTAGTCCGCTCTCAAGGGGATATAGGAATACCACTTGAGTTGTTACGAAGTTAGATGATTGAGTAGTAATAAACTTTTCAGATCAAAATTTGTTTGGTAAAATGAATAACTAACTCATAGAAAGAAAGGAAAGGCAAAAACTATGGACAAGAAAAAAGAAAAGAAAGATCCAAAACAACAGAAAAAACTATGGATTAGCTTGATTGTTTTAGTCATTCTTTTAGCCTTATTAGTTGGACTCATCTTATGGATGTCGCAAAATAAAGCAAAAGAAGAAGAAAAAACACTGGCTTATACCGATTTAATTAAAGAAATTTCCTATGGAAATATTGAAAAAATAGAAATGACAGTAGGCAGCACAACTGCAAAAGTAAAACTAAAGAATGTAGAAGAAGAAAAAACAACCATTGTACCTAATACAGAGTCTTTTATGGATTTAGTACAAACCAAAATTGCCGAAGGAAATGAAATGGAATTAATACAAAAACCAAGAAGTATTTGGCTACAAATTCCAGCCGTTTTTCTTAATTTCTTACCAACTTTAATTATGGTAGCATTATTCATTATGATCTTTAAAATGCAGGGACTAGGAGAAAAGGGAAAAGTATACGAAGAAACAGAACGTAAAACCAAGGTAAAATTTGACGATGTAGCAGGATTAGAAGAAGAAAAAGGAGAACTCATTGAAATTGTCGATTTCTTAAAAAAACCAGAAAAATTCACCAAGATGGGAGCTAAAATTCCTAAAGGAGTACTTCTTTATGGAAAACCTGGAACAGGAAAAACCTTAATTGCTAAAGCCATAGCAGGAGAGGCAAATGTTCCTTTTATCTCTATGAGTGGATCAGAATTTATTGAAATGTTTGCCGGATTAGGAGCATCTCGTGTAAGAAAATTATTTGATAAGGCAAGAAAATTAGCACCATGCATCGTATTTATTGACGAGATTGATGCTATTGGTTCAAGAAGAACTTCTAATAGTGGGGCAGAAACAGAAAACAATCAAACGTTAAATCAATTGTTAGTCGAAATGGACGGATTTGGATCAGAAGAAACCATTATCGTTTTAGCAGCAACTAACCGTCCTGAAATGTTAGATAAGGCTCTTCTTCGTCCGGGTCGTTTTGATAGGCAAATAACGATTCCTACACCAGACTTAAAAGGAAGACTAGCTATTTTAAAAATTCATAGCAAAGATAAACGTTTATCAGACAATGTGAACTTAGAAAGTATAGCAGAAGACACAGCAGGATTTACTGGAGCAGAATTGGCTAATATTTTAAACGAAGCGGCTATATTGGCCACTAAGAATGAACACGAAGACATTGAAAATGAAGACATCGAAGAAGCAGTAAAAAAAGTAACCGTAGGACTAGAAAAACGCGAAAGAGTTATCTCAGAGCACGACAAAAAATTAACGGCTTACCACGAAGCAGGTCATGCGGTAGTTAGCAGATATTTACCAACCCAAGCCAATGTAAAAGAAGTATCCATTATTCCAAGAGGAGTAGCAGGAGGATACACCATGTATAAATCAGATGAAGACAAGTATTACGTATCCAAAACAGAGATGTTAGAAAAATTGATAGCTCTTTTAGGTGGACGAGCTGCCGAAAAACTAGTCATGAATGATATTTCAACAGGAGCCAGCAATGATATAGAAGTAGCTACCAAAATAGCTAGAGATATGGTAACCAAATACGGAATGAGTGAGAAATTGGGGCCAATTGATTTCCAAGGAAAAGAAGCGTATGAGATCCAGTTGTTTGGTGAGAATATTGGAGATAAAATTGGGCAAGAGGTGAAGGATATTATTGATACGGCTTATTCAGATGCTCAGCACTTGTTGGTGGAACATCGCGATAAGCTGGAAGCGATTGCTCAAACGTTGTTGAGACAGGAAAAAATTAATGAGGCAGAATTTGAAACGTTTTTTGATGAATAAAAAAGGAGGTAACAAACCTCCTTTTTTTAACGGCAGAGTAATTTTCTGGCTATGCTACAATGCAGTTATACGGGAGGGGAATTAGGTGAAGAAATTCCTTTTTTTTATTGGCGAGGAATGAGTCCGCTCGAAAGTGAGGCGTGCCTCTTATCGTATTGTCTATGAATTTAACCTTCCATAGCAGGGTCATTTTAAAACCCTTAGGTCCCTCACATGGAAGCCGGTGATCGGGTTTTAAGCTTGGGCGCGGTCTTCGGGAACTGTCAGGTGTAAATTCATAGACAATACGATAAGAGGCACGCCTCACTTTCGAGCTACTTTTCTGTAAAGATTTAATTTATTGTTTGTTTTAATGGTGTTATGTATTATTTGGTGCCACAATAGAAAAAAAGTAACAAATATAAAAAAGTAGAGTAGTCGATAAGATAGTCATTTGATTTACGAGAAATTTAAGCCTGACAGTTCCCGAAGACCGCGCCCAAGCTTAAAACCCGATTACTGGCTTCCATGTGAGGGACCGAAGGGTTTTAAAAAGACCCTGCTATGGAAGGTTAAATTTCTCGTAAATCAAATGACTATCTTATCGACGGCTACAAAAAGTATAAAAACTAAAAAAAGCCAAAAGAAAAAGCAAGAAAATTTGAAAAAATATTCTTGCTTTCACTTACATAAACTATCAATCAACAAAAAATCTACTTATTTTCCTAAAGCATAAATAGCCTTAGCGTAAATCAAACTAGCCAACACCAAATTATCAACAGAAATAAATTCATCTGTCTGATGGCACATATCTTTTTGGCGAGGCAGATTCGCACCAAACGAAATGCAATTAGGAAAAGCCCTAGCATAAGTTGCTCCTCCAATTGCAATAGGCTTTTCGTTCGTTCCGGTTGTTTCATTATAAATGTGACAAAGGGTTTGAACCAAAGTAGAGTTAGGCGACACATAAAGAGGATCTTTTATTTCAGGTTCACCAGTTTGCACAAAAGGATAATCCTTAACCATATCTTGAAATTTATCATGGATTGTCATCGGATCAACGGTCACAGGAACACGTAAATTACAGCCAATTGAAATTGTGTTTTCCTCAAACGATAAATTTCCTACATTTAAGGTTAATCGTCCAGATTCATCTTCTGAATCTATTCCACATAAAGAACCAGAAAAATCAGTACCAATTTTTTCCATAAAAAAGGAAAGAATAGGAATCATATTGTCTTTAGGATTAACTTCTTCAAACAATTTAGCTAGAAGCATAAGAAGATGAGAGATCGCATTTACTCCTAAATCAGGATGGGCAGCATGAGCTTGCACACCATAAGAAATGATTTTGATTTCTTCTTCATTAAGAGAAACCACTTCAAAGGTTCCCGATGATATTTCTTCTTTCCATGGGGTAGAAATTTCAGGTTCTTTAGCTAACAAATTGGTGATGTGAGATACTACTTTTTCCATGCTCATGTAATCACGATTAATTTTAATTACCGCAGAAGCTAGTTTAGGAACAACATTAATTGCATTTTTGTGATCATCTAAATGGCTTAACGTCATTTTCATAGGTTCCTTGGTTTGGCGAGCAAAAGAAGAATAATCCATGGTAAAGTATTCTGTAAATATCCCTTTTTCGGCATAAATACAAGGAAAATCCGCATCAGGGCTAAAACCTATGATAGGAGTTTCTTCGTGAGATTGATAATAATGAATACACTGCCAATCTTTTTCCTCATTTAACCCTACGATTAAACGAATTCGTTTGCTTAACGTTATATTTTCTTTCTCGCAAAAATCTTTTACTGCTTTCATGGCATACAAGCTAGCGATAACAGGTCCTTTATCATCAATAGCACCTCTTCCATAAATTTTCCCATCAGCAAGGGTACCCGAAAAAGGTGGATATGTCCAATTTTCTCCCTCTGGAACAACATCTAAATGGCCAATGATACCTACCATTTCTGAGCCTTTTCCAAATTCGAGATAACCACAATAACCGTCTACATTTTTGGTTTTAAACCCTAAAGCTTTTCCTAAATCAAGTAAATACTCAAGAGCACGAGCAGGAGCATCTCCAAAAGGCTTGCCGGGAGAAGGACTTCCATCTACACTAGGAATTTGGATTAATTTTTGTAAGTGATTGATCATTTCTTTTCGGTTGTTTTTTATTTCTTGTTCAAACATCGTATCATTCCTTTCAAAGCTACTACTAGTATATGGAAAGTAAATTCATCTTATTCTCGTTATTCCTTAGTTTCTTCCTTTTCTTCAAGGAAAGAAATATCTGTTCCTTCGCAAATTAAAGAAGCAGTCGTAATGGATTCACCCTTTAACTTGATGATTCCTTTTTCAGTAGTAGAAATTTCAGGGTGAATCATTTTTTTATAAAGATCTAGGTCTTTTCGGTCAAGATAAATTTGTTTTGTAGGATTATATTTCTTCGTTTTCTTATCTACTGGAGGGAGATAGTAATCAATTCCAGCCTCTTTTAATTTTTCAAGAATAGGAATCATAGGTCGTAAATAAGAAAATTCAAGTGCTACTTTAATATCTTCAATATCTTGAGGAGAGGTAGGAGTATTTTCTACCTTTTTGTACACTGTTTTCAAAATATCTTGAAATTGTCTTTTTTTCGTCTTTTTTTCTTTAGTACCATTTTTAGTATCCTCAAGTAGAATATGTTTGTCATTATAGTATATTCGATTTTGATAAGACGAAGGAATTGATTGCTGAAGGTACTCATAAAAGCTATTTCCATATGTACCGGGAATAGGTAATTGAGAATAATTATAATAATGTTCTAGGCTAGGTAAGTTAAACAGTTTCTGTTTTCCTTTTGTGGTAGCAATTAAAACAGAATCCTCAGGATTATCGTCTACCTCGGGGAAAAAGCTACAACGCAAAACGTTTTTTTGTGCTACTTTCATCATTCTCCATAAATCATCTTTTGAACAGCGAAATAGTTCAACATCATCAGTATTAACTTCTTCTTTCTCAGTAAGAAGTCCCCTAGCTTTAGCTACTTCTTTTTCGTAGTTAAGAATATCTTGATAACTATCAGTACAGTCATGACTATCATCGTCAAGCTGTTTAATTGCGTTTCTCATTTGAGCTTCGGTCAAGGTGAGATAAGATTGTTTTTCTTTTTCTTTATTGATAAGAGGAATATCCGTATCCTGCCAAATAAGTTTAGAAAAATCAATCGTTTCATCTTCGATGAGAATTTCTCCTAAATCACTTGTTGATAGGACTGGGTGGATTTTTTCTTGGTAAAGGGGTAAATTTTTTCGGTCAATGTAAATTTTTTTCGTAGCTTGTTGTTTCATTGTTTTATCATCTAAAGGAGTAAGATAATAGTCAATTCCAGCTTCTTGTAATTTTTGAAGAATAGGAATTAGTGGACGTAGATAAGGAATCGTTAAGGCACAATTGATATGACTAATATTTTCTGGATCATTTGCCTCCTTTTGAAAATGGTGATAGGCACTAAGTAATTCTTTTTCTGCTTCTGACTTGTGACTGTTATAATTGGGACAGGTATAGTAAAGATGTTGATTCTTAAATACGAGTGATCTAGAGTTTGGCAAATGCTGTTTGCAGAAAGTGGCAAAAGCATTTGAAATATGACCTTTTATTTCTTGAGGATTAAAACTGCCAGAAGGAAATTGATTATCGTTAATGGACAATAATTGCTCTGCTTGATTTGTTGTGGTCACTAATAAGCAATTTTTTCCTTCTTCTTTTTCCTCATCAATATTTCTTAAAATACGATAATTGATTCCTGAATTAAGTGCGTTTTCAATGACAACACCGATATCTTCTTGGCTTATTCGAGCAATTTCCATATCACTTACTTGCAAAGAATTCAAAGGGGATAGTAATCCTTGGGCTTTAGCGACGTTAAGTTCGTAGTCTAAAATTGAACGGTAGCTTTGGGTAATGTCAAAATTGCTGTCGTCAATTCGTTTTAGTTCT
Organism: Clostridiaceae bacterium; assembly: GCA_021771025.1. Classification (GTDB taxonomy): domain Bacteria; phylum Bacillota; class Clostridia; order TANB77; family CAG-508; genus CAG-269. The sequence goes on from JAETPW010000020.1 coordinate 26,906, forward strand.
TGTTTTATCTCTTCTACGGAAAGTGTTTTCCATTTTTTGCTTTGCTTTTCTTGTTCTTCTTGTTGTTTCATTTTTTCTTCTTCTTGCCTTTTTTCTTCTTCTTCTTGTCTTTTTTGCTCGGCAATTGATTGGTTTAAGCGTGCTTTTTCCTGATACACTCCTGAACAAAGAAGCATAAATTGAGAAATGGCTTTATCATTATCAAAAATGTGATCAGTAAGAAAATCGTCCAAAAAGTCCTGTGAAAATGAATCAGCTAAATCATCAACAAGACCATTCATCAGAGAAAAATCTTTTTCCATTTCATTTTTTTTGTATTTTGAGATAATTTCACTCAATCGTGTTTGAACATGATAAAAATCTTCTTTGATGAGTTCTCCGTAAATTTTCTTTTTATCTTCTGACAGATGAGCAAATACATTCAACTCTAAAGCAAAGAATTGGGAAAATAAGTTAGTGAATCTTTTATCATTTGGCAACAAGATAATCGATATTCTAACTTGGCTAATTCAATAAGGTATAAATTAGCTTGTTCGCCTGAAAAAATAGTTGCCTTTTCAGCTAAGAGCTTTAGTTTGTTTCCTGCCTGATCTAATAATTCGTTTGTTATTGGGGCAGGATCATCACTGTTTCCCCAAAAGAGAGAATCTAGTTCTTTTTTGAAAAGGGCAACCTCATCAAAAACAGCCTTTTCCTGACTTTTTTCTTTTAGGGGAATAAACAATTCTTGTAATTCTTGAAAGGACTCTTCTAATGAAACAGAAGGGTATCCTTGTAAAATGTTTTCCTCTAAAAGTTGTATTTTTTCCTCTATTATTCCAGCTTCATTAGGAAACGTTTCTTTGGCAATTAATAGTTCATTTTTCATCGTTTGTAGTTTTAAGGTAATACTTTCGTCTAGTTTACTGATGTTGATTGGTTCATTGTTTGGAATAGGTGTTTCTCCAGTTAAAACGTTCATTAATTTAGTTAAAAATCCCATAATAAATTCCATTCCTTTCTCGCTTCGCTCAAAGGCACACATAGGAATGAAAACCTTGAGTTTGAAGCTTATTTTTTATATAATATTTCAAGGGAATATATACTACAAAGCAC
>JAETPW010000001.1 GCA_021771025.1 Clostridiaceae bacterium
AAATTACAATTTGAGGAGTTGTTATGAAAAAAAAGAATATATTTTTAAAAGTACCATTATTAGCATTTGTACCATCAATTATAGCAATGTTATTGTATATATTTTTAGGAAAAATACAAAATAATATTCCATCACTTCTATTATTTCTTATATGTGTTGGTATAGTTTTATTTCCTTTTGAAATATATATTATTTATAGAAATAAAGGTAATTTGTTAAATAAAAGTAAGATTAAATGGTGGCAACTAATTTTAATAGTAGGAATATTATTTGGATTTGCTGGTTTAATGACAATCTTAATATCTCCACTTGAACATAATTTATTATCTAATGTAATTGATAAAGTTGGTAGCATTACTCCTATTTATTTTAGCTGGGATGCAAGTGATTTAGTAAATTATTCAAATATAATTGTTGCAATTACCTGTATAATGTATTTTCTACTTAATGTTATAATTTATCCTATTATAGAAGAATTCTTTTTTAGAGGAGTATTAACAAACAAACTAAAAAAATATGGTTATCTAGCACCTATATTTGTAACTATTGTTTTTTCTATATATCACTTTTGGCTACCATTTGATAATATATTTAGAATAGCAATATTTATGCTACCATCAATATTAGCATATAAGTATAATGATATTAGAATATCTATTGGCTTTCATTGTGTTTGCAACTTGTTCACTACGATTAGTTTTATTATGGCAGTTCTTTAATTCAAATTACAATTTTGAACTTGCTCATCTGCACCATAAGAGCATCAAGTGTTTCGTAAGATTCAAGCTTGGTGCTTTTATTATAAAATTGCTAGATTTTTCTAACAAATTTCTAACAATTTGAGAAATTTTCTAATGTAGATGTATTAGAGTCCTGATCTAATATATCTACTAAAAAGAGAATATTATAGTTAGTCTTACTTTCATAGGTGCTCTGCATACTGAATCTGTAACGAGCAAAGCTCTAACAGCTTCAGCAATTTCACCTCTCCGTTATCAACCGAGTGCTTTTATAGTTTTACAATTTATTGTTGCAAAACTATTGTAATTATGATAGCAGTATAGTATAATAATTATAGAATGTTGATAACAAAATGTAAAAAAATACAAATTGTTAATTTTAAAATTGGAGGAAGTAATAAAATGAAAGCAGATTTACCTGAAAAAAGTTTTTTTGAAGACTTTTATATATGGTTTAATAATGATAAAAAAGAAGAATACTATGCAACACCATTGTACTTATATAGTGCTAACACTAAAGTTGACAATGATAATAGATTAGTAACTGTATATTTTGATAAAAAGGAGATTAAAGGCAGAAAAAAAGAAGAACATGGATTGCAGTTTCCAGGAAATACTTATTTCCCTTATGTTGAAAGATTAGGAACATTTTTATTGAGATTTTTAAATGCAGATTTAGCAACATATCAATCAGCTTATGAAACATTCTTTTTTGCTTATGGATTTGAATTATTAAAAGATATTGATGAAAATTATACTTTTGCATTAAAAGGAAAATATGAAAATGATACAGTATATTTAAATGAGATGGAAAGAATATTTAATGATTTACAATATGAAATAAAAGAGATACAAAATGAAATGCTAAAATTTGTAACTTATGTATATAACCTAAATAATAATGAAGAATTAGAAGAATATACACCAAGTCAAAGATTTGCAGTATATTTGATGAAACATAAAGGACAAGCTTATACTTATAATAAAAATGATAATGTCATAAAAGATAGTTATTCAAATAAGTACCTAGAATTATTACACTTAAATGAAAATGAGTTATTAGAAAATTTGAAAAATAAGATAATGCTTGTAGCAATGAGAGATACACATCAAAGTAAAGATTTATCATCTATATGTTATGCCGTATTAGAAGAATTAGTAAAACTAAAAAATTATCCAATAAAAAAATGTCAAAACTGTGGTATGTATTTTATTCCTACTTCAAGGCTTGATGAGATTTATTGTGATTATCCAAAAGAAAAAGGTAAAACTTGTAGAGAACAAGGTGCAGTACAAGCATATAATGAAAGATTAAAACAAAATAAAGCATTGGCAGAATACAGAAGATTATATCAATTAAAGTCTATGGCTATTGGTAGAAATAAAGATAATAAACAGATGAAAAAAGATTTTGAAAAATGGAAAAAGGATGCTAAAGATAGAGTTAATAAGTTGAAACATGGAGTTTTAACAGAAGATGAAGTATATGAGTGGTTAGTAAAAAATATATAGAAAGAGTTGATAAAATGAATTTTAAAGATGACGACAAACTAAATAGAGAACATTTTGCAGAATTTCTAATTGAAATTATAACGAACCATAAAAGATATAAAAGAGAAAGTGATAGTAATAGTTTTGTACTGGCTATTGACTCTTCTTGGGGAACTGGAAAAACTACTTTCTTAAAGATGTTAGAAAATAAAATGAATGAAACTCAAAACAACATTTATACAATCATTAATTATAACGCTTGGAAAAGTGATGCTTGGAAAAATCCGTTTGAAACATTAATGTATACTATTTTGGAAAATGAAATTTTTAATGCTACTGATGATATTAACAATTTAAAAGAAATAGGAAAAGATTTAAAAGAAGTCGCAAAAAGTGTTGGTAAGGGATTTTTAAAAAAACAATTAAGTAAAATAGTATCGGAAGAAGTAATTAATGAAATTGATGAAAAATTAGTAAAAAGTGGAGATTGTAAAAGATTTATAGATAATAATAGTATTAATTATGATTTCTTTGCAGAGTATAAAGAATATCAAAATAGTATAAAAAAAATGAAAGAAAATTTGAAAAAAGTTTGTACTAAAACAAAATTAGTTATATTTATTGATGAATTAGACAGATGTAGACCCACTTTTTCAATTGAATTATTAGAAATGATTAAACACTTATTTGATGTTGAAAATATGGTATTTATATTTGCACTTGATATAAGCCAATTAAGTTATTCTGTACAATCAGTTTATGGAACAGGAATAGATTCAGCAGGATATTTATGCAGATTTTTTGATTATATTAGTAAGTTACCCAAATTTGATGTGAATACTTATATTAATTCTATAATACAAAAAACTAAATTAATAAATTTTGACTTAAAAAAAGAAATTAATAAGCAGAATTTTTTTACACAGATAACATTTGATAGTACGTTTAAAGATTTAGCTAACCTATATAATTTATCATTAAGAGATATTAATACAATATATTCAAGCTTTTTACTATTTGAAAAAATGGAATTATCTGAAGTTAGAAATCTTCAAATGTACCAATGGTATTTACTCTTAATGATAATGAAATATAAAGACTCAAAATGTTTTCATAAAATGTTTATAGAAAAAGATGATTTATATGATGAAATATTCATAAAACAAATCAGTAAATTAGATAGGAAAGAATATAATTATACATCTATAATCAGTTTTATTAATAAGGATTATAGATTAAAAAATATTGATTCAGGAAATGGTTATACAATTGATAGTGTAGATACTGTAAATAAAAAAATAAAATATAGTAAAAATGATGGATTTCATTTTACAAATGAAACATTAAAGAAAGATCAGATATATAATGATATATTATCTTATAATGATTTAACTAAATGGGAACAAATAAAAGATTTATATACGAAGGATTTTATCCATAGAAAATTGGAAATGTTTGATTTCTCTTGGAAAGAAGAATAAAATTAAAATAAAAGAAATTAAAAAATTATAAAAATTTAATAAATAATAAATAGAAAGAGTAATTAAAATGAATTGGTTAGAATTTTATAAAGAACAATATTATAAGGAGATTGAAAGAAAAGATAAGTTAAATGAAAAGTTTAATTCTTTTTTAACTATAGTTACAATAATTGGTGGAGGATTATTTGTAATATTAAATAAACTTGTAACCATTATTAATGACAAACAATATGGATCATTAATAGTCATTATTCCAATGCTATTAGTAATTGGATTTTTCTTTTTCTTAATATTTAAATATATGTATAATGTATATTATGAAAAAAAGTATACATATTTGAATAGTGTAGAAAAAATCGAAGAAAAAAGAAAAGAATATGAAAAATATTATACTACAAATTATGAAGAATATTTTAAATCAGCTGGAAAAACAATTGAACAATTAGTAGAAGAAAAAATGATTCAAAATGTTAAAGAGAACTTAATTGAGGCAACTGATAAAAACAGTAAAACAAATAATGAGCGAGTATATAATAATGTGATATTAAATAGATTAATTTTAACTCTAGGTATTATAATATTTTTATTATATATTTATATAATTTTTATATCTGATGAGGATACCATAAATTATTTAGTTATATTTATTAATGATATAAAGGAGGCGTTATAAAATAATGAGCGAAAATAATGAAAAAAATACTAATGCAGTAAAACCGTTACCACCTGAACCATTAAAATTAAATACTGTTACAATAGTAGAATCACATTCTAAAAAGTCACCAAAAAATAGTCATAAAAATATTAAAAAATAATGAATGGAGTTGGAATATGCCAAATAGCGAAACAAATAGAATTGAAAATAAAGAACGATTAAATGAAGATTTTGAGCAAGAAGTAATTGCCTTTCTTAACTACAAAGAAGGAGGAATCATTTATGTTGGAATACAGAAAAATGGTCAAGTTGTTGGAATTGAAGATGTTGATTTAACACAACTACAAATTAAAGATAGAATAAAAAACAATATACAACCTTCTACTTTAGGACTATTTGATGTAATAGTGGAAACAATAGATGATAAAGATGTTATAAAAGTTGTTATTTCAAGTGGAACAGAAAAACCCTATTATTTAAGAAAAAAAGGAAGAACTCCTGAAGGTTGCTATATTAGAGTTGGTAGTAGCAAAGAGAGAATGACTGAAAGAATGATTGATGATATGTATGCAAAAAGAGTAAAACACTCCTTAAAAGAAATAGATTCTCCAAGACAAGAATTAACATTTAATCAATTAAAGATTTATTATGAAGAACATGGATTAAAGTTAAATGATAATTTTTTACAAAATCTTGATTTATTAACAAGTGAAGGTAAATATAACTACAATGCTTTTCTATTAGCAGATGAAAATACTATTTCTATAAAACTTGTAAGATATTTAGGTAATAATAAACTTGAACTTATAGAAAATTTAGAATATGGTAATCGTTGTTTAATTACAGCTACACAAAAAATACTAGATAGGCTTGATGTTGAAAATACTACATATGCTAAAATAGAATATTTTGGAAGAAAAGAACAAGAAAAAATTGATAGTAAAGCATTAAAAGAAGCTGTTATAAATGCTATTGTACATAATGATTATTCTTATGGTAATTCTCCTATTATAGAATTATATTCTGATAGAATAGAAATAACATCTGCAGGTGGACTTCCTCAAGAATTATCACAAGAAGAATTTTTAGAAGGTGTTACTGCTCCAAGAAACAAAGAACTTATTAGAGTATTTAAAGATATAGATTTAATTGAAAATATTGGCTCTGGAGTTTTAAGAATTTTAGATGCTTATGATAAAAGTTGTTTTAAATTTATGGATCATTTTTTAAGAGTTTCTTTTAAATATAGAGAAAATCCATTTGAATATGACCAAAAAACTACCCAAGAAACTACCCTAAAAACTACCCAAGAAAATTTTGCAATGTTAAATGAAACTCAACAGAATATTATAAAATTAATAAAAAATGAATCCTCTATAACACAAAAAGAAATAGCAAAAAAATTAAATATAACAAGAGATGGTGTAAAGTATAATATGAATGTTTTAAAAGAATTAGGAATAGTTGTAAGAGAAGGTTCTACTAAAAAAGGAAGTTGGAAACTACTAAAATAATTTATTTAGTAGAAGATAGAAATATATATGGAGGTATTGTTAATGGGGATAAATTATATCATTATAGGTGATAGCATTACCTATGGAATTGGAGATTTTGAAAATGGTGGATGGGCTACAATGTTTAAAAATCACATTGTTAATCAAGATGATTCCAAAGTATGCAATAACTATGTGCATATAGCAGGGTTACATCCCAATCATAAGGGGCATAAGAAAATGGTAGAGTATATGATAAAAGTTCTTAAATGAACGATAAAACAATGAGTGATAGGTATCCAAGTAGAAACCTATTCGGAAGATCCTAATGGAATCAACAGGAACGGAAAATAGAATTAAAAGAGGTTGATTAAAATGAATTTAGTAGAAATGAAACAAGCAGTAGATATTCTTTATCATGAATGGGATTTGGGGAAAACAGCATCACATACTAAAGGAAAAGTTTGTGCATGGATTTATTTGTTTCAAATACTTGAGGAAACTGAAAAAATGATTATCGAAAAAAGGGATGGTAAGGTTATTGGAATATGTGGATATGCAAAATGGGATTCAAAGAAGTATATCATAAGAAAGAACCTCTTTCATATATTGAGAATCCTACTTACATGGAGTCCTTTTGTAAAGAATAAGAAAGGTCTTGAAAAATACAATAATAATTATGATTATACACCGAAAGATTTAAAAAATTATTTTGATGGAGAGATAAGCATTTTGATTTTAGATTCAATTTATCGTGGTAAAGGGATTGGAAAGAAAATGCTTTTACAAGTATTTGAATATGCGAAAAACGATAACATGAAAAATATCGAAATATTAACAGATGAATCGTGTAACTATAAATTTTATGAAATTTGTGGTTGCCATAAAATATTTGAAAAAGTAATTAACAATGATGAACCTAACAAATGTGGTAATATATCAAGTGAGATAGGATACATTTATGAGAAAAGGTTTAAATCGTAGAATGATTTTTTACCTCATAAATTGAAGGAACTTTTATCGAATAACAATAAAAGTTCCTTTTTGGTGGCGATAGTTGAGATATTTTTAATTAAAATTGAAAGTTTCCTGAATTTCTTTTAAGGTCTCTGCTATAATAGGAAAGACCACTTTATCATTTTCTTTTAAAACGTAATACAATTCCTTGAAGTCATTTGGATTTTCCCGAGCTAATATGTCAAATGCTCGCATTAAATCGTATTGATTTCCGTCTTTATCCAGGTTCCATATTTCTAACTTTTCATTTCCCCAGGAATTTTCCCGAGTTCCATCAAATGAAGTTTCATAGCACCAAACTATTCGGCAAAGTCGCCCTTTATCATTTAATGAAAATCTAATTTGAGTAGTCAATATAGGACTATTGATGTCAAAACTAGGATTAGTAGTAAAATAATTTTTCATGTATACATCCTTTCTATCTCATTAGCCACCATTTTATTAAGTTGTTCTCTGCTATTTTACCATAATATGTCGATAATTACTAGAGTAAAGAATGGAATTTTAAGGAAGAAAGATGAGTCCGTTTTAAAGGTGATGAAGTGGATATCAATGTCTAACTACAAAAGTGTCAAAAATGATGTTATTGTTGACACTCAGATTTGTAGAAAAGACGAACCATTAAGAAATTCTGATAAACAGAATATGAGGTATGAAAGTTATACCAATTGTTTTTGTTTTGAGGATATATCAAAGTGGGGAGGCTTATGGTTTAGAAATGTTGACACAAGAAAAAGAATCCTAATTTCTTCTATAAAAGAAGGAGTTGTTGTGATTAATGGTGTAGTAGGCTATGAAGATTATGTTTTTAATTTTCTAGAGCATTTAAGCAAATTCTTTCTTCCTTATTCGAATTTTTATGGTGTAAAAGCTATAGAGTTAGTATTATCATTACTGTTACCGTTATGGTTAAGACAATATTCCATAATAACAATACGGAAATTAAACCCATGATAATAGTAAAACACCATATATTACATTTTCTTTCACAACAATTCAAATTTTCCACCTCATTTTATACTATATGAAAAATAGAATATTTTATAGTTATTTTTCCCTTAGTTTTATGATTTGCTTGCTAATTTTCTATCAATGTTATATGATCTATCATAAATAGGCTGAACTTTTTATTGCCCAAATTTAATCAAAAGGGAAAAATGAATAGTGAATAAAATATAAATTAATCACAACAATGGGAAAATAGCTAAAAATAAGCAAATGTTAACTGTAGTTGCGAAAGTTCAAAGTAAGGTTGATAGTATGCAACCAACATATACGGTATAATGAAAGTAGAAAAAATAGAAAGGAGAAAACAAAAAATGACATTAGGGGAGAGGTTATTAGCCTATCGAAAAAACATCAATCTATCGCAAGATGCTTTAGCAGAAAAAATAGGAGTAACAAGACAAACCATTTCAAAATGGGAGACAGACCAAAGTATGCCAGATTTCAATAAAATCCAACCATTATGCGAAGTATTTAATATTACTACAGATGAATTAGTAAAAGGGGAAAAAGGGGAAAACAAAGATACACCTATTCAAAATAATAACGATGAAAAACGAAATAAAAAAAAGGCCTTAATCATTAGTATTAGTGTTTTTCTATACTGCATAGGAGCATTTAGTTTACCCTATATGATAGAGTCCCTAAAATATGAAGAAACACATGCCATCATGATTTCTACTACTTTATTTACCATAGCCACCGTAATTTTAGTGTATTTTTTCATTTCACATCCTCAAAACAAAACGGAAAAAATCAAACACATAGAAAATAAAATCCAAGAGGCAAATGAGGTAATTAATGAACTTGACAGCATTGACGAAAAAACAGCTAATCTTGCTACTAAAGAAGCAAAAACAAAAAATAAAACAGAAACACGAATTTTGCAATTAGTAGCCATGTTTTTCTTATTAAGTTATTTTGTGGTTAGTGTAGCTACAGAAGAATGGAATGTTACTTGGATTTTATGGATTGTGTTTATCATCGTAGAATTGATCGTAAAATTAATATTTGATGTAAGGAGAGAAAAAAATGAAAAATAAAGGGGGAAAAATTGTGCTAATTGTTATTTTATCCATTATAGCAATAGCCCTAATTAATATGATGATATTATCAATCATCAATCGAGATAATCATCTAGAAATATCTTTACTAGGTTTTGGTAATAAAACAGAGGAGATATTTCATGAGTCATATACTAGTGAAGAAATAAGGGGAATAGAGGTGATTCTTTCTTCTTCAAAAATAAAAGTGCAACGAAGTACAGGAGATAAAATTCAAATTACTGCTTTTGGGGCAAAAGGAGAAAAACTAAAAGTCGAACAAGAAGAAGGAAATTTGCAAATTGCTAAGGAAAAAAATGTCGTTCATGTACTAGGAATATTTTGTTGGTATAGACAAGAACTGATTATTGAAGTTCCTCAAAATTATCCTGAAAAGTTTATGCTAACAACCTCAAGTGGAGATATCGAGTTAGCCGATTTAGATCAAGCAAATGTAATTTTAGAAACATCTTCTGGAAGTATTCATGGTGGAAATGTAAATCGTGGAGAGGTAAGAAGTAGTTCAGGAAATATTATTATGGGAAATGCAAGGGAAATGGTAGCAAAATCTAGTTCTGGAAAAATTGAAATGAAAAATATTGATGAGGCTACTATTAATTCTTCTTCTGGAAATATAAAGACAGGCGAGTTAGGGGAGGCAACAGTAAAGGCAACATCAGGAAGTATAACCATTCAAAAAGCAAAACAATTAACTTCAAGCATTTCTTCAGGAAATATACAAGTTGATGAAATAGACGGCTCTTGCCAAATTGAATCAAATTCAGGAAGAATTAGAATAGGCAATTGTTTGCTTAACGCAAACTCTGTACTCTCTGCTAAATCAGGAAATATAGAAGTCAATCATAAAAATGACATCTATGTAGAAGCGAAAACATCTTCGGGAAATATAAAGATAGGGCAAAATAATCGAAAGGCAGAAATACAATTAACAGTAGAAACAACTTCAGGAAATATCAAAGTGAATGATTAACCCTAAACCACAAACCAAAAGAGCTTTAACATAATTTTACTTAACGGTTAATTACTTGTACTTAAAAAGGAAATTAAAATAGAGGAGATAAGCCAGTAAAATTGGCTGTCACCTCTATTTTTGTTAATTTTATTAAATAGGTCAAGTAAAAACCATCTAGTTAATTTGGTTATCACCTGTACTTTTGTCTTTCCCATAAAATAATGTTTTGGTCAAGTTAAGATATTTTTTATCGTATTATTAAGGTTTTACGATGAGAAAGTCTCCTATCTGCTCACTATTTTTACTATTTTCGTATTGTTTAAATTCTACATCAACAATCAAAATTTCGTTTTGACTTAAGTTTTTTATTTTTTCTTTTAGTTCATTTTCGTCTTTGATACTTAAATATTGTTTGTTATTATCATGGTTTAAGTGAATATATAATTCAAGGCATCCATCATTTTTTACATTATCATACCATATCGTCTTTTCATCTAGCGCTTTCACAGTATTTAGCACTTGGTAAAATCCTCTAGAAAAACAGCCAGATTGATCTACAATAGTAGTATAATATCCATGAAAATAAATGGTAAAACACGTGAAAATCACTAAATACAAACCAATTAATGTTCTTTGGTAAGCTCGTTGGTAACGTATTTTTTCGTAAATATGGTATATCCCTAATGAAGCTAACAAAAGAAATACATACCATAAAGAATTCAATCGGTTAATATTAGCCTCATTGATAATTAACCCGGTTAACAAACTAAGGCTAAACCAAGATAGGATCAGAACATGACTTATCGATGTTTTTTCCTTTTTTCTTTTCTTTATCACACCAATAAAACCAACAATCATAAAAACAATAGTAAAAAGATAGGTTGTTCCAAATAACTGAGAAGAATTCCATTCAGCTCCATCACGTTGCAAAACCATTACCTTAATCGTTGACTCAATATTTTTGCCCAATTGTTCTAGAGGATTAGCCGTAAAAAAGATCATATCATTAGTTCTAGATAATCCTTCATAATAAGGAATAGTCATTTTTCCCAAAGATATACTATTTCCTGTATGCAATACATTTATCGTAAACATCAGAATAATTGGCATAGATAATACCAAAAAAATCATGGCACAAAAAATACTGTTTTTTATGGTTATTCTTTTGGTCTTGAGTAAATAAATACACATCACTAGTAAAAATAAAGGAACAAAGTAAATGGCAACACCATAGCAGTACAAACTAATGGCAAATAGAGCCATGGATAAATACAAAAGTTTATTTTTTTGCTGGAGTAGCCCAGTATAAAATACATCTATCGCAAAAAGTAAAAAATGAGGGAACATATTACAATCTAAAGCCCAAATGGATTGAAGAATATGCCAAGGAGAAATACAAATGAGGGCTAGACCAATTAGAGCTATTTTTTCATTTTTGCTGATTTTTTTCACTAAGTCATAAAAGACAAATAAGGAAATAATACTTACGATAAGGGTAGGGAGTCTAACCGCAAATAAAGTATACCCTAGTAATTTTATACTTAGTGTCATTAAATATAATAAAACAACACTTTGTCCGCCCCAACCTTGTAAATAAACAGGGAAACTGATCCCATTTATATCTGTACCCGTATCAGCAATTGATTTGGCATTTACAGCTGTCATAATTTCATCACTATTCATTTCTTGTAAGGCTGTTGGAAAATGATAGACCCTTACCAATATTCCAATGATTAGGATAATCCAAAAAAGTATTTTTTCTTTTTTTATTTGTTTAAGTTTTTGAGCAATCAATGATTTTTCCTCCTTGGTTTTGAGCATATATGTCTTAACTATTGTTTTCAACTAGCTATTTTTATTAGCAATAGTATATCATGATTTATGGGTATTTGACTACAATAAAAATAAAATTGTTAAAAAATTGTAAAAATTGGCGAAATATGCTATAATAAGTATGCAAAAGCAGAAAAAATAAAAAGCAAGAAAAGGGGAAGGATTATGGATCGATTAAAAACATTTCTCATTTATACATTAATAGTAGTAGGTTTTTTCATTTTTTCAGAATTTTTAATTAATGTGAGCCTAAATACTACCTATAAAACCATAGGGAGAAAAGATAACCTAACTCAAGTACAGATCTACCAAGCAGAAGCAACTAAAGTTAATGGAAGAATGAAAGGAACGATTTATCAAACACAAGAAAATCCAATAGAAGCTAAGTATTTACAAGTAGACTTTTATTCGGCAAGGAATGTGAAATTAGGAACAAAATACATTGAAGTAGAAAAGGGAAAAGAAGAACAAGAATTTGAATTGTATTTTAGATTGAACAACGTTAATTATTATGATATTAGTAGAACCAACGAAAAAACACAAACAGAAATGGAATTACTTCCAGCAGATCTAACAAAACCGGAAATTATTGTAGGAACTATTTTTGCTATACTAATGTTTATGTAGTTTGTTTGCCTAATTAGTTGTATCATTTGGTAAACATATTTGAAAAGGACATTTTGCTTTATTGCAAAATGTCCTTTTCAGAAACGTCCCTAATTGGACATTTTAGGATTTACGGACAATGTTTGTTGGTGAGTATAAATAACCATTCCCGGTTTTGCCCCACTTGGTTTTTTAACGTATTTTACTTCGCAGTAATCTACAGGGACATGGGAAGAATTTTTTCCCTTACTATGTAGAGCTGCTATCTCTGCTACTTGAATGAGTAAATCCTGAGAGACTTTAGCATTCTCTGGTAATTTTAAAATAACATGGCTACCATGGATCTCTTGAGTGTGAAACCAGAGGTCTGTTTTTTTGGCATATTTTAAGGTTAGCCAATCGTTTTCTCGATTGTTTCTTCCAACTAAAATGGAGTACCCGTTAATGGTGTATTTAATTGGATTAAAAGAAACGGTTTTGTTTTTGGTTAATTTTGATTTTTTCATTTTTGTTTTTTTATTCGATAATCCCTTTACTTTTTCTTCAAAAATGACGTTTTCTGAGATTTCTTCAAAAATGGTAGAAATTTCTTCAAGAGTTTGACTATTTTCTAGTTCGTAAACAATGCTTTCTAAATAAGATAATTCTTTTAGTGTGTCTTCTTTTTGGTTAGAAACAATCGCTAGTGTATTTTTTAATTTATGGTATTTTTTAAAATAACGTTTAGCATTTTCGCTAGGGGTATAACGCTTATCTAAAGGGATTGTTAATAGTTTATTTTGGTCATAATAATTGGTTACTTGTACCGATTCATATTTTTCTTGGTTCCACTGATATAGATGGGCTGTTAGCAATTCACCATAAATGCGAAATTGATCCATATGTTCACATTCTTGCAGTTTTTCGTTCATATGCAATAAACGTTTTTGATATTTTTTGAGCATAGCTAACATAAGTTTTAAAATACTGTTACGAGTATTTTTTAACTCTTCTGAAGATTCTTTTTGGTAGTAAAAATCATCCAAAAAGAAATTTAAAGAAAAGCGAGAAGAATTAGTATCATTTTCTGGAATTAGGTAATAGTCAGTAGCTTTTCCTTCCGCATTGTATGATACTTCAAACTGTACCTTAGCAGTATCAATTTGTTCAACTAATTGCGATAAGATAGAATATAAATTTCGCAAAATAAGAGGGTCGTTTTCGTTCAATTGGTATTTTTTTAGTAAGGATCGAATGAGTGATTGGCTAATTCCATTAAATGTGTTACCTATTTGTTTAGGAAGATCAGCAAAACAAATTTCAGAAAGAACGCTACCTAAGGGTGTAGTAGAAACAGGAGAACTGATAGAGGAAGTATGAGAAGGAGAAGAAAGAGGGCCAATCAGTTCTTCCTCAAATTGTTCTGCATTTTCTATCGTGAGCAAATTTTTCTTATTGGTGGTAGGGTAATGGTATGTTTGATGAGGGTAAATATTTCGACTACTGTCTTCTGTCTCTTTTTCACGAATGTGGCGTAAAGAATCAATAATCGTATTTTCTTCGTCAACTAACAAAATGTTGCAATGCTTTCCCATTAATTCAATGATTAATTTTAGGCGAACAATATCGTCTACATCATCAAAACCCTCTAATTCAAGGGTTACTATTCTTTCTAAATCATTAGTAATAAAATTTACGATACGAAATCCTAATAAATGTTTACGTAATGCCATACAAAAGTTTGGGGCAACTTTGGGGTTTGGTTTGGGGTGAGTGGTTAAGTGCATACGATAATTTTGGGCATCACAACAAATCGTTAATGAATAACGATTTCCTTGGTGATATAAACCGAAAAGTAAAGTATTTTTATTAGGTTCATAAATTTGATCTATTTTTGCTCCCACTAATTGTTGGAGTTCAGTAGCAATTGCTTTTGTGACAATTCCGTCAAATGCCATAGTAATCATTCCTTTATTTTTTTCTCATCATATCACAAAAGTGGGGGATTAGCAATGAATTTTTCTTAATGAACAAAATTCCCAAAATACATTGCAAATTATTTCTTTTTTCGATATAATGATCAAAACAATGAAGAAGCTAGGCAATTAGCTTTCATCATCAATTTAAGTGAATTTCAGCAAAAAGTATCAATAAAAGAAAAGGGAAATAAGCTAGTTTAAAAAGCTAACTTAAGTTAAAAAATATGGAAATACAACAACTAACTTTAGAAGAAAAAATTGGTCAACAATTATTTATCGGTTTAGATGTAAACCACCCAAAAGAAATCATCAAAGAATTAATTGTCAAACAAAAAGTGGGAGGCATCTTACTGTATAAAAAAAATTATCGTAGTTTAGAAGAAATGGTAGAACTGATAAACGAGTGCAAACAGCTAAACCGTGAAGCAAATTCCATTCCTCTTTGGATAGGGATAGACCAAGAAGGGGGAAGAGTCAATCGTTTGCCACCAGAAATCTTAAATTTTCCCAGTGCATATCAGTTAGCACAAACAGGAAATGAAGCACTCATTAAAGAATCGGTTTCTCTTATGGCAGAGCTATTAAGTCAGTTAGGCGTAAACGTCAATTTTGCTCCCGTCTTGGATCGTTCTACGAAAAATCTAAAATCGGCAATAGGAGATCGTGCATTTGGGCAAGATATTCATCAAATTACCTTATGGGGTGATTGGCAACGAAACGAATTTGAAGAAAAAAATATTTTGCCAGTCATTAAACATTTTCCGGGTCATGGTTCAACTAATGCAGATTCTCATGTGAGGATCCCCAATACCAACAAAACCATCAAACAATTAGAACAAGAAGATTTATTGCCATTTCTCCATGCTATTGACCAAAATGCAAATGCTTTATTGGTTGGTCATTTAATTGTTCCTCACATGACTCACCTTAAGCCAGCTACCTTATCTAAATCATTTATTCAAGGTTACTTACGTAAGGAATTACACTATAATGGGCTAATTTTTACAGATGATATGAGAATGAAAGCAGTAGAATTATTCTATGGTACAAATCAGGCAAGCCTAAAAGCATTTCAGGCAGGAAATGATGTGATCATGCTCAAATACACGAACAAAGATCAAGTCAGAGAAAAAATAAAGCGAAGGCTTAATCGTAAACCAGATGAGGAACAATTGCTAAATAACAGGGTAGAACGAATTTTATCCGTAAAAGAAAAATATCATGTATCAGATAAGCCGGTACCAAAACCTTCATTTTCTATCGACGAGATAAATCAAAAAATACAAGAAATACGTAATGGCATAAGTTAAAAAGTTTTTCCTATTGTTATTTTGGCAAATTAAGAACAGCTTAATCGTTTTTTCAGTTAGTCAATTTAACGAAAACAGTCTACTAAGATTAAAATAAAAAAGAAAAGGGGATAAAATCATGAAACAAAAAACAAAACTAACATGGGTTCTACTTTTTGCTTTTTTCCTTTTGATGGTATGGACGATTCCATCAAAAGCAGGTGAAGTGAACCTTGATCAGTTAACCATCGAAGCCCATCTTCTCTCCAATGGAGATATGAAAGTTACTGAAATTTGGGATGCTGATATTAGTCAGACCAATACCATGTACAAAACCTTTGCCACAGATCAAAGTAAATATGGTAAAATCACAGATGTTAGTGTATATGATGAAACTGGCTATTCTAAAAAATTAACCGAAACTAGCCAATGGGCTTATCATGTGCCAAAAGGATCGTATTATGGAACATTAAATGAAGACGGAGACTTTGAAATTGGTTGGGGAGTAGGCTTAGATCATTCTCATAGCCAAAAACAATACAAAATAGAATATACGGTAGAAGGGGCAATAACCAAGTACCAAGACTGTAGTGAATTATACTGGCAATTTGTTGGCAAAGATTTTGAACCAGAAATTAAGCAAATCATGGGAAGTATTTATTTGCCAAAAAAAGCAAATGCAATGGAAGATATTCGTGTATGGGGGCACACGCAAAGTTTAAATGGTCAAATCTATGTAGCCGATTATGATCTAGTTAATTTTTCTGCCCATCAAATAGAGCCCGGAAATTTTGTAGAAGTAAGGGTTCTTATGCCAACAGATATGCTATCTTCTGCGAAAAGAACGATGAACGAAAACCACCTAGAAACAGTGTTAAAGGAAGAAGGAAAATGGGCAAATGAAGCTAATTTTAGACGAAATATTTTACCACTGTTAATCGGTATAGCGGTTAGCCTTGTGGGAATAGCTTTACTTATTTGGCTTGTGAAGAAAATCATAAAAGATAAGAAACTTTATCGTGAATTACCAGAAAAAATCAAGCCAGAACAGCAATATGATTACTATCGCGAACTTCCACGAGAAGAAGCAGCTCCAGGAGAAGCGATTTTCTTACTCAAAAAGAAATGGCAAGGGCTAGAGAGTAGTGATGAAATAGGAAAAGTATTTTCTTCTATATTATTGGATTTAAAGCTAAAAAAATACATAGAAATTGAGGTGTTAGAACCAGACAAAAAGAAAAGCCCAGTGAATATTCAAATCCTTAACCAAGAAGAAAAAGAAAAACTTCCACCAGAAGAAAGAGTTGTTTTTCAATTTTTACTAGATGCCTTTGGGGAAAAGAAAGAAATGAAACTGAAAGAACTTCAAAAATATCTTCAAAACCATACCAGCAAAGTATTAGCCTTAAAAAGTGAATTAAATTCATTTATTACGTTAGAATTAGAACAAAATCATCAAGTTGACGAAGAAGCCAAAAAAACATACAGTAAATACCAATCTCAAATTGTGTTAACTATTATTGGATTATTTTCTTTATTAATTATTAGCAGTATGTTATTTGGTATGATTGGAATGAATTATTTAGTGATAGGTGTTATGGTTATTCTTGCTATAGCTTCCCTTGTAGAACTCGTTATTTCTGCTAATATCACTAGTAAAATAAATGTATTTACGGCTAGTGGAGTAGAACAAAGTGAACAATGGAAAGGGTTAAAGAAATACATGGAAGACTTTTCTCTACTGAATGAAAAAGAAATTCCTGCTATTGAAATTTGGGAAAAATACCTTGTTTTTGCTACAACCTTTGGCATAGCTGATAAAGTAGCCAAACAATTAAAAATGGTATACCCAGAAATTAACGAAACACAAATGATGACCACTTATTCATGTGTCTATTTAGCTACTCATACCAGCTTTAATCAAAGTTTTAGCCAAGCCATAAGCTCATCTATGTCATCAGCCTACACATCAGCATCAGGCGGAGGCGGAGGATTCTCCGGAGGTGGAGGAGGCGGCCGGTGGACGGCGGCGGTGGAGGAGGAAGATGATTTGACATCTTCTTCCTTTTTCGGTATAATCTAGTTGTCCAATTGGGACGGGTACAAAATGAACATTTGCTCCAAAGAATGTCCTATGAGGGACGTTTCTGTTTGGAGATAAAGAGAATGTTCAATTGACAAGATTTTTGTTTAGAATTGTTTACCAAATAAAGAAAGTAAAGCAGACGAATAAAAAAGAGTGAAGACCATTAAGAAGGGAGAAACAATATGTCAAAACCAATCGTAGCCATCATCGGTAAGCCTAATGTAGGTAAATCTACGTTTTTTAATTATTTAGCAGGAAAACGTATTTCCATTGTAGAAGATACCCCCGGGGTTACCAGAGATAGAGTATATGCAGACACGAACTGGAGAGGGAGAAATTTTACTCTGATCGATACAGGAGGAATTGAACCAGATTCAGAAGATATCATTTTATCCCAAATGAGAGAACAAGCCAATCTTGCTATATCAGTTGCGGATGTCATCATTTTTCTTACCGATGTAAGACAAGGAGTAACCGCAGCAGATCAGGAAATTGCGGTTATGCTAAAAAAGTCAGGAAAGCCTATCGTTTTGGTGTGCAATAAAGCAGATAATTTTGAAAAAGATAGAAATGAAATCTATGAATTTTATAATTTAGGAATAGGTGATCCATACCCAATATCGGCTAGTAATGCCATAGGAATTGGTGATGTATTAGATGCCATTTATGAACATTTTCCCGAAAAAGGAGAAAATGAAGAAGAGGAAGATATCATCAAAGTAGCGGTAATTGGTAAGCCAAATGTTGGTAAATCTTCTTTAATCAATAAAATTTTAGGAGAAAACCGTACGATTGTCAGTGATATTGCCGGAACTACCAGAGATGCTATAGATACCTATTTTGAAAATGAACAAGGAAAATATATGTTAATTGATACAGCAGGTATTCGAAGAAAAGCCAAAGTGAATGAACGAATTGAAAAATATAGTGTCATGAGAAGTTTATTAGCCATTGAACGAGCAGATGTATGCTTAATGCTAATTGATGCCAAAGAAGGAGTAACCGATCAAGATGCCAAAATAGCAGGAGAAGCTCATGAAGCGGGAAAAGGGGTTATTTTGGTAGTCAATAAATGGGATGAAATAGAGAAAACCACAGGAACGTTAGAAAAATATAGCAAAGAAGTGTATCAACAATTATCGTATTTATCTTATGCACCAATTGTCTTTATTTCCGCTAAAACAGGCCAAAGAGTAGATAAATTATTTACGATGATTAATGAAGTAGCCAAGCAAAATGCCATGAGAATATCTACTTCAGTGTTAAATCAAGTCATTAATGAAGCCATTGCCTTAGTTCAGCCACCAACCGATAAAGGAAAGAGATTAAAGATTTTTTATGGTACACAGGTAGCAACAAAACCACCAACGTTTGTTATTTTTGTTAATCGAAAAGATTTATTTCATTTTTCGTATGAACGTTATCTAATCAATCAAATTCGTAAAGAATTTGGATTAGAAGGAACGCCAATTCGAATGATTGCAAGAGAGAAAGCAGACAAAGAAGAATAAAACAAAGGAGGAAAAGAAATGGTTGTTTATATCATTATGGCAATAGTTGCCTATTTAATTGGGAGTATCAATTTTTCTGTTATTTTAAGTAAGAAAATGGCAGGTTTTGATGTAAGAGAAAAAGGAAGTGGAAATGCAGGAACAACGAATATGCTTCGTTCAGTAGGAAAAGGAGCAGCCGTACTTACGTTAATTTGTGATGTATTAAAAGGAGTTGTGGCTATTTTAATTGCCATTGCGATAGGAAATATCATTGCTGATTTAGATAAAGCATTATTAGTACAAATAGCAGGAATTGCTGTTGTCATTGGTCATACCTTTCCTATTTTTTTCGGATTTAAAGGGGGAAAGGGAGTAGCTACTTCACTTGGGATTTTACTCATGACCAATTGGCAAATTGGATTAATTTGTTTAGTATTTGCCTTACTACTAATGGCCTTAACCAGAATGGTCTCGTTAGGATCCTGCGCAGCTGCTGTGCTATTTCCGGTACTTGTATTGTTCATTAAACAACATTATATTGTGTTAGAGGGAACAGATTATTTCATTTATAGTGTTATTTTGGCCGTAATTGTCTTATACAACCATAGAAGTAACATCAAAAGAATCATGAACGGAACAGAGAATAAATTATCATTTAAGAAATAAGATAGAAGAGGAGAAACAAATGAAAAAGAAAATTTTATTAACTGTTATCCTATTTATCATGCTACTGATTTGGATGGTACCTGTTTTAGCAATTCAAGTAGGAACCAAAGGCGATACCTATGAGATACAACTTACCATGAAAAATAAAGAGCCATCGTATCAGATGTATTTATTATTACCAAGAGATTACCTAGAATATGTGATTGCTCAAAAAGGTTTGGATCTTGTTTATGAGGGACCAGATACATTAATCAAGGATGAAATTCCTGGGATTTCTGTTAGTCGTGATAAAGTTCAGGCACAAGAATACGTAGAAGACCAAAAGCAATATATATCGATTTTGCTTACTCCCAATGAAAAAGAAATGTTCTTTTTTACGGTAATAGCCAGTTACCCAAATCAAGATATTAAATTTCGTTATGTGAGTGGAGAAAAAGATTATATCCTTCATATGGATGATTTTCGTGTGCAGGATGGGGTTTGTCAAATTGAGTATGATGGTAAACATGACACCGTTAAAAATGTGTATACCACAAAAGGAAAAATTGAGTGGTGGCAAATTTTAATTGTTGCTCTTTTGGTTGTATTTATTTCTTATGTAACTAAACAAAAAGTAAAAAAATAGGATAAAAATTTATTTACGAAATTTCCTTAGTAAAAAGAAAATACACAATCAAATGAGAAAAAAAGGAGTAGAAGATTGATGAAAAAAATAGCCATTATAGGAAGTGGAAGTTGGGGAGTAGCCTTAGCTACTCATTTAGCGAATCTAGGAAATCAGGTCAATTTATGGTCTTTTTCAGAAGAAGAGGCAAGAATGATTAACGAAGAAAGAAAATGTAAATTTTTACCGAATTTAACGGTTCCTGATGGAGTAACGTGTTTACTTGATTTTGAAAAAGTTTTACAAGATGCTGAATTTATTTTGCATGTTACTCCTTCTAAATTTACTCGTTCAGTGTTTAAAGAGTATAAGGCTTATGTCGGAAATAAACCAGTTATTATTTGTTCAAAAGGCTTTGAAAAAGAAAGTTTAATGACTTTAGATGAAGTTATTTTAGAAGAAATGCCAGAAGCAAAAGTAGGTGTTTTATCTGGGCCAAGTCATGCAGAAGAAGTTTCTATTTTTGTTCCTACTGTTTTGGTCATTGCCTCAAGCCATCCAGAAATTTGCGAAGAAATTCAAAGTACATTTATGTGTTCAACCATGAGAATTTATACTTCTTCTGATGTAAAGGGAGTAGAATTAGGGGGAGCACTGAAAAATATTATTGCTTTTTGTGCAGGAGTAGCAGCAGGAATTGGTTTAGGGGATAATACTTTTGCCGCTTTGATTACGAGAGGACTTGGTGAACTAACTCGTTTGGGTGTGACTTTGGGTGGTAAACAAGAAACTTTTTATGGATTGAGTGGGTTAGGTGATTTGATTGTTACTTGTTTAAGTGAGCATAGCCGAAATCGTACAGCAGGAAAATTAATTGGAGAAGGAAAAACGTTAGAGGAAGCGAAAGCTGAAGTCGGTATGGTCATTGAGAGTATTGATAATATTGATGTGGCTTATGAACTAGCGAAAAAATATAAGATGGAAATGCCGATTGTGGAGATGGCTTATGAGGTGATTTATCATCAGTTGGATCCTAAAGAAGCTGTGGAGCAGTTGATGAGTAGGGAGAAAAAAGGGGAATAAAGTTATTTGAATAAGATCAATATTGTATGGGGTGGGATTTGTTTCTGCCCTTATTTAACGTTTATTTAGGGGGTGAAGGGAGATAATAAATGAGAAAATGTGTTGTTGGATTATGGTTTTGAGGAGTTAGTCCGCTGTCAAGTGAGAGGTCACCTTATCTTATCTGGATTGTCCGTTCATTTAACCTTCCATAGCAGGGTCTTTTTAAAACCCTTCGGTCCCTCACAGAGAAGCCGGTGATCGGGTTTTAAGCCTGACGCGGGTCTTAGGGAACTGTCAGGCATAAATGAATGGACAATCCAGATAAGATAAGGTGACCTCTCACTTGACAGCTACTTTTGTTTAAGAGTGTTTCAATATTTCTTTAATATGTTTCGGTTTGGAGAAATTAATAGTGTACAAAAAGTAGAAAAGTACTATAGATGACTTGGGCTTAGAGCAGGCTCGTTTCTCGAGACTATTATCTTGTAACTTTTGGATTGTTAGATTGTTAGATGGGGAGATAGTTGTTGACAGTGGTGTAAATATAGTATATAATACAAACAATAGTTTGAAAAAATGAAAAGGAGTGGTTAGTATGAAAATAATAACCGTATGTGGGAGCAATAAGTTTAGAAAGGAAATGACAGAAATAACAGAAAAGATGACGTTTAAAGGAAATTGTATGTTAACTCCTATTGAGTTAATGAAATCTACTAAAGATGCTTATACCAAAGATGAAATGATGATGCTAGATAAGATGCACAAGGAAAAAATCAGAATATCAGATGCTATATTGGTTGTGAATATAAATGATTATATTGGAAATAGTACGAAAAGTGAAATCGAATATGCTAAATCATTAAATAAAGAAGTTTTATATTATACAGATTTAATGAGATAAAAATTTTCTTATCTCATTCTAGAAATTTTCGAAAGTTACTAAAAAGGGAAGGAGAATAGGTATGTTAAAAGCTAACCTATGCTAAGAAAAAATGATAGTAAAAGAAAAAGAAGTAAAAGACTATTTAACAAAATCAAAAATAGGAGAATATGCAATAAATCCATATGTAGGTTGTCCTCATCAATGCAGATATTGTTATGCTTCCTTTATGAAAAGGTTTACCAATCATCCAGAACAATGGGGAGAATTTATTGATATTAAATTATGTAATAAAAAGATAGATACAAGAAAAATAGTAGGCAAAAATGTATTTATGTCATCAGTTACTGATTGTTATAATCCTTATGAAGCTAACTATAATATTACAAGGAATATTTTAGAACAATTAGTAGGAGTAGACTGCATACTTCAACTATCGACAAAAAATAAATTAATACTAAGAGATTTAGATCTCTTAAAGCAAATGAAAAATGTAAGTGTTGCCATGTCAGTAAATACACTTGACGAAAATTTTAGAAAGGATATGGATAAAGCCAGTTCTATCAAAGAACGATTAGAAACATTGAAAACATTATATGAAAACGGAATTTATACCATTTTATTTATGTCACCAATTTTTATTGGAATAACAGAATGGAAAGCAATTATTGAGGAAACAAAAGATTATATTCATGAATATTGGTTTGAAGATTTGAATTTAAGAGGAGCATATAAATATGACATACTAAACTATATTAGTGAAAAATACCCTAAAGTGTATCCTATTTTCGAAAGAATATACATAAAAGGAGATAGACAAGAATTATTTACTATGGATAATGAAATAAGGCAATATTGCGACAAGAATAAGATCAATTATTCAGACTATTTTCACCATGAGGAAGTTATTCGTAATCGTCAAAATAGAAAATTGGGAAAAAATAATAAGTAAAATAATTTTATTTACATTTTTGTCATTTATTGTTATAATAAAAACGAAAAAGGAGAAACAAAAGTGACTCTTTTTGGAAAAAAAGAATACGATAAATGAATAATCAATTTGTTTAAGGTTATACTATAAAAAAGATTGATTGAACCAAAAATGAAGGAGGTTATCAAAAATGGATTTTTTTGATAAATTAGGAAAAAAAGCAAGTGAGGCCTATAAAGTAACAGCAGATAAAACAGGAAAATTAGCGAAAGAGGCTAAGCTCAGATTGAAAATGAGTGAATTAAAAAGTCAAATTGATGATATTTACCAAGAAATAGGAAAAAAAGTGTACGAAAGTCATATCAGGGAAGAAGAGTTAGATTTAGCTTCTATTTTGGAGGAAGAATGTACCAAAATTGATGTACTTAGCGATGAAATTGAGGCTGACCTTCAAGAATGTTTAGATCTAAAAGGAAAAAAGCAGTGTATTAATTGTTATAAAGAAATTGACCAAACCATGAGATTTTGCCCTGAATGTGGTGCAAAACAAGAAGAAACACCAGCAAAAGAAGTAGAAATATTAGAGAAACTAGAAAACGTAAATATTTCTCCAGACAAAAAACAAGAAGCAGAAGACGTAAAACAAAACTTACAAGAACAATTACAAGAGGATGAAACAAAACAAAATGAAGGTAGCCAAGAAGATACAGAAAATGTACAAATTCCAGAAAATCAAGAAAATGAAGAAGAGAGAAATGAAGAAGACGATACACAACTAACAGGAGAAGAAGTTTCTGATCAAAACGAACAAGAAAAAGAGCAAGAAACAATCAAAAATAATCGTGAAGAAATAGCTAATGAAGAAAAAACACCATTGGCAAGAACGGTACAAATAGAATCAGATATCCGCATAAAAGAGAATCGAGAAGAAATAGAAGAAGAGAAACAGCAAGAAGATGATTAAGATAAAAGTAATGATAAAATTAAGTGTGTGAATTAAGTAGAAAAATGTCGAGAAAATAAACGGAAAAGAGGATTAATTAACGATGAAATTAGTCATCCAAAGAGTAAAACGAGCAAAAGTAGAAGTAGAGGGAAAAGTAGTAGGAAAAATAGGTCATGGCTTTTTGGTATTACTAGGTGTAACTCATACCGATACAACAGAAGAAGTGGAATATTTAGTAAGAAAATTATGTAGCTTACGCATTTTTGAAGATGAGAATGAAAAAATGAACTTAAATATTCAGCAAGTAGAGGGAAGCTTATTGATCGTTTCTCAATTTACCTTATATGCTAATTGTAAAGATGGTAATCGTCCATCTTTTGTAGAAGCAGCGGTTCCTGAGCAAGCGGAAAAACTATACGAATTGTTCTGCCAAAAATGCAAAGAAAATGATATTTGTGTTCAGCAAGGTGAATTTGGTGCACATATGCAAGTCGAGTTGTTAAATGATGGACCTGTTACTATTGTATTAGAACGAAATCATCAACAATAAAGTAAATATAACCAAATAAATAGGGCTTTACTTTATTTTGGTGAAAAAAGATATGAAAAAAGGATAAAAATATAGTTAATAAGGGAAACGTTCATACAAATATTTAATGATGTCATCTGCATTATTTTCGGTAACATGGATGAATACACCTTTATCTAAACTAATCCACATAGCAAGTAAGAAATCATCGGAATTATCAGCAAAAGTTCCGATGATTTCTGCTATTTCAATCGGATTTTTATATTGTTGTTCCCAATTTAAAGACTTATCTAGTGAAATGGAAGTATTGTAAAATTTACTTAAAAAACGATCAATTTCTCCTGTTTTTTCACTCCAAAGATTTACGCTTACCATAGTTTTCTCCTTCTTTTATTTATTTTTGTGCTAAAGTTTGTCCTAATTTAGTGTATGCAATTTTTTGTGTTCTATTCTTTCCTGATGATAAACTTTTGAAAAAGAAAAATAGGAAATATTTCTTCTCCGAATAAAGAAAGGGAAAAATGTAAATACTAGAAAAAAGAAAGTTTGGAGGGTTTGAAATTGAGTCGAACAAAAAAGATTGTCTTTTCCGTAATTCTTGTTATTTTTGTCATTGCTATAGGTTTTGTTGTTACCCGAGTGATTGCAAGTCAAGATGGACAAAAAAAGCTTAGCAAAGAAAAAGTATACTCAGAATTACAATTAGTAGAAGGTAAGCTAGTTAATTTTTTTAATCAAATGAATCAGATTGAATTTGAAAATTATAAGATAGCAGTAGAGGAAGTAAAAGAAAGTAACCAAAAAACAGATAATCAATCCCAAAATCAAGATGGACAAGGAAGTTCTTCAGAAGGACAGTCTTCTGGAGAGAATTCTGAAGGAAATGCGAGTGGAAGTTCAGGAGGAGAATCAGGAGGAAGTTCATCTGGAGGATCGTCAGGCGGATCATCGGGAGGTTCTTCTAGTGGTAGTGGAAGTACTTCAAAACAGGATACCAAAAAATATACCATGGAAGCGGTTGGAGTATTAACGAGAAGTGATCAGGTTGAGTGGCAACCGATTAAAATAGAGGTAGAGAATTTATATTTATCTATACCTACCATTATTCTAGATTTGTATCAGGTAACAGATAACCACGAAGAGGTTTTAGCTTTTAGTAGTGAATTTGATAATTTAACGAAAGCAGTTAAAGATGAAGATAAAGAAAAAACACTGCAACAGTTAACCAAGGTTTATGAGTTTATGCCGAAACTTGCTTCTTATTGTAGTGATGATGAAACAGGAAAAGTGGTTCTTAAAACAAAGGAATCTATTTTTAAAGCATATAGTAAATTAGATACTGGAGATTGGAACGCGATTGATCAAGAAGTAAAAGCAGGAATACAAGAATTTTCACGTTTGCTGACAAGTGTATCAGTTAATGAACAAAATCAATTTAATATTAATAAAGGGTATATCATGTTAAATGAATTACAAAAGGCGGTAGAAAAGCAAGATGTTGAAATTTTTTTGATAAAATATAAAAACTTACTAGAAGATTTAAATAGTTTGTGATATAATGAAAAAAGAGTAAATTGAATAGTCGCTGGTAAATTCCGAAAGGAACTACGAGAGGAAAGTCCGGGCTCCAAAGAGCAATGATGCTAGATAACGTCTAGTGGGGGTAACCCTAAGGAAAGTGCAACAGAAAAGAACCGCCTAAGCTTTTTAGCTTGGGTAAGGGTGAAAAGGTGAGGCAAGAGCTCACCGCCATTTTGGTGACAAAGTGGGTCAGTGTAAACCCCATCAGGAGCAACACCTAAACAGAAGATTAAGCCTGCTCGGCGCCTTCTAACTTGCGTGGCTTGAGGTAGTCAGTGATGATTATCCTAGATAAATGGCTATTTTTAATGACAGAACCCGGCTTACAGATTTACTCTGTCCAATTGGGGACGTTTCTGTTTGAGACACTATTGTTCTTAGAGACGTTTCTTTTTTTGGGGATTTTTGCTTTTTGATAGTATTGCTTTGGAGTTTTGCTATTATTTTATTGCTAAAATTGAAAGACAGACCAATTTCTTTGTCGTTACTTTGCCTAGTGAAATGTTGTATTGTTAAAGTGGGTGATTACACAATTGTTTCATCTCTATTGGTAAAGGGCATGTAAGTGTATAGGGTATTTTGGTGACTGGATGGAGAAAAGAAAGTTCGTAACAATGTAAAGCTTGGCGATTGATCAAATCTGTACTAGTTCCATATAATGTGTCACCTAGTAAACTATGCCCTAGATAAGCCATATGTACACGTATTTGATGAGTTCTCCCAGTTTCTAGTGAGCAACACACTAAGCTATAATTTTCTTCTTCTTGATGGATTTCTTGTAAAACCTCGTAATGAGTAATGGAAGGTTGTCCATGCTCAAAATCGACACATCGTTCAATAATACTTCCCTCTTTTCGTCCTATTGGTAGTTCGATGGTTCCTTGTTTTTGCTTGAATAAACCAGAAGCAATGGCTAAATATTTTTTTGTAAATTGACCATTTGCCTTTTGTTTCGTTAAACACTCTTGAATGTATTCGCATTTAGCAAAAAGAACAAGCCCAGAGGTGTTGGTGTCTAGACGATTGACTGGTCTTATTTTTTTGTGAAGCTGAAGGGAATCGAAATAATAACGAACCCCATTGGAAAGAGAATCTTGATAATGAAGCATAGAAGGATGTGTTGGTGTTCCTGCTGGTTTATTTACGATTAACATCCATTCGTCTTCATAAACGATGGATAAGTCCATAGCGGTAGGAACAACATGACTATTGTCTTCTGGGCTACTTAAGTCAGCAGTAATGACTTCATGGGGAATAGCCATCATTCGGGTATCTATAGGGGTGTTATTTAAATAAATATGTTGCTCTTGGATTAATTTTTGTAATAGACGAGTTGAAAATAAGAGCTTACTTTGTAAGATTTGGTGGATAGTTTGCCCAGCATCTTGAGCGGTAATGGTATAGGTTATTTTCATCAAAAAGTTCATTCCTTTCCTATTTGTTTGAAGATATATATAATAAGAGTATAGTAAGTAGTAAGAGTATATCATATTTTGTGAATTTATGTTGCAAAAACACTTGAAAAAGAAAATTTGTTACCATAATGGTATTAATAAGTTGTAACAATAAGTTCGTTCTTTACCTAAAAATTTTACTAAAAGTATTGATTTTGTAAATAAAATAACTTATAATGAATATAATAGTAGTGGATATTTAATATCTACTATGATTAAAAATGTGAGTCGCAACCCTATTTGCGTCGAATAAATGGATAGGTGAAAAAATGTGAACCGCAACCCTGCTTGCGAGATATAAATGTGCAGGTGGAAAAATGTTAATTATAGTAAAATGTGGGGTCTATAAACATAGACCCCATATTTTCATAAAAGGAGTTAAAGAATAATGATAATAGAAGATGGAAAATTTTACTTTATAAAAGATGAATTTTTTGATCTATTTAAAGACTATAAATTGATGGAAAACAAAGAAAGTGGGAATAAAAGACCTTGTTATTTTTGTTTTAGAGACAGAAAGAATAAAGAAATAATATGGTTTGTTCCAATATCGACTAAATACGATAAATATAAAAAGATATATGATAATAAAAAATTGAAAATTGGCAATAAGCCAGTATATAATTTCGTTTTTGGTAGTGTTTTAGGTAAAAAAGCTGTATTCTTAATACAAAATATATTTCCAACAACACAAGAATATATATTAGAAAAATATACTAATTCTAATATAGACGTAGAAATACCTTTAGTCGTAAAAAATGAAATTATAACTACTGCATTAAGAGTGGTAAGACTTGCAGAAGAAGGTATACATATTCCATTTTATGATATAGTTAAGATGAAAAGTATTTTATTAAAAAATAACAATTGATTGAAAAATAAATGGTAATATGATATAGTTAGTTCATCTTAAGTAAATGAGGTGTAAGCTAATGAAAAAGTTAATAGTGAAACAAGACTCAAATTTTCATGGTTCAATAGCTATGGTTGTTTTAGTTGCGTGTTTGTTTATTACTGTTTTTTGTGTAATGATCTATACCGTGGGAAGTAATCAAAAACAAGTGCAGCAAAAAGATTATCACAAAATAGAAAATACCTATCAGGCAAGCAATGAACAAATGGATCAAATCTACCAAAATATAGCAGAAAAGGAAGAAAAATAATGAGAATTCGATATAAAAAATGGGCAAGACCAGAATTAGAAGCAAGTAAATTTTATATTGATGATCCTGAAAAAATAAAGGGAAAATGGAGACAAAATTTTACTCATCCAGAAAATCCATTTCATTTAGAATTAGGGTGTGGAAAAGGTCAATTTATTAGCCAGTTAGCAAGTCAAAATCTAAATATAAATTACTTAGCGATTGATTTAATTGATGCTATGCTTGGTTTAGCAAAACGAAATATTGAACAAGTCTATCAAGAGAAGAATCTATCCATTGATAATGTGTTACTGACACGATTTGATATAGAGAGAATCTTTTTATTGTTAGCAGAAGAAGATCAAGTGGATCGAATTTATATTAACTTTTGTAATCCATGGCCTAGAGGAAAACATCATAAAAAGCGTTTAACTCATACTAGGCAGTTAGAGAAGTATAAAACATTTTTGAAACCAAATGGTGAAATATTTGTTAAAACAGATGATGATGAATTATATTTAGCTACTTTACGATATATGCAAGAAGCAGGGTTTAAGGTAATTGCTGAAACCAGTGATTTAGTGCAAAAACCAATTTTTGAAACCAATATTGAAACAGAACATGAAAAAATGTTTAAGGAACAAGGAATAAAAATAAAAGCGTTAATTGCTAGATACAAAGGGTAATCTAGCAATTTTTTTGTCACTCATTTTTCCGATCTGAATAAAATAGAAAGAAAAGAGTAAAGGAAGTGAAGAAAGAATGGCTTATTCAGAACGAGAATTAATGGCAAGAATGATTCAATGCGAAGCAGGAGGCGAAGGAGAAAATGGAATGAAAGCAGTAGGAACAGTTATTATGAATCGAGTACGAGTACCTAATGGAGAATATGCCCGTGTATCTCAAGATGGAAATGTACGTAATGTTCTTTTTCAAGAAGGGCAGTTCGACTGTGCGAGAGAAACCATACGAGGGGCTTATAATTCACAAAACATCTATAATATGAATCCTACCAATCTTCACTATTCTATTGCTGATTGGGCTTTAGCAGGGAATCAATTAGTAGGCGTAGATAATTGCTTATGGTATTTAAATCCATTTAGGCCAACTTGTGCTAATACATTTCCAAGCAATGGATCTGGAACGTATCATACAAGACTAGGAGATCACTGTTTTTATCGTCCAACAGCTAAGTATTCTAATACGTAAAAGGAGGTTCACTATGGAAAATAGACAAATGGAGCAAGCAAATTCTACCGGAAAAGGCGTACAAATCAATGAAAATTCGCCAGAAGTAATTACAAATGATATGTATACACCCGCGTTTTTGAGAGAACAAATTGGAAAATTGGTTAGAGTAGAGTTTTTAATTGGAACAGATAATATGGTAGATCGAGTTGGTTTTTTAGAGGATGTAGGGGTTAGTTATATTTTGTTAAGAGCAGTAGAAAGTGGTAATTTATTGTATTGTGATATTTATTCGATTAAGTTTGTGGCTATTTCGGAATATCCGTATCGTATTGATCATCATTATCAGATATAATGGGCAATGTCCAATTGGGGACGTTTCTGTTTGGGACATTTTGTCCAATTAGAAGATGTTTCTTTTTTGGACATTTTTCTTTTTGTCTTCGGCTTTTGCTGTTGTTACTGCTCCCCAGTTTGAAGTATATTTTTAGTAGTTGAGATTTTTTTAATATCTCAATTTTTTAGTTTTTACTGTTAGTTAGTTTGTGGGTGGATTACTGGCAAAGAGAAGAATAAGGGGGGAATTAAGCAAAAGCCAGAAGGAATCACACTGATAGCCTTAGTTGTAACCATCATTGTTTTACTCATCTTAGCAGGTGTAACTATAGCTACCTTAACTGATCAAAATGGAATTTTAAACAACGCAGTAAAATCAAAAGAACAAACGAGATACCAAAGTGCTAAGGAAAAAATAAAGTTAGCCATGAACGGAAGTTATGATACTAATGGAATAATCAATGAAACCAGCTACCAGAATGAGATAACTCGCTTAGGAGGAAGTGCTACCATTAAAGAAACTGGAGCAATTACAAAAGTAGATGGTTATACTTTTTTAGTTAATTTAAATACAGGAGAAATCGAACAGATAGCAGAACAACCAGAAAATACACCAGAATATTGGCAAGCAACCACAAAGGAAGATAGTGAGTGGTATAACTATATCGATTTGACTAGTAATGCAACAGTGGAAGTAAATAGTCCAAAATTAAAAGGAAACATGACCCTAATCAAATACGTAGGAGAAACCCAAGAAGGAAGTAAATGGGCAAACGCGATGACAACAGATGGAAGTATGTGGGTGTGGGTGCCAAGATATGCGTATAAAATCACAGAAGGGTATCATACAAGTACAGCAGGAACAATAGAAGTAGCCTTTTTAGATGACAACAATAACTTTCTAAATAGTACAGACACAGGAATAATAGAAACAGATCCAAGTAAAATAACTTATACGGAAAATAGCCAAGATCAATGGTTAGTCCATCCAGCTTTTACGGCAATAGCAGAGAACGGAGGAGGATTTGGAGAACTATCAGGCATATGGGTAGCCAAATTTGAGGCATCAGGAACAGATGCTACTAATTTAGTAGCAAAACCGGGAGTAAATAGCTTAAGAAATCAAACAATAAATCAATTTTATCATTACGGAAAAGAAGCAACCTTTGGAGAAACACAAAAGCTGAATAGCCATATGATGAAAAATAGTGAATGGGGAGCTGTAGCCTACCTAACTCATAGTAAATATGGAAGGAATAAGGAAGAACTAAGTATAAATACAAGTAATGATTATTTTACAGGAGGGTCAGAAAATAAAAATATAATTTATACAGACAATAAAGATCAAAGTACAACGAAAAATGCTACAGGAATATATGATATAAGTGGTGGAGCATATGAGTATACAGCAAATTATATAAATAATGGTCATATTAATTTACAAAATAGGAATTTCAGATGAAGAATCAAATAATTACAATACTAATAGTCAAGTAAAAGGAGATGCAATTTACGAGACATCTGGTTCAATTGATGGTTCATATTCATGGAACGAAGATTATTCCTATTTTCCAAACACATCTTGGGCATTTTTTCCTAGAGGAGGTATGCACAGCTCAGGTACTATTGCAGGGGTATTCTTTTTTAGTAGTAGCAAAGGTGATGGTGGTAGCAGTCACTCCTTCTGTCCAGCACTTGCTTTCTAGCAAATGAACAATGGATAAAAAATTATCTAGAATAAATAAAGAGGAGTATCAAATGTATATTGTTACTCCTTTTCACTTTTTTTAAATTCTGTGATAAAAATTTATATCCAATAATAATTCTAAGTGCCATTAAACTGATACTAAATAACTGATTCCATCATTATAAAAAAATGAGCATAAAAAGTTGATTATCCCATTTTTTATTGGTAAAATAGAAAAGGATTAATCTAAATAAGAAAAGAGGCACAAATTTATGGATCTAGAAATAGAAGAAGCCAAAAAAAATGCAAACAATCGAGACTACATAGTAAAAAAAATACAAGAAAAAGGAAAAATGCTAGAATTTGCCAGTAAACAATTCCAAGATGATGAAGAAATAGTAAAATTGGCCTTAAACCAAGACGGAGAGGCATTAGAGTTTGCTAGTGACCGATTAAAAGCTAAAAAAGACATTGTTTTATTAGCCATTAACAAAGCACCTTGGACCGCATGTTATGCTTCAGAAAAATTAAAGGCAGATAAAGAAGTTATTTTAGCAAGTGTTAAAGAATATGGTCAAACGTTTTATTTTGCTAGTGAAAGATTAAGAGATGATGAAGAAGTAGTAAAAGCAGCAGTTAGTAATAAAGGGCTAATTTTAAAATATGCTAGTCTGCGATTACGTTCTCATAAAGAAATTGCTAAAATAGCCATAAAACAGGATAAACGAGCCTATCATTTTTTAGCACAAGAACTGAAGGAAGATGAAGAAATCAAACAACTTTTAGAAGGGTAACTTAAGGTAAAACAAAAAATTTTCCAAAAAAGTTGTATTTTTCAAAATTATTGGTATAATAAAAAAGATTAAGCAAAAAGAAAAGGGAGGAAATAAAAATGATCAAAAAAGTAGCGATATTAGCCAATGGAGGAGACGTAGCAGGATTTAATGCTGTTATTCGTGGAATCTTAAAAACAGCAGAAAATACAGGAGTAGAGTGTTATGGCTTTATCGATGGATATAATGGGTTATTAAAAAATGAATTTGTCAAATTAAGTACAGCAGAAGCAGGAAATGCTTTAGGAATTTTACCAAAAGGAGGATCTATCATTGGATCATCAACTAATGCCAATGTTTTCCATTATAAAGTAGAAAAAGAAGATGGGACTGTTGAGTTTCAAGATCTATCTGATCAATGCGTAGAAAATGTAAAAAGAAATGGTTTTGAATGTTTATTTACCTTAGGAGGAGACGGAACGCAAAAATCAGCACGTGATTTTTCCTTAAAAGGAATTAATGTGATTGGTGTACCCAAAACAATTGATAACGACGTAGCTTGTACAGAAATCACTTTTGGTTATAATACAGCAGTATCAGTAGCTATGGAAGCGTTAGACCGCCTTCATACCACAGGGGAAACCCATCATCGAATTATGGTATTAGAAGTAATGGGAAGATATGCTGGATGGATTGCTTTAGAATCAGCTATTGCTGGAGGAGCAGACGTAGCCCTTATTCCAGAAATTCCTTATGATATTGAGCGAGTAGCTAGCAAAATAAAAAATCGTCAAAAAAGAGGAAAAAATTTCAGTGTAGTAGTCGTAGCAGAAGGAGCAAAACCTAAAGGAGGAGATATTACTATCCAAGGAAAACGAAATAATGGTGAAGGAGTAGACAACAACAAATTAGGAGGAGTTGGACAAGTAGTAGCTAAACAATTAGAAGAACTTACTGGGTTAGAAGCAAGAAATACAACCCTCGGATATATGCAAAGAGGTGGAACACCAACTGCATTTGACCGTGTACTATCCACAAAATATGGAGTAAAAGCTATGCAACTAGCCTTAGAAGGAAAATTCGGAACATTAGCAGTCATCAAAAACGGAAAACTAGACGAAGTATCACTAGAAGAAGTAGTAGGCAACAACAAAAAAATAGGTGCAGTATCTGGAAATACAGAAGAAAGTAATATTCGCCGAGTAACCATGGATGATGACTTAGTCAAAACAGCAAGAAGCATAGGAATAAATCTAGGAGATTAGCCCGAAAATAATACAGTAAATAAAAGAAAATGAAAGACTTAAAAGGGTGAAAAATAAATTTCACTCTTTTAAATCTATCTACATGTTAACATGAAAATATTTTCACAAATAATTTTTATTTTTACAAATTAGATCAAGAGATTTTTTTATATACACAGCATAAAGGATTATATGAGAAATTTGGATGGACTTTTGTCTCTGATATAGACACTTATTCTGAAGCTAAAAGAATTCAGCGATTATATAAATTAACATTAAACTAATAGCTAATGGATATTCTAGTGGATTCAAGTTAAATTTATCTTTATAAGATAGAGGATAAATCATATCAATCGTCAAACGAAGTAGAAAGTTGGTAATAAGATGAAGAAGAAGGAAACCACATTATTGTTATTAAGAAAAGAAAATGAAATTTTATTAGCGATGAAAAAAAGAGGCTTTGGAACAGGAAGATATAATGGAGTAGGTGGCAAAATAGAAGAAGATGATCGTTATTGGTTACCACCTATTTTAGAAGGAAAAAAGATAAAGGGATTTTTTGAATATGATGAAGATTGGAATTTGTTATCTCATCAAATAACAGAATTATAGAAAATTAAATGAGAAAAATAGATAAAAATAGGAGATAGATAAATGCGAATAGGGATCGATATCGATGGAGTATTAACTGATGAACACAGATTTATTATAGATTATGGAACAAAATACCTAAATGATGAAGGGATTAGATACACTTTTCACCAAGATATATATGACAGTCCTAATAGTTTTGAAATTACTAAAGATCAGTATGATGCGTTTTGGCGAAAATATCTTGTTTATTATTCCGAAAATAGTTTGATCAGACCGTTTGCCTCAGAAGTTATACAAAAATTAAAACAAGAAAATAATGAAATATATATCATAACATCACGTTCTTTTACTACTTATGAAAATGAATATCAACAAAAAATGCAAAATATAGTAAAAAAATGGTTAGCTAAAAATAATATACTATATGACGAAATACTATTTAGTACAAATAAAGCTGAGATAGTGAAAAAAATGAATATAGACGTAATGGTTGAGGATAAACCAGAAAATATATTGGCAATAGCAAAAATTATACCAGTAATATGTTATAATCATCCATATAATGAGAAACTAGCTGATGCAAATATAATAAGAGCTTATAGTTGGTATGATATTTACAAGATATTATTAGAGTTACTAGACCGAAAAGGCTAGTATAGTTCAACAGAAAAAAATATAAAAGGCAAAGTGAGATAAGGAGAATTTAAATAAAAAATTAAGGAGGAACAAATGAAAAGAAACAAAGGGATAACCCTAATTGCACTCGTAATTACAATTAAAATTAATCGAACAAGAGGAATTACAAGATACCGTTCCCTCGGTTATTTGGAATTCACCTTACCATTATCAATTGATAGGTAGTTCTGAACAAGAAAAAATTGAAAAAGTATTAGAAAGAAAATTAGAAGCAACTGATTTATTTTATGAAATCAATCTAGATGAATTAGGGATGTCAACAGATCAGTCAAAAGAAGTATATTTATACCACAAAAAAGAAGGAAAAATAGTAACCGTTAATCCCGAAAATTTAAAAAGAAATCAAGGGGCATGGTATTGGACAAAAACTTCGGTACCTGAAATATATCAATACTTTGAGAATGCAGCGAAACGAATCGAAATGTTAGATTTACCAAATTCAAGACTTTGACCACTTTGGATTTTCCTATCATTATCACTATCAATACTTCACTATGCCAAATGGATAAAAAGTAACATTTTTTTGTAAATTTTTGATGAAATTGTTGTACAAAAAAAATATTATTGTTATAATTGGGGTATATTAATACAAAGGAGGAATAGATATGTTAAAAGCAAACGTAGGATGGAGTACAAATGAAGATAGTTATACACAAGGAAAAGACTCAGCAAAGCAAGCTGTAGTCGATTTAATTCAAACGAAGGTGGCCTTTTTATACACCTCAGTAGACTGCAATATCAAACAAGTTTTAGAAGGGGCAAAAACAGAATTAGGAACAGCCCCAATCATTGGATGTACCTCTAGTGGAGGAATTATCACACCAGGAGGATTTATTTCATCAGATCATGGATTTTCCGGAATAATGGCAATAGGAGACCCCAATATGGCTGTGGGGGTAGCTGCATCACCAAGAGGAGATGACCCAAGAAAAACAGCAAGAGAAGTAGCTAAAGAAGCCATGAGAAAAGTAGGCACAGATCATGCTCCTGCTTATTATTACATGGTTGCTTCACCAGCAGAGGAAGAAGAATACGTTAAAGGAATTGCTGATGTAATCGGTGAAGTACCTTTTTCAGGAGGGAGTGCAGCAGACAACACTGTAGAAGGAAAATGGAGTATTTTTACCAATGACCAAATTTTTTCAGACGGTGTAGCAGTAGCGTTTTTCTATACCAACACCCCAATTGAAAATGAATTCACAGGAGGATACCATGAAACAGTTAACTCAGGAGTTATCACAAAAATCAAAGGAAAACGAACATTAGTCGAAATTGACGGAGTTCCTGCCATTAAAAAATATGCAGAGTGGACAGGCAAAAAAATGAAAGACCTAGAAGGAGCAAACTTACTATCAGCAACCATAACTGAACCATTAGGAGTAAAAGACAGGCTAGGTGATTTAATTGCCATTCGTCACCCTATGTTTGGGAATAAAGATGGATCAATGAATATCGGAAACAATTTAGCCGTAAATACTGCTATCATTCAAATGCAAGCTGATGTTGATGAAATTATTATGGCTGCAGCCAATACAGCTAAGAAACTGAAAAAAAGACTACCAGGAGAAGCAGGAGCTTATTTATTCATCCATTGTGGAGGAAGAAAATTAGCCATAGGTGATCGCATTGGTGAAGTTGCTGATGAAATCAAAAAAGTAGTAGGAGAAACCCCATTTATCATGGCCTTTACTTTCGGAGAATATGGAAATGAAGAACATGGTGGAAATACTTGTGGAGGATTAATGTTATCCGATACAGCCTTTTGTAAATGAAGTGCAGGGGAAAAACCACACCTACCAGAAAATCAAGAAATATATGCTAATCAAGAAATGCAAGAAAATCAACAAATATATGAAAATCCAGAAAACAAAGAAAATCAAGAAGTACATGACAATCAAGAAACACAAAAAACCCAAAAAAATTATGAATGTACTTCAATCTGGTACGAAACCAGTGAAGGGCAGGAAGAAGTAAAAGTATGTCAAGTCATTCTGCCCGAAACTAACTATCCAAAGGAGGGAAAAAAGCCAGTGAAAAATTTAATTGGATATGAATGGAAAGAATCATCTAATGGAGCCACTATAGAAGTTGTCAATCCAGCTACACAAGAATTAATCGATACCGTTCCTAACGTAACCGAAGAAGACGTTGATGTAGCGGTAAAAGTAGCCAAAGAAGAACAGAAAAAATGGGCAAAAATATCCTTATACGAAAGAGCAGAAAAATTATATCGTTTTGTTGATCTAGTAGAAGAAAACAAAGAACGTTTATCCATATTACTCACCCAAGAAACAGGAAAACCAATCAAAGAAGCAAGAGCAGAAGTAGCCAATGTCAAAATTGGGGTAAGAGGATTTATAGAAAAAGCAAAACACCTATACACAGATAGTATTCCAGCAGGAAGTGAAGCAGGTCAAGAAACGACTATGCAAATTACCATAAGACAACCAATCGGTGTAGTAGCTGCCATCATTCCATTTAACTTCCCAAGTGATTTATTCTGTCAAAAAGTACCACCCGCACTACTTATGGGAAATAGTATTATTGTAAAACCATCAAACTATAATCCATTAACCTTAATCGAATACGTCAAATTAATGGTAGAAGCAGGAGTACCGGCGGGATGTATCCAAATCCTAACCGGAGATGGACCAATCGTAGGACAAGCTTTAGCCGCACACCCAGGAGTTCACCTAGTATCCTTAACTGGAGGAACAGCAGCTGGAATGCAAACCATGGGAACCGCTTCTAAAAACCTAACTCACGTTATGCTAGAATTAGGCGGAAACGATGCCTTTATCTTCCTAGAAGACGGAGACATGGACTTAGCTGTAAAAGAAACCATCTGGGGAAGGCTATACAATGGAGGGCAAGTATGTTGTGCAAGTAAACGATTCTTAATCCACAACTCACGCAAACAAGAATTCATCGAACGCATGAAAGAAGTCATCAGTACCCTAAAAGTAGGAGACCCAATGCAAGAAGACACCGAAATGGGACCAATGATCAATATAAATGCAGCCAAACGCATCGAAGAACAAGTAAATCAAATGATACAAGAAGGAGCAACCCTAGTCTGTGGAGGAAAACGAGAAGATGCCTACTATTACCCAACCATACTAGACAACGTAACCAAAAACATGGAAGTAGCCAAAGACATGGAAATCTTTGGGCCAGTCATCTCTGTCATCGGATTTGACACCGTAGAAGAAGCCATCGAAATAGCCAACCAATCATCCTATGGTCTATGTGGATGTATCTTCACCAAAGACTATTCAAGAGGAATCAAACTATCTCACGACCTAGAATGTGGTGGGGCAGTCATCAACGGAGCAAGTTTCTATCGTTCCTTTGAAATGCCATTCGGAGGATGGAAACACTCTGGAATCGGAAACGAAGGAGTATCCTCAACATTAGAAGAAATGTCAAGGTTAAAAACAATTGTTTTAAAAAATGTATTATAGAGATAGAAAAAGGTAGGTAGGGAAATTTAGGGGACGCCCTTTTTTTCCCTATCAAAAATTTCCCTATTTGATAATAACTAAGAGGGTGCATAAATTTAATCCCCTTACGTATTCTACACGAATACTAGTTGAGTGGTTGCCCTAGTTGTATCTAGGAAGAAAATTAAGTAATCAGAGTTAAGTAATGAGAGAAAAGCTTTCAAAATAAGGAGGAAAATCAGAAATGAATAAAAAAACCATGATCATAACCATCAGTAGTGTAGTAGCAGTGCTACTCATCATCGGAATCATTTGGTTTGTTATCGCACAAAATAATCAACATCAAGCAGGAAAATCACAATCAAAAGTAGCAAAGTTATTTACCACGTTAACAGAAGAGCAAGGAGGGTATACCTTTACTCGTGAAAAAGATAAAGATAACCAAATCACTAACATGAGAAAAGGAGATAAGGCCTACAAAGAAGAAATTGTTGATGGTGGAGTATTGACGTATTTAGTAGTAGAAGGAGATACCTATTTGTTACAAAATGACACCAAAACCTATTATCGCTACCAAAATAATGACATGATATTAGGTGAGATCACAAATAACTTAGAAAAAATAAAAGATTCTGATTTTTCTACCGGCAAAGAAACCATAGACAAAAAAGAATATACCTATGAAGAATTCTCTGGTTATCAAGAATTTTTAATGGACACTAATTTAACCACCAGTGATAGTAGTAAGGCTAAAACAAGATTTTATTTTAAAGGAAATACGTTAACGTATATCAAAACAATAGTAGGAGATCAAGAAGAACTAATCAAAGTAACCGTAACGAATCAAGCAGAAGATAGCAAATTACAGTTACCACAAGACTACCGAAATGGTGAAGAATTATAAAATCAAAATAAATAAATAAGTAAGTAAGTAAGTAAGAGTAGTTAGGAAATAGGGAAAAAAAGGGCGTCCCCTAAATTTCCCTACCTAAATTGCTGATCAATTTTAAGGAGGAAAGAAGAAAATGGCGATTCGCTTTATGTTAAATGAAACATCTTATTTTGGAGAAAAGGCAAGAGAACATTTGCCAGAAGAAATTCAAAAACATCAATTTAAAAAAGTATTTTTAGTGAGTGATAAAGCTTTAGTAGAAGCTGGTGTCACAGAAAAAGTGGAACAAATTTTAAAAGAAGCAAAGATAGAGTATACTTTGTATGATGAAATAAAACCAAATCCAACTATACAAAACGTAACTGATGGAGTAAAAGCCTGCCAAAAATCAGAAGCAGATGTAATTGTCGCTGTAGGGGGAGGATCAAGTATTGATACATCAAAGGCAATTTCAATCATCATGACTAATCCAGATCGTGCAGATGTTGTTTCTTTAGAAGGTGCCTCAGAAACAGAAAATC
Source organism: Clostridiaceae bacterium (assembly GCA_021771025.1). Lineage (GTDB taxonomy): Bacteria > Bacillota > Clostridia > TANB77 > CAG-508 > CAG-269. The sequence continues at coordinate 40,336 of JAETPW010000001.1, forward strand.
GTGGTATGCCAATTATTGCCTTACCAACAACAGCAGGAACGGCGGCAGAGGTTACCATTAATTATGTCATTACTGATGAAGAAAGAAAAATAAAAATGGTATGTGTAGATCCAAACGATATTCCTATCGTAGCTATTGTTGATTCAGAATTAATGGCTTCTATGCCAAAATCATTAGCAGCAGCCACAGGAATGGATGCGTTAACCCATGCAGTAGAAGGATATATCACCAAAGCACATAACGAAATGTCAGATATGTTCCATTTAAAAGCCATTCAAATGATATTCAGTAATTTAGCAGCAGCAGTAAATGATAAAAATAAAGAAGCCATCAACAAAATGGGAATGGCACAATACATTGCGGGAATGGGATTTTCCAATGTGGGGTTAGGAATAGTTCATTCCATGGCACACCAATTAGGTGCAGTATATGACACACCACATGGAATAGCTAATGCGATGTTACTTCCTCTTGTTATGGAATATAATGGAGAAGTATGTACAGAAAGATTTCGTGAAATATTAGTCGCATTAGGATATCCAGCCCAAAACTACACCGAAGAAGAAGTGGTCAAAACATTTGTGGGAAGATTAAAGGATTTAGCAGAAGAAGTAGGCATAACAACAACCATTGCAGATTATGGAGCAAGAAAAGAAGATATCGAAATGCTTGCTGAAAAAGCCATGAATGACCCATGCAAACCAGGAAATCCAAGGGAGACAAGTAAAGAAGACTTTATCCAATTATACAAAAAAGCCTTAGAAGTATAAAAAGCCAATTTGTCCATTTGGGGACGTTTCTTTTTGGGACATTTTTTGTCCAATTGGGGACGGGTACAAAAAGGACATTTCTATTCGTATTTTTAGTAACAATGGTTACTAAGAATAAATAGAAATGTCCTTAAGTGTTAATTAAACAGATATTTATTTACTTTCTTCAATTTTTAAAATTTTGATTTTTCATAGTTATAAGGAATACTAGTTCCCACAACTACGTCTTCTATTTTTTCAAGAATAAGCCAATCGTCCATATTCCCTTGATGATCAAAGGCAAGTGGAGTGATTTCTTTTACGTTTTCAAATTCCACTAAACATAGACATTTTTTATGCCAACGAGTTTTTTGTTTGTCGGTCAAATTTAATTTAGATTGATTTTTGTCTAGTGTTTGGGTGATTTCTTCATCGGTTAATTTAATCAAATTTTCAACGTGTTTTACTGTGGCTGTTGCCGTAATTTGTAGAGATCCTTTTTCCATAAAATAGAGTTGTTCACCTTCAAAAACTCGGCTGTGTGGTATTTTTCTTCCTGCTGCTCCACGAACAATCATTGTTTTTGTTCCCGCTAAAATTTTGTCTAAGACTTTTTCTCCTTTTTTTCCTGTGTTATCACAATAAACTAAATGTACCATAAATTATTCCTCCTCGATTATTGGTATCCAGAGTCATATTTTCCTTTCCCTGAATTTTATACTATTATATCATATATTTTCTTTTTTTCCTCTTTTTTTTGGTTCTCATTGGATAATAAACTTTTTTTGCCTTGATAGTAGTTTTTCCGGAAATTTCTCTTTTATACTATATGATTAACAAATAAGACGTTTTCATTTGTCCAATTGGGGACGTTTCTGTTTGGGACATTTTCTATTTTATCTAAACAGGTTACTACTATGGTTTAAGGAATCAGAGCTACTTTAGGATAAAACGATTAGCCAGTAACCTAAATAGAAATGTCTCCAATTGGACATCTTGACAAATAAGCAATATATTATTATGATGTGAGTAAATTACCGAGATTAATTTTTGTATTACTACTTTCTAAAAAGAGGGAATGGTCGATGAAAAAAATAAATCAAAAAGAATTACATGAACTGCTAACAGAGATAAAAAGAAATAAAAGTGAAAGTACATATAACGAGTTATACAGAAAATATAAAGAACTCGTCTATTCCATTGCCTTTAGTATACTAAAACAAAAAGAAGATAGCGAAGATGTAGTTCAGTGTGTATTTACGAAACTATGGACCATGAATTCACAAAACTTACCGAGTTCCTATGAAGCGAGTTGGTTATATAGACTAACGAAAAATGAAGCATTAAATTATCTTAGAAATCATAAAAAAACTATTAATTTAGAAGAATTATATTCCATTCACGAAGAAGATGATGAGATAAAAAAAATACTAGATCAAGATGCGTATAATAGGCTGATTGCTAAACTAAGCCAAAGAGAACAAGAAGTTATTTCCTTGAAGTTAGTGTCTGGTTTATCGTTTAAACAAATTTCACAAGTCATTCAAGAACCGATAGGAACTGTTCAATGGAGATATTACCATTCACTAAAAAACTTAAAATTGGGCTTAACCAATCTACTTATGCTAATGTTTACATTAGGTATTTATAGAATAATAAAGAGAAAAAATAATTTTTCTGAAACGCAACATACAGAAATAGAACAATCAGATAGTACAAGTGAAAAGGAAGATGAAATCAATCAATCAGAAAGCATCAATAAAAGCGAAGAGAAGACTATACAAGACGAAATACCTCGAAAAGAGCAGGAAAACTCTGATGATGAGATCAAACAAGAACAAGAAGAAACAAACAATGAAACAGTAGAACAGATCATAGCGCAAGAACAACCTCAAGGAACAAATACCATAGAACTAGGACTACTGTGTATCTCAGGACTATTTTTAATGTTAACGATAATTTCCTTTATTTTTTTCCATAAAAGCCAACAAAAAGTAAAGAAAAAAGTGTCTAAATAAGGAGAGAGGAAAGGGTGATAAAATGAGTAAAAAAATACTAAAAATAGGATTAATCATAGGAATAGGTATTATTCTTATCATAGGAATTCTTTATGCAATAGATTTAGGGAGAATGAAAAACAATGAACCAGTTTTGTTTAGTACATGGGGAAAAAATCATACAGCCCCAGAAGAAAAGACTTCTTTAGAAGATCAGGCAAGCGAAATGAATGTGGTACTATCATTAGAAGATGAAATTAGCCCAAATACAGCTTGGTGTGGTACGTTTAATTTGATCTGGAATGATTTAAAAAACGACTTGGCTAAACAGCCAATTGTTTTTACTCCACAACCAAATGTGGTTAAAAACTTAAATCTAGGAACATTTACTACAGCTCATCTAGCAGACGAAAGTTATTATAAAGTTTATGGATTGCCAACAAAAGCCTTAAAAGAAGAAATAGAAAAAGCCATCAAAGAAAAATTTAACGAAACAAGTGATATATTAAATAGCTTTGATTGGAATAATTCAGGACCAAATGATTATTTTCTCTATGCCATGCTAAAAAAACAATTTGAATTCCCAAAAGTCTTTACTAAATTAGCAAAAGGAACATTTGGGGATAAGGAAAATGTAGACTATTTTGGAATAGATGCTAGTACGGAGGATGAAGTAAGAAATCAAGTCAAAGTTATTTATTATGATTCAAAACAAGACTTTGCGATTGAACTAACAACCAAAACCAATGATCAAATTATTATTTCAAGAGGAAGTAATAAAAATACCTTCTTAGCCATATATGAAGAAATTGAAACGAAAAGACAAAAAGGGAATAAGGCGTTGCAAGAGGGAGAGGTAGTTCAGATTCCTAACATCAATATTGATCTCAAAAAAGAATTTGAAGAATTACAAAATAAGCCATTTTTATTTTCTAACGGAGATGAATATGTAATAGAAAAAGCAATGCAAACCATACAATTTGAGTTGACGGAAAAAGGAGGAAAAATAAAAAGTGAAGCAGGAATGATGGTTAATGAAACAGCTATTATTCAGCAGGATGATCCTAGGCAGTTTATTATAGATGGTGAATTTACTATTTTTCTGAAAGAAAAAGATAAAAAATTACCTTATTTTGCTGCGAAGATAAATGATATTTCTAAAGTGCAAGAAAACGTTACGAAAATTTCCGGAGGAACTAATCCAGAAGAAGGATCGTCTTTTTTAGCAGAAGTAATCGAGTCAGATCTAACTCATATTATGGTTAAACCAGCAGAAGGAACAAAAGAATTGCAATCATCAGATAAAATTTCCATTCAGTTAGAAGATAATAATGATATAGTTTATCCAGTAGGAACGAAACTAAACATAACCTATTCAGGAGTAATAAGAGAAACCTATCCCGCTACCATAGATGCCACTAACATAGAATTAGCGGTAACTTAAAATGTTTTTGTTCCTTTGTTGTTACCACAAACATTTTGTAAGCTAATTATCCATGATAAATCATTATTGAGTAGAGTCGAAACGAGCAGAAAATACTTCCTGCTTGTTTCAACTTTTTTTGAAGTTAATCGTTTTTTCGTAAACTTAACAATTTATCGTGAAAGTGAGCATTACTTTTAGCTAGACGAATGGGAGTAAGTGCATTGTTGGTAAAGCAATGTTTGGTTTCGCCAGTCAAGACTAAATTACCACTTTCTTTTTCCGTAATGGAATATCCTATGCTTAAACGAACTCCATTATATTCTTTAATAAATACTTGAATGAAAATGCTATCATTGAAAGTAACATGATGCTTGAAAGAACAATTTACTCCTAAAACAGGGATCATAATTCCTTCCTTTTCAAAAGAATCATAGGGGATTCCTTCCTTTTCTAAAAAAGCACATCTAGCTTCTTCTAAAAAACGAATGTAATTGGAATGGTGTACTACTCCCATTTTATCTGTTTCATAATAATTAATTTTTCGTTCAAAAATAAAATCCATAAATGTTTTCCCTTCTTGTATAATAGATTTAGGTTTTTTAAATGGGATTTACCTATAAACCCATTCATCTATTTTTATAGTATAACTTAAGGCGTGAGGAATAAGTCCGCTCTGAACTCAAGTCATCTGTAGTACAGAACGATTATCCTGTATCTTGATTAAGTATAAAAATAATTATATCACTAGAAAAATAGATTGGCAAGTGCTATAATAAGGTCATTAGAGTAAAACTATTAACAAGAAACAAGAAGGAGCAAAAACATGAAAAAAATCAATGGAATAATTATGCAGTATTTTGAATGGTATATGGAGTGCCACCAAAATTTATGGAATAAAATCAAAGAAAAAGCAGAAGACTTAGCCAGTTTAGGAATAACCGCTGTATGGCTTCCACCAGCTTATAAAGGGATAGGGGGAAGAGATGAAGTAGGCTATGGTGTTTATGATTTATATGATTTGGGAGAATTTGATCAAAAAGGAACCGTCAAAACCAAATATGGATCTAAGCAAGAATACCTAGACTGTATCATTGCCTTAAATCAAGCGGGAATTGAAGTATATGCAGATATTGTTTTAAATCACAAAATGGGAGCAGATAAAATTCAAACTATTCCAGCTGTGAAAGTAGATTGGGGAAATCATAATTTAGCCATTTCCGAACAAGAAATGGTAAAAGTGGCAACGAAATTTACTTTTCCTGCTAGAAAACATAAATATTCAGATTTTGAATGGAATTGGACTCATTTTGATGGTATTGATTACAACAACGCCACAGGAGAACACGCTATTTTTAAATTTAAAGATAAAAATTGGAGCACAGAAGTAGACGAAGAATTTGGAAATTTTGACTATTTAATGGGAGCAGATATCGATTTTAAAAATCCAGAAGTCATTGAGGAATGTACCAATTGGGGAAAATGGTATGTAGAAACGACTGGAATAGATGGTTTTCGTTTAGATGCGGTAAAACATATTGATTCCTTATTTTACCGTGATTGGCTAAAAGAAATGAGAAAACAATGTGATCAAGAGTTATTTACCGTAGGCGAATATTGGTCAGGGGAAGTAGAAAAATTACATCATTATCTTACTGAAACAGAAGGGGAGATGTCCTTATTTGATGTTCCCTTGCACTATCGCCTAGAAAGCGCATCAAAAGATGCCAATTACGATTTATCCACAATCTTAGATCATACCTTAGTCAAAGAAAATCCAAGTAAAGCAGTTACCTTTGTAGACAATCATGATACTCAACCCCGGTCAAAGCCTTCAAAGTTTTATTGAACCTTGGTTTAAGCCATCTGCTTATAGCCTTATTTTACTAAGGCAAGATGGATACCCTTGTGTTTTCTATGGTGATTTCTATGGGATAACCAATCAAGATATACCACCAGTAAGTGGATTACAAACATTGATGGAACTGAGAAAAGAAAAAGCCTATGGAATTCAACACGATTATTTTGACCACCCTCATACCATTGGCTGGACGTTAGAGGGTGATGAAGAACACTTGTCATCTGGGCTTGCCACTCTGATAACTAACCAAGGAGAAGCGGAAAAAAGAATGTATGTAGGAGAAAATCATCAAGGAGAAAAATGGATTGATGCCCTAAATAATTGTCAGCAAGAAATATGGATAGACGATCAAGGCTATGGAAACTTTAAAGTAGCAGAAAAGTCTGTATCAGTGTGGGTTAGTAGTTGATTTGGAAATAATAGGATACATTTACGTTTTAAAATAAGGAGAGCTTACTAAAAACCTCCAAGAACGTAGACAAGGAAGGCTTACTAAATTTTTGACAGACTATTGTAACTTATCGTTTCATAAAAAATACCAAAACAGTATTACTGTTAAAATTTATTATTTAAAAAAGTATAGGAGGTATTATCAATGATAGAAGAGGTAAAAAAGCAAGTATTTGAAATATTAGGTAAAGATGATTCTGGACATGGAATGGAGCATATAAATAGAGTTCTAGATTTATCGTTAAAATTTGCTAAACAAGAAAAGGGAAATAGAGATATCGTTTCTTTGATTGCATTATTACATGATGTAGATGATTATAAGTTGTTTGGAATAAATAATGCTGAAAATCTCACCAATGCTAAAAGTATCATGTGTGACTGTAATATAGCTAAAGATATACAAAATCAAGTATGTCTAGAAATTAATAATATTGGTTATAACAAAAGATTAAAAGGATATTGCCCAACAAGTATTGAAGGTAAGATAGTATCTGATGCCGATATGTGTGATGCATTGGGTGCTAATGGTATTATAAGAGTTTATACATATAATATGAAAAATGGCAGACCTCTTTTTGATAAAAATGTATTTCCTATGGAAGAGATAACAGCGGAAAAATATACTAAAAAATGCTCTGATAGTAGTGTATGTCATATGTTTGAGAAAATATTAAAACTCAAAGATCTAATGCTGACAGAATCAGGCAAAAAAGAAGCAAAGTCGAGACATCAAATTGTTGTGGATTTTCTATATCATTTATTTGATGAAGAAAATGCTCCTGAGTGGGTTGAGTATTTAGACAATTATATAAAAAAGAGCAATGGATAGGGACGTGGATAGTAATTGAGAAAAACGTATAAGAAAAAAATTTTAAATCATATAGATTTTTAACTAAAAATAGATTATAATAACACAAACAAGTTATACAAAAACACCAGAAAATAGAGAGAAGAGGAGGAAAAAGGTATGCAAAGAACAAAATTGAAAGATAGAATTATGCCAACATACACCAAAGGAGAAGAAATATTCAACATGACATCTCACATCGTAGGTGGAGTGTTAGGAATAGTAGCCACTGTACTATGTGTAGTATTTGCTGCTATCCATAACAATGGCTATGGAATCATTAGTGGAGCCATCTATGGTTTTACCATGATATTGTTGTACACTATGTCAAGTATTTATCATGGGTTAAAACCAGACCGTTTTTCCAAACGAGTATTTCAAGTATTAGACCACTGTTCCATTTATCTATTAATTGCGGGGTCTTATACTCCATTTGCCTTAGTATCTTTCCTTAGACATGACCCTGCCTTAGGGTGGACAATTTTTGCTGTCATTTGGGCAATGGCAGTTATAGGAATAGTGCTAAACTCCATTGACATCAAAAAATTCAAAGTATTTTCCATGATCTGCTATTTAGGTATGGGCTGGTGTATTATCTTTACGGCTAATTTATTACCAGCATTATTAGGAACAGCAGGTGTAACCTTATTAGTAGCGGGAGGAGTAGCCTATTCAGTAGGAGCTATATTATATGGTTTAGGTAGAAAACATAAATGGATGCACTCTATTTTTCATTTATTTATTTTATTAGGAAGTTTATTGCAATTTTTCTGTATATTGTTATATGTCATGTAACTTTAAACCGACTTGTTACCCAATTTGGGGACGGGGTGAAAAAAGGTAAAATTACCTTTTTTCACCCCGTCCCCAAATTGGGTAATTAAGATTTTATTCATAAATTCTTAAGGGATTTTTTCTTGTATTTTATCAAGGGGAATGGTAAAATGAGGTAAAGTAAAAAGAGGAGGTACGCTATGGCAGAGTTAGCGCTGGTGTGCAAAAATTTGCACAAGAAAATTGGACAGAAAGATATTCTTAAAGATGTTTCCTTGCAAATTGAAAGAGGAGATATTTTAGGATTTATTGGGCCAAATGGAGCGGGTAAGACAACGACCATAAAATTGATTTTAGGTTTGCAAAGTATTACTTCAGGAACAGTATTAATTAATGGTTATGATATTGAAAAAGAGTTTACTAAAGCAATTAAACAGGTGGGAGCTATTGTTGAAAATCCAGATTTGTATATGTATCTTTCTGGCTATCAAAATTTAAAATTAATTGCTAATTTATACCCAGGGGTGACGAAGAAAAGAATCGATGAAGTCGTAAAATTAGTAGAATTGGAAAACCGAATTCACGATAAAGTTTCCAAATATTCTTTAGGAATGAGGCAACGTTTAGGTGTGGCACAAGCGATTTTACATCAGCCCAATTTACTAATTTTAGATGAACCAACCAATGGGCTAGATCCAAAAGGAATAAAATCAATGCGTGAATTGTTAGTTAAATTAGCTAAAGAAGAAAATATGGCTGTATTAATTTCTAGTCATAATTTGTCTGAATTAGAAAGTTTTTGTAACAAAGTATGTATGATTCAAAATGGAGAAATTATTGAAACAAGTGATATAGAAGAAGTGAAAAAGGTAGATAGCGAAGAAACGTATACGTTCCGTGTAGATAACCTTAAACAAGCAAAATTAGTTTTAACACAGGCTAAGCATTGGGAGGCAGTTAATGAAACCACTTTTAAGGTGCAAGCAAAACAAGAAGAAATTCCAGAAATGGTAAAGGAATTAGTAAAACAAGAAGTTAAGATCTATGAAGTCAAAGAGGAAACCATGAGCCTTGAAGATGCCTTTTTGAAAAAGACAGGGGGTAATGTCATTGATTAATTTAATTCGTAATGAATTTGCTAAGATTTTTCATAAGAAAAGTTTATGGATTGTGGCTATATTACTGGTTGTTATCAGTATCACGATGAACGTAATGATTAAACAAACCAGCCAAAATCAATATCAAAATCAGTATATGTATTCAGAAGCATATGTAAATTATGTAAAAGAAGATCTAGCTAAATTAGATCCTAAAAAGCCAAGTGACAATGCTTTGTATATAGACACCAAAACAAACTTAGATATGGTGGAATTAATGAACCAATTTGAGGAAGACTCTTGGCAAAGACAAGTAATCGAAAAATCAGTTTCACCAGTTATTCGAGAGAAAAATCAATTTGAATTTAGCTTAGAAAAAAATGAAACAGCCTTAAAAGAAAAACAAGCAGAATATCAGCAAATTTGCCAAAAATTAGAAGAAGGAGACTGGAAATATTTTGCTGAGCGAGAATTAAACGAAATTAATGAACAAATAGCACAAATGGATCAAGATCAAGCACAAGAACAAATACTCAAAACACAAGCGCAAGAAGGCAAACTACAAAATGGGCAATTAGAAATCCAAAAACAAGCTGTTATTTGGCGTTTAGAGAAGAATATCCCTTATGGCAATTCTTATTTAAGCCGAGCTATTGATATGTACGTTAATTATTCTTCAGTAGCGCAAAATATAGAGCCAAATAAAGAAAACCAAGAATACCAAGATAGGTTACAATACCAGAAAGCACTAGAAAAAGCAAATTTGTATCAATATGATATTGAACATAATACCAACACCCAAGAAGAAAATACAGCACACGGAATGTTAATGGGTGTATTTGGAAATTATGAAGTGATGATTTTAGTTGTTTTAATCATGATAGCAGGTGTCATGATTAGTGAAGAATTTAACAAAGGAACCATTAAACTATTACTAGTAAAACCGTATAAGAGAACCTCTATTTTAGCAGCAAAATGGATTACTTGTATAGCCATGATCTTTATCACCATTCTATTCGTTATTGGCGTTCAGTTTATTGTGGGAGGGCTAACCTTTGGCTTTGAGAGTATGGATCTTCCTGTTGTGAAATATGATTTTGCAAGTAACCAAATAACTACAATGGGGATAACTTCATTCATAGGAATTACTACTTTATGCCGATTACCAATTTATGTGTTGTTAGTTACATTAAGTTTTGCCTTAAGTACGCTCACGAATAATTCTCCATTAGCCATTGCTTTACCATTGTTAGGCTATATGGGATCAAGTATGATTAATGCTTTAGCCGAAATGTATAAATGGGATTGGATCCGCTACTTTGTAACGCCAAACTGGGATTTAACACAATTTTTATTTGGACGATTACCGAGTATGGAAGGGCTGACGATAGGATTTTCTATCATCGTTTGTTTGGTTTATTTGATTATTATGTTAGTACCAAGTTTTGTGGTATTTAAGAAGAAAAATATAAAAAATATATAAATTATATGTTGTTTGTTAAAACATAATTTTTACTCATAAAAAGCTAGGTAGAGAAACTTTACCTAGCTAATTTTCGTTTCACAAAAATTCAGCCAAAGGTGTTAGTACCATTGGCTGGATTAATTTAAAATCAGTATATAAAAATATACTGGATTAAAATGTACTAATATTTTATGCAAAATATATACTTTTATACAAAAAATAACGACAGTCTTTCGACTGTCGGATTAAAATGATAACGTAACTTGCGTTACGGATTAAAATGTCTTTCTTTATGATTTAATTATACTATGCTATTTAGATAAAAGTCAATAGTTTTGTCTAAAATTTTACACTACAAATTTTTAGATTTGCTAGGAAAATCTTGCAGTTTGTAATAATTTCCTAATGCTTTATTAATATTTTCTAGATCTTTTGGTATAATTCTTTCAATAACTCCATTTGTCCTTTTAGGATTTAAAACCCTTAATTTACTAATATTTTTTACTTGTTCAATCATGGCAGTAGAGTTTTTTTGCTCCAAGTCTACATGATACCATTTATTATCTTTTAATCTTACAGAGGTTAAAGGAAGTATCGTACATATTGGAGAATTAGTTTGAGTTCTAACAATGATAGCAGGTCGAATTTTATTTTGTTCACTACCAATGTTTATTCCAAGATTACACCAATAAATAAAGTTATTTGTAATTGGAAAAGAAGGGATTTTCTTTTGGAATTTCATTTTTGCTTTATCCTTTGTCCATGTTGCATATTCTAATGCTGTATTGTTATCAACAGTATTTAAAATGTCTTTCGTTTGATTAAATTGTTGGTTAATTTCTTTATTCATGCTATCACCTCGCTTTTTAGAGTATAACATAATATTTCAGAAAATTAAACATTTGTTCTATAATTTCTGCGATTTTTATCTTTCTTTTTGTTTATTTAATTTTCTTATTTTAGGTTGATATATCACATATTTATTAGATACTCACATATAAATTATCCCATAGCATAGATGGAGGATTATTCTGATTCGTTGTATAAACCTACTTCTGGTGGTATTCCGACAACTATTTGTGCGGCCGTGAAGCCTTGCTCTTCTCTAGTTTTAACTAATTTTAAAAAGTTATCATCATTTAGTCGTTTGGTTAAAGCAAACCACCATGTATCTGCTAAGAAGTGTGGTAAATTTACTTGTTTAATATTTTCATCCATGCTTCATATGCCTCACTTTCTGGTATTATTATATCATCAAAGTGTACTATTTGACCAGCTTTAATTTGTTTTTTTGTGGTAACTTCAAACATAAGCCCTGCAGGTACGTGTTCAATATCGTTTTTTATTTCGGTAGTTTGTCCTCTTAACAAAAAAATTAAAGAAATAGGCAATATGAGTTGCTAAAATTTCAATTTATGATAAAATAAAAGAAAAAAAGAAAGGAACCCGATAGATGATCAAAAAAGCCCAAGAAATACTAACAAAAAACCTAAAATGGATAATCGTTTTCATTTGTGCTATCTCATTTTTAGCCATCCTAGAAGACGTATTTGAACAAGAAAAACTATTCATCGATACATTTATCTATCGCATAGTTGTACTTAGTTGGCGAATAGAGCCTCTGACTACTGTATTTAAATTTATCACTCAATTAGGAGGAACCTATGTATTAATAGGAATATCCATTCTTTCTCTCATTTTCCTAAACAACAAAAAAGTAGCGATCAGTATTCCCATAAACTTAGGAATAGTTGCTTTACTTAATTGGGTGTTAAAATATATCATTGCCCGTCCTAGACCAGAAGGGTATCGTCTAATAGATGAATCAGGCTATAGTTTTCCCTCAGGTCATTCCATGGTGAGTATGGCATTTTATGGATTGCTTATTTATTTAATTTGGAAAAATTGCTCTCATGAAAAACTAAAATATATTTCTTGTTTTTTCTTAAGTTTATTAATTCCACTTATTGGGCTAAGTCGCATTTATTTGGGAGTTCATTATGCAAGTGATGTTATCGGTGGTTTTGTTATTTCTCTTGTTTATTTGATTGTTTTTACCACAATAACGCAGTCCATTTTTGAACTAAAGCAATATCACAAAGGAAAAAAGGAAAGTAAACCAAAAGAAGAAGTAAATAAACAGGAAAAACAAGAAAAGGAGGCAAACGAATGAATACAGAAAAACAGCCATTTCATCAAAAAAGGAAACGTTTACGTGACAGTTTTGGCTATGCCTTCCAAGGAATTTATAGCGAATTTAAAGAAGAACAAAACATCAAAATTCATCTATTCATCATGGTTGTAGTCATTATTTTAGGAATCATAACCAAGTTACAATCTTGGGAATGGATCGTTTGCATTTTTTTATTTGCTATGGTCATCTCATTAGAATTAATGAATACGGCTATTGAAAATGCAGTAGATTTAGCTATGCCAGAAAAACATCCTAAAGCGAAAATTGCTAAAGATGTATCAGCCGCTGCGGTCTTAGTCAGTGCAATAGCTTCAGCCATCATTGGTCTTATCCTATTTCTTCCTAAAATCATTCATTAGTAGATAAGTATCGAAATACCATAATCATTAAGTGTAAATAAGCTTACAAAAGTTTACCAAAAATAAAACAAGAAAGGTGTTAGCAAAAAAAGCTAACATAAGCTAGAAAAATGGAACAAGAAAAACAAATACAAGAATCTCTTCAAGAAATCATTCATCAAGCAAATGACGAACAAGAAGATATAAAACATTGTGCGTGGACAGATAAAAAAGAAACGATTTTCGCCCAAAAGCTAGAATTTTTTCACTGTGATTGGCAAAATTGTAAGTGTACAGATTCAACATTAACTGACGTGAATTTTCATCAAAATGTGTTTCAAAATTGCGATTTTTCTAATACTGATTTTAGTGGTTCTACCTTTGTTAAAACTAAGTTTATCAATTGTAAATTAGTAGGGTGTAATTTTACCAATTGTTCTTTTTATCAAACCCAAATAGAAAACAGTCATTGTGCTTATGCTAATTTTTATTCTTCTTACCAAAAGGAAGTAACTTGGAAAGAAACCAATTTAACCAATTCCGTCATTTCAGAAACTAAATTTCATCAAGTAAAATGGCAAAATTGTAACTTACAAAAAGCACAATTGTTTCAAACTACTCTGCAAGGCATAGACTTTACCACCTGTGATCTAGCAGGAATTATTGTTTCTATTCCTGATCTAAAAGGAGTAAAAGTAAACGAGTGGCAAGCAATAGAGTTAGCTAAACTTATGGGAATTATTATCGAACCATGATGATGCCTTAGTAACTGCTTAACCTAAGATTAAGTAAGTTTCTGAATAAATAAATAGGAAAAAGGAGGATAAGTTAGTGATCAAGCTAACTTAACACAAGAAATGAAAAAAATAAAACAAAAAATAATACTGCTATTGGTTCTTATGATGTTAATGACTTTAGTAGGAACCAATTATGTTAGAGCAAATGAATGGATAACGAAAGAATTTCCTACCATTGGTATGAAAATAGAGATGGAACCAGACTTAATCGATGTGGTCGAAAAATTAAAACAAGGTGATGAAAGTTTATCCGAATACCAGCCAAGAGATAAATTTCTTCGTTATTTTGAACAATCAGGAATACTATTAAATGCGGTAGATAGGTTGCAAGGTGATCCTACTCGCCAGTTAATGGTAGTTCAAACAAACCATCAAGTGTATTGGAATGTTCCTAATTTAAAATCATTTACCGAGGAACAGTTAAATCAGTATTACGAAGGATTCATCCAATCAGCCAAAGAACAAGCAGAAAAAGAAGAAAATGGTATGCAAATTCAAGAAACTGAATTGGTAAAAACGCAGAATGGAAATGTTTATATCCATGTACAAGGAACAGGAAAAATAGACGAAAAACCGGTTAGTCTTTCGGTTTATTATACCATCATGAATTATCGATTAATTACCATATCATATAGGGCGATTAATCAAGAAGTAAACCAGCCAATGATTAGTCAAATGATAGAAAAAATTACGTTTAACTCAGTAGAAAATACCCAAAGACATAAATATCTTGAAAATCAGAAGATTGTTTGGACTTCTGTCATTAGTATTGTTTCTGTATTTGCCATAGTCTTTTTCCTCATCAGAAGAAAAGATAAGAAAAAGATGGGAGATACAGCAAATCTAGATAAAACAACGAAAAAGTATTTAATCTTTGGTGGAATACTTACCCTTTTTGCTATTCTTTGTTTTTATCAAATTTGGATTAGAGGTACACAAATTTATTCTATTCTTAACGTAAAAGAAGGATATGAAGTGTATCAGCGATTGCTAATCTTGCAATGTGCAGTGATTATGGTACTATCTTGTTATCAAGGAATACGCGTATTTTTCAGAAAAGAAGACACACCAAAGAAACTACAAATTGCAATAGTTACTAGTGCAGTTTTCAGTATAGTGATTACCATTATTCGTATGAGTTATGCCAAATTAAATCCGGCTGAATTATATACAAATGATTATTTTGAAGAGGAAGCCAATAACATTTTCACTCAAGTATTTTATGCAGGAATTTGGTGTTTGTATTTCCAATTTTCAGACCGCGTGAGAATCTATTATCATAAATTAACTGGAATTACCTTAGATGAACTGATTGCTAAGATAAAACAAAAGATGAAACGTAAGAAAAAATAAAGGAAAGGGGGGAATATGTTGGTCTTATCGGCTAACATATGCTAGAAAAAATGAGAAAACAGAAACAAAAAAAGAACGTAAAAATAGTAATAGGATTAGGGATATTCATTTTACTTTTCGTTATAGGAGGAGTTATTTGGCTAGTGAATCAGCCAAAGCAAAAACCAGAACAGATACTTACCTCTTACATCAATTGTTTAAATGAGCAAAATTACGAAGGAATGTATCAATTTCTTTCTGAGAGCAGCAAAGAAAAAATATCACAAGAAGATTTTGTCAAACGAAATCAAAATATTTATGAAGGAATTGATGCTTGTGATGTAAGAATAGAAATCAAAGAAACTCAAAAAGAAAAAGAGGTAAGCAAACTTTCTTATCATGAATCAATGTCAACTTCAGCTGGGACGATTGAATTTGACCATACAGCTAAACTCATGAAAGAGGATAAAGAATATCGTATAGAATGGTCTTCTAGTTATATTTTCCCTCAATTAAGAGACACAGATAAAGTCCGCGTTTCCACCATACCTTCAACAAGAGGAGAAATCTTAGATCGAGGCGGAGTAAAATTAGCTGAGAATGGTAAAATTTCTTCTGTAGGAATTGTTCCGGGAAAATTAGGGGAGGAAAAGGCACAAAATATTCAAGCTATTTCAGAGATTACTGGGGTATCGACTGATTATATAGAAAAACAGTTATCCGCTTCTTATGTAAAAGAGGATACCTTTGTTCCCATTAAAAAAATAGCTGATTCAGATCAAGAAAAGAAAAATAAATTACTACAAATACCAGGGGTAATGATTAATAAAGTAAAGGGAAGAGTATATCCATTAGGAAAAGAAGCGGGACATTTAATTGGTTATGTACAACCCATCAATCGTGAGGAATTAGAGGCTAATAGTGGCAAAGGATACAATTCAAGTAGTATCATAGGGAAAGCAGGATTAGAACAAGCCTATGAAGATCGTTTACGAGGGATAGACGGAACAGAAATTTATATTGCTGATAGCGAAGGAAATAAAATAAAAGAGCTAGCTAAGCAAGACAAAAAAGATGGGGAAGACATTAAACTGACCATTGATAGTCAAATGCAAAAAACAATTTATGAGCAAATGAAAGACGACAAAGGTTTATTCGTTGTCATGGAGCCAACAACAGGAGAATTATTAGCTACAGTAAGTACACCAACTTTTGATGCTAATGATTTTGTTACTGGACTAACCAATAGTGAGTGGGACGAACTTAACAATGATCCAAGTAAACCATTGTACAATCGATTTACGCAAAGTTACTGTCCAGGATCTACCTTTAAACCAGTTACCGGAGCCATTGGATTAACCACAGGGAAAATTAACCCATCAGAAGATTATGGGTATACAGGAACCAGTTGGCAAAAAGATAAATCATGGGGAAATTACCAAATAACGACTCTAACAGGATATAACGGAGCCAAAAATTTAGCTAATGCACTGATGTATTCAGATAATATTTACTTTGCCCAGTCAGCCTTAAAAATAGGGGCAGATACTTTGGCAGAAAGCTTAAACAAATTAGGATTTAACGAATCCATTGAATTCCCTCTTACCCTAAAAAAATCACAATACGCTAATCAGAATGGAACCAAGATAGAGGGGGAAACAAAACTTGCTGATTCAGGTTATGGACAAGGAAGTATCTTGGTTAACCCTATTCATATGGCATCGATTTATTCTGCCTTTGCTAATGAAGGAAACATGATTAAGCCATATATTGAATATCGAAAAGATAGAAATCCAGAAATAGCAAAAGAGGGTGCATTTACGAAAGAGGCAGCAAATACCATTAAACAAGATTTAATTCAAGTAGTAGAAAACCCAAAAGGTACAGCACATGATATGCAAATTTCAGGGGTAACTATTGCTGGAAAAACCGGAACAGCCGAATTAAAACAATCATCAGATGACAAAGATAGTGGAACTTTAGGATGGTTTAATTGTTTTACCGTAGATCGTGCAGGACAAAATGATTTGCTCATTGTTAGTATGGTGGAAAATGTTCAAAATAATAGTGACGGAGGAAGCCATTATTTAATTCGCAAAATTAAGAATTTATTTTAGGTTATTTAAATAGGAACGTTTCTATTGGGACTTTTGTCCTTTTGGGGACGTTTCTTTTTGGGACATTTCGTTTTGTCCTTTTGGGGACGTTTCTTTTTGGGACACTTCATTTTGTCCTTTTGGAGACGTTTCTTTTTGGATATTTCATTTTGTCTTTTTGGCATGTTTCTTTTTGGATATTTCATTTTGTCCTTTTGGAGACGTTTCTTTTTGGATATTTCATTTTGTCTTTTTAGCATGTTTCTTTTTAGGATATTTGTTGTTAGGTAAAAATTAATTTTAGCATTTGTTTCAACGTAAAATCTTTACCAGACTGGTGTACATGAATTTAATCTCCCATAGTAGTTTTTTTACTTCTATGTCCTTACGCAGACAAAGAAACATACTCGATTAGACAATAATATGTTCCTAAAAAAATATTTCTTGATTGGACTTAGGTTAATGTCCCCAAAAGAAATGTCCCTAAAAGGTCAATTTACGAAAAAAACGAATAGAATTCATCAAAAAAACACAAAATTTGGATAAACTACTATTAACAATAAGAAGAAGGGAAGTGAGAGCCAATAAGTTATTGTCAAAAAAAGAAAGGATTGATTTTATGGAAATTAAAATTGTAGGTTCAAATTGCAAAAACGGAATGCAATTATGTAAGATGGCTTCAAGAGCTATCGAAGAAGTTGACGGAAATATAAGTCTACAAAAAGTAGACGACAGGAAGAGTATTCAAAAATATGGGGTAAACAATATCCCCGGATTGGTTATTGATGAAAAGTTAGTTAGCCAAGGAAAAGTTTTAACACAAAGAGAAATAAGTAAAATGATACAAGTATAAATTAAGACAAATTAAAATGATAAGGAAGGAGAGATGCCTATCTGTTAATCCCATTCAAAATAACAAATAGAAAAAACATCCCCTTTATTTTCAAATTCAATAAGGTATCCTTAGTTAATAAAAGATGCCTGAGATAAGAAAAATAGAGAATATAGTACTCATCTAGTAGGATATATTCTCTATTTTTGTATTATTTTTTTAATCGTAGTGATCTTTTTGTCTAAAATTATTTAACACCAATTAGTTTAGGAAATGTCCTTGTGTAACATTAGTCCATATCATCATGACGATTATTTCTTAATTGTGTTCCATAATACCAAACTAAAGCAATAATAGCAATAGCGGCAATACCGATGACTAACCAAGTCCAAGCAGTAGCGTTCATACCCATAAAAGTAGCATCTCCGGTTGCTGTTCTAGTAGCTACATAACCATTGTTGTTATTATCTCCGTTATTTCCACTGACTCCATTATTTCCATTTTGACCGTTTGAATTGGTTGTGGTGCTACCTGCATTATTGTCGTTATTATCATTATTTGTTGCTCCATTTGTCATTTCATTTGCTCCGTTTTCCATATCACCGGTTGCATTTTTTGAAGTGTTAGCAATATCTTTTGCTCCATTTTCAATGGCGTTTTCTGCTCCACCAACTACATTACGTACTCCGTCTGCTGCTTTTTCTAAACCATTGTTGTTATCTGCTGCAAAACAAAAAGTAAAGCAAAAAATAAGAGAAATCATAAGACCTAAAGTAATTCCTAATTTTTTGTTCATCACAAAATCCTCCTTTTTAAAGTAACTTATTCAGATAAATAAGTAAATTAATTTTCAACATGAAAAATTAAATCTTACTCTTATTATTTTGCAAAACGAGAAAAATATACAGGAAAAATCAGAAGTTAAGGAAAAAAATGGAAAAAAAGAAAAAAGAATATCTATTTTTAGCTATTCTTTCTTCTTCTATTTGTGTATTTTTGCTAATTTATTTTTTTAATTTAATCAAAATGGCAATAGCGAGTAAAATGAGTAATATACCAATGACAATTAATAAGATATTTAGTATATTAGCTAATCCTAAATTTGATTCCGGCAAATTAGTTACAGTAGTAGAATCTTTTGGATTAGTTACTTTATTCGTTGGATTAGTGGTGTTGGTCGTATTCGTCGTATTTTCTGATGATGTATTTGTTGAACTTGACGTATTACTAGAATCATTAGTTGAATTAGTATCAGTTGTATTGTTTGTAGTACTGGTATTAGTACTGCTAGATTGATTTTCGTCAGTAAGATTTAGATCAATAGCTAAACTATATGAAGCGAATAATAAAATACACATTAAACAAATGATACTAAGTCCTATTTTTTTGGCTTTCCATGACATTTTTAAGTTACCTCCTAATTTTCAAACATAAGTGTTTTTTTCTTTTGATTTATGGTATAATGATATCACAATGATGAGAAAAATGTCCAGCTTTTTCACGAAAAAATTACAAAATGAGGTATCAATTGTTACCATTCACAGCCTTATCAATTGTAGAGTAGTGTAAAAAGGGAAGTTTGGTCTATGGTTCTAACATGAATTTATACCTAACAGTTCCCTAAGACCCTCGTTAGGCTTAAAACCCGATAACAGGCTTCGGTGTAGAGGGACCTAAGGGGTTTAAAAAGACCCAGCTATGGAAGGTTAAATTCATGTTAGAACCATAGACCAAACTTCCCTTTTTACACGGCTACTATTTTCAGCAAATTAATGTAACATCAATTCAGATGATATTCCTATTTTGTTACATTTTTCAAAAAAAGAGCCATACTGAAAAGAGAGATAAAAAAGGAGATGGAATCATGTTTATCATTGCTCAAATTGTTGGTTTTATTGCTTCTGGAGTCAATATTTTTACGATACAAATTAAGCAGAAAAAATATATTTTACTTGGATTTATGACCATGAATCTATTATTTGCCATTAATTTTATTTTATTACAAAGTTATAGTGGAGCAATTATTTGTTTTATTTCTGCTATTCAAACCTTGATTAATTATGTTTTAGAGAAAAAAGAGATCCCCTTTCCTAAATGGCTTATTCCTGTTTATCTTGTCGTGTCTTTTGTTTGTGGAATGGCTACTTATCAAAGTTTTGTAGATATTTTACCAGTTACTGGTTCTATTTTATATACATTATCTATTATTCAAAAAAAGGAAAAGAATTTAAGAAGAATTACGCTAGCCAATACTATTTTATGGTTGATATACGATCTACTGGTTATGGCTTATTCATCAGCCATTTCAGAAGTTTTTTTCTTAACATCTAATTTGATTGCCATTTATCGATATGATATCAGAAAACAAAAAGAAGAAACATCAACCACCAAGTGAGAAATAAACACCTTTTACTGAACAGAAAATACCACTTATCGAAAAAAGATTTACCTCTTCTTTTCTTTTGCGTATAATGCAAAAAAAGAAAAGAGGAGATAATAATGAAACAAACAAAGAAGAAAAGAAAAGATTTTTTACTTATTTTAATAGGGCAAATTATATCACTATTTGGTAATACGATTTTACGATTTAGTTTATCCATGAAAGTTTTAGATCAAACAGGGTCAGTAGCCATTTTTGGTGGAATATTGGCTCTTTCTATGATACCTACTATTTTATTATCTGCGTTTGGTGGAATATTGGCTGATCGCGTAAATAAAAGAAATGTCATGGTAATCTTAGATGGTTTAACTTCCCTTAGTATAGTTATTTTTGCCGTAGTATTCCATTTCACAGGATCTATTTTATCCATTGCCATTATTATGATGATTCTTTCTGTTATTCAGGCTTTTTACCAACCTTCTGTGCAATCTAGTATTCCGTTATTGGTAGAGGAGAAAAAACTGATGGTGGCCAATGGTTTAGTCATTCAGGTTAATGCGTTAGCTAACTTAATTGGACCTATTGTTGGGGGAATTTTGTATGGCTTTTTCGGAATGGAACCAATTGTATATGTTAGTGCAATTTGCTTTTTCTTGAGTGCTGTTATGGAAATTTTTATTCGTATTCCTAATGTATTTGCTCAAAAAAAGGAAGGGATTTTGGCTACCATAAAGAATGATTTAGGTGATGCAGTTTATTTTTTGAAAAATAAGCAAAGAGAGTTACTCAAATTGCTTTTCTTAATTGCTGGTATTAATTTAGTTTTGTCGGCTATGATTATGGTAGGACTTCCGTATTTAATTAAAATCTTTTTAGGGCTAAGTAATCAGTTATATGGTTTCGCAGAAGCTGCTATGGGGATTGGTTCTATTTTAGGTGGTTTATGTGCTGGATGGGCAGTCAAAAAAATTGAGTTTAAGCGTTCCTATGTATTTTTGATAGCAGCAGGAATTACTATTTTACCAATGGCAATAGCGGTAATCAGTAATCAAATGGTTTGGCTTTCGTATGGAATTATTCTGGTAAGTGTTATGCTTATTATGTGTTTTGCTACGTTATTTAGCGTATATGGGCAAACTATCATTCAAAAGTTAACTCCAGTTAATATGCTGGGAAAATTGTCTTCGGTTGTTACGGTTATTTCTATGTGTGCACTTCCAATAGGGCAGTCAATTTATGGTGTAATTTTTAATCGTTTGGGAAACCAGTCTTTCTTCATTCTTTTGATGGTGGGGATTGTTAGTGTGACGATAGGAATGGCTTCTAAATCAGTAGTGAAACGATTGGTCATTAAGTCTTAGCGTTATAGAGAAGAGATTTTTTAAAAGGCTTTGAAAAAGATAACAAAAAGTTACAAGAAAATAGCAAGACGATTAGCAATTGGATTTCTGATATTGAACGCTGTTTAGAAAAATATAATGAAAAGGGCAAGGGATTATAGGAAATTACGGAACTTGTAAACATATACTTTTTTAGTAATTTGCCTTAAAAAATAGAATTGGTTTTTGAAATTAAGAAAATGATAAATTCCCTAGAGACAATTTCTCTTAGGGAATTTATTAACAAGTAATTTATTTTAGGTTAACAATTTTTCCAATTCTTTTATCTTATCGCGAAGTTCCGCTGCTTGTTCAAATTCCATTTCGGCAGCATGTTTTAACATTTGGTCAGTTAAATCGGAAATAACTTTTTTAATATCTTCATCATTTTCCATTTTATATTCAACACCAATATCTTCTTGTTTAACAATACTAATCGTATCTCTTACTGATTTTTGAATGGTTTTTGGCGTAATACCATGAGCGATATTATATTCTTCTTGAATTTTTCGTCTACGGTTCGTTTCTGAAATTGCTTTTTCCATCGATTCTGTTAATTCATCTGCATACATGATAACCGTTCCATCTGTATTTCTAGCAGCACGCCCGATGGTTTGAATTAAGGATCGCTCTGAGCGAAGGAAACCTTCTTTGTCAGCATCTAATATCGCTACAAGCGAAACTTCTGGAATATCTAGTCCTTCTCTTAATAGGTTAATCCCTACTAAAACGTCGTATTCTCCTAAACGAAGGTTTCGGATAATTTCTAGACGTTCTAATGCTTTAATGTCAGAGTGCATATAATTTACTTTGATAGCTAAGCTTTGTAAATAAGAGGTAAGGTCTTCTGCCATTTTTTTGGTTAATGTGGTGACTAAAACACGTTCTTTTCGTTCTACACGAATACGAATTTGTTCAATTAGATTATCGATCTGATTGGTTACTGGTCTTACTTCTATTTTAGGATCTAATAACCCTGTTGGTCTGATAATTTGTTCAACTACATTATCCTGACTATGTTCTTTTTCATAATCAGCTGGGGTAGCACTAACAAAGACTACTTGATTGATACGCTCTTCAAATTCAGGGAAGGTGAGTGGGCGGTTATCAAAAGCAGAAGGTAAACGAAAACCATAATTGATTAAGGATTCTTTTCGAGAATGATCACCATTATACATAGCTCTTACTTGGGGGATAGTAGCGTGAGATTCATCAATCAGAAGAAGAAAATCGTTAGGAAAGTAATCAAATAGGGTGTAGGGAGGGGATCCTGCTTCTCTTCCACTAATGTGCCTAGAATAATTTTCGATTCCTTGGCAAAATCCTGTTTCTTTCATCATTTCAATATCAAAATTAGTTCTTTCTTCAATTCTTTGTGCTTCAATTAGTTTTCCTTTTTCTTTGAAATAAGCAACACGTTCTTGCATTTCTTTTTCAATATCAATGATGGCTCTTTCCATTTTATCACTTGTGGTTACGTAGTGTGAATTAGGGAAAATCATAATGTGCTTTCTTTCGGCTAATGGTTTTCCGGTTAACGGATTAATTTCTTGGATTTTTTCGATTTCATCTCCCCAAAATTCAACACGAATAGCAGATTCACTTTGATCTGATGGGTAGATTTCAACAATATCTCCTTTAGCACGAAAGGTTCCTCGTTTAAAATCAATTTCATTTCGGCTATATTGCATAGTTACTAATTTTCTTAGTACTTCATCTCGCGTTTTTTTCATGCCAGGTCTAAGAGAAATAATCATATGCTCATAATCGATGGGATCTCCTAATCCATAAATACAGGAGACAGAGGCGATAACGATGACATCTCTGGTTTCAAAAAGAGAAGCGGTTGCTGAATGGCGCAATTTATCAATTTCATCATTGATAGACGCATCTTTTTCAATATAGGTATCTGATTGAGGAATATAACTTTCTGGTTGGTAATAATCGTAGTATGACACAAAGTATTCCACATTGTTTTCAGGGAAAAACTCTTTAAATTCAGAATAAAGTTGCCCGAGCCAATGTTTTATTGTGGGCTAATACTAATGTTGGCTTTTGCACATTTTGGATAATATTTGCCATGGTAAACGTTTTTCCGAGAACCCGTAACTCCTAAAAGTGTTTGAAATTTCTTGCCGCTCCTGTATTCCTTCACTTAAATATTCAATTGCCTTTGGCTGGTCGCCTGTTGGCTTGTATTCAGAATGTAATTTAAACATAATTCCTCCTTTTATTTGTTTATCATTTATATTACTATTTTTACATTAATTTTTTTATATCTTCTCCCATGATTTCTAAATAATCTTTTTCCGCTTGCGTTAAATGAGTTTGCATATATTTGTCATATTCTCGATGTGCTTTTTCTAGTGCTTCTTTATGTGATACAGTTCCTTTATCATTTAAAATTTCATTATCTGTCATTTTTAAAAAGCCATCTAATTCTTTTACCCAATCCTTCATCGTCATAGCTTTTCTTCTTAATGCTTTAATTTCTGCGATATCTAAATATGCTGATACTAGTCTATTTAAAACTTGTAATTCTTCTTGTGATAAATAATTTTTGGCAATTTCGGTTTCTGCTTTTGTAGGCATTGTTCCTTTAAAATTTGTTAATCCTATATTTTCTTTTTGGCTATCTACTCTATTAAATACTACTTCCGCAGCAGTATTTCCATGAACAGCAAAGTGCATTTTATTTTGAACAGTTTTAAAAAATTCTCTTGTTATTTCTTCTTTTGCATCATAATCAATACTTGTTGCATAGATATCTAAAATTTTTCTCCAGAATACTTTTTCTGATGAACGAATATCTCTGATTTTTTCTAATAATTCTTCAAAATATACTCCTCCACCATTATTTTTTAATCGCTGATTATCTAAGTTATAGCCTTTTACTAAATAATCTCTAATTAATTTATTTGCCCATATTCTAAATTGAGTACCACGAATTGATTTTACACGATAACCTATTGATATAATTAAGTCTAAATTATAAAATTTGGTCTTGTATTTTTTTCCATCTTTTGCAGTTAGTAAGGATTCCTTACTAACTGATATTGGATCTAACTCTTCTTCTTTAAATATATTCTTTATGTGCATTGTTATATTGTTTCTTGTTGTATCAAATAATTCTGCCATTGCATTTTGTGTTAACCATACATTTTCTTCTTCTAACCTAACTTCTATTTTCACTTGTCCATCTTCTGTTGTATAAATGATCATATCATTTCCTACAGTTCTTAATTTATTGTCCATTTCAAATCACTTCTTTCTATTGCAGTTATTATACCGATCTATTAGTCAATTTAATTGATGATAGAAATTTGCCGATCAATTTCATCGTTCCAGAATATCTCCATCGTTAACTAAAATTAAGTTTTCGTGTTGTAATTTTTGGGCTTGCTCTCTAGTCTTATCATACATATGTATAGGATTTCATTGCTTTTAAACTTCCATTAGGAACATCAAATAAGATATGATCATTTATTAGTACACTGGCACTATTAGAAAAAGCGCTTATGGATCCTGTTCCGATAAATTGTATTTTCATTAAATTACCTCCTATTTTTTATTTTCATTTTGTATGGTTAAAACATTTTTATTACTAAAACAGTTTTTAAGACTAATTCCTAATCATTATACCATACAGTACATTCGTTCGCAATAGTTTTTCTAAAAATCTTCACATAGAGCGGACTCATTCCTAAAAACGATTAACTTGTAACCACATAGATAGAAAAAAGGACTCTGAAAAAACAGAATCCTTTAACAAGACTATTTTACCAAACGTAAAACAACATAGACATTAGGTGTTCCTAACAATTACTGTTTGAAGTGGCACTTTTCTTATCTTCTGATTTACTTTTTTGCAGAAAAGTGCTGTCGAATTGCCATTTCCTTTGGTACTTGCATTTTAATTCACCATAGTTCAATTGAATATCCCTCCTTTGTATAAAACAAAACGAAGTATAAGTTACTATACTATTATTAGTTGCAAGAATAATTATAGAAGAAAAAAAGTAAAAAGTCTGTCGAAAAAGGGCAGATAAAAAATTTTTTTGAACATTGTTATCTCATTACACATAAAATAAAGTAGGTGATAACATGAAACTTTGGAAAGAATTATATGAAGATGCCCAAAATATAGTAAAAAAAGATCCTGCTTGCCGAAATGTTTTAGAAGCTATTATTTTATACCCGGGGTTTCACATTTTAGTATTTCATCGAATAGCACACTTTTTTTATTACCATAAATTTTATTTTATAGCACGCCTTATTTCTCAAATAGGTCGATTTTTTACTGGTATAGAAATTCATCCAGGAGCAAACATCGGTAGAAGGCTATTTATTGATCATGGTATGGGAATTGTTATTGGAGAAACCTCTACCATAGGAAATGACTGTACGATTTATCATAATAGTACTTTAGGGGGAACAGGAAAAGACAAAAATAAAAGACACCCAGACTTAGGCGATGAGGTCATGGTAGGTGCCGGAGCAAAATTATTAGGACCCATAAAAATAGGCAATCGAACAAAAATTGGAGCAAATGCGGTTGTTCTAAAAGACGTACCGGAAAACTCCACAATTATCAAATTTCATGAGAAAATCAAATAAAATTATCGTTCTTCTTCTTGTTCTAAATTTTGATCTAGATCTAGATCTAGATCAGAAGCGGTAGACTTATTTGGTTTTCTTTTTTGCGTATTTCTTATTTTATTTAAGTCGATTTGGCAATAGTGAAATCCATTAGGAACTTTACCAGATGAATTTTCAGAAATCGTGAGGCATCCATCAGGAAGTAAATTTCTTAACTTGATAATATCAGGATCAGTTAAACTAAAAACGAGATAGTTTCTTTTTTCCTCTTTTTTCAAAATATCATTAATGATGTTCAAACAATTAAATACAGTTTGTGGAATTTCATTATTTGAGTTCATTTTATATCATCTCCTAACTTTAAAGTTGGTGAGTATACTTATAGTATACCAAAAAATGGAAGGAAAAGCAAATTGGCATAGTTTAACGTATTTCTTATCAGTAGCCCCAAAATAATCTATTAGCAGGGCTTATCCCGAACAATATAGCTCGGGCAGTTCTCTAAGGCCTACGTTAGGCTTGTAATGAATACAGAGGAATTCAATAAGGAAAGAAAAAATAACTGTAAAAGTCAAAATAGGATTAGTTGAATATACAAGGAATAAAATATATAGTGAAAATGATTTTAAACTAAAATAATAGTTGAAATAATGGTATACATTGATATAATTGTAATTAAATAATAGAAAGGAAATGTGGTTATGAATGATACAATTGTTTATTTAATAAGACATGCAGAAACTGTCGATGAAAATGGGATAAGAAATACAAGTGAAGACTCACAATTGATTAATGAAAAAGAGATTTTATCAGTTGAAGGTGAAGAACAAGCTAAGGAATTAAGCAAGAATAAAGAATTGCAAAATCTAGATGCAATATGGTCAAGTAGTTATACTAGAGCAAAAGCAACAGCCAAATATATTGCTGATGTAAATAATTTACCTTATAATTTAGATAATCAATTAAGTGAAAGAAAATTAGGAAATTTAAAAGAATTAGGCGAATTTATGAAAGATAAGGTAACTAGAGATCCTTCACAAGAACAACTTTTAGATAGAACATTCAGGACATCAGATGGGGAAAGTGCAGAACAAACAAAAGAAAGAATGAATAAATTTTTTGATAGAATTCTTAAAGAATACTGTGGAAGAAGAATAGCAGTAGTTAGTCATGGTGGTTCTGTTAAATTTTTCTTATTAAATTGGTGTACTGTAAATGAAGATGTAAAACTTGTTTATCATAATGAAAAAATATTAAATATAAAATCTCCATGTTTACTAAAATTAACATTTAGGGAAAATGAATTAATTGATTTAGAACAAATTGATTAAAATAGAGCCGTAAAATGAATTTATATATGATCTATTTGAGGTTTTTATAAAAATATATATTTGAATAAAGAATAAAACAAAAAAAGTTATTTATTTAACATAATTCACATAAAATGGTATAATTTTAGTATGAATATCTTATAAAAATATTAAATTGGTAAAAAATGTAACAGAATTATTTTACCCCTAAAATATATAAAAAACGGTTGACGGTTCACATAATTTATGCTACAATGATGTAGAAGCTTTAAAAAAAGCTATTAAAAAATCACAGGAGGAAACTAATTATGAGAGAAGCGGAAAAGCGGGAGATTGAGGATTTAACAAAGGTGGAGGAATTCTTAAGAAATGCCAGAATGGCAGTGGATGCCAAAGAAGAAGTAGAGCATTTCGAAGAAGGAGACTACGAGATCCTGAGGATTAAAAAGGGGGATCGATCGATAACCCGTAAGAAGCACACCGTACCAGAATATATGGATAAAGACGGCGACTGATTAGTTTCACAAACGAGGATTTAATTTTTAAATCCACGCAAGAGTTTGATGAGTTTGGAAAAATTCACCAAACTCTTGTTTTTCTTTTCGCAATGTAGTATAATGTCGATAGAAAACAAAATAAGGAGGAAATCATGAATGATAAAATCATCATAAAAGGAGCAAAAGAACATAACTTAAAAAACATCGATATAGAAATACCAAGAGATAAATTAGTAGTAGTCACAGGACTTTCCGGTTCAGGAAAATCTTCTTTAGCCTTTGACACACTATACGCAGAAGGGCAACGAAGATACGTAGAAAGCCTATCATCGTATGCAAGGCAATTTTTAGGAATCATGGAAAAACCAGCAGTAGAATCCATCGAAGGCTTATCACCTGCCATTTCTATCGACCAAAAAACCACTTCTAAAAATCCACGTTCAACAGTAGGAACCGTAACGGAAATTTATGACTATATCCGTTTATTATTTGCCAGAATAGGTGTACCGTATTGCCCAAACTGTGGCAAAAAAATTGAAAAACAAACCATTGACCAAATTGTAGACAATATTTTATCCTTAGAAGAAGGAACCAAAATTCAGATATTAGCCCCTGTCATTCGCAGCAGAAAAGGCGAATTTGTCAAACAACTACAAGAATACCAAAAAGCAGGATTTGTTCGTGCTAAAATTGACGGAGAAGTCTATGAATTATCAGATGACATTGATTTAGATCGTAAAAAGAAACACACCGTAGAATTAATCATTGATCGTCTAGTCGTAAAAGAAGAAATTCGAAGCAGACTAACAGAATCAGTAGAAATTGCCTTAAAACACGCAGAAAACTTAGTATTAATTGATGTAGTAGGAAAAGAGCCAATCTTATATAGTAGTAATTATGCTTGTCCAGACTGTGGGTTTAGTTTTCCTGAATTTACGCCAAGAATGTTTTCCTTCAACAATCCCTATGGAGCGTGCCCTAGTTGTATGGGAATTGGCTATTTAATGAAAATGGACGAAGACCTAATCATTCCTGATAAAAACAGTACATTATATGATGGAGTAAAAGCTTTTGGTTCAAGTGTAATGAAACGAACTGATACCATGGCCAAAATGTATTTTGAAAGCATAGGAAGACATTATGGAGTAGACATTGATGTACCTATCCGAAAATTACCAAGAGAGTTCCTAGAAAAAATACTTTATGGTACAGGAGAAGAAAAAATAGACTTTGAATATGAATCTTCAGCAGGAGTACGCCGTTTTACTGCACCATTTGAAGGAGTTTTGCCAACCTTAGAAAGACGCCATAGTGAAACAAAATCACAAGGGATGAGAGACTTCTATGAAATGTACATGAGTAATTGCGAATGTCCATCATGTCATGGAGCAAGATTGAAACCAGAAATTTTATCCATTAAAATCGGCGAAAAAAATATCAATGAAGTAACAGAGATGTCAATCAGGAATTTAAAAGAATTTATAGATAAGTTAACCTTAACACAAACCGAAGCTATGATAGCAGAAATGATTTTAAAAGAGATTGATAAACGTTTGCAATTTTTAATTGATGTAGGCTTAGACTATTTAACCTTATCGAGAAGTGCAGGAACTTTATCAGGAGGAGAAGCACAAAGAATTCGTTTAGCCACTCAAATTGGTTCTGGACTAACAGGAGTATTATATATTTTAGATGAACCAAGTATCGGCTTACACCAACGAGATAATGATCGCTTGTTAGCTACACTAAAAAAACTAAGAGATTTAGGAAATACTTTACTAGTCGTAGAGCATGATGAAGATACCATGTATGCTGCAGACCAAATCATTGATATTGGTCCCGGAGCAGGAGAACATGGTGGGCATGTTATGGCACAAGGAACAGCAGAAGAAATCAAACAAGTAAAAGATTCTGTTACTGGTCAATATTTAAGCAGAAGAAAGAAAATAGAGGTTCCTAAAAAGCGTAGAAAAATGACTAAAGGAAAAGTCATTGAAGTACAAGGAGCAACAGAAAATAACCTAAAAAATATTAGTGTAAAATTTCCATTAGGATTATTTACTTGCGTAACCGGAGTATCAGGATCAGGAAAGTCAACATTAGTCAACGAAGTACTCTATAAAACAGTAGCCAAAGAATTAAATCGAGCTAGTGAAAAACCAGGAAAATGTAAAGGAGTAAAAGGCTTAGATCAAATTGATAAGATAATCAACATAGACCAGTCACCAATTGGAAGAACACCGCGTTCTAATCCAGCAACTTACACGGGTGTGTTTGATTTTATTCGTGACATCTTTGCTTCCACCAATGAAGCCAAATTACGTGGTTATGAAAAAGGAAGATTTAGTTTCAATGTAGCAGGAGGAAGATGTGAAGCCTGTAATGGAGATGGAGTACACCGAATTGAAATGCACTTTTTACCAGATGTTTATGTCCCTTGTGAAAGCTGTAAAGGAAAACGTTATAATCGAGAAACATTAGAAGTAAAATACAAAGGGAAAAGTATAGCAGATGTACTAGATATGACCGTTGAAGAGGCCTTAACCTTTTTTGACAAAATTCCCAAAATCAAACAAAAAATGCAAACATTATACGATGTAGGGCTAAGTTACATAAAACTTGGGCAACCATCAACGACTCTTTCAGGAGGAGAAGCACAGCGTGTGAAACTAGCCACAGAACTATCAAAACGTCCAACAGGAAAAACATTATACATTTTAGATGAGCCAACAACAGGACTTCATATTGCCGATGTACACAAACTAGTTAATATATTACAACGTTTAGTAGACACTGGAAATAGTATTATTGTTATCGAACATAATCTTGACCTCATCAAAACCTGTGACTATATTGTTGACTTAGGCCCAGAAGGAGGAGATGCAGGAGGAGAAGTAGTAGCGGTAGGTTCACCAGAACAAATTTGTAAAAATGAGAGAAGTTATACTGGGAAATTTTTGCAAAAACAATTAGAAAAATAGTTGACAGAATGTATTTTTTTTCTATATAATGTATACAATGTTATAGATAGAGATATCTATTGCTGTTCTGGCAGAAAAACCTGAAAGATAAGTAGGACGAATGAGCCTATAGTTGGCAGGCAACAGAAAAACCAGAAATTGGGGGAATTTTCACTATATCAGATATAGTGAAAATTCCCTTATTTGTATAGTTCAAAAAGAAATTAGGCAAGATTTGTATGAAACGATAACTTATACGAGTAAAAATATTAGTGAAAACAAATTAAACGAATTAATGGCATTAACTAGAAAAATTCGATTACTATAAAAAAGAAGGCACTTACTATAAACCCTCCTCAAAATTCAACATTTAATTTATAGGTTTAATTTCAGTTCCTTCTGATCTTTAAATAATATTATTTTATTGTTCTGGTGTAACATCAATTGGTTCATCTGATGTACTTGCTTTTCCTCCCGGTCCAACATAGGTACTGCTTCCCAATCCTAAAATCATGTAGAAGATAGTTGGTAGAAGTAATAAGCCAACGGTGTAACCAGTATCTTTTCCAAACGATTTTGCTAATTGATTGCATTGATAAATGCTTAAAGCTAAAACAGCAATCCATCCAATAAATGGAATGATACCTGCAAAATAAACAAAAAATCCCTCCTTTATTTTCTAACTATCTTAATTGTTACATTTTTCGACTTTTTTGTCAATAGGGGTAGCATAATTTTGGGGGGTTTGTTATAATGGAATTGTAAGTGATGAACGTTTGCGTTTGGCTTATTTTTGAGGGGCTACAATCCCCTTTCTATGCTACTCTATGGTTTAGAAGTACTTGAGGATAGTGATTTACTTATGTTTCTTACTAATTATTATTAAAAAAAATCACTAAAGTAGTTTTACTCAGTATATAGATAGAGTTAGATAGATTTACTCGATGGTATTTTATTGTTTTAATTAAAGTTATGATTTGAATAGTAAAATAATAACTTCAAATTATTCATATAGTATTAAAAAGGAGGTTTTCTTATGACGGAAAATCAATCAAAAGTGAACGAAAACAATCAATGTAATGTTTGTAACACAGTTACACCGTTTATTAAAGAACTATGTCAAACCTATCTGCCACAAAAAGATAATTTGATTTCTATGTTAAATGAAGTTCAAGAAAAGTTTGGCTATATTCCCGTAGAAGCACAAAAGGGATTATCAGAGTATTTGCAAATTCCTATGGCAGAAATTTATGGAGTAATTACCTTTTATTCTCGATTTACCTTAGAGCCAAAAGGAAAATATACTATATCGGTATGTTTAGGAACGGCTTGTTTTGTTAAAGGTTCACAAAAAATTATGGATAGATTAACCCAAAAACTAGGTATTGAAGCTGGGCAAACAACCGAAGATGGATTATTTTCTATTGATGAAACTCGATGTGTTGGTGCATGTGGGTTAGCTCCTGTGTTTACCGTAAATGGAGAAGTACATGGAAGAGCAACCGTAAAAATGTTAGATGAAGTAATTGATCAACTATTAGCTGAGGAAAAAGCTAGTCAATAAAAGATGAATTATCTGCTTTTTAACGTAAAGTAAGCAAAGTAGGTAAAGAAGAAAATAGTGTGAAAGAAGAGAAAAATCTTTCATGACTAAGTTGTCTTTTAGAGCAAAGCGAGAAAGGAATGAAGTTTTATGAAAACATTAGAAGAAATTCACCAAATTCGTACCCAAAAAAGAAAAGAATTAGAATTAAGAACAAATGCCAAGGCAGATACGAGGGAAAAACACATACTAGTTTGTCATGGTACAGGATGTACGTCTTCAAAATCACCACAAATTATTGAAAATTTTCGCGCTATTTTAGCCGAAAAAGGAATTACTCATGTTCGTGTAATTCAAACAGGGTGTTTTGGGTTATGTGCTAAAGGGCCAATTGTCATTATCCGTCCAGAAGACACCTTCTATTCTAATGTTAAACCAGAAGACTGTGAAGAAATTATACAAACTCATATCCTAGAAGGAAATCGAGTAGAACGATTGTTATGTAAAGATGTCGATGGAAGCAAAGTAAATCGTCTTGACGAATTAGCTTTTTACCAAAAACAAGAAAGAAGAGCACTAAAAAATTGTGGATTAATTGACCCAGAAAACATCGATGAATATATAGCCTTTGATGGTTATTTAGCCTTAGAGAGAATCCTAAGAGAAGGAATTTCACCAGAGGAAGTAATTGATATCATCAAGAAATCAGGCCTAAGAGGTCGTGGAGGAGCAGGATTTCCAACCGGGAAAAAATGGGAATTAACCAAAATCAATGAGGCTGATCAAAAATACGTAGTCTGTAACGCAGACGAAGGAGACCCCGGAGCTTTTATGGATAGAAGTATACTAGAAGGAGATCCTCATGCCGTATTAGAAGCCATGATCATAGCAGGCTATGCCATTGGAGCAACCAAAGGATTTATCTATGTAAGAGCAGAATATCCAATCGCTGTACACCGTTTTCAAATCGCTATTAATCAAGCCAGAGAATATGGAATTTTAGGAAAAGAAATATTGGAAAGTCACTTTGACTTTGACGTAGAAATTCGTTTAGGAGCAGGAGCATTTGTCTGTGGAGAAGAAACAGCATTGTTAGAATCCATTGAAGGAAAACGAGGTCAACCAAGAGTAAAACCACCATATCCAGCAGAAAAAGGGTTATGGGGCAAGCCAACCCTAATCAATAATGTCGAAACACTAGCCAATATTGCTCAAATTATTTTAAAAGGACCAGAATGGTTTTCCTCCATCGGAACAGAAGGATCCAAAGGAACCAAAGTATTTGCATTAGGAGGAAATGTCAATAATATAGGTTTAGTAGAAGTACCTATGGGAACAACCTTACGCGAAATTGTTTATGACATAGGCGGAGGAATACCAGGCGGAAGAGACTTCAAAGCAGCACAAACAGGAGGACCATCGGGTGGATGTATACCAAAAGAACACTTAGATATTCCCATCGACTACGAATCCATAAAAACCATAGGATCCATGATGGGATCAGGCGGATTAATCGTTATGGATGACACCAAATGTATGGTAAGCCTTGCCAAATTTTACCTAGAATTTACCGTCAGTGAAAGTTGCGGAAAATGTACTCCATGCCGAATTGGAACCAAAAGAATGTTAGAACTATTAGAAAAACTATGTTCAGGAGAAGGAACAGAACTAGACCTTTATAAACTCGAAAAACTAGCCATAAATATCCAAAAATCCAGTATATGTGGACTAGGGCAAAGTGCACCAAACCCAGTCATCAGTACAATGAAATACTTCCGCGAAGAATTCAGAGAACACGCCATTGCCAAAGAATGTAAAACAGCAGAATGTAAAGCACTAGCCAAAATCACCATAGATCCCGAAAAATGTAAAGGATGTGGCCTATGTCAAAAAGGCTGTCCAGTGCAAGCCATAGACGGAGAAGCAAGAGAAAAAAGAGTAATCAATCAAGATAAATGTATCAAATGTGGAACTTGTTTAGTAAGTTGCCCATTTCATGCTATCTCTTAATTCCATTCCCATTTTGGGGACGGGGTAAAAAATGGTAAAATTACCTTTTTAGGGACAGGGTGCTTGTTTCTTACTTATTTTTCTTATTATAGGTTTCCCTCTAACTTCAATGATATAGCATCGATAAGGAATATTCTGTGGCAACTGTTCCTTTCTGGTTACCCTTTATTTCAATTGATATAACATTATGGAATTTATTTCTTAATTAGTTTTTCTAGATCGGTTTATAGGTAAAGCCTTTTGTAAAAACCTAAATATAAATAAGGAGATATATGTTAATAGTAAAGCTTAACATATGCCGAAAAAGATGGAAAATGATTTAATTACTTTAACGATAGATGGAACAAAAGTAAAAGTAAAAAAAGGAACCACTATATTAGAAGCTGCTAAACAAGCGGGGGTTGACATTCCTACTTTATGTTTCTTAAAAGAAATTAATGAAGTAGGGGACTGCCGTATGTGTATTGTAGAAGTAGAAGGAAGGCGAGGTTTTGCTACTTCTTGTATTCAAATGGCTGAAGAAGGAATGATTGTTCATACTCATACGCCAAATGTACTAGAGGCAAGACGCGTTATTCTAGATTTAATTATTTCTAACCATGCAAAAGATTGCTTAACCTGTACACGTTCTGGAAATTGTGAACTTCAAGCTTTAGCTACTAAATTTAATGTCCAACAAATTGAATACGAAGGCGAAAGAGCTGAGCATAAAATAGATGATCTATCACCTTCGATTGTACGTGATTTCAACAAATGTATTTTATGTAGAAGATGTGTAGCAGCTTGTAAAAAAGTACAAGGAATAGGGGCGATTGATTGCATTAACCGTGGTTTTGAATCTTGTATATCTACCGTAGGAGATCGAAGCTTAAATGATGTTAATTGTACTTTTTGCGGGCAGTGTATTGAGGCTTGCCCAACAGGAGCACTTCATGAAAAAGAGTCGATTGATGATGTTTGGATAAAACTAAAAGACCCTGAAACGGTGGTTATTGTACAAACTGCTCCAGCCGTACGTGTAGCATTAGGAGAAGAATTTGGTATGCCAATTGGAACAAATGTAACAGGAAAAATGGTTACTGCCTTAAAACGCTTGGGATTTGATAAAGTATTTGATACAAATACTGGGGCTGATTTCACCATCATGGAAGAAGCTAATGAATTTATTAAGCGATTTACGAAAGAAAATCATTTACCAATGATAACTTCTTGTTCACCGGGATGGGTAAAATATATTGAAATGAATTATCCAGAACTATTGCCACATTTATCTAGTTGTAAATCACCACACCAAATGTTTGGAGCTTTAATCAAAACCTATTATGCTGAAAAAGAAGGAATCGATCCAAAAAATATTTATATGGTATCAGTTATGCCATGTATTGCTAAAAAATTTGAACGTCAGCGCCCAGAAATGACAAATGAAGGAATGGATGATGTAGATAATGTCATTACTACCCGAGAACTTTCTCGTATGATTAAACAGGCCAATATTGAATTTACCAAATTAGAAGAAAGTACATTTGATGATCCAATGGGAGAAGCAACAGGAGCAGCAGCTATTTTTGGAACAACAGGAGGAGTAATGGAAGCAGCATTAAGAACCGCCCAAGATACGTTAACTGGTCAAGAATTGGACAAAATCAACTTTGAACAAGTTCGTGGGGGAGAAGGAATTAAGAAAGCAATTGTTACTATTGCCGGAAAAGAAATTAAAGTAGTTGCTGTTAGTGGACTTTCTCATGCTAAAACCATATTAGAAGAGATTAAACAAGGAACAGCAGATTATCAATTTGTTGAAATTATGGCTTGCCCAGGAGGATGTATTATGGGTGGAGGGCAACCAATTAAAAGTTCAAAAATACGTTCAGAAGTGGATGTCAGAAAATTAAGGGCTGATAGTTTGTATTCGATTGACGAAAAAAGTACCATTCGAAAATCACATGAAAATCCGATTGTTAAAAAGATTTACTTAGAATATTTAGGAAAACCGGGAAGTGAACTTGCTGAAAAATTGTTACATACTGAATATAAGGCGAGAGAAAAATATTCTTTATAATTTGTTAGTGGATATTGGTTTTGAGGAATGAGTCCGCTTGAAAGTGAGAGGTCAGCTTATCTTATTTTCCATTCATTTAACCTTCCATAGCAGGGTCTTTTTAAAACCCTTCGGTCCCTCACAAGGAGCCGGTGATCGGGTTTTAAGCCTAACGGGGCCAAAGGGAACTGTCAGGTATAAATGAATGGAAAATAAGATAAGCTGACCTCTCTCTTTCAAGCTAGTTTGATATAAAATTTAATTTAGTACTTTTAATTGGTAAAAATATAAATGGAATTTTAGTAGTCTCATTATTAAATTAGAATGATTACTAACTAATCTTTATTACTACAGTAGCCTTAAAGCTTTTGTGGGGTATGGGTTATGTTTATGAATTTACATCTGACAGTTCCCGAAGACCCGCGTTAGGCTTAAAACCCGATAACCGGCTCCTTGTGAGGGACCGAAGGGTTTTAAAAAGACCCTGCTATGGAAGATTAAATTCATAAACATAACCCATACCCCACAAAAGCTTTAAGGCGGACTTCTTCCCCAAAACTTGTCAAAATAAACACTTAAAAAAATTTATTTACCTCTTGCATTTTAAAAAAACTTATAGTATATTAATTAAGGGTGCAAAAAATGACAAGAATCGATAAAACAATTAGAGAAAAAAACAGAAAAAAAATTGCTATTTTAGCAATGTCTTTTTTGCCTTTACCAATTTTTCAAAAGCCAACAAAGTACTAATTTCTTTTGTTAAGAGTTAGTATTTTTTTGTGCACAAAATTTTATCAAAAGGGGGATTTCTCAAAATGGAAGAGAAAACAGAGAAAAAATTGCTTTTAGATGTCAACGAAAAACCAGCGGTAGCTAAATGGATTATTTTAGCCCTTCAACATGTTTTTGCTATGTTTGGAGCTACCATTTTAGTACCAATTTTAGTCAATTCAGCGGCAGGGGAGACAGTTCTTACTATTCCAGTAGCTTTGGTTACTTCGGGAATAGGAACATTAATTTATCTTTTATGTACAAAAGGTAAGTCACCAGTTTATTTAGGTAGCTCATTTGCTTTTATTGCACCACTTGCTGCAGCGTTTTTAAAAGGTGGCATTTCGGGGGCAATGACTGGAGTTATGGCAGTGGGCTTAATATATGTTATTTTTGCTACCATTATTCATTTTATTGGCAAAGGATGGATTAACAAATTATTACCACCAGTTGTCATTGGACCAATGATCATGATTATTGGTTTAAGTTTAGCACCAAGTGCTATTTCTCAGATTGGACTTGGTACTGATAGTCCAGTAGATTGGCGAGGAGTTGCAGTAGCTTTAATTACCTTTTTAACTACTGCTATCGTTATGGTTAGAGGAAAAGGTTTTTTAAAAATTATTCCTTTTTTAATTGGAATTGTGGTAGGCTATATAGCAGCCATTTGTTTTGGTTTGGTGGATTTTGCTCCGGTATTAGAAGCATCGTTCTTTAGTATGCCAAGTTTTGCTATACCTTTTGTTAGTTATATGCCAAGTTTCTCAGCATTGCTTACTATCGCGCCAATAGCCTTAGTGACCATGGCAGAACATATTGGAGATCATACAGCATTAAGTACAATCATAGGTAAAGACTTGTTAAAAGAACCGGGACTTGATCGAACACTTTTAGGTGATGGTATTGCTACCTTTGTTGCTGGACTTTTAGGTGGACCTGCAAATACAACTTATGGTGAAAATACTTCTGTTGTAGGAATGACCAAAATTGCTTCTGTATGGGTTATTGGATTAGCTGCTATTTTCGCTATTTGCTTAGGATTTTTAGGTAAATTTACAGCTGTTGTTTCTACTATACCAAGTGCGGTATTGGGAGGAGTATCTCTTTTACTTTATGGTTTTATTGCTGTTAATGGACTAAAAGTGTTAATTCAAAATCAGATAGACTTCGGACATTCTAAAAATGTAGTTGTAGCCTCTACTATGCTTGTATTAGGATTAGGAGGAGCAGCCATTTCAATTGTTTCTGGCGATTTATCAGTTACTATTTCTGGAATGAGTTTAGCTGCAGTAGTAGGAATCATTTTAAATTTAGTTTTACCAGAAGATAAAGAGACAGAAATTAAGATTAAAAAGGAAGAAAAGCAAGAAGAAACAAAAGTGGAAAAAGAAAAAGTAAATAGTTAGAAAAAAATGAAATAAATTGGGGAATAAATAAAAATAGGAAATAGGGAGGAGGAATATGTTAGCTTAACCGTTAACATATGCAAAAAAAGATGGAGCCAGTTGTATTAACAAATCCTTTAATTAAGCATAAATTAGCTATTATTCGAGATAAAAAAACAGGAACCAAAGAATTTAGAGAAATTATTGGTGAAATAGCTACTTTTCTATGTTATGAAGCGTTGCAGGATGCTAGATTAGAAAAGCAAGAAATTGAAACGCCAATGGGAAAAACCATAGTTCAAAAACTAAACGAAAATAATTATGCTTTTGTTCCCATTTTAAGAGCAGGAACGGGAATGTTAGATGGAGTAATTAACGTTGTTCCTAATGCAAAAATAGGACATGTTGGACTGTATCGTAATGAAGAAACCTTAAAACCAGTTCGTTATTACTATAAAATGCCAAAGGATATACAAAATCGAGAGGTAATTGTGTTAGATCCAATGCTAGCTACCGGTGGGTCAGCAAGTGATACGATTACTATGTTAAAAGAAGATGGAGTAACCAAAATTAAATTTTTATGTATTATTGCGGCACCAGAAGGGATTGAGAAAATTAAAGTGGAACATCCTGATGTACAAATTTATACAGCTAGTATTGATGAAAAATTAAACGAAATAGGTTACATTGTGCCTGGCTTAGGTGATGCTGGCGACAGAATATTTGGAACAAAATAAAAAAGAAAGGTACAATTTTTACTCATAAAAATAGAGAATAGATTAATCAAAGTGAAAGAGATAAGATAAACAAAAGAAGGGGAAAGAGGAGATTTTCATTTTGGTTAAACCATTCTCTATTTTTTGGTATCTGTATACCTATATTAAAATTAAGATCTGGTTGTCAATTTAATTAACGGCAGTTATTGTTGTTATTGTTTTGACGTTCATTATTATTGTTGTTATTGTTCTTATTGTTGTTGTTATTATTATTGTTGTTTTTGTTGTTTTTGTTTTTTTCTGACATATCATGCACCTCCTTAATTTGTTTATTTTATTTTTACCGAAATTTAAAAAAAATATACTCATTTTTTTTAGTTTAGTATAATTTCCAATTTTTCTTGTTTTTTTTACCAAAAAGAGATATAATTTAAAAAGCAAAACAAGTCTGATTTTGCTTAAGTTAAGAATAAATAAGCTAGATTTAATATAGTACAAAAAAAAACACCATTTTTTTAACTTTTCATAAATTAAAACAGGAGGGAAACAAATGAGTTATCAAAATAATAAGTTAGAAGAATTTAATGAATACATTCGCTATCGCAAAGTAGCTGTTATTGGACTTGGCGTTAGTAATTTACCATTATTGGATTATTTAGCTAGTAAAAAGGCAAAAGTTACCATTTTTGAGGAACGTGAAAAAGAAAAAATGGATACAGAGATGTTAACCCAAATTAATCAATATCAATTTACCTCTTATTGGGGTAAAGACTGTTTAACGAAATTAACAGGATTTGATGTCATCTTTCGTTCTCCAAGTTGTTTACCAACTAAGTCAGAATTAGTTAAAGAAGCCAATAGAGGAGCCATGATTACTACAGAAGTAGAGTTATTGATGAAAATGTCTCCTTGCCAAATTATAGGTGTAACAGGAAGCGATGGAAAAACGACGACTACGAGTTTAATTCATGCTATTTTGGAAAAAGCAGGATATCATACCTATTTGGGCGGAAACATTGGAACACCACTTTTTACTAAATTATCAGAAATGAGACCAGAGGATAAGCTTATTTTAGAACTAAGTAGTTTTCAATTAATGGGAATGTCAGTCAGTCCAGATATAGCGGTTATCACCAATATTACCCCAAATCATTTAAATATTCATAAAGACTATCAAGAATATATACAGGCCAAGAAAAATATTTTTAATTACCAAAGAGAAACGGGAATAGTGGTTTTAAATGCGGACAATGAAATAACCAAAAATTGTGCTAAAGAAGTAAAAGGAAAGGTTATCTTTTTTAGTCGCAAAACTAAATTGGAAAATGGTTATTGGGTTGATGAACCAATGATAAAAAAATGTGAAGATGGTGTTAGAATGCACTTATTAAATACCAATGAAGTTTTACTTAAAGGAGCACACAATTATGAAAATATAGCAGCAGCATTAGCAGCCACAGAAAACTTAGTAGATAGCGATATAGCAGTAGAAGCAGTAAGAGAATTTCATTCAGTAGAACATCGTTTGGAATTGGTAAGAGAAATCGATGGGGTAAAATGGATAAACGATTCAGTTAGTTCATCACCTACACGAACCATGGCTGGCCTTAATGCTTTTCAAGAAGAAATTGTTCTTATTGCGGGAGGTTACGATAAAAATTTAGACTATACGCCATTAGCCAAACCGATAGTAGAAAAAGTAAAAACTTTGTTATTATTAGGGCAAACATCAGGAAAAATATTTGATGCAGTAAAAAAAGAATTAGAAGACCAAAATAGAACACTAGATATTTATGTATGTGGAGATTTAAAACAAACGGTTCAATTAGCCAAAAAGGTAGCCAAAAGAGGGCAAGTTGTGTTATTTTCTCCTGCTAGTGCAAGCTTTGACTTGTTTAAAAATTTCGCTGACCGAGGAGAAAAGTTTAAAGCTGAAGTTAACTTGTTATAAAATTCATCACCAAAAATGATTTTCTTCATAAGATATAAGAGAAAATAATGAAGGAGGTTTCATTTATGTATCAACAATCTTATGAAGAATACATAAGGAGCATATTAGGCTACCAAGCTTCTATGCCAAACACAAATTCCCCTATGGGGTGTCAAGAAACAGATACATCATGTGGTATGGTAAATGTTTATGGTTCAAACTATTTACCTAATTATAGTAATCAATACCGAAGAAATGTAGAACTTGAGACATGCTATCCAGAAATTTATAAAGTGATTTATCCTATGGTAAAAAAAGCATGTGAAGCAAATACCAAACCAGTGTGCCAAGAATTAGTAGAAAATATGACAGACGAAATTTATATGGCAATAGAAGGAAGACAAGAACTAGAAATTAATATTAATTTACAAAACGAAATAACTTCTGAGCAAAATTGTGATCGTAGTCAGGCAGTAAATCCTAAAGCAGAAACTAAAGTAGCTCAAAAAGTTTCGTCTCGAAAAACGGAAGATTTAGAAAAGCAAACGAAAACTGAAAATCGTGAATCAAGGCAATTTAACCGAGGATTGCGTGATTTAATCAAAATTTTAATTTTGCGTGAATTATTAGGAAGGCCAGGAAACAGGCCACCAGTGCCACCTCCACCAAGACCGCCTTTCCCAGGACCAGGAAGACCACCATTTCCGGGACCAGGAGGACCAGGACCTGGTAGACCACCTTTCCGTCCTAGAACGTATGATGATAGTTTTTATGAAGATAATTTGAATGATTTGTTTGAGTTTTAGTTTTAGTTAGGAAGAAGGAATAAGCTTAAAAAGAAGGTACCCAAAATGTTAGTATTATATGGGTTCCTTCTTTTTTTACGTTAAATTTTACTTTGAAAATACGTTAGGAATGGTATTATATATTTCTCCAATTGTACCAATTTGTTCACCAGTTGCTACTACGATAGGATAATAGTTATTTTTAGCCATCCATTGATATACTTCATAAGAATGATTACAGCTCATGGTATAAGCATCTTTTAAAAATTGTCTTAATGTTAGATTCGTAGCATCCATTGAACTAATGGCATATTCTTTTCCAGCACGTTTCAAGGTTAAAAAGTAAGAAAGGGCAATTTCGCGATCAGATAATGTTTGAACATTCGTATTAACCGTAATTGGTTCAGCAGTTTTAGTTTCATCGTAATGATCAGAGAAAATAGAAGCATTAATTTCAGGAACTCTTAGTTTTCCATCAGATGTTTCTAAATTTTTTACGAATTCGACTTTTTTGTTGTAATCTTCAATATGCACAGGAAAATGAGTTTCTAACATAGATTTTAATTCAGGATCTTTTACTTGATTTTTAAAAAGAGACATGCAAGTAATGGTGTTTACGCAACTGGTAATTAATTCATTTAAATTAGTTAATTCACATATAGTTAATTTCATTTGATTCACCTCCAAAATTTTTCGTATTTAGTATGCCCAAAGAAACAAAAAATATGAAAAATTTGCAAAAAAAAAGAACATAAACATTATTTTTGGTAAAAATTTCCGATTTTGCAAAAAAGCGAAAGCATAAATTTTTGAAAAAAGCGAATACTATTTATAAGAAACTTTGAAAGGTGGAAAAATTCATGAAAGTAAAAGATTGTATGTGTAATGATGTATGTTGTGTTAATCCCAACACAACAGTGCAAGAAGTTGCAAAATTAATGGGAGAAAATCATATTGGATGTGTTCCTGTATGCAATGACAATAATTGTATTTGTGGAATAGTCACAGACCGTGATGTTTTACTACGTTGTGTTGCTTGTGATAAAGAAACCAACCAAACTCCTGTTAGTGAAATTATGAGCCTTAATGTTTGCAGTTGTAAAGAAAATGATGACATGGAGACAGCAGAAGGGTTAATGGGAGAAAATCAAATTCGCCGTTTACCTGTTTGCGATGAAAAAGGTCATGTCATTGGAATATTATCTATGGGAGATTTAGCTCAAAATGATACAGAATTAGGAAAAGGGCAAGTATGTACAACCATTAGCAATATCTGTAATTGTGACAATCAAACAAAAAATGCAGAATAATAAGATAAAAAACCAAAAAATCCAACTTTATAAGAGTTGGATTTTTTGGTTTTTTATCTTTTCTTTTTTTATATAAACAAAAGTATAAATGGATAAGAAAGTAAATGCTAGTTAAAGAAACTTAGAAAGGTGGATAAATTCTACCGTTATCGCATATACTAGAGAAAAAGGGAGGAAAAGTATGATTATCGATATGTCCTATTGGACAAGAGTAGGAAAACGAATTTTAACTGTAGTTTTAGTTCTTATTGGTTTATATCTATCCTTTCGTTTATCC
Source organism: Clostridiaceae bacterium (assembly GCA_021771025.1). Taxonomy (GTDB): domain Bacteria; phylum Bacillota; class Clostridia; order TANB77; family CAG-508; genus CAG-269. The sequence continues at coordinate 84,478 of JAETPW010000001.1, forward strand.
ATTTTTTATTTACCATTTTTAATTGCCTTTATTTTATCCTTAGTGATGGAACCGGCTATTCGTTGGTTAATGAAAAAGGTGAAGTTAACCCGAAAAGCAAGTTCTATTGTGTTATTCCTCCTTGTTTCAGGAATTATTTTAGGAGGACTAGCTTGGGCGATTATCACCCTTTTTTCAGAAGCCTCCAATCTATTAAATGATCTAAATGGCTATGTAGAAAAATTATATGCTTTATTCCAACAATTCACAAATGAATTTGATGTAAGTAAAATTCATCTGCCAGAAGAAGTCACCTCTATTTTGCAAAATTCAACAGGGGGAGTTTTAGCCACAGCTTCTGATTGGGTAAGAAATGTATTAAATGGAGTAATTTCTACCGTAACATCAATTCCTACCATTGCTATCTATTTTGTCATTACAGTCATGGCTTTATACTTAATGTGTGTAGACAAAATATACATTTTGGATCAAATAGAACATCATATGCCCAAAACATGGGTTATGCGATTAGGAAAACATATGAGAGACTTAATTAAAACCTTAGGTGGATACTTAAAAGCAGAAGCAACCCTTATACTAGTTTCCTTTATCATTTCCTTAATTGGATTATATATTTTAAAATTTATGGGATTTGCTATAGAATTTCCCTTACTTATTGCACTAGGTATAGGATTTGTTGATGCACTACCTATCCTAGGATCAGGAACAGTTATGATACCTTGGGCCATTATTTGTGGCTTAAATGGGGACTTGCAACTAGGAATAGGTATTATCGTTTTACTCATTATTATGTCAGTAGCTCGTCAATTTTTAGAGCCACGATTAGTCAGCAAACACATTGGTGTACATCCGATTTTCACCTTAATTGCTATGTATACAGGCTTTAAATTTATTGGTATAATGGGGATGTTAATTGGTCCAATCATTTTAATTATCTTTAAAAATGTATTTGCAACCTTAATAGATGGAGGAGTAATGAAAACTCTATTCGATAAACGCTAACTCCCAAATTGGGGACGGGGTAAAAAAGGTAAAATTACCTTTTTTTACCCCGTCCCCAATTTGGGAATTTATTCGTGAGTTTATTTACAAGTTTACTCCCATTCAATGGTTGCTGGTGGTTTTGATGTGATATCATACACTACACGATTGACGTGTTTTACTTCATTAACAATACGAGAAGATACTTTTTCCAAAATATCATAAGGAATTTTACTCCATACACCTGTCATAAAGTCTGTTGTTTCTACTGCGCGAAGGGCAATGGTGTAATCATATGTTCTTTCATCACCCATTACACCAACTGATTTTAAGTTAGTTAATACGGCAAAGTATTGGTTAATGGATTTGTGAAGTCCTGCTTTTGCTATTTCTTCACGGAAGATGCTATCTGCTTCTTTTAATATACTTAGTTTATCATCAGTGATATCTCCAATAACACGGATAGCAAGTCCAGGCCCTGGGAATGGTTGACGGTAGACTAAATTTTCTGGAATTCCTAGTTCTAGTCCGGTTTTACGAACTTCGTCTTTGAATAGGTTGCGTAAAGGTTCGATGATTTCTTTAAAATCGACATAGTCAGGAAGACCTCCTACATTGTGATGACTTTTGATGACTGAACTTTTTCCTAAACCACTTTCGATGACATCAGGATAGATGGTTCCTTGTACTAAGAAATCGACTGTTCCTATTTTTTTGGCTTCTTCTTCAAATACGCGGATAAATTCTTCTCCAATGATTTTACGTTTTCTTTCTGGATCAGTTACTCCTGCAAGTTTTGCTAAGAAACGGTCTTTGGCATTTACACGAATTAAGTTGATGTCAAATTGTTCACGGAATATTTTTTCTACTTCATCACCTTCGTTTTTACGAAGAAGTCCGTGATCCACAAAAATACAGGTTAGATTTTTTCCTACTGATTTATTGATCATAACAGCAGCTACTGAAGAATCTACTCCACCAGATAAGGCACAAAGAACTTTTTTGTCACCAATTTTTTCTTTCAATGTACGGATACTTTCTTCGACAAACGAATCCATTTGCCAGTCACCTGTACAACCACAAACATAGCTTAAAAAGTTCTGAATGACTTGTGTTCCATTAACCGAATGATTTACTTCTGGATGGAACTGAATTCCGTATAATTTTTTTTCTTGGTTTTCCATGGCAGCATTTGGGCAAGAATCAGTCGAACCGATATTGTGAAATCCTTCAGGAACGGTCTCTACGTAATCAGTATGACTCATTAAAAAGCCATTTGTTTCACTAAATCCTTGGAAAAGGGAAGAGGTAGGATCAATGGCTACTTCTGTTGTTCCATACTCTCGTTTGTCTGCTTTTGTTACTTTTCCTCCTAAGGTATAAGTCATCAGTTGCATACCATAACAAATACCTAAAATAGGAATTCCTAACTCAAAAATTCCTTCAGCACATCTTGGAGAATCTTCTCCATATACACTTGCTGGTCCTCCAGTAAAGATAATTCCTTTTGGATTTTTTTCTTTGATTTTTTCGATTGAGATATCATAAGGCACAACTTCGGAATAAACGTGACATTCACGTACACGTCTGGCAATTAATTGATTATATTGCCCACCAAAGTCTAAGATAAGAATTAATTCATTTTTTTTCATGGTTTACCTCCGTTTTTTAGAATGATATTATTTTATCATAGATTTGCCTTTTTTACAAGAGTGTGGTAAAATGTGCATTACTAAAAAACTCAAATTAGGGAGGAAAAGCAAAATGAAAGAAATACGGAAAAGATGGGAACTTGTAGACAGGACAATTGAAATTGGCTTACTAGTTTTTTTGTTAGTTGGGTTATTTTTTAGTCCTTATATTCCCATGAACAATGTGACTAATGCTGTTAGGGCAATAGTTTGTATTTTTCTGATATTTAATTTGCTGAAATTAATCATTCAATTGATCGATAAGGTTCAGCAAGAAAATACGGAAGACCTCTTAGAAGAGGCTTGGGAAAAATCCAATTTGATAGACAATTTTCGCATCTGGAATTGGGCGGAAACATGTGGATATGTATCTGCTCAATTAAAGCAAAACAGAAGAGAATATTGGGTTCGGCTGAAACGTAAAACGGGTCAATTCAGAGTAGTGCCAGTAGATCTTTCTGCTTGGGTTAAACCGTTTGCAGAAGGAATAGCTTTTATGCTATCTGCTTTAGCCATGTTTTTCTTATTGTTAATGGAAAAGAGAAATATGTTTAATCTAATTGTTGGCTTGTTATTATTTTTATTTGCTTATGCTTTAATTAACTTTGCAAGTCAAATAAATGAGTTGATTTTATCATTTATATTGTATATTATGTGTACGAAACGGATTAATCTGCTTTATGGCAAGTTTTATTCTTTCTATGACTTGTGTATGGCTGATAGAATTTTTTCAACAGTTTCTTTACGTTCCCGTACAAAGGAATTAGATGAATTTGAGCTTTCCTTTACTGATAAAAAAGATGCTCATGTTTATTCTTTAACTGTTCCAAGATCTGAATTAAACTTTTATTTAAAGTTCAGATAAGTAAATCTTTCAGGCTCCCAGACTGTTTTGTCTGGGGGTTCTTTTTGTTATACAAAAAGAAAGGATCTTATTTTAGAACACTTTCATGATTTGTTTTGTAAAGTTTTTGATTAATGAAAAAATTTTTTCATAAAATAGACTAGTTAAATATTTTGCTTTGAAATATTCCATAATGAAAAAATATATGATATAATAGTAGAAATAATGAATGTTCATATTATTTAATGGGAGGAACATACTAATGGATGAATTTAAAGTAATTGTTGTCATGAACGAAGCTATGTTAAACTTACTGAATCAAAAAAATGCAAATGCAGGAAAAAATTTAAAAATACAAGAATTTTTGCAAGATGAAGCATTTTTCTTTAAAATTAGTAAATTAGACGCTTTCAAAATTTTACAAAATGTTGGTGTAAAACAAGAACAATTAGAAAGTACCTATAAAAAGTTAATATCTTCTGATGTATTTTACGATTTATTAAATAGAGGAAAAATTAAAGCAGAGGATGAAAACTTAATGATTAAATATAAAATTTACCGGTCATGATGACTTGTTTAAAAAAAATAAATAAAAAATACTATCAAGTGAAAAGGGAGGAATCATAAATGTGTGATGAACAGATTAAAATATTTTATCAAGAAGTTGAACAATCATTAGAAGGAGATTATAAGATAATTTTAGAACCTAACAGGGAACTTAAAGAAGAATGGATTGAATATGACCAAGTAAAATGGGAATTAGATAGTAATCTTCAAAATCTCGTAAATGAATTATTGAAAGAAGATACATTACGCTTTGAAGATAAAGTATTAACCATTTATGAATACATATGTTTAAATTATATCTATGATGACAATGTATTATTTTTCTTCAAAAGAGATTTAAGTGATGTAAATAATATAAAGTATATAGCTGTAGATTGGTACGGAAGAATAATTGAAGAAAATTGGAAAGAAAATCGAAAAAAACACAATAGAAGGGTATGCTATGAATTTGCCAGATTTTTTGCCAAAGCAATAAATGAATTATTAAAGGAAAGTGATAAATTTGAAGCTTTCATGCTCGGGGATAAAGAAAACTTGCATTACGTTGTAGGATTAACAGGCTATGAATATAGTGTTATTTTAGATGTAGATAATTTTAATCAGTTAAAAGATTTAGCAAGACTAAAACTAGGATTAACTATTGATGGTATAAAAATACTAAGAGATGAATCAGAAATTTTTCAAAAAGCACTTGACAAATTTAATCAAGATAAAAAAAGCGAATTGCAAGAAGTTGAAGAAGCAAAACAAACAGTAAGAACTAAAAATACGATTGACTATTTTAATCGTATAATTCAAATATTAAAAGAGTATTCAATTGATGCAGAGGGATTTTGTGAATATATGAGGTTAATCATTGAACAGGAAGATATTGAAATAGAAAAAATATGGAAAAGAGTTGAAGACGCTCCTGAAAAAAGGTATACTCGATGTTTAATATTTGACTTTAATGCCAAAAATTATTTACTAGACAGTATCAACAAAACATTAAATGTAGTGGAAAAAGAAAATTTAGATAAACAAATTTTCATTGAAAATCCAGAAGAAAATGAATATACTTATTTAGGTGGATAATTTACCTAATCTAAAATAAATTTATCAATAGGCAGAAAAGTCTTTAGTAATGAAAGAAAAAAATTTTCATTACCATTATATGCCTTTAGTGCAAAGCCAGAGAGGAATGAAAGTTACGATGAATGTAAATATTAATAAATTAATTGCGTTAAATGAATTACTAACTTTATCTTCTAGAAGAAAACATAAGATTGTATTAAATCCATATGAAGATTATGGAAATGAAGAAAAAATAGATGAAGAAAATTCAGACGTAGTATTAGACAAAACTGAATGGAAAATACCAGACAAAATACGTATGGTTGTTGATGCACTAATTAAAAATAATCAATTAAGTAATGAAGATAAAATTTTGGCTATTTTTGATGAATTGTGCAAAACTTATATTTATGATGATAATGTACTTTCTTATATCCAAAAAGTTGATGGAGAAGATTATGACCTTCCTGATTGGTATGGAAGAGAAATTGACCCCGATTGGCAAAAAAATAGAGAAAAACATAATCGAAGAGTCTGCTATGAAGTATCTAGATATCTTGCACAAGCCCTTGGAGAATTATTTGAAGATAACAATGAATTTGCTTCTTGTATTTTTTGGGACAAAGGTCGTACACATTATTTTGTAGGATTAGCAGGAGATGACTATAAGTTAACTTTAGACTTAGATGATTTTGATAATATCAAGGATCTCACCAGAATTAAAACGGGATTAACCATTGAAGGCATTAACATTTTAGATGATCAAGAAGGCAAATTTAAAAGAGCATTAGATCATTTTAATGAAAATAGAAATAAGTATGCCATTAAAAAAATTGAAGATGAAATAGAGGAAGAAGATCCAAATGAAAATAAGGATGAGGCAAAAATTGTTTCTTTAAAAAAGTCTGATGATATCATTTTTTTGGAAAACGCATTAGAAATATTAACTAAAAAATTTAACATCGATTCACAGGGATTATTTGAATATATTAAAGAGATAGTAGATATAAAAATAGGTCCAGAAGCAAGAAAAAAAGTATGGAAAAAATTAGAAGGAAAATATAGCGAAGAAACACGATACATACGATGTTTAGTTTTAGAATTAGAGAATCAAACCTATATAGTAGATGTAGATGAAAAAATATTACGTCCATTTAATGAGAAAGAATTATTTGACAAAAATACTAATTTTATCCCTTTTAAAAAGTTTAGCCGTGATTGGGGAGAATATTACGATGGTACATAGAGTAGCGATTTGAAAAAAATGGAAAAATATGATATAATAAGTACATAGTTACAAAAAACACCTTGAAAGGGGGCACACTAATATGATGAAAGTTGCTATTGCGACTGCTTCATCGGAAAAAATCGAAGGAATCCTTATGGGTTTTTCCCGGTTTTTTCAAATAGAAAACTCCAATATTTCTGTTTTTTATAGGAAAACGGATTCAGGAGTTTCTAAACAACCGTTTGATGCTGAAACTTATGCTGGTGCCCGTAACAGGGTTGATAGGATAAGGAACATCGAACAGAAGTATGACTACTATGTAAGTTGTGAAGCTGGCATAGAGAGTTATGCAGATCTTTTCTTTAATGTGCAAGTAATTTGCATATATGAGGAAAAGACTGGGAAATATCTTTTTGGGAAAAGTGCTGGTTGGCAAGTTCCCACAAAAGATATTCAAATGATCAAGAAAAATACGATTGATCATTACCTAAAGGAAAAAGGATTTAAAAGTTCAGAAGAACTTTTGGGTCTACAAAATTCCCGAAAAGAAGCTATCGCCAACGCTACTGAATTGGCATTAGTTTCAAAGAGATTCTAACAAAGAAACAATTGAGAATTCAAACTACAAAGTAGTTTTGATATCTCAATTGTTTCTTTAAATTTCTTATAAAAGGCTACTAGTAGGAATATAACTTTCATCAGGAGGATAAACCAACTCTTCACTCGGCTTATTTGTTGTCTCTAAACTCAAAATATTGACAATCGGCATATCACCATGATAATCGCCTTTTCTGATTTCTCCCGTAATCTTGACCCAAGTATGATTTTCTAAATTCTTAGCTTGATCATATTCACACAAGAAACCAACAATAACAGATTGATAATCCGAAGAAATTACCATATCGCGAGCTAAAATAAATTGCTTATCCGTTAAATCAGAAACACGATACACATAACCGGTAAATTCAAATTTTTTCCCTACATAGTGATCTATGTTTTCATGAACCGTTTTCAAAATATTCGTATAATTTTTAGCTGAAATTTTAGAAATGCCGTTTGGAGGTAAGCAACGATCAGAAGAATCATTAGCACCAGCAAATACACGATACATCACAATTCCAACAATACAAATAAGTAACAACACGACAGCAGTGAAAAAATATTTAAATATTTTACTTCCATTGACTTTTATATTATAAATAAACATATAGATTCCTCTTTTCTCATTATGGGATTAGTAAAGTGTATGAGCAATTTTTTAAAAAATGAATTATTCTTGATTTTATTTTTTCTTAGGAGTAATTGTATTAACTTCTCACTTTTTTTCTTGCAATTTTCCAAAAAAACATTGCTAAAAATTAATTTTAGTGATATAGTTACAAAGGAAAATCAATAAACTTGGGAGGACTGAATTCAAAATGAAATTATTTAAAACGTATAGTGAAAAGGAAGTAAAACGAGTAAAACCTATTGTGCAAAAAATCAATGATTTGGAAGAAGAAATGACAAAACTTTCAGACCATGAATTAAGACAAAAAACAGATTATTTCAAAAAACAATTACAAGAAGGAAAAACCTTAGACGATATTTTACCCGAAGCATTTGCTGTAGTAAGAGAAGCATCCAAAAGAACTTTAGGAATGAGACACTTTGACGTGCAATTAATTGGTGGTATTATTCTTCATCAAGGAAGAATTGCCGAAATGAAAACTGGTGAAGGAAAAACATTAGTGGCTACTTTACCTGTTTATTTAAACGCCTTAGAAGGAAAAGGAGTTCATGTCATTACGGTTAATGATTACCTAGCTAAAAGAGATAGTGAATGGATGGGAAAATTATACAAATTTTTAGGTATGTCAGTAGGTTTAGTCATTGCTGAAATGGAACCTGCACAAAAACAAAAGGCCTATGCTGCAGATATTACCTATGGAACCAACAATGAATTTGGATTTGATTATTTAAGAGATAATATGGTAATCTACCAAAATCAATTAGTACAACGTGGTTTACATTATGCGATTGTCGATGAAATTGACAGTATTTTAATCGATGAAGCACGTACTCCACTCATTATTTCAGGTCGTGCTAATCAATCCTCTGATTTATACAAAAAAGCAAACGATTTTGTTCGTAAACTAGAACCAAAAGTAATCGTAGAAGAAGATGTTAAAGACTTTGACCAAGCAGAAGATAATGAAAAATACGATTATATCGTTGACTTAAAAGCAAAATCTGCTTCATTGACCCAAAAAGGAATCAAAAAAGCAGAAGAAACATTTCATCTAGAAAACTTCAATGACTTAGATAATTCTACTTTAGTTCATCATGTTAATCAAGCCCTACGTGCTCATGGTGTCATGAAAAAAGACATTGATTACATTGTCAAAAATGGAGAAGTATTAATTGTTGACGAATTCACAGGGCGTATTATGTATGGAAGAAGATACAATAATGGATTACACCAAGCGATTGAAGCAAAAGAACACGTAAAAATTGCCGATGAATCAAAAACATTAGCAACCATTACCTTCCAAAATTATTTTAGAATGTATGACAAATTATCTGGTATGACAGGTACTGCCATGACAGAAGAAGCAGAGTTTGAAGAAATTTATAACTTAGATGTTGTTTCTATTCCAACTAATAAACCAATGATTCGTGAAGATAGTAATGACGTGATTTATAAAAACGAAAATGCTAAATTTAGATCAGTAGTAGAAGACATCAAACAAAGTCATCAAAAAGGGCAACCGGTTTTAATTGGTACAGTTTCTATCGAAAAATCGGAAAAATTAAGTAAACTGCTACAAAAAGAAGGAATTGCCCATGAAGTATTAAATGCAAAATCTCATGAAAAAGAGGCTATGATTGTTGCCCAAGCAGGTAAATTTGGCGCAGTAACCATTGCCACGAACATGGCAGGACGTGGAACTGACATCATGCTAGGAGGAAATAGTGAATACCTAGCCAAAGAAGAAATGAGAAGAAAAAAAGTTCCTGAAAACTTAATTGAAGAAGCCAATACCTATTACGAAACAGACGATCAAGATCTTTTACGTGCAAGAGAACAATTCAAACAATTAGTAGAAAAATACGAAGAAGAAATCAAAGAAGAAAAGAAAAAAGTCATTGAAGCTGGTGGATTAAAAATCATTGGTACAGAAAGACATGAATCCAGAAGAATTGACAATCAGTTAAGAGGACGTAGTGGACGTCAAGGAGATCCGGGAGAATCTAGATTTTACATTGGCTTAGATGATGACTTAATGAAAATCTTTGGTGGAGATACCATTACCAAAGTATATAACTCTTTAGGGGCAGATGAAAATATGCCAATCGAATCCAAAATGATTTCAAAAGCAGTAGAAAATGCTCAAAAGAAAGTAGAAGGTAGAAACTTTAGTATTCGTAAAAACGTCTTAAAATACGATGATGTCATGAATGTACAAAGAGAAATTATCTATAAACAAAGAAGGAAAGTATTAGACGGAGAAAACATGAAAGAAAATGTATTAGCCATGATTAGCAATGTAGCAGAAGAAATGGTTAATCTATACGTAGAAGGGGAAAATGGAAACGAACTTTCTGTCGAAGCATTAGATACAGAAATTGTCAACACCTTTGGTATAGACATGACTAACTACTTAAAAGAACATAAAAACGATATTTCAGAAGTAATCGAAGAACTACAAAAACAAGCTCAGGCCAAATACCTAGAAAAAGAAGGAGACATCGGGGAAGAACAAATGAGAGAACTAGAACGTGTTGTTCTTCTAAAAGTAGTTGACGAAAAATGGATGAATCATATTGACAGCATGGACGAATTAAAAGATGGAATTGGCTTGCGTGCTTATGGACAACAAGACCCAGTAGTAAAATACCGTATGGAAGGTATGGATATGTTTGAAGAAATGACAGCAAATATCAAAGTAGATGTTGTCAAAATCTTAATGAACCTTCGTAAACAAGGAGAAGTAAAACGCCAAGAAGCAGCCAAAATAACAGGCGCAGCTTTAGAAGCAATCAATAGCGTAGACGGGGGAAAAGCCATTGATGTGAATGAAAACAAAACCGTCCGTCATGAAGGGCCAAAAGTAGGAAGAAATGATCCTTGCCCATGTGGTTCGGGCAAAAAGTACAAGAATTGTTGCGGAAAGAATGTATAAATAGCGGATTGTAGCGATTTTTGAAAAAGTAAAAAAAGATGTCAAAAATTATTTTGTCATCCAAAATATAAAAATAATACAGGAAAGTATTGAAAATTAAGGAGTGTATCCAAAATAAATTGGATGACACTTCTTTTTATTATGTTGTTAATGTTTGTAAATGTTATAAAATAGATATAAAAAAATTAAGAAGGAGGACTAGTTATGGGTAAAATTAATATAAGGAAAAGAGGAAAAGTATATGAGTACTTTTTCGAGGGAACAAAAGTGAATAACAAAAGAACTAGAATTTCAAAGTCAGGATTTCGAACTCAAAATGAAGCTTTTGAATATGGATTAAAGGCATATAATGATTATATTAATGGAGAAATTGCTTCTAGAAAATCTCAAATGTCATATAGTGATTATTTAGATTATTGGATGAAGGAATATTTTTCAATTAATTATAAATATTCAACAGCTAAAAGATATTCAGAAACATTTGAAACAATAAAAAAGGAAATTGGTAAATATAAATTATGTGCATTAACTCCATATATATTAAATCAATCACTGCTAAGGCTTTATCAAAGATCAGGAACTAAAGAATCATTAAGAAATTATCAAAAAGTGATAAAAAGTTCACTAAGAGATGCAACAAATTATTTTGGATTTATAAAAAATAATCCAGCAGTAGATTTACAAATACCAAGAGTTTTATCGTTTGATTCAAAAAAAATTGTGTAAAGCATATTTATACAACGGAAGAAATAGAAAAAATCTTATTGAGATTTCAAAAAAATGAAACTTTTACATGTGCATTTTTAACAGCGTGTTATACTGGTATGAGAACAGGTGAAGTATTTGCATTAACATGGAATGATATTGACTTGGAAAATAGAGTGATAAAAATTAACAAAACAGTATATTCAAAATTAAAAGAAAATAATGGGAGATGGTTTTTAGGACCTACTAAAACAGAAGGAAGTTGTAGAGATGTTTATATTTGTAATACATTATATAGAGCATTATCAAATTATAAAAAGAAACAAAATTTATGTACGAAAAAATATAATAGTATTTATAAAAAATATTCGCTTGAGCCTATAAGGAATAAATATGGTAAAGTAGTTGAATATAAAATAATTGAAAGTAATCATAAAAAGAAAAATAATGTTGATATGGTTTTTACTAAAAAAGATGGAACATATTCAGGTACAGATATTATTAAGTATCCATTCAAAATCATACATAAAGAGCTTGGAATAACTAATTGTAGATTTTATGATTTGAGAGGTAGCTATGCTACTAAAAGTTTAAGAAACGGTGCAAATATTAGAGATATAGCAGATACACTTGGACATAGTAGAATTGAAACTACTGAAAATTATTATATATCAAGTACAGAAGAATCAAGAAAAAAAGTGAATATTACTTTAGAAAAAATGAATTCTTCTAAAGTAATCGATGATATAATAGATTACATAAATATTTGAAATCACTTGAAAAATAGGGTAAATAATGGTAAAATATTCTTGGAATACAGAAGATAATAGATAAATTAATGTAAATTTTGGAGGGAACAATGAAAATTATATTTTTTTACTATTATTACGATGATAAGATAAAAGATAAGCAGAGAGTAGAATTTCCACCATTAGGTATGCTGTACTTATGCTCTGCTTTAGAAAATATAGGTTGTGAAGTAGAAGTAAAATATTTTGATGAAAATACAAATATAGAAGATATACCAAATGCAGATGTATATGCATATTCTATATCATCTACAGCATCATATCCTACATATTTACAACTTTCAGAAAAATTGAAAGAAAAAGCAAAATATTATATTGCAGGAAATACACAAGCCACTATATTTCCAGAACCAGTATTAAAACAAATGAATTTGGATGCAGTCTTTACAGGAGAGGGAGAAGAGACTGTTACAGATTGGATAAAAAATAATTGTCAAGGAAAAGGAATAATTAAAGGTGAAAGAGTGGATATTGAACATTTACCATTTCCAGCAAGACATTTAATACCAGATGAAAAAATATATATGAACAATCGCGTTGGGGGAGAGAGTAAAAATTCTATTAGCATGATTTCTTCAAGAGGATGTGTATTTGGCTGTAAGTTTTGTGCAATTCAAAATAGAGGAAAAGTAAAATTTAGAAGTTTGCAAGATTTTGAAGAAGAAGTGAAATATATTTTAGCAAGATATCCTAAATGTGATGGAATTACACTGCTAGATGAGACATTTACATTAAATACAAAACATGCTGTAGGTATTGCAAATATTTTTAAAAAGTATGGCTTGAAATGGGAATGTAATTCTAGAGTAGATACGGTTAATGATGAAATAATACAAGCCCTAAAAGATAGTAATTGCCAAGAAATAAGGTTAGGAATTGAAAGTGGTTCACAAAGAATGGTAGACGATATGAATAAAGGGATAAACCTAGAAAAAGCAAAAGGTGTAATAAAGAAACTACATGAAAGTGGTATACCTGTTAAATTGTATATAATGCATGGCTATCCTGGAGAGAATATAAAAACTAGCTTGGAAACAATACAATATTTGAATGAATTAAAAGAATATATACATAGAATTAGTTTATATAGATTTGTACCATTACCAGGTTCTCCTGTATTTGCAGAAGGAAAATTAAATAAACTAGATTGGACAGATTATACAATATATGACAATAATAATCATTGGTGGGGAACTCAAGTAGATTTATAGGATATAATATGTTAGAGAAATGTGTGAAATCAATTAATAATAAAGAATACAAGAAAGATTTAGAAGAAGAGAGGTAATAAATATGGAATGTTCATTTTGTAGTGAAATAAATAATAAAGAAGAAAACAATTTTTTTGATATATATCTAAAAGAAACTTTTGAAAAAGATGGGTTAGATAGTAGAATAGTAGCAACTACACGAAAATTTGTGATAATGCCTATGGTAGGGCCATTAGTTCCAGGATATTTATTAATAGTTCCAAAAGATCATTATTTATCAATATCACAATTACCAAGAGAACAAATTGAAGAATTGAAGATTATAAAAGAGGAACTTAAAAAAGTCTTTGAACAACATTATGGAAGAACTGTATTTTATGAACATGGTGCATTATCTTGTTCAGCAAAAGGAGGATGTTGTTCTGACCATGCACATCTACATATTGTTGCAGTTGATATAGATGTAAAAGATAAATTTAATGAATATGGATACGAATTAAGACAAATAGAAGATTATAATGAAATAGTAAATCAAAAACAAAGAAATACTCCATATTTATATTATGAAAATCAAGAGCATGAAATGTTTATTGCTGATGCACCTGTAGTTGAATCACAATTTATAAGAAAATTAATTGCAAAAGATATAGATGCATTGGATAGAGCATTATGGAGTGAAAATATTAGAAAAGATTGGATGATAGAGATAGTAAAAACTTTAAGACCACACTTTGAAAATTTGAAAGGAACTTCAATATGGGAATAAAAAAACAATTCTTGGGAATAAAATGGTCTAATAATAATCCACAAATGTTATTCTATGACAAGGTAATACATTCTATGCAATATGAGGATTGTAGTCGGAAATATAGAAATTAAGAAAACCACGGAAAAACGATGTAAAGGATACTATGATTTAATAAAAAAACAAATAGTTCCATGTAAATATTTTATAGATTTAACAGGAAGTGAATATTGCCAATGTAGAGAATGTCAAGCAAAGTCTGGTTTTGATATATGTTTAGGATGTAATGGAAGTGTATGCAAGACTAATAGTGATGTAGCAAGAAAATTTTGTCACGAAGGACATCATGTGTATCTTGCATATTTTTCAAATGATAAATTAAAAGTAGGTACTGCAGCAAGTTATAGAAAATATGAAAGATTATTGGAACAAGGAGCATTATATTCTATATTTTTAGCTCAAGCTCCAAATGGAAGAATTGCAAGACAATTAGAAAGTAGAATATCGGATTTGGGAATTGCGTCAAAAGTAAACTCGGCTTATAAAATGAATAATTTTATAATAGATAGAGAACAAGAAGAAATAGAAAAAATGCTTATGGATGAATATAAGTCTATTTTACAAAGCGTAGATGATAAATGTAAAAAATATTTTATTAAGCCAGAATACAATAATTTTATGAACATTTCAGATAAAGTGAGACAAAACTTATTAGAAGAAAGCAGACAATTGACTCTTTTTGGAGGAATGGATGAACCAGAACATAAGCAATATGAAAAAGTATCAAAGCCAGAAGGTGTATCAGGAGAGATTGAGGCAGTTGTTGGAAGTTTAATATTACTAAAGAAAGACAATAAATTTTCAGTAGTTAATATGAAAAGTTTAGAAGGTTGGCTTGTTGATTTTAAAAAAAGAGAAATAGGAGAAAGAATTGATGGAAGCGCTGATAAAGGCGAAAGATAGAGATATAATATCTAAATATGGAAAGTTAAAAGGATGGGATGTGTGCAATAGCTTGGGATTACAATCTTTTGGCGAAGTGTATATTTTAAGTGATTTTATAGATACGAATAATTCTCAAATAAGAGAAATCTTTGGTGAAGAACCATTATTATGTAGAACAGATGCTCCGATTGGACAAGGATATAAAATGATAAGAGGAAGAGATGTTAAATTAGATGATATAAATGACTATTTAGCAGAAGTAAAAAAATGTACAGATGATGGAGTCATTCTAATGTCTAAGCATCCTTCAACAATTCTAACAGGCTATTATACGCCAAGATATAAAACTAAAGGTGCAATTATGGTTGTATTTGAAAAAGGAGATAGAATTTTAATAGACTATGTTGGATCAGGATTTGATGTTGGGGATATTACGAGAGGAAAAACAATACATACAGCAATATCAATACCTTGGGATTCGATTTACGAAAAGCCAATACATAATTATAAAGATGCAAAAATGATGGGAGAAGGATTATTTCAAATAACAGATAAACAGTATAGAGTATCTAGAAATAACAGAATAAATGAATTAACATTGAATTTAAAAGAACAAGAAGTTGATGAAATAGAAAATAGTATACCAAAAGAAACACCCAAATTAGATTATAAACTATTTAATCAGTTATATGATGAATGTATAGACAAAATTATTTATGGGGATTTTAATATGTCAAGCAAACCATTTGGTATTATGATGAACATATATGAAGATAAATTCTGTGTATTTGAAGTGTGGAATATTCAAAGATCAATTAGTAAAAATATAGAACTAGATAGGTGAACCATCTAGTTCTATTATTATAACCAATTATTATCAGACAAAACTTGTTTTGTAATACTACTTAATTTTCCTAGTTTATCTAAGGTTTTGATTTCATCTTTACTATAAAATTTAGCATTTGCTAAATCTGTTGCTGAGTGAACTGAATTTTTGTCATAATCTGCTGACCAGTAAATAATAATTCTATGTTCATCAGGCTTATTAATGAGTTCATAAGTTTTCAATTGCTTTATATTTATAATTTCTAATCCTGTTTCTTCCATAATTTCTCTTTTTACTGTATCTTCCATACTTTCAAATAGTTCAACTCCACCACCAGGTGTAATTATCATTCCTTTATTTGGCTCTTTATTTCTAATTCCTAATAATAATTTATCATTTGATTTTATTAGAACAGAGCAACCTACTCTTATATTATTCAAAATATCGCCTCCTATGTTTAAAGAATATAATAATACTTATATTTTGTCAATATATTTAAAATACAAAATTTATGTGATATAATTCAAAAAAGAAAGAAGTGATAATTATGGAAATATATTTAGATAATGCTGCAACAACGCAAATGGATGATATAGTTTTTGAAAAGATGATACCATACCTAAAAGATAATTTTGGAAATCCATCATCTGCATACAAAATAGGAAGAGATAATAAGAAAGTAATTGAAAATGCTAGAAAAGAAGTGGCTGAAATATTAAATGCAAGTCCAAGTGAAATATATTTTACAAGTGGTGGAAGTGAAGCTGATAATATGGCTTTAAAAGGAATTGCGTTAGCAAATATTGATAAAGGAAAACATATTATTACAAGTAAAATAGAACATCCAGCTGTTTTGGATACATGTAAAGAATTAGAACGAGAAGGATTTGAAATTTCATATATTGGAGTAGATGAGAATGGAATTATAGATTTAACAGAATTAGAAAATAAAGTTAGAAAGGATACAATTTTAATTTCAATAATGTTTGCAAATAATGAAATTGGTACAATTCAACCAATAAAAAAGATAAGTAAAATTGCTAAGGAAAATGATATCGCATTTCATACAGATAGTGTGCAAGCAATAGGTAATATAAGGATAGATGTAAAAGAAATGAACATAGATTCACTTTCTTTATCTGCACATAAATTCTATGGTCCAAAAGGAGTAGGCGTATTATATTTAAGAGATGGAATAAAGTTTAGAAAATATTTAAATGGTGGGCATCAAGAAAGAAATAAAAGAGCAGGTACAGAAAATGTTGCAGGTATTGTTGGATTAGCTAAAGCAATGTCATTATCTTATAAAAATTTAGAAGAAAATAATAAACAAACAATTGAATTGAGGGATTATTTTATAGATGAAATAAAAAAGAATATAGAGAAAATACAAATAAATGGAGACTTAGAAGATAGATTACCTGGAAATATAAATGTTTCTTTTAAATTTGTTGAAGCAGATAATATACTATATGAACTAGATAAAAGAGGTATATATATAGCAACGGGTAGTGCTTGTACAACAGGAAGTATAGAGTCTTCACATGTATTAAAAGCAATAGGGTTATCAGATGTCATGGCACATAGCACAATAAGGATTAGTATAGGAAAATATAATACTAGAGAAGAGATTGATTATACTATAAAATGTTTAATTGAAATTGTTAATAATTTGAGAAGATTATCACCGCTATATTCTGAATAACTTCCTAAACAGATAAAAATAATGAAAATGTTAAATTAATAAAAAACGTTGATTTTTTTCATAGAAATTATTATAATAATTGTAGTAAATAATAAAAGTTGAATATATAAAATGTTTAAAGAATTACGTTATAATTGATTTCATTATAAGATGTCAATGACATCGATTTGACAGCGGATTTAAAATATTATAAATACTATATATATGAAAAATATAATATGTACAAAATGTGCATTGTCTAGTAATACCAACAAAAACAAATAATATTATAAATACAATAAATATTAATAATATTATAGGTGCCAGAGCCTGCCGGAAGCGGAAAAAAATATAAAAATTGTTGCGGAAAAAACCAGTAATAGCATACTGATAGCGATTGTGATGCAGGATTTGGTACACCTGCCGAGTAACCAATGGAAAAAAGGTAGAGATTTAGGTCTTTACCTTTAATATTTTTTGACTATTTGACAAAAATATGTTATAGTATTAACGTAACAAGTTGTTTATAGGGCAAAGGAGGTTCTCTATGACGAGAAGAATAGTTATGACTTCATTAGATACTGACGAAAAGGCGTCTTTTGATGAACAATACCTATTTTGCATTGATGAACGGTATTTTTGTTCATTAATCAGTATGAAGGATCAGAAAAATACGTTTAGGATAGTTCCTGAATATGATCTTTTAAACCAAAGATATTTGGCCATCGTTATCGCCAAGTTTTTAGAGCAAAGAGATTCTTTAAATCTCGTACTTGACGACGGTAGTGCCACAACGTTTTTTACCAAAGACGCCAAAAAAATATACTCCGTTTTGGTAAAAAAAGAATACAAAAAACTGTAAAAGGAAAATTGGGGGGAGTATATCTTCTCCCGATTTCTTTTTAAAAGGGCTAAATTTCAAAAGAGTCTGAAAGAAAAACTATATTACTGCCTAGAAAATCCCTTGATTAATTTTTTAATCAGGGGATTTTTGTTAATGATGCCAGCTTAAAACTTGAGAAAGTGACATAAATATGTTATAATAGAAGAGACAAATCAGTTTTCCACCCCAAAATGATGACAGGAGGAATAATTTTATGACAAAAGTAGAAACTTTGCCTAATGAAGTAACACAAACCTCTGTGTATGGAAAGTATTATGAAATACATACGGAGAATGGGTATTATGCTAGTATATTTGCTAGAAGAGGGAGTGACTATTTTATCATTCTCGGTTTTAGTCAAAAAAATGCAAAGATCTTGTCTGAAGGATTATTTTTAATCCTCCAGAAAGAAAAAAGGATGAAAATACTGTTACCGAATGGAATAGAAATATTTCATTCAAACCAGAGTGCAGTCCAAATCCATCGGAAACTGATCACAAAGGAGTCGATGGCTCTGCAACTGATTAACAAAGGCTAAGGGGTGGAAAGGAGAGGAAATTCCTCTCCCTTTTTTTCTCTTGCTTTTTTTACCAAAATCGAGTATAGTAATACAAAAGGAGAGTGATAATATGTTAGAACTAGAAGAAAACAAAAAAGAACTAGAAATCTTAAAAAAACAATTACAGAATTTAGGTGAGTCTCTTTGACATTGCTCATCAAGAAGAAAAATTACAATCATTAGAAAGCGAAACCTTAGTACCCAATTTTTGGGAAGATACTTCTCATTCCCAAAAAGTATTATCCCAAATCAAAGTACTAAAAAATAAATGTTTAACCTATAGAGCGATAGAAACAGAGCTCCAAAATATAGAAGAATTAACTGAACTAGTAGAACTTGAACAAGAAGAAAGTATGATCAAAGAAATATTGCAGCAAACCAAGAAATTACAAAAAGAGATCGAAAAACTATCGTTAACCACCTTGCTTAGTGGCCCTTATGATAGCAACAATGCCATCATCACCATTCATCCAGGAGCAGGAGGAACAGAATCTCAAGATTGGGCAGAAATGTTATATCGTATGTACACCAGATGGGGAACTAAAAATGGATATGAGGTCAAAGAATTAGATTATTTAGAAGGAGAAGAAGCAGGTCTTAAAAGTGTAACTTTTGAAGTAGTAGGCGAAAATGCTTATGGCTATCTAAAAGGTGAAAAAGGAGTACATCGTTTAGTTCGTATTTCACCATTTGATAGTGGGGGAAGGAGACATACTTCTTTTGCTTCCATCGAAGTACTACCAGAAATTACTGATGATATAGAAATCAGTATTAATCCAGACGACTTACGAGTTGATACTTACCGAGCATCTGGAGCAGGGGGGCAACATATCAATAAAACATCTTCTGCTGTTCGCATTACCCATCTTCCTACCAATATTGTAGTGGCTTGTCAATCTGAACGTTCTCAAATTCAAAATCGTGAAACTGCCATGAAAATGTTAAAATCAAAATTATTTGACCTAAAAGAAAAAGAACACAAAGAAAAAATAGAAGATTTAAAAGGTGAACAAAAAGATATCGCTTGGGGAAGCCAAATCCGTTCTTATGTCTTTTGTCCATACACTATGGTAAAAGATCACCGAACCAACTACGAAGTAGGAAATGTGCAAGGTGTTATGGATGGTGACTTAGATGGATTTATGGAGGCCTACTTAACAAGTAAGTTAACCTAGGGGGACGCCCCAAACTTCCCTAGCGAAAATTTCCCTAGTCATACTATTTTTTTTTGTTTAACCTATTCCATTATCCACTTTTACATAAATAGTAAAGTAATCTTTGCAAAAACGTTTTGGGCAAAAGGATGTAAATAAATGAGAATAAAAATTAGCATATTGAACGAAAACCGCATATATTATAGAGAATCCTATTTCAATTGAAAAAGGACTTGAAAAAATACGAATTGATTTGCTTAACTAATTCAAGCAGTCAATAGGGAAAAATGCCTAGGGAAGTTTGGGGCGTCCCCTTTTTTCCCTAGAGCAGGGAAGAAAAAGAGGTGTCAAAATGGACACAATTGTTTTAAAGTTTGGAGGTAGTTCAGTTGCTGATAATGAAAAGTTAAAAATCGTAGCTGGTAAAATTACACAATTGTACGATAAGAACAACAATATTATTGTTGTGGTATCTGCACAAGGAAAAACCACAGATCGTTTGATTCGAGAAGCAGAAGAATTGTCGCAAAATCCGAAATTGAGGGAAATGGATGTGTTATTAAGCAGTGGGGAACAAATGTCAACGGCTAAGCTTAGTATTTTATTAAATGATATGGGGTATCCATCTATTTCACTAACTGGCTGGCAAGCTGGAATTTTAACCAATAATACCAATCAAAATGCGCTCATTAAGAACATAGACGTAAGTAGAATTAAGCAAGAATTAGACCAAAGAAAAATAGTCATCATAGCTGGCTTCCAAGGGGTTAATGAAAATATGGATATTACTACCTTTGGAAGAGGAGGATCAGATACAACAGCAGTGGCTATTGCAGCGGCCATTAAAGCCAAAAATTGTTATATTTTTTCAGACGTGGATGGTATTTATACTGTTGACCCTAACAAGATGGATAATGCTGAAAAATTACCAGCCCTTTCGTATGAGGAAATGCTAGAACTCTCTAGTGAAGGTGCCAAAGTACTTCATGGAAGATGCGTAGAAATTGCAGAGAAATTTAAAATTCCTATTATTACCAAATCAACTTTTAATCATAAAGCGGGTAGTGTAATTTCAGATATTATTGAAGAAGATACCATTAAAAGTGTGGTAAAAAAAGAAGTTTCTCGCTTATCTATTGTAGGAAGTGGAATTATTCGTAATACAAACGCCATAAAAAAAGTATTATCGTTGATCGAAAAATACCAATTAGAAATGTTAGAATTCCAGGTTTCGGAAAGTAAAATATCCATTACCTTTAAACAAGAGATTGATAATCGTTTAGTAAAAGAAATTCATGATAAAGTGATAAAAAAAGAAGCCAAAGTATAAGATTTTGGCTTCTTTCTATAATACAATATGGAAATTATTTACTTTTTTGTCATAAAATGATACCCTTATACCATAAACATGTAGTAATGAGCCTGTTAATTAAGGAGGTTATATTCATGAAAAATCAGGACAAGCAACATCGTCGGTATGTAGCAGTTGGCGATTTAGCTGTAGACTGCTATTGGGACAGTAAACAAAAAGAAATTATGTTAATCAGTGGAGGAGGATCAAGTGGTAATGTCATTAGTAATCTTGCTTCACGAGGACAATCTGCTGCTGTTATTGGTGGATGCGGAAACGATTTATGGGGAGATTTAGCTATACACCAGTTGGAAGAGTTAGGAGTGGATACACAAGGTATTTTGCGAAAAGGAGGGCAAACTAGAATATATCATCTGTGCTTAGAAGGTGATGCTCACAAGAGTTTAAAAAATTGCCCTATTTGTGGACAGTATTCTTGGTATGAAAAAGCTATTGGCAATTTTTCTCATTGCCAGTCTTATCTTTTGCCTCAAGATATCATTATCTTAGATGGCTTAAAGCCGGAGAATATTGAAGTATTAACCCAATGCAAAAATGAAAAAGTATTAGATTTAGGCAGGGTTAAACGCCTAAAAGAGTTAACTGATAAAGAGCTTATGGCTATTTTTCAAATTGCCAACTTGCAAATCTTGCAGTTAAACGAAAGTGTTGAAAAATACTTTTACTTACGGTTCCATTTAGCTAATGTAGCTGAGTTATATGAGTTGTGTCATGCTAGACTTCTTGTGATTACAAGAGGAAGAGCTGGAGCAGATTTTGTCACAAAACATGAGGTATACCACCAAGAGCTTTGTGAATTCACCCTAGAAGTAGATGACACCGGTGCAGGAGATGCGTTTTTCTCGCAAGTGATTGAATCCTTTTTTGATCATAAAAAGCAAGTAAGCAGACTATGGGTCACACAAACATTCTTTGCAGCAACCGAATTAACTAGAAATGTAGTAAGTAATTTAGGGGCTAGAGGTCATCTTATCGATGGTTTTGTGCCTGAATCAAATTTTGACATGTACCAGTGTATATGTCATTGGAAATAAACGGAACAAAAAACGTAGCAAAAAAAGAACTTTTTAAGGAATAGTAGATGAAGTAACTATTGTCTTAATTTGTTCTTTTTTGTTTTCAAAAGGTAACTAGTTAAACGTTCAAAGGCAGGCATGAAAGTTACTCCAAAGGATGTTCTAATGCGGTTTAGCGATAAACCACATACAAAAAACGAATTTTAAAGAAAGAGATGATGTTTATGGAAGAAGAAAAACAAAAAGTAATTGAAGAAATTAAACAAAAATTAACTAAGCAAGAAGTAAAGCACATTTATCTTAATTTTATGGATTATTCTGGAAATATACTTAGCAAGATGGTTGGCGTAAAAGAATTAATTCGTAATACTCATGTATCATGGTTAGATGGCATTAGTTTAAATGGTAGTTTGATTGAAGATTTTCATCTACCTTCTGTTCATTCAGATTGGTTGGTTTTATTACCAGACCCAACTTCTTTTCGCCTTCTGCCATTTTTAACAGGAGACCAAAAAGCAGCAAGTATTTTTTGCAGTATTAAAGAATTTGCTTTAGATACACGAAATTTATTAGCTAAAGTCGTTAATGAATTTTTAGCTAGAGAAATTACTCCTATGGTAGGAACACAGCTAATTTATTCATTATCTCAAGAAGAAAGGGACGAAAAGCAAAATTTCTATGCTACTTTAGCTACTAATCCAGATACCTTATTTAATCATGAATTAGTTAATGATCTATTAGCGGCTGATATTGATATTGAATATTACTTACCGTATGGAAAAAAACATCAGCGAATCGATTTAGTACCAGATATAGCAACAATGGCAGCAGACAAGTTACTTATGGCAAGATGGTTTGCCAGCAATATGGCTAGGCAAAAAGGATATTTACTAGAATGGGAAAATTTACCTGAAGATAACCTTTCTACTTGTCCACTTCACCTTAGTTTGTGGAAAGGAAAGAGGGAAAAAAATCTATTTTTTGATGAGACTCAGGAAAATGAGTTAAGTGAGTTAGCAAGAAACTTTATTTCTGGAATACTTACTCATCAAAAAGCAATAAAAGCCTTAGCAAAATCGTCTACGAAGTATCCACTTAAGAATTACCAGACAGCCTATTCTACTAAGCGAGACAATTCGTTAATTCAAGTTCCTCTTTATTTTCAGGAAACCCAAAAGAAAGATAGAATAGGGTGGAGTAAACGATGTATCTATCAAGGGTTTAATGCCGACCAAAATATCTATCTAGGACTAGCAGCTATATTGTATGCAGGGCTTGATGGAATTAGTACTCATCAAGAAAAAAAGAATGCTAATCAAAACCGTTTGCCTAAGGAAAATAAGATTGTGCAAGAAAGCCATGAGGAACTTGTTCAAGCACTAAAAGAAGATACCTATTTAACAGAAAAATTAGGAGAGTCAATTATCCAAAAGGCAATCCAAAAATTAGGAGGGAGAAAGGCTTAACAATCATTTTCATCCATCCAGTCTAGGTAAGCTTTCAGGCGTTTACCAATAGTAAGAAAGGGGGAATATGTTGGCCTTAAAAGCTAACATATGCTAGGAATTATGAATGAAGAATTTTGTTTATTTCAAACTGATCAAAAAAGAGTAATTTGGGAAGTAACGAAATATTGTAACTATCATTGTAAACATTGCTGTGCGTCAAGCAGCAAGATTGACACCAAAGAAGAACTAACCACGAAAGACTTTTACCGTATTTTAGATGAATTACGAGATTTTGGGGTAAAAGAAATCTACTTTTCAGGAGGAGAACCTTTTTCACGTAAAGATATGATTTCTATTTTAAAAAAGGCAAGAAAAAATGATATTACCTGTAATATTTCCACCAATGGTTCATTTTTATCAAAATCCATAGCTAAAGAGATTGCCGATTTATCCTTAAACAAAGTACATATTAGTTTAGATAGTCATTTAGAAAAAGATTTTAATGAGTTTCGTGGAGGAGACTATTTTATCCCTACTATTAAAGCCATAAAATTATTAAAAGAACAAGGAATTTATGTAAGAGTGGGAACCGTTATTTGGAAAAATAATATCCATCAATTGCATCAGATGATCGATTTTTTACAGTCACTAAACGTAGATGAGGTTGTGTTCAATTGGTTAGTCAAAGTAGGAAGATTGGTCGAAAATGATAATGTGTGTGCAAGTTTAAGTGAATTCGATGATACGACTAAAACTATTTTGAATTATCAAAAACAATATGAGGGGAAAATTAAGATTTCCATGCATCGAAATCAAAAATTTATCGCTAGTGAAAAAATTTGCCCAGCAGGAGAAACCTTTTTCTATATTGATCCACAAGGTTATGTGTCTCCTTGTTCATGGATTAAAAAAATGGATCCACAATTTACGACTAAAAATACCTTAAAGAAAGTTACTTTTCAAGAAATTATTGAGCAAGAAGAAATCAAAAAATACAATCAAATGAAACTTGAGCGATGTCAATCTTGCAAAACAGGTTGTCCGGCAATTTGTTTTGAACGAAATGGTTCCTATTTTTCAGAAGATCCATTATTACTTTCTCCTGTAGAAATAGGAGCACAGAAACAAGTTTTGCAAAATAATGGTGAAAAAGTTTACTAATAGTAAGAAAGGGGGAATATGTTGGTTTTGAAAGCTAACATATGCTAGAAAAATGAAAGAATTAAATAGTTGTCCGTTTCATTTAAAAGATGATTCTATTCGCATATTATGGGAGATTACTCCTCGCTGTAATATGAACTGTAAACATTGCCTATTTTTTCAGGCAAATCAAAAAGGGATTAAACAAGAATTATCAACCGAAGAAGTGATGAAGATTATCCATAATGTTGCCCAAGATAAAAGTGTTAAAGCTATTTGGCTTTCCGGAGGAGAACCTCTTCTTCGTGAAGATATCGTTTCAGTGTGTCAAGAAATTACGGATTGTGGCATAGAACCTTCTCTTAGTACAAATGGTGTTTTATTAACATCAGATTTAATTTCTCATCTTCATCAAGCAGGAGTAAACTACATTCATTTAAGTCTAGATGGAGCTAAGGCAGAAACCCATAATCGTTTAAGAGGAGTTCCTTTTGCTTATGAACAATTAATGAAAGTAATGGATTTATTGAAAAATTCCCCAATTCGTACAGGAGCTAGTTTTATGGTTACTGAGGAGAGCATTGACGAAGTAGAAGATGTAGTTGAAATTGCTCTTGAAAAAGGGCTTAGCGTAATGAGTTTTTATTTGGTAGCTGAACTGGGAAGAGGAGCCTCTAATTTTGCTAATGATAAGCATAGCTTAGCCAAACAATTAGCGGAAAAAATAGAAAAAGTACAAGAAAAACAAAAGAAAACAGATAGCGCCTTAATCATAGAAGTATTTCGTGCTGACCAGCTAGATAAAGGAGAAGAAGGAATTTTGCAAGAATGTAAAGGAGACCATTTCTTAAACATTACGTATGATGGCAAATTAGGAGCTTGTCCATGGTTAATGAAATCAGAACACGGTTTCACTACGGGATCTTTGCTAAAAGAAAATTTTCCTTTCGTTAAAGAAAAGTGTCAAACCAAAATGAAACAAAAAATTAAGGAAAGAAGAGAAAAACTATCGTTTTGCCGAGAATGTAGTCATCAATCCGACTGTGGCAAGGGTTGTGTGGCTTTACAAAGTAATGAAAATGATTTATATTTAGGTCTAGACCCAATTTGCCCTGAATGGGGAAAGAGAAAAGTAGCTACTCATTTAGCATTTTCAGAAAGCCATTAATTTTTTTAAACATAAAATGATGGGTAGGTGAGCTGAAAAGCAGAATGAATTGTATTAAGAAAAAGATTGGAAATTACCAATTTACGATTTATACTTATCTTGATCGCCTTAATTTTCCTTTTTCAGAAGAAGCCGTTTTGCCAGAAAAAACGCTAATCCCCATTACGATTGTGATGAAGGATATTGTTGCAGGAAGAAAAAAATGGATCACGCTTAGCGAAAAAGGATGGAAGAGAGGAATTCCAGAAGATTTAGCTATTTTTTATCAGACCTATAATCAGGTATTACAAAAAAATGAAATGGTGAGTAAACATATTAATCAATATTATCAAAAAGGAAAGGAAACCTTTGCCTATTTTCCGTATTCCACTGATCAATTTTTTCTCCACTATTCTCAAGATACTTCTATTGTTTATCTTTATGGAAAAGAAGAAAGTGTCTATCGAATCATTTTTGATTTTTTAACCATAAATGCTCCTTTTTTACCCTTACATGCTTCAGGGGTAGGAGTGGGAGAAAAAGCAGGAATTTTGGTTAGTGAAAGCGGGTGTGGGAAAACCTCTATCTTAATCAAATTATTGCAGAACAAAGCTTGTTTTTTAGCTGATGATAGTGTATTTACGAATGAAGAAAAGGTATTTCGTGTAAGTGATCAACTTTCTATCAGAAAAGAATTTCCGAATGATCCTAAAATAAAAAAAATCATACAAAGTCATAAAGAAGACAAAGTCGGAATAAATATAAAAAAAGAAGCTCCTTATTTAGGTTTTTCATTATCCCATTCGGCTTACGAAAAACAAAATTTTTTTATCTTACAAAAAGAAGAACGAAAATGGGAAGGCATTAAACAATCCATAGAACCATTTCCTTGCTTAAATCATCATAGTTTTTGGTGTATGAATTATGTGGTGAAAGACCATAAAAAAGCTTGGGTCACAAGGTTACTTCAAGATTCTTGTGGATTTTGGGAAGAAAAATTAAAACAGGGCTATCCTATTTACGTAAATTTCAATCATTTAGACCAAACCAGACAAGAAATTGAAAATATTCTGACAAAGGGTGATTACCATGAAAAAATTGTTGGTGACTGACTATGATCATACTTTATTAACGGAAGAAAGAGAACTACTAATGACTATTCCTGAAATTGAAAAATTTCGAGAACAAGGGAATATTTTTGTTATAGCTACTTCTAGGAGTTGGCCTTCCATTATTCAAGAAATTGATAAATACAAAATACCATTTGATTATGTTTGTACTAATGTAGGTGCAGGTATTTTTGATGAGCAAAGACGAAAAATCTATGCTCAGTTTATTTCTCTAGAAGATAAACATAAAATTGAAACACAATTAACCAAGATAGATTCTTCGTTTTCCGTTACACGATTTGGAATAGAAGAAAGTCAAAATAAAGAATCCAATCAGATTATAGGATATAAAATAAAAGGAAACCCAGAACAATTAATTCAGTTACAAGAACGATTATCTCCTATGTTACCCCATTTTGAATTAATTTTAAAAGAAAAAGAAGGAAAATTATTTCTTAATCACGCTGCGAACACAAAAGAAAAGGCAATTGATCATTTAATCGATTTATTACAAATTTCACAAGAACAGGTTTTTACTATTGGAGACGACGATGTTGATTTAAGCATGTTGGAACGTTTTCATGGGTATCGTATGAGAGAAAGTTCACAGCTTATTCAAAAAAAGATAAAAAATGTAGTTAAGTCAGTTCGTGATATTATTTCTTATTTATCTTTATCTGCTTCAGAAAATTGATCAATCGTCTAGTTTATCTGTTGTAGAGATAACAAGGAGCCTAATTGTTAAAATCAATAGCGATTTTAACATTAGGCTTTTTCTGACTGCTTTCAAGGGATATATTTATTGATATTTTGTTCTAAACAAGACAACCTGTGAATATATATAGATTAAAGGAAAACAAAAACAGGAGGTATGAAAATGACAATTGATGAAAGAAAACCAATAAATACAGGAGTGATCCAGAACTTGATTTTAGAAAATAGAGGAAAATTAAGTATTTCTGGAGTTAATGATGTTCTTAGTTTTGACGATCAAGTCGTTATGGTAGAAACAGAATTAGGGTTATTAACTGTTAAGGGAGATAATTTAAGAATCAATAAATTAAGTATTGATACATCAGAAGTAATTGTAGAAGGGGAAATTTCCTATTTAGCTTATAGTGATAAGGACAAAGAACAAGGAAAGGGAACTAGTATAATAAGCAAAATTTTTAAGTAATACGGAGGATATAAATGGTAACCAATCAAGCAGTTTTATTTTTAATATTTGTCATCAATGGAATAGCCATAGGTTTGTTGTTTGATGTTTTCCGTATTTTGCGAAGAACGTTTCATACTAGTGATATGGTCACTTATGTAGAAGACATTTTATTTTGGCTCTTGACAGGATGTATTCTATTGTATTCTATTTTTACTTTTAACCAAGGAGAAATTCGCTTATTCTTATTTATTGGCATTCTATTAGGTTGTATTTTATATTTACTTACGTTCAGCCGATGGATGATAAAAATTAGTGTTACCTTATTAACTTTTTTGAAAAATACGATCGGGAAAGTATTAGCCATTATTTTTTATCCTATTCAGTTGGTTGTTAAGTGGATGAAAAAAATCATGAAAAAACCAATATCTTTTATCATTATTAATTTACGCCAATTTTCTACAAATATAGGGAAAATGGGAAAAAAACTAATTCAAAAACCCAAGATACAACCTAAAAAAGGATAAAAGAAAAAATTTTTCAGAAAATAGTAAAATAAAGAAGGATTTTTGTCAAAAAAGTAGAATTATATAAGTATACAATAAAGAAGTTTTTTTATGAATTGGAGAGAGCCACAGATGAAGAGAAACAAAAAATGGTGTCGTAATTTACTGATTGGGATTATTGCTTGTTATGCAATATTTACGATAATCAATCAACAGCGAACCTTAAACCAATATACTCAAAATAGTCAAGAATTAGCTAGCCAGATTCAAGAGCAAAAAGAGATAAAAGAAGAATTAGCAAAAAAGAAAGATGATGTAAATTCTAAAGAATTTATTGAAGATAGTGCTAGAGAAAAATTAGATATGTACTTACCAAATGAAAAAGTTTATTTGGATAAAGGAATGTAATTCAATATACATTTCTTTTTTGTTGTACCTTTCTATCATGATAATTATTTTCACAAGTAAGAAAACGTTATTATTTAGTTTTTTTTGGCCAGCTTTTCTTAGGGAATAGGTTCATTGTTTTTTGTTTTTTTATTCAAGAAAAGGTATTGGCCTATACTAAATAGATTTTTGATATTAAAGGTTGTTAAATTATTGAAGTAATGTGGAAAATAACCACTTTTTTAGTAAATTTGTAAAAATTTGTTTCCATTTTAACAATTATGTGATATAATAATAACTGTTAGTTCTTAGTTTAAATTCGATTTATTCCCATAAAGTAAAAAGAAGTAAATAATAAAAATAAGGAGGATTATATGCCAGTTTTAGAAGAAATGACCTTGGCCGATTTGAAAGGATTAGCAAAAGAATATAATATAAAAAATATTTCCAAATTAAAAAAAGAGGAATTAATACTTGTCTTAAAACAAGTTATTGGTGACAAACCAAATTTTACTCAAAATGAGATACAAGAGATCCAAAACTTTGAAGAAGTTCCTTTTATGGAGGAAGAAAAAATAATCAATAAAACGCAATATAACAATAATGGTGAACCGATAATTGATTATAAGCTAACCAACCAAGGAGACGAGATTATTGAAGGAATTCTAGACATATTACCAGATGGTTATGGATTCTTACGTGGAGAAAACTTCTTATCAAGCCCAAAAGACGTATATATCTCTGTTGTCCAAATAAAACGATTTCGCTTAGAAACAGGAGATATGATCAAAGGAATATCTCGTTTCCGTGAAGGAGAAAAATTCCCATCACTTATCTTTGTTGGTGAAGTAAACGGAGAGCATCCAGAAAAAGCCATGAGAAGAAGACGCTTTGATGAATTAATACCAATTTATCCTGAAAAACGTTTAAAACTAGAAACTACTCCAAATGAATATGCGATGAGAATTATTGATCTTATGTGTCCTATTGGAAAAGGACAAAGAGGAATGATCGTTGCTCAACCAAAAGTAGGAAAAACTACTTTATTAAAAAAGGTAGCCAATAGTATTGCTACTAATAATCCAGAAGTGGAACTAATTGTTCTTTTAATCGATGAACGTCCCGAAGAAGTAACTGATATGAAACGTTCCATCAAAGGGCAAGTTATTCATTCTACCTTTGACGAATTACCAGAACATCACGTAAAAGTAGCAGAAATGGTATTAGAAAGAGCAAAACGTTTAGTCGAACAAGGAAAAGATGTAGTTATTTTATTAGATAGTATCACTCGACTAACAAGAGCTTACAACTTAGTTATTCCTTCTTCTGGAAGAACATTATCTGGAGGTATTGATCCAGCAGCATTACATAAGCCAAAGAAATTTTTTGGAGCAGCAAGAAATATTGAATTTGGTGGAAGTTTAACGATTTTAGCTACAGCATTAGTAGAAACAGGGAGTAGAATGGATGATGTTATATTTGAAGAATTCAAAGGGACAGGAAATATGGAAGTTCATTTGGATCGCAAATTATCAGAGAGACGTATTTTCCCTGCCATTGATATTAATCGATCGGGAACAAGAAGAGAAGATCTATTATTAACACCGAAGGAAAAAGATACTGTATTTGCTTTAAGAAAAGCCATGAATAGTATGCCAGTGGCGGATGTTACTGAACAAGTAATTGATCAAATGACAAAAACGAAAACAAATGATGAGTTTATTGATAAAATGGACGCTTATTTGAATCGTTTTAAATAGGAGAGATAGAGAAGATATAATTAATAGTATCATTTAATAATATCATTTTGATAAAATGAATGATTAAACTAATTATAAAGACAATGATAAGAGGTAATTCTTATTGTTGTTTTTTTATGTTAATAAACAGAAAAGCAAAAAAAATCTACCTTGTCGACACGCTTCGACAGCTTTTCTGCTTTAACTATGGTAAAATCTACATAAAGGATGTGAGAGTATGGAGAATTCAAGGTTAAAATTCTTAATTATTAGAAATAAGGCTAAACTGGATCATTTAATTGAAGAAAATGCCGAATACTCAAAAATATTAAAGCAAAGCAAAAGAGTAGATCATTATATTGCTATGGCAATAAAGAGGCAAGTAGAAGAGGGAAAAGAAAGTAAGTCTAGCTTGTAATTTTGTTTTCAGTACATAAAAAGACTAATTTGTGTGAAATGAAATGCACCCCATTTAGTAGACACAATAAAAACAATAAAAACTATTGTGTTAAAATACTAAATGGAGGTATGTGTTTTATGGCTAAAAAGGTCAAAAATTTAATAAGCAATCCTACAGAATTATCTGTTTGTAAACATTGCACAAAATCAAAGTTTTGCGCAAAAAGGCGTAGAAGTAAAATATATAGATACTTATTCTAGTGTCCTGTTAACTCCTTTAGTATCAGTCTATTATAAGCTTTTACTAATATCTATTTCATATAAAAACTTTATCTTTTCAAATTTATCTTCTTAAAATTAATTCTCAGGCCTCATTATTATAACTTAATATAATTTCATATCTGGTAATATTTTTTATTGCCAGTTTATAATTTTATTTTCAAATTTTTATTCCAACTAATTTTTTTATCATACTTTTATATGATTTTTAGTCAATTTTTCCAAAATCGCTACAAGCCCTTATTTTGCTTGTTTTAAGGACACAACAAACTATATGTCTTAAATATAAAAATGCCTTAAAATCGATTCTCGTGTGTCGCTTTTTTAGCCTTTTTTTGTGATTTTTTGTTATCTTATAAAAATCCTTATTTTTCAGTATTTACATAGGATTTTACTATATAATCATATACTTACCAGATTTAGATTATTTTAGATATGCCATTTTACTACTTATATATCTAAACGCCTTAAAATTGATTTCAGACATCAATATAAATGAATAATGATATAAAGTTATATATCATTATTATAAAAAAATTCAATAATTTACAATTTAAAAACTAAAAATAAATTTTGAAATTTTTGTTGGTTTATGAAAATCTAATTTAAAAAATTAAACATTGTAAAAATATTTTTTTAATTTAATTTCAAATTTTATAACTTTTAGATTTATCTTTTTATAGTTTTATAAACATTATATTCTAAAATTTAGTTTCTCCCCTACTCCCTTTTTAACATTAATAAAAAATGTGTCATATTAAGTTATTTAAAATTATTTACTGATTTTGACCTTTTCATCCTAAAAGTATTATTCCCATATAACCTATATACATCAGAAAATAGATAAATCCGTTAGTTCTACTCATTTTATTTTTTGGTGGTATCACTGGAAACAATGCTAATACTAAGGTAGCTACAATTAATATGAAAAGATCCATATTATAATTAAAATTATAGATGATTGGCTTTATGAATGAACTAACAGGTCTACCATTCCTTTATTCCTATGTTATATTACTATTTTCTTGCTGAGATGAAGTATTGGTATGACTAGTATTTTGATTCGTTTGATTTTCTTTTGTAGTATTTTCTACCGAGGTATGGTTTGAGTTTGTTTGGCTATTGGATGATGTATTTGTATTTGTATTTGTTGTATTACTATTTGTATTATTGCTATTGGTGTGATTGGTTGTTTGGTTATGATTGGTATTTGCCGTATTGTTGTTTTGATTTTGGTTAGCTGCAGGTGATGTGTTATTTACCTCGGTATTTGTATTTTCTTTAGATGATGTTATGTGATTTTGAGAAGATATATCATTAAAGTTTAATTCTAATTCATTGTTTGGCGTATTTGTGTTTGAATTAGTATTAGTTTTGTTACTATTAGTGGTTTTATCCGTATTATTTTTTGTTTCTGATCCAGAATGTTTTGTACATAGTTTTGGGGAGGTTCCCCATAAGAAAAATTCTTCGTATGTTGTTGGACATCCACTTCTTGCTTTTTCTCCTGTTTCGGAACAAATTACACAAGTAGATATACCACTAGGTTGTATAAAAGTACATTTAGGAAGATTGGTATGCAATTTTCTCATGACATTGGCCCAAATTATTCCAGCAGAATTTTTTTGCCAATATTCTATAGTTTCATTTTGATCAAACCCAAACCAAGTAACTGCGGTATAGTAAGGAGTAAAGCCACAAAGCCATCGATCAAAATCATCATCGGTTGTTCCTGTTTTAGCAGCAACATCGATTCCAGATAGAGGACAATAAGTCGCTGTGCCATTTGCTCCCTCTACTGGCTGAGTTAATAGTTCTTTCAGAATATACGCTACTTGCTTAGAAAATACTCGTTTTGTTTTTGGCTTTCGTTCTAATATTGTTTTTCCTTCTGCACTAGTTATTTTTGTATAAAATAGTGGTTCGATATACATTCCATCATTAGCAATGGTTTGATATGCTCCTGCCATTTCTAGAGGACTGATTCCTTTTTCAAGCCCTCCTAGGGATAAAGCCAGACTTTCATCTTGTGTTGTTTCTCTCTGGTTGCAGTATTATTTGAATGTTGTTTATCGCTCATAGCAGTATTTTTTATCGCTTGATTATCGCTCATAATTGTAAATTTATCTTTGCAATTAATTTCTGTTCCATTTTTACAAATAAACCTTATTGTATAAGGTTTTATTGTGCCATTTTCTAATGTTTCTCCTATTACAACTTTATCAATTAAGCATTCAAACACATCTTTATCAAACTTCGGCATTATATCTATATTTTTAAATAAACTTTTAAACTTGTTTAATCTTTGCTTAATACTTTCTGTTCTGTTTGTTTCTTTTAGTAGACTTTCTATTTTCTGCTCTATTTTAAGTAAGTCTACATTTAAGTTATCAAACTTTTCTGTATATTGTTCTTTATTGATTTTGCCTTCTAAATTTAGTTCTAATAAATTAGCAAGTTTTTTGTTTATTTTTTCTTTGTCTTTTTCTAGTTTTATTACTATTGTTTCTGTAGTATTTTCTTTTAAGACTTTTTCTATCTTTTCTAAAAAGTTTTCTACTACTTTTCTGTTATCATTACAGAGTATTCTATAACCTTGTACAAAACAATCTTCTAATATTTCTTCTGGAATTACTTTACAATGTGGGCATTCTTCTTTTCCATGTTTTGCTCTTTTGATACATTGCCATACTGCTTTTGCACAATTTCTATTTGCATTCCAATTTCTTTTTGTTAATAAACTACCACAAAAACCACAATATAATTTACTACTAAAAGGATATTTCTTACTATAGTTATCGTTTCTTCTTCCTGTTTCTCTGTTACCTGCTCTTTTTGTTCTTACTTCTTGCACTCTATCAAATAGTTCTTTGCTAATAATTGGCTCATGGTGTTCTTTTAAATAATGCTTATCTACTTCTCCTAAATTGCTTAGTCTTTTATGTGATATTGGATCTATTGTAAATGTTTTTCCCATTAGCACATCTCCAATATATTTTTCATTTTTTAATATTCCTCTTATTGTTGATTCGCACCATTTTGTTGCACCTTTTGGAGTTTTTATTCCTTTAGCAGTTAGTTCTTTTGCTATTGTACTTGAGCCAACTCCTTCAACATATCTTTCAAACATGTATCTTACAACTTCTGCTTCTTCTTCATTAATTGTTATTTCTTTTGTTTCAAGATTGTAGTTATAGCCATAACAACCATTATAACCAATTAGTTCTCCTCTGTCTTTTTTCATTTTCAAGCCTAATAGTACATGTGAAGATATGTTTTCACTTTCTTGTTGTGCCATTGCACTTAATAAAGTTAATACTAATTCTCCTTGTCCTGAACCTGTATTGATATTTTCTTCTTCAAATAGAATTGCAATATTTTTCTCTTTTAACATTCTTACATATTTTAAAGTATCTAATGTGTTTCTAGCAAATCTTGATATGGATTTTGTTAGTATCATATCAATTTTTCCTTCCATTGAATCTTGTATCATTCTCATAAAGTTTGTTCTTTTAAAATCTAAAGTACCACTTATTGCTTCATCTGCATATATTCCTGCAAATTGCCATTCTGATTTACTATTTATTTTTTCATCATAATACTTTAATTGTGATTGATAACTATTTAATTGTTCTTCGTTGTCTGTACTAACTCTACAATATGCACAAACTCTTAGTCTTTCTTTTATTGTTGTTCCTGTTACTCTGGTGATTCTTCCATTTGTTTTCTCTATGACTTGAATTTCCATTTAAACCTCCATTCCGCCTAGAGATAAAACTTAATAATTTTATATCATTTTTTTAGTAAAAAGTAAATTGAATTTATAAAAGTTTGTAATCTTTTAAGATTTTTCTTTTAATTTCTTGTTGCTCTGCTTCTGTTATCAAGTTTCCTCTAAACAAATTATTTAAGAGTGATAATTCCATGCTACAATTTAGCATAGTATTATCTTTTAAGTTGTTAGAATTATTAATTTCAATATTATAATCATGTAGCATGAAATTACTCCTTTTCTTTAAATTTGAAAAAGAAAAAGAACAAAGAAACTAGAATCTTTCTAATCTCTTTGCTCTTTCTTTTCATGCTATCATTATATTATCGTGTTTTTATAAAATCAATTCCCTTTTTATTCCCTATTTTCTTTGTGAATTATGTTAATTTACAAAGTACACTTAGTGTACTAATTATCATATTTATTAAAACGCACTACTTCTTTATAACTTCTTAACTCTTTCGCAGGTAGTTCTTCGTTATCATCTTTATATCCTAATGTTAGTAATGCTATTAATTCTATATTATCTGGTAACTTTAATATTTCTCTAGAAATTTCCTTATCTTTAATATGTTTTTGATAATTTATAAAACAACTTAAAACACAACTACCAATTCCAAAACTCTCTGCTGCTATTATCATATTTTCAATAGATAAAGCAGAACTTAATATATATTCTTCATATTTTGGATCATTGTCTTTATTAGCTAATATTGCAATTATAATAGGAGCATCTTTTATAAACTGTCTGTCCTCATAATTTAATGATAACCTTTCTTTAGTTTCTTTATTGTTTATTATAATATATTCTGTTACTTGGCAATCTGGTTTTGGTTTACCTCCAAATGGAGCATTTCTACCACAATTTATTATATTTTCTATTATATCATCTGAAATATTTTTATTTAAATATTTTCTATGACTTCTTCTATTCATTATAAAATTTACCACATCATTATTATCTTCATACATATATTTTGACCTCCTCAAAAATATTTATATCATATTTTGTAATATTTTTCTAGTAGTACACTAAGTGAACTAACAAAATTTAGATTTAGTTCACTTGGTGTACTTGAAAATTTTTTACTTTTTTTCACATTCACTTAGTGAACTTACTTTATGAAAATCAGTACACTTGGTGAACTTTTGCCTAAAATGAGTGAACTTTTTCCAATTTTTAGTTCACTATTTTCAATTTTAACGAAGAATAGCAGGTTTGAGCCAGTTCACTCGGTGAATTTCTGCATCATATTTGCTTAAAATTTTTGTTTCTTTATTAACTCTTGAAGGCTTGACCTTCAATGTGTATAGGCGATATGTTAATACCGCTTTCCTGCCCTCATTTTTAATGAGGTATTTTTCGTTTCAATAGTACTTATGTCTACTTAATTAAATATACTTATCCTTAAATCCTCTTAGTTGAAAAAATAATGTGCTTTTAAAATTAAGTCAAGGTTGTGCGACAGCACATGTATTTAACTTTGACTTGATTTTATAAAGCACATTAGAATTGTATATAAAGGATATTTCTATATATTTATTTCTAATCCTACACCCACTTCATTTATTTTCATTTGCTTAGCCATTTCAATTTTAGCTTTTAATGATACACAATGACAAGGATATAACAATTGTATTGAATTTTCCTTAAGATATTCTATTGTTTTGTCTAATCTTTTATTTGTATCAAATAAGTGAAATCCTCCGATTACTCCATATATTCTATTATCTTCACAAATTTTTTTAGCATATTCAATAATATTACATATCCCACTATGAGAGCATCCTGTTATAATAAACAATCCCTTTTCACTCTTATATACTATTGCTGTGTCATCATTTACAAAATCATTTATCATATTTTTCCCTTTTTTGCACTTTCCTATAATTTCTCTTCTTTCAAAATTATTGCTTTGTGGTATTTCTCCTAAAAATATTATATTTTCGCTAATTTTTAGAGGTAAGTTTGTTAATTTTAAATCACAGACTTTTGCTAAATTTTCTTCTGTCATTGATGTACCTATATACTCAGAACCACATATTTTTTCATATAAACATTCTGTATGTGAAATCAATTCTACATTTTTGTTATTAATATTATCGAATAAATATGTTAATCCTCCTGTATGATCATTATGTCCATGTGAAATGACTATTTTATTTATTTCGTTTAAATCGATATTCATCTTCTGAGCATTCTTTAAAAATGCATCTGAATATCCTACATCAAATAATATCTTTGTATTACTATCTTCTATGTAATAGCTTACAGCTGGTTCTCCTAAATAATAATTATCAATAAAAGTATTATTGTCTTCTAAAACTCTTAATTTCATTTCTATACCTCGCATAAATTAATTTTTTATATTTGCATTGAATATGCTATACTTTTTACCTTAAATCCAAATTCTTCATAAACTTTTATAGCCTTTTCATTTTCTTTATTTACAGTTAAATATAAATCTGTACAATTATCTTCTTTTGCAAATTTTCTTGCATATTCTAATAATTCTGTTCCTATTATCAATATAAATTTAGGCATTTAAATCTTCTCATTTTTTTATAAGTTTATCCAATATCTCTGTATAACACCAGATTTTGAAAGTTCAACTTCATCTATAACTTCATTTTCTAATATACCACCATTGGCTTGAATTGTTTTATATGAACCTATATTATCTTTATCGCAAGTTACTAAAACTCTATGTAATCCATACTCTTTACACTCTTCTAATACTAGCCTTAACATTTCTTTTGCATATCCTTTTCTTCTTTCTTCAGGTAAAACACTATATCCAATATTTCCACCATAGTTTAGAAGAAATTCTGATAATCTATGTCTAAAATCAATTATACCAACTAATTTATTATCGGATTTCCTAATAGCCAAATATACTGTTGATGGAGTATATCCCTTTCCATATTTTTTAGATAATCTATTATCAAAATCTATCCATTCCTCATAAGTTTCACATTCTTCTAGTCCTGAACAACCATCAAAAGATTCATCATTTTCTAAAAATACTTTTCTATAATTCATTACTTGTTCTTTATATTCCATAGTTGGATTTACCAATTTCAAAATATTCTCATTTCCTTTTATACTCATATTTATCACTTCCTATCTTTCAATTCTTTTTATCATACCATATCCTGTATAGTCAAATGGTATTTTCTTAAATCCACATTTTTCATAAAATTCTTCTTTTCCACTTATAGATACTAAATTCATGCTACATTTCTGTCCTTTTTTAGTTTTATTTTCAACTTCTTTTTCTATCTCGTGAATAAGTTTTTTACCTATACCATTTTTTTGATATTCTGGATCAACTAGTACATCAACTATTAAATAATATATTCCATCTCCTATTGCTCTTGCCATTCCAATAGTCTTATCTTTAAAAGTTGCCTTTTTTATAATTATACTATTTTTTATTGCATTTTGTACTACTTCTATATCTTTTGTATCCCAACCAATTTTACTCCTCAAGTTGTTATATTCATTTGCACTTAAATTATTTTCTATTTTAATTTCCATACCTTTTTTTCTCCTATCAAAAAAGCCTCGCAAAAGAATCTTTTAAGACTCCTTTGCAAGACTTTATATACCTTACTTTATAAGTGTAAGTAACATTTCTATTTCTGTTACCCTTTACCGCTCAAAGTTTATTACTTTTAGGTAAACTCTTAAATTATTTTTTAATTGTAACATATTATTGTAAATCTGTCAAATTTCAAATTTACATAATTTCTCTATTTCTAATTTTATTCATCTAACATTAATTTTGTTTTCTTGTCCTTTAGTCTCTTTAATTGTTCTCTTTCTACTTGTTTAATACTCTTTTCTGGTGTTGGCAAATCTTCTGGCATTGTTCCTCCAATATCTTCTATTGCCTTTCTTACCTTTGCTCCAACTTCATAATGTGTTGAAGTCGCTTTGCTACAATTATGTATTTTATCCTTCTTTAGTTTTTCTTCTGTTTGAGATATTCTAAATAGGTTAGCAATTAATTCTGTACTTCCCATAAAGTCTAATATCTTTTCGTTATCTTTTAATTTTTTTCTTTCGTGTATATTCTCTACAGTT
The DNA here is from genome assembly GCA_021771025.1 of Clostridiaceae bacterium. GTDB lineage: Bacteria > Bacillota > Clostridia > TANB77 > CAG-508 > CAG-269. The sequence continues at coordinate 124,089 of JAETPW010000001.1, forward strand.
AGACCTCCATATAGTCCCATATACCCTGCATTTTGAAATTCTGCATATTCTTGGTTTGTTATTACACCTGCATTATGAGCTGCTTCTAATAACATTTGATTCCATTGTTTAATATCCCCTCGAATAACTAATCTTTTATTATCTTCGTCCAATTGATTAAAATAATCCGCAACTTCCTGTCTTCTTGTTTGAATTGCAAAATAAGTTTGTCCTAAAGCAATTGTTTCTTTTCTTGGATCTCCATTTTGTACAATTAAATAACATCCATATCTTGATAATTCATAATCTAACAGCTCCCTTGTAGTATTGCTACCTATCTCAACCATTTTCCTGACTTCAGGAAAATGGTCATCAATTTCAAATCCACTATTTTGACATGCTAGTTTTGCTCTATCTATAACTTTAGCAAAATTTTCCCACTTCTTATATTGTAAAACTTCACTTAGTTCTCTTGCATTCCAATATTCTGTCCCATCTTCTCTAATCTTTTTTATTTCTTCAAAATTTTTATATTCTTCTGCTTGTAAATTTCTCATTTACTCACCTCTTTTACTATTTACATTATCTAATCTTTTATTAAGATTTTTCCATGCATTTCTTACTTGTCTATCAAACTCTGCATCTTCTTTAAAAATATCTTTTGCCCTATTTACATATGATAAAAAATTTCCTTCTTTTATCTTTTTTGTATTTGCTCCTAAATGAGAATATTGCTTATAAATCTTTCTTCTTCCAATATTCCTATTCAGTTTATTGCTATATCTATTTATTGTCTTTACTCTAGCATACATTTTCGTATAAAATTTTGAAACTGTCTTTTCTATAATCTTTATCTTATTTCCATCATAGCTGAATCCTAAATAATTAATTTTTGCATTTTTATTTATTATTTCTAAATTTTCTTTATTTAATTCAGCTATACTAGCATTGCATTTTACAAAATATTTTGTTTTCTTTTCACTTAGTTTTAAATTAGGAATACTATTTACCAAGATTCTTATTTGATTGCAGATTTGTTTTCTTTGTTCAATATTAGGAATTGCTATAAATATATCATCTGAATATCTTCTATATATTCCATTATGCGATGTTATTAAATTATTAATTAAACTATCAAATTTAATCATATAAATATTTGATAGTATAGCACTTATTGGAGAACCTTGTACAATTCCAAAATCTTCTTTATTATTATTCAGTAATTTCTTTTTTATTTTTCTAAACTCTTTTATTTCAAAGAATCTATTAATTTTGCTTAATTCTTTTTCTTCTATATTAATTTCTTTTAAGATATCCTCTAACTCTATATATGAAAATTTACATACATTTTTTAATACTTTGTATAAATCTATTGGTATTCTGTCTTTTTCAAGTACATATTTAATATTTTGCTTTAAATATTCATGATTTAATGTATCAAAAAAGTTTGAAAAATCTGAAACAATAATAAATGCTTCTTTTTGTTCTTTTAAAAACATCATTACTTCATGAGCAAAATGAATATTACTTTTATGAAGATTGGTTCTGTATGCTATTACTGCTCTATTCAATCCTAGCTTTTTAACTTTTCTATTATATCTTTCATTTAATAAATAACTATAATATTGATAAATATATCTATCTATATGAGAAGCATAATATATTTCTCTTTCTTTATATTGGCATTCTTCTCCATTATATTTTCTTCTTTTATCTGTATAATGTATGAATGGAAAAAAAGGATGTTTTTCTACAGATTCTTTGTTCATTACATATGGAATATATTTTCTATAATTATTCTTTTTATTATCAAAATGAGAATAATTTTTTACTTTAAATACTTTTTCTTTTTTCATATAAAATCCAATGCCTGTCAGTCTAGACCGATAGATATCTATTTAACTGACAGACCTGTACCTTCCTTATAATATAAAAACGATGACTCTCTTCTTATATTATAATCTATCTTTTTTCTCCTCGCCATAGGAATTATATGGTATATTATAGAGGAGGGTGCAACGATGAACACAATCTTAACAGATATATTCAAAGTGCTTACAATTGCATTGAATTGCACTAATTATGAGAATATTATTGTAAATATTTCTTGTTTAGCACTTGCAATTGTTTCAATTATATCTCCCACAACAAATTTCATAGGACATTTGCATTATATCATCTTTTTTTACATTCTTCAATACATACGAACAAATTTTTCAAGTTTTTTAAATAAAAAATAAGATGCTATTAACACCTTATTCCTAATTTAAGTTTTATCTCCAAACATTCATATTTTTATTATCAAATTATACTACTCCGCATACCATGTCAACTTCTATCGTTACTTTAATTTTATTATTTTCTACTCTTTTAACCTTATTTTTGCCTTTTCTCTCAAAACTACAAAAATTCTCAAATGCAGTAAATTCAACTATTGTATCGAATTTTTTAGATATAGCACCGAGCAACACTCCACATGTTTGGTTAGTGTAGTGATTCCCATTTTTTTAAGATAAGAAATAGATTGTTTAGGAGAGATTTTTTCCATCATTTCTACAAAAGGGATATTTTGAGATGATTCCACTGCTCTTCTTACGGTGATTTCTCCTAAATTTTGGCTATAATTTTTGGGTGCATAATCGTTAGCGAAAGTGGTTGGTGTATCATCAAATAGGCTTGCAGCAGTAAATTTTTTTTGGTCAATTCCTGGCGCTAGAACGGCAAGCGGTTTTATGGCTGAGCCGGTTTGTCTAACTGACTGGGTAGCACGATTTAGTCCACGGGCAGTTTTCTTTTCTCCCAATCCTCCAACACAGGCAGTTACTTGACCAGTTTTACTATCTAGGATGACCATGGCAGATTGAGCTGGTTCTTGCCCTTGTTTAGAAGATAATGAATATTTCTTTTTAGCCATTTCTTCTTCGGTTTGTTTTTGAATAGAAGAATCTTGAGTGCTTGAAATGGTAAGTCCAGCCATATTTAAATAGTTAGTAGCAAAAGTAGTGGTGATGTGTTCTTTTTTTGCTAGATCTTGTGTGATTTCATTGATTAGTTGGTCAGTATGATAAGAATAAATTCCATCTGATGAATCAATAGAACCTTTTCGAAAAGGTAGTCCTTTATCTACTTGTGAAACAGCTTGGTCGTAACTAGTTTGATCAATGTCTTTTAATTCTAACATTTTGCTAAGAACAGTCTTTGTTCTTTTTTTTATTTTGTCTGCATTTTCTGCTCCATTAAAAGGGTTATAAGAATTAGGGGAATGATTAATTCCCGCTAGAAAAGCACATTCTGCTAAATTTAAGTCTTTCGCTTGTTTTTGAAAATAGTACTTTGATCCAGCTTCTACTCCATAAATGTTTGGACCAACGTAAATTACATTTAGATAAGCAGTTAAGATTTCATCTTTGGACAAAAAACCTTCCATTTGCCATGCTTTCCACCATTCTTTTACTTTTCTTAAAGCAGAATCGGTGTTATCACCAGTTATATTTTTAACTAGTTGTTGAGTAATGGTACTTCCTCCAAAAGAAGATGAACCACCATGAAAAATATAAGATAGAATAGCTGATCCTGTTCGTTTGATATCTACTCCGTGATGTGATTCATATCGTTCGTCTTCTATGGCTATATATGCTTTTGGTAATTCTTTTGGCATTTCTGACATCGTAATTGGTATTTTTTTCTTTTCACTTCCTAATTTGGCAATGGTCTTTCCTGAAGTATCTAGTACCAAGGAATTTTCATTTTTGATCATCTGGCTGGCTAGTGTTTTCCAGCGGTGAGAGTCAAGGGCTAGCCAAACACCGAAAACAACAATGAGAATGATAAGAATAGTTAAGGAAATTAGTTTAATTTTATGGCTTCTTTTGATTTGTTTTTTACTTTTTTCCCTTTTTCCTTTTTTGGGGTCTACTTTTTTTTGATTATGGTGAAGTTTTTTGTTTTTTCTTTCCTCATTGGGATGAAAAGTTTCTTCTTGTTCTACGATTAATTGATGTTTTCCTTTTTTCAATTAAGAATCCCTTCTTTTCTTTTTTGGTAAGTATATCATATGAATGGATAAAATCCAAGTCTCTTAAGGTTGATTTAAGAAAATCTGCATCTAACATTGCACAAAATGAAATATTTTCCTTCCCTTTTTTCTTTTTTTGCGTTATAATGATTTTACTTTAGTTAAGCTACAATAGAAAAAAGAAAGCGAGGAAATTACATGTTACCACGTGAAGAAACCCCTGATTTTGTTAATGCTTTTTTGGATTATAGTGCTACTATTTTAAATAAATCTCCTAATAGCATTAAAGAATATAATTATGATCTAGCTATGTTTTTAAAATTTATTAAAATTCATTTTCACCTAACGGATGAAACCGAATTAACCAAAATAAAAATTAATGATATGACCATTCAAACTATTCAAAAAATTACGCTAAATGATATTCACGCTTTTCTTTCTTATCTAATTACTACCTTTCATAGTAAACCAGCTACACGAGCAAGAAAAGTTTCTACTATTCGCGTTTTTTTCAATTATTTATCGAGAAAAGCTAATTTGATTGAAGTCAATCCTGCTCAGGATTTAGAAACGCCAAAGATGGAAAAGCGTTTACCTCGCTATTTGAATTTAGAAGATAGTAGAAAGTTACTTGCTGTATCTGGTCATGAGGATGATCGAAATCATGAGAGAAATTATGCGATTATTACGTTATTTCTTAATTGTGGTATGCGTTTGTCTGAATTAGTGGGTATCAATATTTCTGACATTGATTTTAGTGAATGTAAATTAAATGTTATCGGAAAAGGAAATAAAGAAAGAACGATTTATTTAAATAAAGCCTGCGTTAAAGCTATTTCTGAATATCTTTCCGTTCGTCCTAAAGAAGGAATTAAGCCTGATCGTTTAAATTCCCCAAAGGCATTGTTCTTGAGTGAAAGACGTGAAAGAATTAGTCGTAGAACGGTTCAGGCTATTGTTGATAAAGAATTGCGTGCTGCTGGATTAGATACTTCAAAGTATTCAACTCATAAATTAAGACATACAGCAGCTACTTTGATGTATCAGTATGGAAATGTTGATATTCGTGCTTTACAAGAATTACTAGGGCATGAAAGTATTTCTACTACGGAAATTTATACTCACGTAGATAATAGTCAAGTTCGTGCAGCAGTGGAAAGCAATCCGTTAGCTGATGAATAATGAAAATAAATTTTTTGAGATTTAGAAGGAAAGGTGTAGCAGAAAATATATTTTTTCTTGCTACCCTTTTTCTTAAGTTTTTAATGATCTTCCCTATTAGTTTAGGCTAATGAGTGGATATGCTATCCATTCATATCTTGCTGTACTTCTTCTGGCTTTTTTTCCTTCTCGTGAAGTTTTACGTAATAAGGCTGAATGTCTAATAATCCGTCCATGTATACTAAATTACCGTCTTTGTCTTGTACTTTTAAATTAGGAAATGTACGAATCATTTTTTTATCGTTCCAAAATTGATTGATAAAATCGGCTAGTGGTTTGTTTCCATATATCTTGTCATATTGCTCAATTACTTGCTCTTGATTAGCAACAGGTATATTGTGATTAACAATCATGCGAATGAGAAAAAAGCTGATGGCAAACCCTGTGGCAATGCAGTCAATTAGTAAGACAATGATAGTGGTTAATGTTACTACTTTTAATGTTTTTAAAGAAAATTTACGTTTTATCCATTCAATAAATTTGTCTACTTTAGGGTTAACTGAAGCAATTAAATAGATTCCTAAGAATCCCCAGAAAATAGAGAAATAGACACATATTCTGCCCCCAATATTAAGTGGCATGCCAGAGTAATCCCACCATTTTACTCCTAGAATCATTTCCCCGATCAGACTAACTAGGTATTCAGTGATAGATCCGATGATGAATCCTCCTATAAATAGAGCGTTATATTTTTTGCCAAATCGATGAAGGAAAACAATCATAACGACTGCTCCAACTCCATAAATAGCACAGAATGGTCCATAGAGAAAACTTTGCCTACTTTCCCAAACTCCTTTAGTAAATATTCCAAAGAGAGTTTCAATAAGATAACCTGCTACACTGTAGATAATAAAATAAGCAAGGATTCTCCAAACGGTAATACCCATAATGGTAAATCGTTTTTTCTTTTGTTTTTTGCCTAACGATTCTGTAGTTTCTTCTTTTTCTTGCTGATTTTCTTGTATTTGTTGTTCTTCTTCTATAATTTCTTGCATTTCGGCTTTTAAATCCAGTTCTTTTTCTTCTTTTTTTGATTTTTCCATAGAATCCTCCTACTTATCTATATGTGCTAGGCAATTTTTTAATTCTTCTATTTTCTTTTGATAAAAATCAATGGTTAACTGATACGTTTCTGGGCTCTCTAAATCGACATCAACCATTTTTAATAAATCTATTGATTTACGTGAACATCCTTGTTTTAGCATTTCAAGGTAGCGCTTAACAAAAGATTCTCCTTGCTCAATAATTTTTGTCGAAATACTAATGGCAGAAGAGATTCCGGTAGCGTATTTATAAACATAGAAATTGGAATAGAAATGGGGAATTCTGGCCCATTCGTATTGTATTTCTGTATCAATTACCATCTGGTTTCCAAAGTATTCTTGATTTAATTCATAGTAAATGTGGTTTAAATCTTCTGAAGATAGCATTTCTCCCTGTTCTGTTTTTTCATGCACAATTTTTTCAAATTCGGCAAACATGGATTGACGAAAGAAAGTTGCTCTTATCATTTCTAATAGTTCATACAAAATGGTAGCTTTCTTTTTTGGGTCTGTTTCTTTTTGTAATTGTGCATGACTAAGAAGTAATTCATTAACTGTTGAGGCTACTTCTGCTACTAAAATAGTATAGTTAGCATCAATGATGTTTTGTGTTTGATTAGCATAATATGAGTGCATGCTATGCCCTAATTCATGAGCAATGGTACTTACATCTTGCTTTTTTCCAACAAAATTGGTTAATACATAAGGATGTATGCCATAAACACCTAAACTGTATGCTCCCCCTCTTTTATTGTTGTTCGGATATACATCTATCCATCTTTTGGCAAAAGCTTGTTGTAATTGGTTGGTGTATTCTGTTCCCATAATGGATAAGGCAGATAATATTTCTTCTTTTGCTTGATCAAAGGAAATTTTTTCATTTTCTTCTTCAAAAGGGTTAACGTATAAATCGTATAAATGAAAATCGGATTTGTGTAATAATTTCTTTTTCAATTCCATAAACTCATGATTAACCGAAAAATGATTGTGTATGGTTTGAATTAATGTTTCATAAACTTTTGGCGTGGCATCATCATGAATAACTGCCTTTTCTAAAGAAGAGTGATAATTTCTGATTTTAGCTGTTGTTACATCTGCCTTCACATTAGCTAAATATAGTTCGGTGATCGTATTAATAAATTCGGCATATTTTTTGTACATTAAAGTAAATGCTTGTTTTCTGACAGATTCATTTTTGCTTTTCAAATATACAGTATAATTGCTATCTGTCAGCTCTACTTCTTCCCCTTTTTCATTGGTTAATGTACCTAGTTTGAATTCAGCATTGGTTAAAACGTCAAATACATTTTCTGGAGATGAAAATAATTCGGCATAGTTAGCTAATAAGTTTTCTTCTTGCTGAGATAAAATATGTTTTTTCTTTTCTAGGGTATCTAAAATGTCTCTTTTATAACGTTTTAATTCAGGCATTGTGCTTAAATATTCTTTGATTTGTTTTTCGTTTGCATACGTAATTTCAGGCGTAATAAAAGAAGTTGCTGTTTTTATTTCTGTGCTTAATGCTTCTACTTCTTTAAATAGTCGAATTCCTTCTTGATTGGCCATATCTAGATGGTAAGTTAACATACCATAAGCGTACAATTTCTCAAACTTTTGTAGTGCTTTTTCATAAAGTTCGTAAATTTCTAGTAGGTTTTGTGCTGAATTAGTTACCTTCCCTTTATATTGTTCAATTTGTTTTAATTCATTTAATAACGTTTGTTTTGTTGTTTTAAACTCCTCTGGATTAGTAAAAATGTCAGTTAAATCCCATTGTGTATTTTCTGAATTTGTCATGATTTATTCCTCCTTTTCTATCAGTTAGATTCTACCATAGTTCATCACTTTATACAAGAAAAAGCGTAAAGAATAGTATAGTTAATACGAGGGAATTTGTAAGACAGTTCCTTCAGTTAATGAAGAATTAGTCAATTGATTTTTTTGTTTGATATCATAAACAATTTGGCGAATATCTTTATGTTGATAATAAGAATTATTTTCTTCTTCTTTTTCAGCAATTGACCATAATGTATCTCCTGTTGTAATCATAATGGTTTTATAGCGAGTTTCTTCTGTTGAGTAGGTGTTAGCAAAACAAACGAGAAGAAGGAAAAGTAGGCTAAATATAATGGTAATGGATCGAATAAATTTACTTTTATTTTTAATTTGATGTTTCACGTATATCCCTCCTAAGACAAAATAAATGTTTGGTTATTGATTGTTATTATAACCGAACATTTATTCTTTGTCAAGAGATTGAATAAATTTTTTAAAAAACCTGTTACTAAGTGTTACCATTCACAGCTGTATAAATTGTAGAGTAGTGAAAAAAGGGAAGTTTGGTCATGGTTCAACATTAATTTATACCTGACAGTTCCCTAAGACCTGCGTTAGGCTTAAAACCCGATAACAGGCTTCTTTGTGAGGGACTTAAGGGTTTTAAAATGACCCTGCTATGGAAGGTTAAATTAATGTTGAACCATGACCAAACTTCCCTTTTTTTACGGTTAGCATTTTTAGCAAGCTGTGAATTGTAACTACTAGGTCAATGCACAAACGGTGTGTTGGCTTTTTTTCTTTTTTATCAAGTTTTCTTTATTACTATTATTCAACTATTTCTAACCCACAATTAATACTCGTATCCTTAAAAATTGTATTATTTTCTTCTTTCAATGTCACCATAAGGGTAGACGAAATACTTTCTTTAATTGTTTTTTCCATTTTTCCTTTAACAGGTGCTAATAATTTGGAATGATTATCATATATGGATTGAACGGTTAATCGATACTTTCCTTTTTGTAAAGTTATGGATAATAATTTTTCATCTAATTGATAATCGATTAATTTAGTATGATTATAAGTGGTAAATTTATATTCTTTGTGATCAATCATTAATACACAAATGATTCCTTTAAATTCTAATATTTTAAGGGGAATATTAGCAATTGATAGCATAAAACTAGCATCTGTTTTTTTAAAATCATTTCCTTGACACCAAATATAGGACTTAGGAAAAGAAGTACCCCAGTCTTTTTCCATATAACCTATCCCCTGATTAAATTTCATTCTTTTCTCATTTAATTTAATCTCGCCTTGTATAGAATTTTGCATACTAAGAATGGCATGGTTACATTCCATAAAAGGAAGATAGGAAAACGGTCCCATAATGTTGGGGTTAACTACATTTGTGTGAATGGTATTATGGTGAGAATACTTTATTTTTCCCGAAATGGACAAATCTTGTTTTGAATCTTGTATATCTATTTGCATTTGGTTTGGTGAGAAAATATTTTTTCTTATTTGGAGATAAAATGGATTAACATTAAACCTAAATTCTTCTATCGGGTAGGAGATAAAATAAGAAGTATAATTGGTAATGACTTGAATGAAAGCCTTTTTTTCATTTTCATTGATATTAATTCCCGGAATAAAAGAAATGGTTTCTTTGCCGTTGGTATTTTTAAAATACCAACCCTCGAAATAATGATTGTTTGTTCCTAATTGTTTTTCTCCTTGAAATAAAATTGGATTTTTCATTAATAATAGTTTATTCATGTTTATAGTTTTGACAAAAATTTTTTAATTATTCAATTGTTAAGAAGATATTGGAAATGAAAAGAAAATTACGAATGATACAAGTTAAGTGTCCTCATAATTTTCTTTAGAATTGTTGCATTGACTACGTAAGAGTTCTCAATAAGTTTTAGTTAAGCAATGATCAAGAACTAGTTTATTTTACAATAAGATCGGACTAATTTGTTTTTCTTCCAGAGCTTCTTCAATGGTTTTTATGATGTACTCGGAATCAAAAACAATAGACCTAGGTTTAGTTATTGGGTTATCTTGTCTAAAAGGAACAAAATAATAATTTTTTCGATTTAATAATTTGCCTATATTTTCAGCATTTCCTCCTAGTCCATTATTAGTACTAGGGGCAATGACTAATGGTCGATTGTTTCGTAAATGAGATTTAGCCGCCATAGTAGCTGGGGTATCTATAATATCACAGGCAAGTTTTGCCATGGTATTTCCTGAGCAAGGGGCAATCACCATAACGTCTGTCATTCCTTTTGGGCCAATCGGCTCTGCTCCTTGTATGGTATGAATGATTTCTTTGCCTGTTATGGATTCTATTTCATTAATAAAGTCTTTAGCTTTACCAAATTTAGTGTCCATCTGATAACTGTTAAAAGACATAACGGGAACTACTTCCGCTTGTAACTCAATTAGTTCTTTTATTTTAGGGATTACTTTACTAAATGTACAAAAAGAACCAGTCAGTACAAATCCAATTTTTTTACCTTTTACTTCCAAAATTTACAATCCTCCTTTCTAACTATTTCTATATCATATGAGATTATGTAAATTTTGGAAATCGTTTTTTGATTTTATTTTTTAGTAACTTTTCACTCCTTAATCTATGGTAGATCAAAGCAGTTTATTCAGTCACAATTATGACAAAGTACGATAATGCTGATTAGTTATTGCCATTCCGAATAATTTCTAATATCAAATGGGCACGAATTTTTTATGACTTATTTTCCATTTGACTATGGTCGTTCTTCTCTTTTCTTATTCGTAACCAATCGAATAAAGCTGTTAAAGCGATAAATACAATTAAGATTCCTAATAATACACTAACGTTTGACCAAATCATGCCAGAATCTATTTTAATTAGCGATTCTTTGATTAAGCGAATCGTATAATTCATTGGCATAAAAGTATATAAACCTTGGAAAAACTTAGGTACTGTTTCTATTGGGAAAGTCCCTGCGCTAGCTGCTAACTGTAGTACAAGTAATAAGATGCCTAGGAATTTTCCTACATCACCAAAGTTAAGAATCAAAAATTGCATAATACTGGTGAAAACCAAAGAAATCAAAATACATGTACCATAATATAGCCATATATTTGTTACACTAAATCCTAAGCCGAGTTTTAGCAAGAAACCAAGAACTACCCCTTGACCAATAGCCACGGCAAAATATAAAGCACTTCGTAAAAATTTATGATGAGCTTTTCTTCCTAAAAGTTTAAATCGATCTTCTGGATCATAGTAGAAAATAATGAGCATGATTAAAGCACCTACCCATAAAGAAATAGACATAAAATATGGGGCAAACCCTACTCCATAAGAATCAACTCCTGCATAATCTGTTTCTTCTACTTTAATTGGTTCTTGTACATAGGTATCTAATCCAGATAACGAAGTTAATTGTTCTTTTGTCTCGATAATCCCTTGATCAATTTCTGCTTTGAATGTATTAACACCGCTTTGCAGTTTATTTGATCCATTAACAGCAGAAGCTGTTCCTTCATCAATTTGATGGATTCCGTCTTTTACGTCTTTTGAAGCTGTAGCTAACGTAGATAATCCATTTTGTAAGTTACTACTTCCTGTTTGCAATTTAGTAACACCTTGTTTTAATTCTTGCATTCCTGCATTTAAGGTTTGTACTCCACTGGAAAGATCTTTTAATTTGCTAGCACCACTGCTTAAACTGCTTGCTCCTGATGTTAAGGTATTTGCTCCTTGCTTTAACTCTTTTCCACTTGCTTGAAGTTTAGTTGCTGCCTGAGTTAAAGCACTTGAACTATCTTGGCTACTTATGGTTTGCAATGTTTGCATAGCCTTTTGAAAATGTGTGTCTTGCATAGCTACTGGATTTGCCTTCGCATAGGCTTGTAAATCATTAGCTAAACTAGTTAACTCAGATTTAGTCGATGACTGACTACTTTTGACCGTAGACAAGGTTTGATTTACTCCATTAACATACTCTGTTAAGCCATTACTTAACTTAGTTGCACCAGCTGAAACTTGAGAAGCTCCCTGAGTTAGTTCAGTTAACTGTTTCGTACTAGAAGCCAATTGATTAGTTCCTTGATAAGCAGAATCAATGCCTTTAGCTAATTCACTCATCCCTTGCCCTAACTCTTGTGAACCCTGTGACGCATTAAAAACGCCTTGGTCAAAAGTTTCATATTGATGAGCAAGTGTCCCTGTTCCCTCTTTTAAGGTACTTAATCCATGATTAAGGCTCTCTGTGCCATCTTGAATTTGTGTAGCCCCACTCGAAATTTCTTGCATTTTATCAGGAACTTCATTTAATTTATCCGTGAGTTTAGCAACTACTTTTTGACTGACCTCTCCTTTTAATTCGCCTTCTACGGTAGTCACTACTTTAGCAATAATTTGGGAAGCTAAATAATTACTCTTTTGGTTAGGAGAATAGGTAATGATGCTTTGTTTTCTATCCTGATTTTCAGCATGATTTAATGTTTTCGTAAAATCTTCGGGAATCGTAATTGTAGCATAATAACTTTGGTCAATTAGTCCCTTTTCTCCCTCTTCCCTATTATTTACTTCCACATAAGTAAGAGTATCACTATCTTTTAACTTGTTTAGTAATTCATTTCCTAAATTTTCACCTTCATCGCCTGAATCTAAATTAACAATAGCTACTTTCATATCGTGCAAATTGCCATAAGGATCCCAAAAAGCTTTCAAATAGAAAAAGCTATACATAACCGGAATAATGATCACAGCAATAATAATTACCAATTTCATTACGTTCTTTCTCTTCGTTACAAAATCATTAAGATCATTATTGGTAGTTGTATTAATTGTATTATTTCCCGTCTTATTTTTTGTTCGGTTCATCTTAAAAACTCCTTTCAACTTTTTATTATTTTCTGTTTCAATAATCTATTATAAGGATTTTCTCTTTTTTTGCAACAACACATAAAGAACAAATGTCAGTTAAACTACATTTTTTAAAAATTGTATATACAAATGTAGGTTAACTTTACTTTTGTTGAAAAAAGAACTATAATGGGGACGGGGTGAAAAATGGTAAAATTACCATTTTTTACCCCGTCCCCAAAAAAGGAGGAATAAGATGGGAGATCTACGTACAAAGAGAACATATCAATTTCTAAAGAATGCTTTATTAGAATTACTTACAAAAAAGCCTTTTGACGAAATTAGGGTGAACGATATATGTAATGTAGCTATGGTTCATCGTACAACGTTTTATAGCCATTTTGCGGATAAATATGAGCTTTTAAATTATTGCATAGAGGATGTTGAACAAGAAATTACGGAGAAGATTCGTAAGCAAGATTATCATGATTCGAAAGAGTTTTACCAACATATGATTATGACTTTACTTACTTATATTGAAGAGAATAAAAAATTGTTTCGTTCATTGCTGAAAAAAAATACAGATATGGGTATTATTTTGATTTTTAAAGATGCTTGTGCTACTTTTATTTCTCAGATGTTAGAGAAAGAAGAAGCTTCAGGGGTTGTTCATCAAGTTCCTATTATGATTATGGCTGAGTTTTATTCAGGGGCAGTTATGGATACTATTTCTTGGTGGATTAAAAATGATCATGAAATTACAGAAAAAGATATTTGCGAATATATCATTACCTTAATTTTTGATACTCAGCCTCATTCGTCATAATTCGTCATAACATTCATAACGTTCATAACGAAAAAAGAGAATGTTCACTTTTTTCGTTATGAACATTTCTCTTTTCTTCATTATATTGTTGTTTGCTAAGTTATGGATTATTTTTGTAATTTATCGGATTGTTTCTTTTTGTGTCTCTGTTTTTTCTTTTCTTTCTCTAAAAGCTTTTTCTACTGTTTCTAATTTTTTTAATTCAGTTGGTAGATTTCTTTTTTCTGCTCTTGCCCTTTTAACTTGAAGCCATTTTTCATAGTATTGCATTGGATTTTCTTTTCTCATCTTTTTTAATTGGTTAAGAATAAAGCATAAATCTTTTGCCCACGTTTTTTCAAATTCTTTAGGATCGTAAGTTGTATTTTGTGAGTTTTTTTCGTCGTTTATGGTATAAGGATGTTCATAGTATAGGCCAAATGTATTTTTTACTAGGGCATTACTGCGTATTAATTTTTCCCACTGATGGTTGAATTCTTCGTGAAACTGATTTAATTGTTCAGTATTAAATAATGGAAAAAATACAGAAGAATCATCATTCAAGACAGAGAAACGATAAAATTGAATGTATTGTTCGTACGTTAATTTTTTCATTGTTTCTAATTGCTCGGAAATTGGAATTTTTTGTAGCTCATTCAAATAATAAGGCTTCTTTCCTTCTCGGTTGGCATAAAATGCCATTACTTGAAAAGCTTTTTCCTTTTCCCTATAAATGTCAAAAAATTTCTCTTTGAAAATTCCTTCATTAAAGAAAGCATATTGTTCTGGAGGAATACTCTGTTGATTCATTATGCGAGTATTTTCTTTATCATAATACAGTGCTTGCTTAAGAACTGGAAAAACCCATTGAGTATAATTATTTCTGTATTGCTTAGCTTTTTCACCATTTGACATGTTATCTCTCTCCTACGTACTAATTTTTGTTTTTATTGTCCATTATTTTAAATTATTCATTAGGTTAAATTTGTTTGATGAACTCACTTTTTGGTTTTATTTTCTAAAAGTGATGGACTAACAATAATTATTATTGGATTGATTTTAGCTTAACCAACTAGGATTTGCCAAATACCAGTCAATTGTTTTTACAATTCCTTCTTCAAACGTTGTTTTTGGGTACCAACCTAAGTCATTTTTGATTTTAGTAGGATCAATAGCATAACGATAGTCATGTCCTTTACGATCTTCTACAAATTCGATTAAGTCTTCTGATTTGCCTAAACGTGCTAAGATTAATTTAACAATTTCGATATTTCTTTTTTCATTGTGTCCACCAATGTTATATCTTTCTCCCGATTTTCCTTTATGGAAAACTAGGTCAATAGCTTCGCAATGGTCTTCTACGTACAACCAATCACGAATATTTTTTCCTGTTCCATAAACTGGTAATTTTTCATCTTTTAAGGCTAATTTGATCATATGAGGAATTAATTTTTCTTGATGTTGATATGGTCCATAATTGTTAGAACAATTGGTTACATTGATATTCATTTTATACGTTTCTTTATAAGCAAGGGCAATTAAGTCTGAACTTGCTTTTGAAGAAGAATATGGGCTACTTGGCTTAATTGGTGATGTTTCTGTGAAATATCCTTCTTCCTGTAATGATCCATATACTTCATCAGTTGAAATATGAACAAATTTATTTTGGCTTCCCTCTCCCCATGTTCTTTTCGCTGCTTCTAATAAGGTATGAGTACCGATTACGTTAGTATGGGTAAAGATAAAAGGATCTTTAATGCTATTATCTACATGAGATTCTGCGGCAAAATGAATTACTCCATTAATATCGTATTTTTCAAATAGGTTCAAAACAAATTCAAAGTCACAAATATCTCCTTGAACAAAGGTTATTTGGTCTTTTACCTTTTTTAAATTGTCTAAATTTCCTGCATAGGTTAATTTATCTAATACAACAACGCGATAGTCTGGGTGCTTCGCTACAAAATATTCTGCAAAATTGGCTCCAATAAATCCTGCAGCTCCTGTTACTAATACATTTTTCATGATTTTTGTCTCCTTTATTGATTTATTTTTTCTTCCATGTAATTCATGGCAAATACGGCTTAAACTAACTGCTTAAACAAATCTGTTTCTTTTAATTCTTTTAATGATGGCCATTTAGCATCTTTTTCAGAAGTAATTAAGTCCTCAGGTGTTAAGTCTCCAAAAGGCCATTTTATGGCTACATCTGGATCATTCCAAGCTAGCCCTCCTTCTGCCGATCCATTATATAAATCGTCACATTTGTAGGTGAATTCTGCTTCGTCTGATAACACTAAAAATCCATGAGCGAACCCTTTAGGAATCATAAACATTTTTTTGTTTTCTTCCGAAATAATAACACCTTCCCATTTTCCATAGGTTTTGCTTCCTGGTCTTAAATCTACAGCTACATCAAATACCTCTCCTTTGATGCAACGAACAAGCTTAGCTTGTGTATTTTCTTTTTGAAAATGAAGACCTCTTAATACTCCTTTTTTGGATTTTGATTGATTATCTTGTACAAAGTTATAATTTAGTCCTAATTCTTCAAAATCGGCTTTATTGTATGTTTCCATAAAATATCCACGATTATCTCCAAAGACAGAAGGTTCAAGGATAACTACACCGTCAATGGAAGTTTCTATTTTTTTAAATTTTCCCATTTTTTCTCGTCTATGTTAGTTTTCCCCACTAACATATCCTCCTTATTTTAGTCGATTTAGGTTTTTGACTAAGGTTTTACCTATAAACCTTTTGGGGAATTGCTTGTTTAGTCTTTACCTTGTCCCCAAAAAAGCAATTTTACCATTTTTTACCCCGTCCCCAATTAGGGAGTTTTATTCATTTCCAAATTTGTTCTCGGCTAAGTCTTTTAGGTATACTCCATATTCTGTTTTCATGTAACGCTCTGCTAGTTTGGCTAGTTGTTCTTTGGTTATCCATTCTTTTTTGTAAGCGATTTCTTCTGGACAACATACTTGCATTCCTTGTCTTTTTTCAATGGTTTGAACAAAACTTGCTGTTTCTAATAAGGCATCATGTGTTCCTGTGTCAAACCAAGTCATTCCTCTGCCTAGTTTTTCTACGGTTAGTTTACCTCGTTTCATGTATTCATCGTTAATACTGGTGATTTCTAATTCCCCTCTTGCTGAAGGTTTAACATTTTTGGCGATTTCGATAACATCATTGGTGTAGAAATATAAGCCTGGAACAGCATAGTTGGATTTTGGTTCTGATGGTTTTTCTTCAATGGAAATAGCTTTTCCGTTTTGGTCAATTTCAACTACTCCATAGGCTCTTGGGTCTTTTACGTAGTAACCAAAAATGGTTGATTCGTCTTCACGAAAGCTGGCACGTTTTAAGATTTCTGGTAGGTGTGATCCATAGAACATATTGTCTCCTAAGATCATGACTACATTGTCTTCTCCAATAAATTCTTCGCCGATGATAAAGGCTTCGGCTAATCCGTTTGGTTTTTCTTGTACTTTGTATTCAAAGTGCATTCCCCATTGTGATCCATCTCCTAATAAAGATTGGAAGGTAATGATGTCTCTTGGGGTTGATATGATTAAGACTTCTTTTACTTCTGCTTCCATTAATACAGATAGTGGATAATAAATCATGGGTTTATCATAGACTGGCATGATTTGTTTTGAGATAGCTAGGGTTAAGGGGTATAATCTGGTTGCACTTCCTCCTGCTAAAATAATTCCTTTACGATTTTTCATTATTTTTTCTTCCTTTCTTTGCCTTTTATTTTCTTTATCTTTTTGTTTTTCACTAATAAATTAACAAAGATTTATGATTATTTTTTCCTTTATTGTTACTTGTATCTAGCAGTTTTTATTCTTTTAGAAAAGCGGAATTATACTTCCGCCATTCTATTTATCTTTAGTTAGGGATTGTAATAAAAAATATATATAACAACAAAGATAATTAGAGGGTTTTTAGGGATTGTAATCCACTAATATATCAGTTGTTACCAGAAAGTAAGCATAGTGTTATTGAGTTACACTATGTGCATTAAGTAAATTGGTAAATTACTTAATGAAACTGTATTTTTAAGAGTAATCTATTTTTGATTTAATTCTACTTCTAAATAGCGTTTTAAGGCATCTTCCCAGGTTGGTACGGCAATTCCTTGAGCGATTATTTTTGCTTTATTTAATTGAGAATTTTTAGGGCGTTTTGCTTGTGTGATTTTCATCATATCGATGTACTCTGTTGTTGTTACTGGGTTTACCTTACAAATGATTCCTGCATATTCAAAGATAGCTTTAGTGAAATCATACCAAGTTGTAAATCCTTCATTGGTAGAATGATATATGCCAAAAGGAATTTTCTTTTCAATGGCTTCTGCAATCATGTTTGCTAAGTCTACTGCATAGGTTGGACTTCCATGTTGATCCATAACAACACTGATTTCATCTTTGCTATTTCCTAGTTTTAACATGGTTCTCACAAAGTTGTTTCCTTCGCCATATAACCAAGCTGTACGGAAAATGTAGTATTTATCTGTATTGGCTTTTACTTCATTTTCTCCTGCTAATTTTGTTTTTCCATAAACAGTTACTGGTCCTACAGGATCTGATTCTACATAACTTTTTTCTACATCAAGTTCACCATCAAAAACATAATCTGTACTAATATGAATGATTGGTGCATTAACCATGCTTGCCGCTTTCGCTAAATTTCCTGGTCCTTTTGCATTAATACGATTAACCAATTCATAGTCAACTTCTTCTGCTTTATCTACTGCGGTATAAGCAGCACAATTGATAACATAATCAGGACGTATCTCTTTTATCATTTTTTCTACAGCTACTTCGTCAGTAATGTCTAAATCATTTACATCGGTACAGATTAATTCGGTTTCTGGATTTTGTTGTAATCTAGTTTTTACTGCATTAGCTAACATTCCATTAGCTCCTGTAATTAAAATTTTCATTAACTGTTCAACTTCTTTCTTTTTTGGTATTTTATCTTGCTAGCTAAATTAAAATAGTTTAGCCTTTTTTCGAACTTATCATATCATTAATCCAAAAAAAGTACAAGACTTTTCTTGCACTTTTTTTGGTTTTTTCGTATTAAGTAGCCTTATGAATTGTAGAGAAGTGTAAAAAGGAAAGTTTAGCAAATGGTATTAACATGAATTTATACCTGACAGTTCTCTAAGACCCGCGTTAGGCTTAAAACTTAGGTAACCGGCTTCCGTGTGAGGGACCTAAGGGTTTTAAAAAGACCCCGCTATGGAAGGTTAAATTCATGTTAATACCATTTGCTAAACTTCCCTTTTTACACGGTTGTCCTTTTCAGCAAGTTATGAATGAAACTATTGGTCTACCATTATTTGTCCTGATCTAAATTAATCGTTTTTTCAATAATATATTCTGGTCTTTGTTTAGCTTCATCATATATTCTCCCAATGTACTCCGAAATAACCCATAACGAAATCAATTGTGTACCGGCAAAGAAAGTAATAGCAACCATAAGAGAAGTCCAGCCAGATGACAACTCATTTAGCTTAAAGAAATAAGAAATTAAAGCATAAACAAGGATTAAAAAAGATATCCCTACCGAGACTATGCCTAAAAGTCCTACCAATTTAAGTGGTTTTCGCGAAAAACTAATGATTCCGTCAGAAGCAAGTTTAATCATTTTTTTCAACGGATATTTGGTTTTTCCAGCTAGACGTTCTTGCCTTTCGTATTCAAAAGGAATTTGCTTATATCCTACCCAACTAAAAAGTCCTCTTAAAAATTTATTGTGTTCTGGCATTTCGCTTATGGCATCTACTACTTTGCGATCCACTAAGCGAAAATCTCCTGTATCTTTTGGTATGTCTACATCAGATAGTCTCGTCAATGTTTCGTAAAACATTTTGGCAGTCAATAACTTAAAACGTGACTCCCCTTTTCTGGCTTTTCTTTTCCCATAAATTACTTGATATCCTTGTTCCCAAAGAGAAAGCATTTCTGGAATTAATTCAGGGGGATCTTGTAAATCTGCGTCTAAAATGACAATAGCTTCTCCTGATATATGTTGCAAGCCTGCTACTACAGAAGCTTGATGTCCAAAATTACGAGAAAAAGAAATGACTTTTACGGTAGGATCGTTTTTGGCTATTTCCGAAAGTATAGTAAATGTATCATCCTTACTTCCATCATTAATGAAAATGATCTCATGTTCATAATCAGTTATGCTAACTAGACATTTTTTTACTCTTTCGTAACATTGCCTTGCTACTTCCTCTTCGTCATACATGGGAATGACAAGAGAAATTTTCTGTTTTTCCACGTTAATCCTCCTTTTTTGCTCCATATCCTTTTTTTACCAAAAAGATTAAACTTCAATTGTTAACAAAAATGTTATACTCAAAAAGTCATTTCACTGGACCATTTATTAATTTGTACTTGTTTAACCCTGTCCCTAAAAGGGGTAAAATTACCTTTTTTTACCCCGTCCCCAATTGGGTAGTTAATATCTTTTATAACTAATATTTCGGTCTACATTTCCTTGTATGCCTAAAACATTTCCTTTATTTGTGTATTGCCACATTTCATAATGCCCGGTATACGTTGGCTTATTATTATATTGGGCTACCCAAATGTCAAATTGATTTAGTTTACTCATATTTAGCCTAGTTTCTAGCCAATAGGTGCTTGCATATATCATAGGGATATGTCCATTTTCTTCTATTTTTTCGGCAAAGGTTTGGCAGACTAGACTTCTGGTTTCTACGTCTAAATTATCTGCTCTACCGGTGTTATTTGGAGCACCTGATAATTCAGTATCAATGACTATTGGTAGATCTAATTTATTTTCATAACCAATTTTTCGTAATTCGGCTAATACCCAGTTTGCTTCTTCCTTTGCTTCGTC
The DNA here is from genome assembly GCA_021771025.1 of Clostridiaceae bacterium. Taxonomy (GTDB): domain Bacteria; phylum Bacillota; class Clostridia; order TANB77; family CAG-508; genus CAG-269. The sequence continues at coordinate 144,680 of JAETPW010000001.1, forward strand.
TTGATTAATAGCTTGAGTAACAAAATAGACTCCTACTTTTAATCCTGCTTGTTTTGCTCCTTTTAGGTTTTGTTCGAAACGAGTGTCTTTTGCAAAATTTCCTTCTTTTCCATATCCACGGTAGCCAATACGAATCATGGCAAAGTCTATTCCTGCTCTTTTTACGTATTCCCAATTGATTAATCCATTAAATTGACTTACATCAATTCCTTCATTGACAAATTCTGTGATGGTAAATTTTTGGGCAGTAGAATTATTTTTTTCATATAATTGGATATTTCTCTCTTTTGTGGCTATTCCTCCTTCTACGTCAATACATAGACCGGTATAAATATCGGTTAGTGTATAAAAGCCGTCTTTTGTTTGTTCTAAATGCCATATTTGGGCTTTATTATTATTTTTGCTGTCTTGTTCTACATTACGATTATTTCCAGTTAGGTATAAACCAGAATGTAATGCTTGAATGGTATAATTTCCATTTCCTTGGTAGGTAAATTGAAACAATTGCTGATCTACATTTTCTTTGGTCCACAATTGTAAATTGGCTTTTTCTTCTTTAGATCCTCCACTAATATCCCAAACTAGTTGTGCATTTAGGGATGTGCTTATGGTGTATGTTCCATTAGTTAAGGCAGGAGGTGTTTGTAATTCAAATGATTGTGCTTCACTATTATTTTTTTCATACAATTGAATATTGGTTCCATTTTTGGCTATTCCTCCTAAGACATCTAAGGCTAAGCCGTTTACTTTGCAGATGAAGGTGTAATTGCCTTGGGCATTTTTTTGAATGATCCATAATTGAGAATAGCTTTTATTGCTCGTGTATTGAGAAACATTTGTGCCGCTAGTCATTCCTCCACTTTGCGCTTCTAATACTTTTCCTGAATGAAGTGCTTGTATGGTGTAATAGCCATTTCCTTGATAAGTGAATTGAAAGCGTTGTTGTCTTACATTATCATTTTTCCAAAGTTGTGCATTAGCACCATTTTTAGAAGATGCACTATCGATATCAATGACGAAATTAGGGTTTACTTTAGTGGCTATCTGATAGATACCGTCTTCAATCGTTTGCTTTCCTTCTGCCTCTTCTAGTTCCTTTAAAACAAAGTGTTGAGCAATACTCCCATTGGGTGTGTAAACTTGCAGATTGGCTCCATCTTCATCTTTTCCTCCAGAAATATCTAATGATAATAAATTTAGGTAAGAAGTAATGGTAAAACTTCCATCTCCACTATCTTGGATCATCCACTTTTGAGCATCTGTGTGATTTGCCTGATATTGAGCAACATTGCTGCCAACTTCCATTTTTCCTCCGGATACTTCTAATACACGATTACTATGTACGGCTTTTATTTCGTATGTTCCCTCTCCTTGGTAGGTAAGCTGAAAACGTTGCTGAGCTACTGGTTCGTTAATCCACATTTGCGCATTTGCTCCATTGGCTAAAGAACCGCCATCAATATCAAGGTAACGATTTGCGTTTAACTTGCTACTGATTTTATAGATACCATCTGCTATTACTTCTGTTCCTTCTTTTTCTAGGATAAATTTTTGTGCTTGACTCTTATTTCCTGAATATACTTGAACATTGCTTCCGTTTTGAGCTATCCCGCCAGAGATGTCTAAATACAATCCAGTTAAGGCTGAACGAATTTGCATTTGGTTATTTTCTGCTTGTTCTATGACCCATTTTTGGGCATCTGTTCCATTTTCTTCCCATTGCCATACATTCGTACCAGGAAGAGAGTTTCCCCCTGCTACTTCTAATACTTTCCCTGAATGAAGTAAAGCAATGGTATAATATCCTTCTTGATGATAAGTTAATCGAACGCGTTGTTGACGACTATTCGTATCTTGCCAAATTTGAATGTTAGCTCCTAAAGCTAAGGAAGCACTGTCTGTGTCTAAAACAAGGCTTTGATTTAGGCTAGTATGTATGGTATAAATTCCTTCGGGAACAACTTTACTTCCGGTTAGTGTCCCTTCTTTTTCTAATCTAAATTGTTGTGCTAAACTACTATTTCCTTCATATAACTGAACATTTCTCCCATTTTCAGTTATTCCTCCATCAATGTCTAAATATAATCCACTTGTTTTCGCAATGAAAGAATAGCCATTTGCTGTTTTTTGAATCACCCATTTTTGGGCGTCTGTTTGATTTCCTTCATATTGCCATACATTGGTTCCATTGGCGATTCCATTACCAGCTACATCTAAAACTTTTTGGGAGTGTATGGCTTTGATCGTATAGTAACCATCAATTCCATAAGTGATTTCAAATTTTTGTTGATCTACCTGACTTTGGGTCCAAATTTGTAGGTTTGCTCCTGACTCATGAGAGCCACCATCTATATCTAAGACAAAATTTGGGTTAGCAAGAGAGTGAATTTGATAAATGCCATTTTCGATGACTTGTCCTTGTGAAGATACACTCATGATTTTCTTTTCACTTTCTTCTTTTGGCTCTGTTTTGTCTTGCTTATTTTCTGATTCTTGTTCATTTTCTGGTTCTTCTTTTGTCGTGTTATTTGTTGTTTGATTTTGCTCGGTAGTGTTATTTTCTGTTTCATTATTTGAATGATTTGAGTTGTTTGTATTGTTTACCGTATTGTTATTTTCCATAATTTCGTTTTCTGTGTTATTACTTGTTGCTTGGTTGTTTTGAGTCGTGTTTTCGTTAATTTGATTGTGCCTTTCTATTTCATTGTTTAGGTTTGCTGCTTGAACAATGGGAGTAAAAAGTGGTAAACATAGAACTAGAATTAACATTATGCAGATTTTTTTCATGTTAAATTTCATTCCTTCCTTTTTTATGTTAAGGAACATATCGGATAAGAAAATTTAGTATTTTTTCAACTTAACGGATATGCCCTTTCTTTTGTTTCCTCTTTATTATATCTTTTTTCTTTGTTGTTGACAAGAGTTTTTTTAGATATCCAGTTATTGTTAGTATGATTGGTTATTGTACATTTTTTCATTGTCATAGAGTAACGCAAAAAGTAAAGTATAAATGGATTTACTCTACTTATTGCAATTTGTGCATTACATTTCACTTAAATATTTTTCAACTTCTTCTTGTGATAAATGCTTTATTTTAGTATTAGAATATTCTCTATATTCGTTTATTATAAACATTGCTTTATTAGCTTTGCATACTTTATCTTTGTTCTTTGATAAATATTCTTTGAGTTCTGTATCACTAGCAAATATCTTATATGATTTTCTACCTTTTGAATTTTCTATTTCATAAATACCACAACACTTTTTATTAGTGTAGTCTGCTGTTCTTAGATATAATTTTGCTACATCTAAACTCTTAAATGGAAAATTCCATCTTTGCAAACCTCTTATTTTATCTTTGTCAATGCAAATACATCTACCACAAGTTCCACAAACATATTGTAAATGATTTTCTAAACATTCTTTTGCACTTAATAAAGGTGTAATTCTATTTTTATAACTATAACATTCTTTACATACCATAATATAACCTCCATTATAACTTTACTGTTATATTTCTATATCTTCTGATTTAAAATTACTATAATATCTTGCTGCAATAGAAGTAAACTTCAATACACAGTAATCTGGATCGGTTACACCTTCCTTATAATACATTGTGTCGCCAAATTGCCATATCATTTCTTTTGATTCTTTATCTTCTAAAACTTCTACTGTTCCTTTAATCATTATTCCCCTATAAAATCTCTTATCGCAAAAATAAACACAAGCCTTTGGATTATTCTTAAATGATTGTACTTTTAATGAAGATGTATTTGTTGAAAAATAAATTTCCTTTATTCCGTTTCTTTTTCTAGGTTTTAGCATTGCTTTGGTATTTGGAAATCCATCTTTATCAATAGAACTTATATAGCAAATACTTTGCTTGTCTATTATATTTCCAATAGTTTTTTCTGCATCTCTCATAATTCTAACTCCTTTTAAATTTGACTATTTTTCTTTACAATGGCATTCTGGATTTTCGCAAGTACAATTAGGATTATAGCCACTAGCACATTCATCAGTACAAGTACATTTCCATCTTTTTAAAGTAGGAAATAATTTCGTACAATGTTCTTTCATTTCTTCATTAGTCATTCCTGCTTGTGAGCCATACTTTGAACACATCTCTATATATTCTTCCATTGTAACTTTGTCTATAAACTCACCATTTTCATAGCAATATTTACAATAATCTACATTAATACTTCCATCTTTATTTTTACCTAATTGTTCCTTTGATGTTATAGGCATACCACAACTTTGACATATTTTATTTTCCATTTTTTATTCCTCCAATCATTTTACTAACTTGTAATTTGTTTATTTAAAAGTATAAATTTCCTCTTGTAAATTTGCTAGAAATTTACCTGCGTGAGCTCCATCCATTTGGGTATGATGATATTGAAATGAAATGGTAAGATAATA
>JAETPW010000059.1 GCA_021771025.1 Clostridiaceae bacterium
AGTTCTAGCAGAACTAATATAAAATCAAATGAGGTATACGAACGTAAAAACAAAGATACTACGACACTTATGATAATAGCGGATAAACAGATTTTCGAAAAATTATTTCGGGACTATTATTCTCTTTTATGCAATTATGCAGGTCGATTTATTACAGACTACCAAGTAAGAGAAGACATTGTCCAGAATTATTTTATCTCCATTTGGGAAAAGAAACATCTGTCCGTTACAGAAGAAACTTTCTTGCCTTATGCCTACCGCTCAATCAGAAATAGTTGTATTAATTATTATAAATCAGAAATTTTTAAAGAAGAGTTCTTGGCTAATCTGGTTGAAGAATGGAAAGAACAACTAAATGAAGAAGAAGATTTCATCTATCAGAAAGAGGTGAGAGACGCTCTACAGAAATTACCGAAAAAATGCCGAAAAGTATTTCTTTTAAGATGCTTAACAGGACTGAAATACAAAGAAATAGCAGAGATAACCGGAATCTCGACCAATACAGTCAAATATCACTTGGGGGAAGCATTCCGTATCATGAAAGAGGAGTTGAAGCATCTCATATTTATTTTTTTTCTATTTTTTTCTGAATTCACCTACCCATTTTGGCCTCCCTGATTGTAATAAATACAAAAGGATAGAAAATGAGTATTGAAACAATATATCAAATCATATATGCCGTACTCGCTGACGAGGCAACGGATAAAGAACACCATATCTTTACGGAATGGTTGAATGCATCTGAAGCAAACCGGAAAGAATATACCAAGCTCAAACGGTTATATCAGGTAACTTCCCATACAGTTAAAGAAAAAACGTTCGATACAGATTCTGCTTGGTTAAAAGTCAGTCAACATACAATCAACAAGAAGAAAGCATTCCATTTCCCTATATGGACACGCTATGCAGCAATGATAACTGTTATAATCTCAATTAGCCTATTTTTCTTTCCCAGATCTCCTCAGATTGCGATTGTCAGTGAAATAAAAATGGAAGAATTCGATGAACCTACACTATTACTGGGTGATGGAGAAAAAATTGCACTTACAGAAGAATCCTTTTCCAGACAGGACCAACAAGTGGTAATCAAGAACGATGCAAGAAATAAACTTACGTATGAAACATATCAATCAAAAACAAAAGAAATAACCATAAAAAACAATCTTTTAATAATTCCTAAAGGAAAAACATATCAACTTCAGCTTTCGGATGGAACCCGAATCTGGCTAAATTCAGAAACAGAACTAACCTATCCAAGCCAGTTTATAGGAAATAAACGAGAAGTTAGTCTCATAGGAGAAGCTTTTTTTAAAGTAGCAAAAAACGATAGCAAACCTTTCATAGTAAAAGTAAATGGGGCAGATATTAAAGTCTTAGGAACCTCATTTAATGTATCATGTTACACAAATGATAAAACAATAAGTACAACCTTAGTTGAAGGTTCTGTTGCAGTAAAACCGGAAAAAGAGAAACAACAAACAATCATTCCTTCGGAACAACTCACTTACAACACCGAAAACCATCAAACAACAATACAAACTGTTAACACAGAAATATTTACATCATGGATTAACGGTAGATACATTTTCAAGAATACAACTCTGGAAGAAATTATGGAGAAGCTTCAACGTTGGTATGATTTCTCTGTCAATTACGAAGATGAAAATTTGAAAAACAACCGTTATTCATTAATCGCAGAAAGAAATACCGAACTTGATAAAATATTAGAAATCATAAGCTACACATCAGACATCAAGCTTGAAAGGGTAAACAATAGTATTAACATAAAAAAGAGGAAGGAGGAAAAATTATGAAATAACACCATGAAACATCCATGAAATAAATTTCGTCCAAGAGAATGTAAATAGGGGGGTATTGTTTACTTTAGTGTCATTCACTCGAAAAAACGAATGCAATGAAAACAGTACCTTTTGAACA
>JAETPW010000021.1 GCA_021771025.1 Clostridiaceae bacterium
CTTCCTCCACTTCCACCTCACGATGGATAGCTTGTGCTTCTCTATTTGGTTGGCGATATGTACCTCCAATACGGACTTTCACCGTTTAGCTAAACAACATGCCTGTCGCACTTTTAAAAAAATAAAGCACTTACTATAAAGTACTTTATTTTAGAATTGTCCTAAATATTTTTAAATTGCAAAACTGAAACTACTTCGCAATGCGATGTAAAAGGAAACATATCCACCGGCTTAATCTTAACCACTCTATACTTCTCCTCCAATTTAGCCAAATCTCTAACTAACGTAGCTGGATTACAGCTAATATAAACCACACGTTTGGCTTCTATCCTTAGCAAATTATTTACACTTTTTTCATCTAATCCTTTTCTTGGTGGATCCACCATAACTACATCTGGGATAACCTTTCTCTCTTTGATTAATCCATCTAAAACCTTTTCTACGTCCCCTGCTATGAATTCGGTATTTTCTATGTTATTTCGTTTAGCATTTTGTTTTGCCATTTTGATGGCTTCTTCTACTATTTCTATCCCATAGACTTTCTTGGCTTCCTTTGCCATGAATAAAGAAATTGTTCCTATTCCGCAATATAAGTCAAAAACCACATCTTCCTTGGTAATTTTGGCTTCTTCTACTCCTATTTGATATAATTTTTCTGCTTGCTCCGGATTTACTTGGTAGAAGGAAAGTGGTGAAATAGCAAAAATATAGTCTCCGAGTTTATCGTAAATTACGCCTTCTCCCCACAGTGGTTTATTTTCTGTTCCTAATATGACATTTGTGTTTTTGGTATTGATGTTTTTCACGATTGTTTTTATTTTTGGAAATTGATTGATTAATTGATTTACTAATTCACTTTCATTAGGAATATTTTTTCCATTGATGACTAAAATGCACATAATTTCCTGCGTTTTCCAGCCTTTTTTTATCACAATGTGCCTAAGTAGCCCTTTTCCTGTTTCTTCTTGGTATACTGTTAGCTTTTGTTTTTCCCAATACTTAGTAATCCATTTGGCAATTTCTTCCGCTTCTGGCTGCCCTATCATACATTGTTTGATGGGAATAATCTGGTGCGTTCTGTTCGCATATACCCCTATTATTGGCTTTCCTTCTTTGCTTATTCCTACCGGATACTGGGTTTTATTTCGGTAGTGATAAGGATGTTTCATTCCTAATGTGTTTTCTACTTGAATTTTGTCTTTTAATGTTTTATTTACTAGGCTTTGCACGGCATTTTGTTTCATCATTAATGTATAATCGTATTGAATGTGCCTTAAATTACAGCCCCCACATCGTTGATAGGTTTCACAATCGTTTTCTATGCGGTAAGGAGATTTTTTTACGATTTCTACTAATTTTCCAAAAGCATGGGAAGATAATACTTTTACGATAATAATGCGTACAATTTCACCTTTTATGGCTTGCGGAATAAATAGGGTAAAATGATCTATCTTGGCAATTCCTTCTCCTTCAAATCCATTGTCGATAATTTCAACTGTATAAGTTTCATTTTTTTTAATTGGTGCTTTCATTTTTTCTATTATACGTTAGGTTTACTCTAACTTATTTTCCTTTCTTAATATTGGTAAACTTGAAACGTTTAGTTAAACCCAATAGATGTCATTATCTTTCAATCTGATTACCTAATTCGTTTTTTGTATTATATCAGAAATTTCTATTTATCTCAATATTTTCTTGACTTTTATCCTGCTGTTGTGTTACCATAATGAAGAATTCTTATTTTTAGGAGAAATATTATGTTAGAAGTAAGGCAGTTTATCCAGGATATGGAATCTTGCCGGAAGTGTGCAAATGAAAGTTGTCTTTGTAAAAAATTAGTCGAGTATGTTGATTCATGCTCTACTCCCGAAGAAGCTTTAGCTAATTTGCGAACTCATTCGCTTGATCCAACGATTATGAACTTGTTTTACTTTTATCTCAACAAAATCAATCCGGAAATTTACGATTGATTAATGATAAAAGGCCCGCTTTTGCGGGCTTATTCTTTATTATTTAATTTCTTCCATTTCTTTTTCGACTAAATCTTCTGCTTCTCTCATGGCTAATATTGTTTTTTCCAAAAGTTCGCTTAGTTCCCATCCTAACATTTCGGCTCCTTGTTTGATGGTGTCTCTTGAGCATCCTGCCGCAAATTTTTTGTCTTTGAATTTCTTTTTTAAACTGGATACTTCCATATCTTTTGTGCTTTGAGATGGTCTCATTTTAGCTGCTGCCCAGATGAGCCCTGTTAATTCATCGGTCGCAAATAATATTTTCTCCATTTGTTTTTCTGGTTTAAGGTTTGAACAAATTCCATATCCGTGGCTACATATGGCATGAATCATATCTTCATTAGCTCCAATTTCTTGTAATAATTCAGGTGCTTTTTGGCAGTGCTTTTCTGGATATTTCTCAAAATCTACATCGTGTAGTAATCCTACTAACCCCCAAAATTCTTCATCTTCTCCATTTTCTTTGGCAAAATATTTCATGACTGCTTCTACGGTTAAGGCGTGTCTTAAGTGAAATTCTTCTTGATTATACTTTTTTAATAATTCAATAGCTTGTTCTCTATTTGGCATTTTATTTATTTCTCCTTTCGTTTTTCCTATTATATCATGAAATTTATTTTTTTCAAGGCATTTGGTGATGCCTAAGTTATCTGTTAATCCTAGTATATACATTTTTTGGATTAGTTTATTATGGTGGCTCATGACTTTACTTTCTTCTTTTGAGAATAGTCTTTCATTTTGATTAATTCTTTCTAGTATCAATTTATTCCATTCTCCATTTTTCTCTTTTCCCATTCTTCTTTTCATTATTTTTTCTCCTTCTTGATGAATCCTGTCAAGTTCTCTGGTAACATGGTTCATAGGGCATTTGGTTTTCGCTTTTCGAGATTCAAAAATTTTGTAAAATATTGATTGTGATAGCTTAAAAGTGCTCCTATTTCGCTTATTTCCATATATTTCCTTTGACATCTTTTTCCAAATAGTTTATAATGAAAAATAAGCATACTTATGTATGGCGATAAAGAGAGAAGATAGCACTGGTCCGTCAAAACTTGTTTCTATCTTTTCTCTTTTTTTATTATATATGAATTTAATTCATATGTACAGAAAAATAAAAAAATTTGTCGAATTTTTTCATCTTACGGTTTTATTCTTCCAGTTAATGTCAATCTCATTAATTTGTCAAAAGTATGTCCACTGATGTATTTTAGGCTTTCCGCAGACAATAGATGATATTTTTGGGCTAAGTTGTTGTATTCATTAATTGATAATTTTATGTTTACTTTTTTTATCATTTGTATAGAATCTTGATAGGGTTTTTTATACCATTCCATCTATACCACTTCCTTTTTTCTGATTATACCATCTTTTTGGTTTTTTTGTGTCGAATTTTAAACTTTTTTATAAAAATATTTATTGGATGAATTAATCTATCTCTTATTCTTATCCGTTTTACTATTTTCTTTTTATTTAAATTAGGATATACTATTTTTATCAAATAATAATATAAATGGAGGGTTAAAAAATGGCAAAAAAATATGCAATGAAAATTAATAGTCGGCGTAGATTTTTAGATCGAGGAGGAATTATTGTTAATGAAATAAGTAAAAAAGTTCCTCCCTATTATATAAAACCAAAAAAAATGTATACAAAATTGTATTTTTTGTTCATATAATACGACTTGTAAGTATTTGCCATATATTTGAAAGACATTTTGTCTCTCTTTTTTTATTTTGTTTTTAGTTAAATTCATCTTTGATCTGTCTAATAATAAAAACTGAATTTGATTTTTGGTAGTCAAATTTTTCTATTAATTCTTGAATATGGTTTAATTGTTTTTCGTACTTATCCATTTTTTCTTGTATGTTGTGATTTTGTTGTTTTAATTCTTGGTTTTCGTTACTCACTATTTTGTTTTTGTTTTTCAGTTCTCTGATTTCTTTTAATAGTTTTATTTTTAGCATGGTTACGCCTCCTTTTTATCTTAATTTTTAGGTTTTTTTCTTGTTTTACGTCTTCTCTCTCTTTAGTTTTTGTGTTCGCTTATAGTATAATATACTTTTAGTGAACTGTCAATTCTTTTTTATTACTTTTAGTAAACTTTTTGTCGTTTTTTCTTGTCACTTACCTAGTTTTTATGCTATAATATAGATGATAAGGACGTGATATGATGAATAGAATAAAGGAACTCCGCGAAGAATTTGGTTTTACCCAACAGGATTTGGCTGATAAATTATCTGGAGCGAAAAGTTCTGTTGCTATGTATGAAAATGAAACCAGAAAACCAAGTATGAAAATATTGATTAAATTATCTGAGATTTTTGCGTGTAGTATCGATTATCTTTTAGGCAAAAGCGATGTAAGGCAAATTGGAACAAAGACTAGTTCTTGGAGCTTAGAGGATATTGGTTTTGATTTAAATAACTATGTTCCTCCTACTGATGCCCAAAAAGAGCAAATCAAGAATTTGATTGAAATAATTTTGAAGGAAAATAAAAAAAACTCTTGACAATGAAAGCTTAAATATGCTATTATATACATTGTCAAGTAAATATGCGGATGTGGCGGAACTGGTAGACGCGCTGGTCTTAGGAACCAGTGTCAACGACGTGGGGGTTCGAGTCCCTTCATCCGCACCAATCACGTTTCTGTTCGAACTAATAGAACAGAATTGATACAAAAATCAATCAGTAAAATGGTTGATTTTTTTCTTTTACAAAAAATCATCCTAAAATTATAATGAAAGGATGGTGTAAAAATGAAGATAATTAAGCAAGAATTACAATTTGAGAAATGTCTAAACAGCGAATTGAATTTATATGTGAGTTTTCTAAAGTTACCCCTACTTTTATAAATGGTAGTATTAGAAAATTAGAAAAAACTAATCTTACATATATTGAGCCACATAGAGTTATTATTAAAGATATTACTTTTTTAGTCTTTAACTATTCAAATGATGTGTATATTTCAAATTTGACTAGGAAGATAAAGTTATCAGAGTTAGAAGAATATTTGAAAAATATAAACTGTAAATAATTGACATTTCTTTAAAACGTGATATAATATAGACAATTGATTATGTATAGTTGTTCGGCAAAAACTATGCAATACGAGTACTTTGAAAATTTTATATTATATTACAATTATGTTGTATTTTTATATTACTATACAATAAAGAGATTTTAAGAGATGTCAGCTGTACTCGTGTACTATGATATCTCTTTTTTGTTAGGAGGATTGAAAATTGAGTGATGATTGGTTCATCTGCAAGAATGATTTTGGGTTCATTAATTAATGCTCTGGCTATAGCCACTCTTTGTTGTTGCCCACCAGATAATTGATTTGGTAAATGTTTTTCTCTTCTTTTTAATCCTACTTTTTCTAATATTTCATAACCTAATTTTTTTGATTCTTTACTAGGTATTCCCTTATACATTAATGGTACTTGCACATTTTCAATGGCTGTTAATTTAGGTAATAAGTTAAAGTTTTGAAAAATAAATCCTATTTCCTGATTCCTTATCTGGGCGATTTCTTTTTGCGTTCTTTGCTTAATATTACTACCGTTTAAATAATATTCTCCTTCATCTGCTACGTCAAGAAGCTCTATTACATTCATTAATGTAGATTTCCCAGAACCTGATGCACCTACAATAGAAATAAATTCACCTTTTTTGATGAATAGATCAATATGATTTAATGCCTGTATTTTTTCATTTCCCATTAAATATGATTTGCTTATATTCTTCATTTCTATCATCTATCTACCTCCTAGAATCCCACTAAATTAACTGAAATTCCTTGTGCTGTTCCTAAGTTTTCATTTGCATTTTTACTAATTGGAGTATATTGTACTTTTTGTCCTGCTGTTAATCCACTTTTTATTTCTACATAACTGTCGTTTGAAATTCCTGTTTCTACTTTTACTTCCTCTGTTGTTCCTGTTTCTTTTACTAATGTTACCCATTTTTCTTCTCCGATTTTTTTTACGGCTTCGATTGGTATGGCTAAAACATCTTTTGCTTCTGCTATGATAATTTCGCAAAATGCTGACATACCAAATATTGACCATCAACAAAATTCCCATGCCTATGACTCCTATTGTTAATATGGCAATAATGATGTATAGCAATCTGTTATTTTTATTTTTTTCTTCCATCTTCTTCACCTCACTTTCTCTTATAGAATAACATGGTAAGCTTTAATCAAACTTTAATTTGAACATAAATCATAAAGAAAAAAATGGAAAAAAGTTTTCTACAAAAAAAGAAAGTGCCTTTCACCAACTCTTCCCTTTAACGTAAACAGTTCTTTTTTATTTGTGTCTACTTTAAAAGAAAGAGTTCATTGTAGGGCACTTTTCTTAATTGTTGCTAGTCGACCTTATCCTTATAGGTAATGTGAAGGAGATAAGGTAGACTAGCACGACTAATCTTCTAAAACTAGTGTAAATACAGTTATTTCATTTGGTATGCTTTCAGCTATTATCTTTCCCCCTATTTTTTCGGCGGCTATTTTGGCTATTGAAAGACCTAATCCATAACTATGGACAAAATTACTTCTTGCTTTATCTGCTTGATAAAATCGATCGAAAATATGGGGTAAATCTTCCTTTTTTATTCCTATTCCTGTATTTTCTATCTTTAATTTTATTTGCTTTCCTTCTTTTTTCAAATTTACTTTTATTATTCCTTTTTGATTCGTATATTTAAAAGCATTATCTAATTGGTTAACTAATCCTGACATTCTGTTTGTTTCTTTTTCGATATGTTCAATTTGTTCTTTGCGTTTTGATCATGCTATTTGCTTGTAACTGCTTTAATTTTTTACGAATCAAGGAGATGTACACTTCTACTTGATTGTCTTCTACTTCTTCTTCATACCCCCAAACTTTTACGATGATACTTTCTTTTGATACAATTTTCTCTTGATGGTTGATTAGCATTTCTAGTATTTGACTTTCTTTTATGGTAAGTTTTACTTCTTCATGTTCATTCGCTAATGTTAGGGTTTCTCTATTTAAACTAATGTTTCCATACGTTAATAAGGAATGATGCTTTAGTTCCGGTTTTCTTCTACTTAAGGCTCTTATTCTAGCTAGTAACTCTTCTGTTTCAAATGGTTTAGTTAAATAATCATCTGCTCCATTATCTAGTCCGCTTTCTCCCTCAAAGGCTAGATCAACTATATAATGGTGCTTTTTTAGTATCCATTGGATTGCTTCTGCTAGGTATTTTTCATCTTCTACCATTAAAATTCTCATTTCTTCCTCCCTTTTAGTATAGTATATAGCAATAACCTTTAATCAAACTGAAATGATTATTGCTTATTTATTTTCCCCTAATCATCTGTTAACTATAACATAAACAGAAATAAAATTTGTTTTATCTATTTGTGTGTGTTTCAAGCTAGTTCTTAGTTAAAACTATTTCATTTGAGATGGTATAGCTTTCATCAGACAAATTGTTTTGGAACTAGTTATATAGTAAAATCCCTAGAATATCTCTAGGGATTTTTACTAATTATTAGTTTTTATCTTATTCATTAGAGTAGTTTAACTCAATGATGAAAAATGAGTTTTAATTTTTAAAATTAAAAAAGTAAAATGTATTGGTACTAATAAATAACGCTTTGTTTCTCACTCAAGTTGATCTCCAAAATCAATCTTTATCAGCAAAAGTAATTATGGTATAAAGTATAAAATTAATGCTCCCCCTATTGCTATGATAAATCCTACTATTTTTAAGCCACTCGATCCTTCATTTTGATCTCCAAAGCCAAAAAACTTTTTGGTAATGATCCTAGCATCATAAATTAAAATAACTCCTGCTAGTATCATAAGAATCGCTATTATTTTTATGATTATTGGTAACATACGCATCAACATCCTTTTTTTCTTCTATTACTATCTTAATATGGATTTCCAAAAAAGTCAAGGGCATGGAAATTATCCATGCCCTTAGGAAACACTTTTAATCTAAATCAAAATACTGTTTGTATGTACCTTTGAATCATTTTTACATATCTTTGCTGAAAACTTCTCTCTGTTTCGTTTTCCTCTTTCTGCATTTTAGGGAAACGGTCTAAATACGTATAATTCTTTGTTTTCACCGAAGGTATACTTCTTGATTCCCAAGCTTCTATGATTTGAACTAACTCTTTGTTAGTCAATTCCTCTATTTTCACTTTCTGTACTACCATTTGTGACAAATATTTTGTGCCAATTAGTTCCCTATTGACACCAAGCATCAATATTACTTCATATTTGTGGCTTTCTTGTTTGCACTTCTCTGCATCTGTCATTGTCATGTTGTGTTCCTCCTTTTCCAGACTCATTTATTTCTGGTTTCTTTTGTTACTTCGTCTTAAAGACACTTTTTTTATGTTAGCCTATTTTTAGAATATTTTGTCTTTTTTTGTCATGAAAAGGCGATTTTTCTTTAGGAAATATGTTTTTTTTTATTTTGGATCAGATTTCAATTCTTGTTTTAAATTTATCACTAATTAATTGTTTTATGATCTGATTTTCTTTTTTTTCTAATTCTGGATCTTCTACCATTAAGTTTTGTGCAGCTTGTTGAGCTAATTTTAAGATTGGCATATCTTCAAATAAATTGGCAATTTTAAATTCTGGTATTCCATGTTGCATTGTTCCAAAAAAGTCACCTGATCCTCTAAGTTCTAAGTCTTTTTCAGAAATGATAAATCCATCATTTGTTTCGCACATTACTTTCATTCTCTTACGTATGGTTTCTCCTTTTCCTTCGTATTTTAAGATACAAAATGATTGATATTCTCCTCTTCCCACTCTTCCGCGTAATTGGTGAAGTTGAGCAAGCCCAAATCGTTCTGCATTTTCAATTACCATGATGTTGGCATTTGGAACATCCACCCCAACTTCAATTACTGTAGTGGAAATTAATAAATCAATTTTCTGTTTTTTAAATTGGTTCATGATTTCTTCTTTTTCTTTTGGTTTCATCTTTCCGTGAATATAGGCTACTCGGTAGTTTGGGAATATTTCCGTTTGATATTTTTCGTAGACTTCGCTCACTGATCGCAAGTCCATTTCTTCATTTTCTTCTACTAATGGGCAGACAATGTAGGCTTGTCTTCCTTGTTCTAGTTGTTTTTGAATAAACGCATCGATGCGTGATGCCATTTGTTTCGTTACCGCAAAGGTTTCTATTTTTTTTCGGTTTGGTGGTAGTTCATCAATGATGGAAATGTCTAAATCACCATATAAAATTAGGGCTAACGTCCTTGGTATTGGGGTTGCTGACATAACCAGTACGTCTGGATTTTGCCCTTTTTCTGCTATTGTGGTTCTTTGTTTTACCCCAAAACGATGTTGCTCGTCTGTTACGACCAATCCTAATTTTTTGAATTCTACTTTTTCTTCCAATAAAGCATGAGTTCCAATGATGATGTCAATTTCTCCTTCTGCTAGTCTACTTAGGATGTTTTCTTTTTGTTTTTTGGTAATTCCGGATATTAATAATTCAGAACGAATATTTTTTTCATCTAATATGGCTTTAAAATTATGCCAATGTTGTGTGGCTAAAATAGCAGTTGGTGCCATAATCGCTACTTGATAACCTGATTTTACTGCTTTATAAGCTGCGCACATGGCTACTGCTGTTTTTCCTGATCCTACATCTCCTTGTAATAAACGGTTCATTGGTTTAGTCGATTCCATATTTTCATCAATTTCTTGTAAGACACGTAATTGTGCTTTTGTCATTTGGAAAGGGAAGGCTTGAATAATATCTGACATTTTTGCTTCTTTCTCAAAAGAAATTCCCTTATCTTCGCTTAAGTATTTATTTTTTAAGGCAAGTAAGGCTAATTGTGTGGAAAATAACTCTTCAAATACTAAACGTTTTCTGGCTTTAGTAAAGTCTTCTATGCTAGTGGGAAAATGAATGTATTTTGTGGCTAGATTAATTTCTTCTAAGTTTACAGCTTTTCTTATTTTTTCTGGCAAGGTTTCTGGTAGTTTGCCTTCTACTTCTTGAATGGCATTTTCCATGATTTTTCTTAGGGAATTTTGGCTTAATTGAAAGGTTAATGGGTAGATCGGAATAATTCTTCCTGTGTTTTGCTTTTTTCCCCATTCATCAAAAACAGGCGAAGTTATTTCTAGTTTGCCAAAGGAGTGATTGACTTTTCCATAAAATCGATATTTATTTCCTGGTTCAAATTTATTTTTTAAGTAGGATTGATTAAACCACGTTACTGTCGCAACTCCTGTTTCGTCTCGGATGATTAGTTTTTGCATCGTACGATTGCGTGGTAATCGTGTTTCTATTATTTTGGCGCAAGCTACCGCTTCTATTGTTACTTCTTCTCCATGAGCACATTCGCTTAGTGGTTTTGCTTTACTTCGGTCTTCATATGTTCTAGGGTAATAGGTAATTAAATCGTTTAGGCTAAAAATCCCTAATTTATTTAACAAAAGAACTCGATTAGGTCCTACTCCTTTAATGTATTTTACATCTTTATTTAAATCCATTTGGTAATCTCCTTCATCTATTAGTGTATTTTCCAAAGTTTAAAATCAAGTGAATCACAGCTAATTAGTTTAAGTTTGATGCCTTGTACTTCTCCTTCTATTGCTTCATGAATTGCCGCTGCATGAAGGTGTCCATAATAACATTCTTTTACCCTATATTTTTTCATTACTTCTATAAATCTGGATGAAATTTTATTTTGCCCATGTTTGAGTACAGGAGGGTAGTGCATACAAACTATGATTGGTTTATTTTCTCCATAGTTTTTTATCCCCTCTTGGATAGATAGTTCTAATCGTATGATTTCTCTTTCGACCAATCGTTTATCTTCTGGATCATCTGTTAATGCCCATCCTCTTGTTCCTGCTATGATGTTTCCTTCAACTTCGTAACTATTGTTGGATAAAAAATCAATTTCTTCAAATTGATGGTCGCTTAAAAATTTTCGCATTTTGCTAACCGTTGTCCACCAATAATCGTGATTTCCTTTTAATAGTATTTTTTTTCCGGGTAAAGAAGTTAAATAGCGGAAGTCTTCTTCTGTTTCTTCTAAATACATTGCCCAAGAAAAATCACCTGGTAGTAAAACAGTATCTTCTTTTTTTACCTTTTGGCACCAATCTTGTCTGATTTTTTCTTCATGCCCCTTCCAATTGTCTCCGAAAATACTCATTGGCTTATTGTTTTGAAAAGATAAGTGAAGATCTGCGATTCCCCATATGGCCATTTGCCTTTCTCCTTTTCTTATTTTTAGTGATTTATGTTTTATTTATCGTCGTTTTGGTTTAGTTTGCTCTTGATGGATAGTATGTTCTAATTGTCATGTTGATTTATTTTCCGCTTTCCCCATTTTAGAAAATGCCATTCATCTGCGTTAATCACATTTTTAAGATGTGCCTTAGCTATGTCAAATACATCAACCTATTTCTCTCTAGGCTACTCTATATTAATGAAATTACTATCATTTAGGTAAGTTTTAAATTAGGAATAGCATTTAAGGATAAATTGTCTCTTTCTCCTTCTATAAAATGATAGTATCCGAGCTGATGCAATCATTGCTGCATTATCTGTACAAAGGGATAATTGTGGCATCACTATTTTTATTCCTTCTTTTTCTAAATCTAAGAAAGCTTTGCGAATATAACTGTTAGCTGAAACCCCTCCTGCTAGTGCGATAGTATTTATTGGCTCAGGGATCTGCTTTAATGCTTTTTTGGTATTTTCCATTAACACTTCAGTCACTGCTTTTTGGAAACTAGCACACAAATTAGCTTTATTTAAATTTGGTGTTTTGTGATTTAAGTTGATTACTGCTGTTTTTATTCCACTAAAACTAAAATCCAAGTTATCAAAAAACGTTTTTGGCAAATCGTATTCAGGAACTCCTTCTTTAGCTAGTTTATCTACTTTAGGTCCTCCCGGATAACCTAATCCGATCACTCTTGCGACCTTATCAAAAGCCTCACCTATGGCATCATCTCTTGTTTTTCCTAATACTTGGCTATGAGTATAATCTTTTACATAGACAATTTGTGTATTTCCACCCGACATCATAATACATAAAAAAGGAGGTTTTAAATCTGGATAAGTTAAATAATTAGCGGCAATATGACCTTCAATGTGGTTAACACCAACTAGTGGTTTGTGCAAGCTAAAACTTAGTGCTTTAGCATAGGAAAGTCCAACTAACAAAGCCCCGACTAATCCGAGGTCCATAAGTTGGGCAGATAGCATCAATATCTTGCCAAGAAACATGAGCCTCTTCCAAAGCTTTTGATGTTACTCTTGAAATTGCTTCAATATGATTACGGGAAGCAATTTCAGGAACAACCCCACCATATTTCTCATGAATAGGAATTTGCGTATCAATGCAATTGGCTAAAATTTCTCTACCATTTTTGACAATAGCTACTGATGTTTCATCACAGCTTGATTCAATACCTAATGTGATTATTTGTTTCATCTGTTTCTCCTTTTATTTTTTTCTTTTTCCCTCTTTTCCCAGATTGGGGACGGGGTAAAATAGGGCAAAATTACCCTATTTTACCCCGTCCCCAATCTGGGAGTTAGATATGAAAAATTAATTTTCCTAGTGCTAATATGGCGTTACTGATTCCTCCAATGGCTGGAGTAATGATTATACCAGCTAACCCTGTGATCCATAGTAAGACAAATGCTACATAGAATATGGTTTCATTGTTGACAAACCATTGCTTTGCTTTATAGGGTAAAAATGGCATGATTACTTTTGATCCGTCTAGTGGTGGTAATGGTATTAAGTTAAATACGCCAAGCCCTATGTTTACTGAAATGGTGCCTGCTAGGATTAGCATAACTGCATTTCCCATAGAGGATAACATGAATGACATATCTGCAAATTTGTAAATAGCACAATAGATTAGGGTAAATACTATGGCTAATAGGAAGTTCATACATGGTCCAGCGATGGATACAATGGCTTCTCCTTTTTCCATAGACATTTTTCTGGTGTAGTTGGTTGGGTTGACGTGTACTGGTTTTCCCCATCCAAATCCTGCTACTAGTAACATGATAGATCCGATTGGGTCTAAGTGATCTAGTGGATTTAGACTTAATCGACCTTCTCTTCTTGCTGTATCATCTCCTAAACGGTCTGCGGCAAAAGCATGGGCAAATTCGTGGAAGGTGATGGCAATTAATACTCCCGGGATACTTAGTAATAGGCTAAATAGTGCCCCTGGATTGGTAGCATATTGTACTAATGTGGATAGGATCAGTACCCCTAAAATAACGTAGATAATTCTTTTATCAAATTGAAAATTAAACATTTTTTCTCCTTTGCTTCCCCTTTTTGGTTTTATTTTCTGTAAGCTATTTTATGAAAGATTGAATTTGTCTTTAGTTGTTAATGTCTGTTTATTTTATTACTCCATAGGCAGGTACATTAATGGATATACTTGTTAGTTCAAATGATTTAGTTATATGGTTTATGATCGGTCTACTAATGGCTTCATGGTTGGAAATAATAACACATCTCTAATTGATGCTGAATTGGTTAATAACATGACTAAACGATCTATTCCTATTCCTAATCCGCCTGTTGGTGGTAGTCCTATTTCTAGTGCTTGAATGTAATCTTCGTCCATCATTCCTGCTTCTTCGTCTCCTGCTTCTCTAGCTTCTACTTGTTTTTTGAAACGTTCGTATTGATCGATTGGATCATTTAGTTCTGAGAAAGCATTTCCGTATTCACGACCACCAATGAAACATTCAAAACGTTCCGTTAGTCGTTTGTCTGTTTTTGATTTTTTGGCTAATGGTGATATTTCTACTGGATAGTCGTAGATAAAGGTTGGCTGGATTAATGTTTTTTCTACGTATTCATCAAAGAAGAAACTGATGACATCTCCTCTGGTTTCTTTGGTTTTGTCAGGAATTTCAATTTTTCTTTCTTTGGCTAGTTTTACTGCTTCTTCGTCTGTTTCAATTTCATTAAAGTCAATTCCTGTTACTTCTTTGATGGAATCAATCATACTGATTCTTTTCCATCCTGGTTTTAGGTCAATTTCTTGATCTTGATAGGTGACTTTAGTTGTTCCTAGTACTTCTTTTGCTGTTCTTGAGAAGATTTCTTCTGTGATGTCCATCATGTCATGATAATCTTGGTAAGAAGCATATAACTCTAACATGGTAAATTCCGGATTATGTCTAATATCCATTCCTTCGTTGCGGAATACTCTTCCTAGTTCATAGACTTTATCAAAACCTCCTACGATTAGACGTTTTAGGTTTAATTCTAGGGCAATACGTAAATACATATCGATGTCTAAGGCGTTGTGATGAGTGATAAATGGTCTAGCTGTTGCTCCTCCTGATATGGTATTTAGGATTGGTGTTTCTACTTCTAGGTATCCTTTTTCATTTAAAATTTCTCTTATTTTACTAATTATTTTACTTCTTACGATGAAACTTTCTTTTACTTCAGGATTAACAATAAGATCTGTATATCTTTGGCGATAACGTAAGTCAGGATCTTTTAGTCCATGAAATTTTTCTGGTAATGGACGTAGTGATTTTGAAAGTAATGTTACTTCTTTGGCATGAACAGAGATTTCTTCTGTTCTGGTTTTGAAGACAAATCCAGTAATACCAATCATGTCTCCTATATCATAGGTTTTAAAGGCTTTGTAGCTTTCTTCTCCTAAGTCATTGATACTAACATAACTTTGAATTCTTTCATCACAGTCTTGAATCGTGCAGAAAGATGCTTTTCCCATAATTCTTTTGGCAATGATACGTCCTGCCACAGTTACGTCTTTTTCTGCAAATTTGTCGTAATTTGCTTTGATTTCTCCTGCTGTGTTTGTACGATTAAACTTAGTAATTTCAAATGGATCTTTTCCTTGTTCTTGTAATTCTTGTAATTTTTCTCTTCTAATTTGCATTAAGTGATTCATATCTAATTCTGGTTCTTGTTCTGGTAAATTTTTGTTTTGATTTTCTTGCATAATTAAGCTCTCCTTTGATTTTTATTTTTCATTATTATATAGTAAATTGGCGGAAAAGTAAAGGAATTCGTCTGAAATTTCTAAGGAAATGGTTCTTATTGGTTATTCTTTATGACTGCTGAAAATGGAACCGTGTAAAAAGGGAAACCTAGATAATGGTAATCCTATTCATTTAACCTTCCATAGCAGGGTCTTTTTAAAACCCTTAGGTCCCTCACAAAGAAGCTGGTAATCGGGTTTTAAGCCTAACGCGGGTCTTAGGGAACTGTCAGGTATAAATGAATAGGATTACCATTATCTAGGTTTCCCTTTTTACACTACTCTACAGTAGATAGGGCTGTAAATTGTACAACACTAACTAATATTATGTCCAAAAGTAGCCTTAAAGTAGTTCTAAGTTATGGCTTATGTTGATGAATTTAGATCTGACAGTTCCCCAAGACCCGCGTTAGGCTTAAAACCCGATTTTGGGCTCCTTGTGAGGGACCTAAGGGTTTTAAAATGACCCTGCTATGGAAGATTAAATTCATCAACATAAGCCATAACTTAGAACTACTTTAAGGCGGACTCATTCCTCAACAATATTATCAAGTAGCAGAAAAATACATAATCATATCCGTATCCATTTAAAGGCAGTCTACCTAAAATAGCGACGAATGGTTACTCTCATATTTTACGTTTTGCTTATTCCTAATACATTATGTGCTCTCACTTTTAATGTCTCATTTTTTTCTATCTCAATTAACTGACTTTCAATATAATCTTTCACTAACTCAGTATCCTTTTCATTTAGTTTCTTTTCTTCCAGAATTCTTAATACAGCATCATAAAACTGTCTATCTTTTTCTGTCAAAGGTGAGGTTTGTATATTCACCAATTTCCCACTATTACTATTTTCTTTGTTACTATCGATCTTTTCCTGATATTCTTTTGGGCAATAACGTTTCATTATCTTTTCAAATCTTTTTTCTTCTTGTTTTATTAGTTCTTCTCCCTTTCCTACTGGTGTATCATACAATAACTCTTGTTTACGATTGTACTGATAAATCATCCTTGTTAAAATAAGACACAAACATGATGCCACGATAAAAATAATGAGAAACATTAGTATTTTTTTTGCTATTTTCATTGCTATCTCCCCTTTTTCTTTCAAATTTATGATTAAGGTTATTCTATCATTCTTGGCTGAAAAAGTAAAGAAACCACCCACCTTTCAGTGAATCGTCTCTTTACCTTTTTATTTTTAGATGAGAGGCTATATTTATTGAATTAGATTTTCATCTTTTCTTCATTTTCTGTTTCTGCTTTTCCTATTTTATCGGAAAAGAATATTTCAGCTACTGTTTTGATATCTAAATTAAATAATTGTGTTATGATAATTACTTCACTTACAAAAAATTCTTGTTTCCCTGTTAATTTATCTTTCATCACTTCTTCGGTAATATCTAATTTTTCTGCCAATTGCTCAGCTGTTACATTTCTTTTTTCCATTAAAGATTTTACTCGATCTCCTACAATTTCAGGTTTCATAATTTTTGCTCCTTTTCTCGTTTCGTCTATAGAAACATTTTATATTATTTTATTTTTCTTGTCAATAGCATTGTTCTATTTTTGGTATTTATTTCCTTTGTTTTCTTTTTCATTTCAGTTTACAAATTAATTTTTCCATGATATAATAAGGTATAAGTTAAATCTTGCTAATAGGGGGTATTAAGTTGGACAATCTTTTTCCTACTCGATTTACCGAAATTTTAAGTGAATCTGATATGAATTATGAAGAAGTAGCTCATCATTTAGGCTTTCAATCAAAAGGAACTATTTCTAAATATGCCAATGGTAAAAATAAGAAAGTGGATATCAGTACTGTTATTAAAATAGCTGATTTATTCCATGTTTCTCCTATCTGGTTAATTGGACTTACTGATGATAAACATTATCAAATCCATTAATCTTTTTATGATTTTATCCTAACATGATTGTCGAAATAATGTTATTTTTGTTTATCAAAGGAACAATTTCTTTTACATTGTCAAAAAAATAATTTATTTGTAAAAATCTTTGTTAAGCTATCACCATTTTTACAGTTATTAAAATTGATACAGCAGCGTAAAGTAACCTAGCATAAAGGGGATTAGACTTATGTATTTCTTTAAGTTGTTGCTATGACTGTAATGATAATAAACTATTTTAGGTTCATTGATAGAATAAAAAATAGCTTTATCTTATCCTTAATTATTTAGGTTAAGATAAAAGCTATTTTTTTATTTTACTACAACTCTCTCTTCTTCTACTCCAATTTTGTTTTTCTTACTCGTAGAAAGACGTCCATCTAAGATCTCTTCTGCTAATCTATCTTCTACTAAACTTTGAATGGTTCTTCTTAATGGTCTTGCTCCAAAGTTTTTATCAATTCCTTTTTTAGCCACTAATTCTTTTACTTCTGGTGCTAATTCAATTTCGATTTTTTGATTTTTTAATCGTTTAGTTACTTCTTTTAACATGATATCAATAATTTGTGATATTTCTTCATCATTTAGTTTATGGAACACAATGATTTCATCAATACGATTAATAAATTCTGGTCTTAGTTCACGTTTAACTACTTCCATAACTTCTTTTTTGCTTTGTTCGTATTGTTTTTGGCTATCTTTTTCTTCTTCTCGATTACTAAATCCTAATGCTTTTTTATCGGTGATGACTCTTGCTCCTAAGTTTGAGGTCATAATGATAACTGTATTTTTAAAATTAACGGTTCTTCCTTGGCTGTCGGTTAAACGTCCATCTTCTAGAATCTGTAGTAACATATTCATTACATCTGGATGGGCTTTTTCGATTTCATCAAAGAGAATAACAGCATATGGTTTTCTTCTGATTTTTTCTGTTAGTTGTCCTCCTTCATCAAAACCTACATAACCAGGAGGCGAACCAATTAATTTGGATACAGAATGTGGTTCCATATATTCTGACATATCAATACGAATCATGGCATTTTCATCACCAAATAATGTTTCTGCTAAAGCTTTTGATAATTCCGTTTTCCCCACTCCAGTAGGACCTAAAAATAGGAATGAACCAATTGGTCTTTTGGGATCTTTTAACCCTACCCTTCCTCTTCGAATGGCTTTTGCTACTGCTTCTACTGCTTCATTTTGCCCAACAACACGTTCGTGTAGTGACTTTTCTAGGTTCTTTAATTTTTCATTTTCGTCTTCGGTAATTTTTTGGGCTGGAATTCCTGTCCAACTACTAATTACTTCGGCTATATTTTCTTCCGTTATGTTGGTTACTTCTTTGGTATTCTTACTTTTCCATTTATTTTCTTCTTTTTCGTATTTCTCTTTTAGTTCTCTTTCTTGATCTCTTAACTTTGCTGCCTTTTCAAATTTCTGATTGCGGACGGCTTCTTCTTTATTTTTTTGAATTTCTTCAATTTTTTCTTCTAATTCTTTTAATGACTCTGGCTCTGTATAGGTTTTTAGCCTAGCGCGAGAGGCAGCCTCATCAATTAGATCAATGGCTTTGTCTGGTAAAAAACGATCATTGATGTAGCGAACAGAAAGGCTAACTGCTGCTTCGATTGCTTCATCCGTTATTTTTACGTTATGATGAGCTTCGTATTTATCACGGATTCCGGTTAAAATCTTGATGGTATCTTTTTCAGATGGTTCACTCACTGTTACTGGGCTAAACCTTCTTTCTAATGCTGAGTCTTTTTCAATGTATTTGCGATATTCGTTTAGCGTAGTTGCTCCTACTAGTTGTATTTCTCCTCTCGCTAATAATGGTTTTAAGATATTAGCTGCATCAATTGCTCCTTCCGCTGCCCCTGCTCCTACAATGGTATGAATCTCATCAATAAATAAAATAACATCACCTGCTTTTTTTACTTCATTTAATGCTTTTTTGATTCTTTCCTCAAAGTCTCCTCTGTATTTTGCTCCCGCTACCATTCCTGAAATATCTAATGTTACTACACGTTTATCTTTCAATAATTCTGGAACATCTCCAGCCACTATTTTTTCCGCTAACCCTTCTACTACTGCCGTTTTTCCTACTCCCGGTTCACCAATTAGGCAAGGATTGTTTTTCGTTCTTCGTGATAAAATTTGAATTACTCGTTCAATTTCGTCTTTTCTTCCAACAATAGGGTCAAGTTTACCTTCTTCTGCTTGTTTGGTTAAGTCTTCGCCAAATTGATTTAAGGTAGGAGTTTGGTTATAGCTTCCCTTTTTTGTATTTTTTGTTGTATTTGCCTTACTTCCTTCACTTCCCGAATAATTTTCTCCTTCATTAATGACTTTAATAATTTCATTATATAATTTAGGAATATTCACATTTAAATCTAATAAAATACGAGCTGCTACACTATCTCCTTCTCTTAAAATACCAATTAATAGATGTTCTGTTCCAATAAAATTATACCCTAATTTTCTGGCTTCTAGAAATGCTACTTCTACTACTCGTTTTGTTCTAGGAGTAAAATCAATAATTTGATCGGTAGGTTCTTCCCTTCCTACTAATTCTTCTATTTTATCCAATATTCTATCAGCTGTTACCTCTTGATTTTGAAGTACTTTACTAGCAATTCCATTATTTTCTTCTGCTAATCCATACAAAATATGTTCTGTTCCAATGTAACTATGCCCTAGTTCTAAAGCAATATCACTAGCAATTTCAATAGCTTGATTGCTACTATTGGTAAATTTGTACGTCATTTTTTTCACCTTTCCTTTCTTTTTTCGTTTTGGGGACGGTTCTCAAAACGAAGATTTTTTCGTTTTAGGGACAGGTCCCTTATTTTTCCTGTATTATTTTTTGAATTACTTCTGCCCTTTTTATTTCACGGTCAATCGGGTCATATTGCTTGCCTAACCATTTTTGCATATTGGCTGGTTTTGTGTATAAGTATAATTTTTGTACTTTACTGTCTGTTAATTCTGGAAGAATTCCTAAATCTGTTCCTACTTTGATCATGGATAAAAGATTTCTGGTTTCTTCATAAGAAATTTTTCTTGCGTTGGTTAAAATTCCATAGTTTCGATAAATTTGGTCTTCTAATTCGATATTGTTTTGTGCTAAAAATTTTCTAGCTTTTCTTTCTTGTTCCACAATTTTTTCGGTTATTACTTGTATGCTTTCAATAATTTCTTTTTCAGTTACCCCTAATGTTTTTTGATTCGAAATTTGGAACATATCTCCTGTGCTTTGACTATTGTCGCCATAAATACCACGAATGTTAATTTCAAAATGGCTCATGGCATCCATTACTTGACGTATATTTCCTGTTGCTAATAAAGCTGGTAAATGAACCATGACAGATGCTTTTAATCCTGTTCCACAATTGTTTGGATAGGCAGTTAAATAACCATATTTCTCACTGGTGGCATACGTTAATACCTCTTCTAATTTTTGATCTAATTCTATGGCATAGTTTAGCGTATTATTTAGATCAAACCCACTACTAAATACTTGAATACGTAAATGGTCTTCATCACCAATCATGATGCAAATATTTTCTTCATCGTTAATGATAATTGATCCTTCTTCATGCTTTAAGGCAAATTCTGGACTAATTAGATTTTTTTCTACTAAACTCATTTTAGTAATATCGTCCATATTGCTTAGTGGCAACATTTTTAATCCATATCCTATGTTAAATAACGATTCTTTTATTTTATTTTCTAACGCCTGTTTCTCTTCTTTGGTTTCTAGGTGAAAACGAAAGCCTGCCAAGTTTCTGGCAAATCGTATTCTTGTGCTAATGACTACATCAGAATCTGTTCCACTTTGTAAATACCAACTCATCTTTTCCTCTTTTCTTGTCCTTTCTAGGGTGGGTGTCCAATTGGGGACGGTTACAAAATGGACATTTTTTTGTCCTTTTTGTACCTGTCCCGAAAAGGACAAAAAATGTCCCAAACAGAAATGTCCCTAAAAGGTCATTTTAATTTTTTTATTTCATCTCTAATTTTGGCTGCTTCTTCGTAGCGTTCTTCTTGAATAGCTTGTTTTAACTGTTCTTCTAGTTTTTCCTTTTCTGTTTTTGGTTCTTCTGCTTTTTGTTTTGGCTTTGCTTGTTTAATGTGATTATCGGATATTTTTCCTAATCTTCCTACATGACGATTGGCTCCTTGGATTCGTTTTAATATAGGATCCATTTTGTCTTCAAATGTTTCATAACAGTTTGGGCATCCGAATCTTCCGGTACTTACAATGTCATCAAAACTTGATTTACAGCTATTACATTCAATGTTTTTCATTTCGTTTAGGTATGGCATAAATGCTGGGCTGTTAAAGTCTTCTAATAGACTTCCGAAAAAACTAGGAAAGTCTAGTGGCATGGCAAAATTCATTGCTTTTTCCATTTGACTGGTTATTCCTAATTTTTGGCTACATTCTTCACATAAATGGTATTCTTTTTTTACTCCATTGATGTTTTCTAAATAATTGACATTAGCTTCTCTTTTTTGACAGTTTTCACATAACATATAAATCACTCCTTTTCTTTATTTTATGATTTTGCCTAAGTTTTTGGTTATTGGTCATCAAAAATACTATTCTATATTAAGTAGCATATTTTTGAATATTCTTGCTCTAACCTCATCTTTTATTTGTGTATCTAATTTTAGCACATTGTCACTGGTTGCTACTTTTAGTAATTTTGCTTCCTGCCTAGTGATGATATCATAAGTGAGGAAGTCACTGATTAAGATGTCTACTTCATTTGCTGTCATTTCTTTTCCGATATGATTAATGATGTGAGTTAAGTAGTCTGATTTATCTGTATTAATTTTTCGAATTTTGATGTTTCCTCCACCACCACGTTTGCTTTCTACGTAATAGCCTTGTGATGGTCTAAACCTTGTGGAGATGACATAGTTGATTTGTGATGGTACACAGTTAAACTGATGGGCTAATTCGTTTCTTTGGATTTCAATGGCTTCTTGTTCTTCTTCATCAAATAGTTCTTTGATGAATTCTTCTATCATATCCGATATTCTCATGATATCCACCCCTTTTATTGTATGTTTTGTTTTTGACTTTGACTTTCTTTGACCTACATATTAATTATACTTTTTTTGGTTCATCTTTCAATCTTCAAATTTTATTGTTTATAGTGACTTTTGTATATTTTTCTTTTGTTTTTGTGTTTTTTTACGTTTTTTCTCATTTTTTTACTTTTTGTCGGTTTTTTCTTCTTTATTTTCTGGTTTTGTCATTTCTTCTAGTTCATTTGCTCTTTGTTTTTGTTTTGTGGGTGGAACCCAAGCAAAATAGGTTGACACAAATTCTCCATATTGTGTTACGTCTTCTCCTATTTCTTGATTGGCAAAATTGACTTGTTCTCTTCTTTCTTCTTCGATATGATCATTTATTTTTTCTTGATTTTGGACTAGGTTTCCTTTCCTTACTAGGTTTTGGTCTATTTCTTGTTTATTTTCTTTTTCATTCATGATGATTCTTCCTTTCTTTTTTCGTTTTTATAGGTATGTGCTTTTTTGGGCTTTTTTATTCACTTTTTTATTATTTTTTTAGTCATGAACTTTTTGCTTATACATATACTCAAAGTAAGGTGATGTCATGTTTTCAAAATGCCAATTTTGGGTGATTAAAGTAAAACGTAATTTTTTGGCTTTAGCTTTTTTGGCTTTTACGTTTTGTTTACTTCTTTTTTCTCCTGTTAATCTTCCTGCGGTAAAAACAGGATTAACTCTTTGGGCTGGATCGGTTGTTCCTTCTCTTTTTCCTTTTTTTGTGTCTACCGAATTATTAATGCACACCAATATTGTGTATTTTTTGGGACGTTTATTAGAAGGTTTAATGAAACCTCTTTTTGGTATTCGTGGAGAGGGTGCTTTTGGTTTTATGATGGGACTGATTAGTGGTTATCCTGTTGGTGCTAAAATTGCTTGCCGTTTTCGTGAAAATCAAGTTTGTTCTAAAACGGAATGTGAACGATTATTAAGTTTTACGAATAATTCTGGTCCTCTTTTTATTATTGGTACTTGTCGGAATTAGTATGTTTGGTAGTACTACTATTGGTATTTTGCTGTTAATTACTCATATTTTAGCCTGCATAACAGTAGGAATTTTATTTCGTTTTTGGCGTGCATCAGATGATACTGACACCCTATCTTTGGCTAAAAATAAAGCTACTTCCTCTTCTCGTTTTGTCCACCTTTCTAATTTAGGAGGTGTTTTGGCGGAAAGTATTACGAGCAGTATTTCTACTATATTGATGATTGGTGGATTTGTGGTTATTTTTTCGAGTGTCATTTCTATTTTAAAAGCGAGTGGTATTTTGACTACGATGAGTATGATGATTTCTCCTCTTTTTCATTTTTTCCATCTTGATTCTGTTTTTATTTCCCCACTTCTTACAGGATTATTGGAAATTACGAATGGGATAAATTTAATTGCTCATGTAAAGGTAAAAGAAATTTCTCTTTCTATTATTTTTACGTCTTTTTTATTAGGGTTTGGTGGTATTTCAGTATTGTTACAAGTTTGGAGTATTACGTCTAAAACTGATTTGTCTATTAAGCCGTATGTATATGGTAAATTACTTCATGGGGTACTTGCTGCTCTTTATACTTTTTTGGCTATTTCTATTTTTCCTTTTTTGAATCTTGATTTATGATTTTGGTTATTATTCTTCGAGTTCGTACATATAGTTAAACTAGATAGGAGTTGATTTTAAATGGAACGCGATGTTAACAATTTTCCTCCTTTTATGGATTATGGGATGCCTCCACAAGGTGCGGATATGAATGATTTATATAAAGATCCTATGTTTAATCCTATGGTTCAATATGAACAGGCATATATGTATTATCGCTATTTATGTATGCAGATGGATTATAAAATGAAGTGTAAAGAATATGAAAAAATGTGTGGAGATTATTCTCGCTCAGTAAATAACGGGGAACGAGAAAAAAGAAGAGTAGAATAGAATGATTTTATTCTATTTTTGAGGGGATAACATTATCATGACGTTATCC
The DNA here is from genome assembly GCA_021771025.1 of Clostridiaceae bacterium. Classification (GTDB taxonomy): domain Bacteria; phylum Bacillota; class Clostridia; order TANB77; family CAG-508; genus CAG-269. Next base: position 24,015 of record JAETPW010000021.1, read on the forward strand.
CCTCTATGGTATTCTATATTAGTTTATTTTGGTTCGTATAATTGATATTCAATTGTTAATAATCGGTTATACTTCGCTACTCGGTCTGTTCTACATGGTGCTCCTGTTTTGATTTGTCCACTATTTACGGCTACTGCTAAGTCAGCAATGGTAGTATCTTCTGTTTCTCCTGAACGGTGCGAAATGATAGTACGGTATCCGTTTTCTTTTGCTGTTTGAATCGTATCTAATGTTTCGGTTAGTGTACCAATTTGATTTGGTTTGATTAAAATGCTAGTAGCTATTTTTTCTTTTATTCCTTTTTCTAGTCTTTTTCGATTTGTTACAAATAAGTCATCTCCTACTAGTTGTACTTTATTTGCTAGGTTTTGGGTTAATTTTTTCCACCCTTCCCAGTCTTCTTCTCCTAGTCCGTCTTCGATGGAAACAATGGGATATTTTTGGCATAAAGTTTCCAGATATTGAATCATTTCGTCTTGTGTTTTTAATTCTTTGGTTTTCCAGAAGTAGTATCCTTCTTTTCCTATTTTTTGTGCTTCTTCTACCATTTCGGTACTAGCAATATCTAGTGCTAAACCAATATCTTTTCCTGGTTCATACCCTGCTTTTTGAATGGCTTCGATAATTACTTCTAAAGCTTGTTCTTCGCTGTCTAAATTAGGAGCAAAACCTCCTTCATCTCCCACAGCCACTGAAAATCCTTTTTCTTTTAATACTTTTTTCAAGGTATGATAAATTTCTGTTCCTCTTTTTAATCGTTCAGCAAATGTAATACTTCCTAATGGCATAATCATAAATTCTTGGATACTTATGTTATTATCAGAATGTTTTCCTCCGTTTAAAATATTCATCATAGGGATTGGTAGTTGATTAGCATTGATTCCTCCCATATAATTATATAGCTCCATTCCTAAAGAACTAGCGGCAGCTCTTGCTACGGCAAGAGATACGCCTAGAGTTGCATTTGCTCCTAAATTGGATTTATTTAAGGTATCGTCTAATAAAATTAGTTCTTCATCAACTTTTCGTTGTTCGTAAACATTCATATCAACTAATTTTTTGGCGATCTTTTTATTGACATTTTCTACTGCCTTGGTAACGCCTTTTCCTAAGAATCGTGTTTTGTCATTGTCACGTAGTTCTACTGCTTCAAAACTTCCTGTTGAAGCTCCTGATGGCACTAAAGCAACTCCTGAAAACCCACCTTCGGTTACCACTTCTACTTGAATGGTCGGATTTCCTCTTGAGTCTAGTACTTCTAATGCTTGTACATTTTTGATGGCTAGATAATCTTTCATTTTTTTCCTCCTTAGACTTTTGGTTTTAGTATATGTGGGAGGTTTGAAAAATATTCCTATTTTTTTCATTATTATCATGGTCATTCTTAGAATATTACTATTTTGTAATATTTTAGGAATGATCTGTAAAAAAATTCCATAGTATAGGTTAAAATTGAATAAAAAAATATGTTTGACATATACTAAAAAAAGTAGTATACTATAAATAACTTAAGTTAATCAGCTGATGTCAGATTGACGACCGAACTAAGTGAATTGCGATCACTTAGTTCTTTTTTATGCAAAAAACAAGAGTGCAATTGCGATACACTCTTGCAAGGCTATTTCTAGTCTTTCTTTTGCTCATCAGCATCTGATTTTGTTTCTTTGTCTTTCAAAATCAACTCTATCAAATGCCAAATCAAATCTGCTGATGTCATTTGTGCGACCTCCTTTCCTAAAGTTTTCCTTTGAAAAGGATGATGTTATTATAATAAAAAATCTGTTAAAACACAATATGTTTTAACAGATTTTCAGGGTCACTTGTTACTAAATATAACTTTTTCACAAAGTTAGTTCAAACAAAATTCATTTAGCGTTTTTTTCTCCCGAAGAAATTCTAGCAATTTCTTCAATTGTTTGCTTTTCATTCAATTTTTTAATTTCTGTTTTTGTTCTTTCTCCCTTGATTTTTTTACTGATATAATAATTTTCATCTGCCATAGCTGCTATATTGGGTAAATGGGAAATGCACAAAATTTGGTGTGTTTTTGCAATATGTTTTAATTTTTGTGCTACACAGTTTGCTGCTTTTCCACTAATTCCTGTGTCAATTTCATCAAAAATTAAAACTGGTGTTTTATCGGAATCGGCTAATACTTTTTTTATGGCTAGCATAATTCTTGACAGTTCTTGATTGATTTTTTGATTTAATTGCTTGGCTTTTTCTTCTCTTTGCTCATGAAGTTTTTGGGCTAATATATTCATTTCTTCTTCGATTTGTTTTTGCTGTTGTCTTAATTTTTGATTATTTTCTTCTAAGTGTTCAATATGTTCTATTTCATTTTCTATTTTGTTTCCGTATTGAATTATTTCTTCTATGGTGTTTCCATATTTTCTCTTCAATGAATAAATTAAGTCTAAGCGTTCTTCTACTTGATTTCTTTCTTCTTCATCAAAGTCGATTTCTTCTCTATGATGATTAATGTCTCTTGCCATTTCTTGTAATTCATAATAACTATTTTTTAGATTACTCGTGATTGTTTCGTATTCTGTATCTAATTGTTCAATTTTTTCTAATGCTCTAATAGCTGTACTAAGGCACTCTATTGCATTTTCACTAATATTGATATCCGCTTCTTGTAAGTTTTTGGCTATTTTTTCTGCATTTGCCATTCTGGTTCTTTTGTTTTCTAATTCCTCTTCTTCACCTTTTGTTAGCCCTGCTTCTTGAATTTCTTTGGCTTGGTATTTTAATAAATCTAGTTGACGTTCTCTTTCTTTTTCATCTCCATAATTTTCTTTTAGCTTTTGTTTGATTTGATTTACTTGTTCATATTTTTTTCGATACTCTTGTTTCAAAGGAATTAAATTTTCTCCTACAAATCCATCTAAATAATTTAAATGATAACGTGCACTTAATAAATCTTGGTTATCGTTTTGCCCATGAATTTCAATCATTGATTTCATAAATTCTTTCAGTTCATTAACCGTAACCATTCTTCCATTAATTTTACATGAATTTCTCCCATTATGGTGGACTTCTCTAGATACAATGATGTTTCCTTCTATCGATTGTTCATGATTTGGTTCATAAAAACAAGCTTCAATGAAAGAATATTCTTCCCCTTTTCTTATAATTTCTTTAGGAAAGCGATTTCCACATAAAATCGATAGAGAATCAATGATTAATGTTTTTCCTGCTCCTGTTTCTCCTGTCAAAACAATTAATCCTTGACTTAATTCTATATTGATTTCTTCAATTATCCCAATATTTTTAATATGTAAATTGGTGATCATAAACTGCCTCCTTGTATGAACCATTTGTTCTTAAAATATATGTTTGCTTTATTATAATCATTTCTATTTAATTTGTCAAGTACTTTTGCGAACATTTTTTCTTTTTTAATATTCATTATTACCCTTCACAGCCGTATAAATTGTAGAGTAGTGAAAAAGAACTACTAAATTACACTTTTACACTAAAATAGCTCTGAACCCAAGCCATCTGTAGCATTTTTTAGATAAATTTACGTCTGACAGTTCCCTAAGACCCGCGTACGATAACCGGCTTCTCGTGGGAACCTAAGGAGTTTAAAAAGCCCCTGCTATGGAAGACTAAATTTATCTAAAAAATGCTACAGATGACTTGGGTTCAGAGCGGACTCATTCCTCGAAACAACTTACTGAATAAGCTTTCGCAAATATTCCCAAATCCTTTGTACAGAAGAAATAGACAACCTCTCTCTTGGGCTATGCACATCAAATGTATCTGGTCCAATAGCAACATATTCACAATCTGGCATTTTATTGGTAAAAAATCCGCCTTCTACCACACCTTGAGTAATCAATTCTTTTAGCTCTTTTTGAGTCAACTCTTGGTATACTTTTTTGCACTTAGCCAATAAAGGACTATCTTCTTTTGGTTCAACACCTTTTAATTCTTGGTGCCAAAAAATCTCTATATCTTGCTCTTTAAGTTGTTTTTCTAGCCTTTCCAAAAACTCTTTTTCTTGTATAGATTGATTACTTCTTTCGGAAAATTCAATTTTAATTCCTTCGTCCACTGTTCCTATTGCTGCTAAATTAGCCGACAAAATCACTCTTCCTTCTGCTTTTTTTATTGCCCCATGTTGAAATTGATCTAGAAATTGGATAACCTTTTGGCTCGTTTTTTCAGAAAAAGTATCTTTTGGCTTTTCCGTTTGTTGTATACGAATTTGACTTCCTTTATAGCCTTTTTCTTGCTCTCTTAATATAGCTTGTAGATCACTTATTCTATCTTTTGTTTCTTGCTTAGGTATGGTAAATATCATTTTTACTTCTCTGGGAATTACGTTTACCCTGCTTCCTCCTGTTATTTCTCCTATTCGTAAACCTTGTATTTTGCTCTCAGAAATTGCTTTAGCTAATAATTTTAAAGGATTTCCTCGTTTTTCATCACCGATATTTCCTCCTGAATGTCCTCCTAAGAATCCTTGATAATTCAATTCATAGGATACTCTTTCTTCTGTTTCTTTTTGTTTTTGGGCTTTGATTAATCCTTTCCATTCGTTACAATTAGCAGAGCCAATTAAGATTTCTCCTTCATTTGCTCCATCTAATGAAATGATTTGTTTGGCTTTTATTTTGGAGCTATCTATTTCAATTGAGCCTATCATTGTTGTTTCTTCTTCTACGGTGAAAATTCCTTGCAAAAGAGGGTTATTTTCACTTTGATCCAACAAGGCTAAAATAAGGGCTACCCCAATCCCATTGTCTGCTCCTAATGTGGTTCCTTTTGCTTTAATCCAATCTCCTTCCACAAAACATGAAATGGGGTCTTGACTAAAGTCATGCTCTATTCCTTCTTCCTTTTCACAGATCATATCCATATGTGCTTGAAAAGCTAAAGGCTCTTCTTGTTCTCTTCCTTGACTTGCTGGTTTAGTAATAAACACATTATTTACCTTATCTGTTTCAAAAATAAAGTTTCGTTTTTCTGCAAATTCTTTTAAATAACTCACTACTTCTAATTCGTTTCCTGATTTTCTTGGAATTTGACTGATTTCTTGAAAAAAAGTAAATACTTTTTCTGCTTTAATTCCTGTTAAATTATCCATTTTTCCTAATATATGTTAGTTTTCAGACCAACATATTTCTCCTTGTATAATAGATTTAGGTTTTTTGAAGGTTACCCATAAACCTTTATCTTATCGTTATTTCATGTATACTTATTTGGTTAATTCCCTATTCCTTAGTTTTTTATCGTGATAACTATTTTCCTTTTTTTGTGTGAAAGACCTGTCCCTAAAACGAAAAAATCTTCGTTTTAAGAACCGTCCCCAAAACGAAGTTGCTTTTTTTGATAACGTGTTAGGAATTCTCGGGTTCTTTTTTGTTTTGGGTTACCTATTACTTCTTGTGGTGTTCCTTCTTCAATAATTTTACCTTGATCCATGAAGATTACTCTATCGGCAATCTCTTCAGCTAAACCAATTTCGTGAGTGACAATTACCATGGTTCTTTTTTCTTTGGCTAGTTCTTCAATAACTTTTAATACTTCCCCAATTAATTCTGGGTCTAAAGCACTGGTTGGTTCATCCATAAAAATTATTTCTGGTCTGATGGCTAATGCTCTGGCTATTGATACACGTTGTTGTTGCCCTCCTGATAATGTACATGGATATTGATCACTTTTGTTTTCGATTCCCATTTTAATTAATAATTGGTTAGCTATTTGCTCGGCAGTTTTTCTATCTTGTTTTAATACCGTCATTGGTGCTTTGGTGATATTTTCTAAAATAGATAAATGCGGAAATAGGTTAAAGTTTTGGAAGACCATTCCACATGATAAATTCATTTTTTCTAATTTATCTTTTTTTTCATAAATTGGTTTTCCTTTTTTTACTTCTCGGATCATCTTTTGCTCTTGAATGATTATATTTCCTTCATCTATTTTTTCTAGTTGATTGATGCAGCGAAGAAGTGTTGATTTTCCAGAACCAGATGCCCCTATGATGACTAATATCTCTCCTTTTTCTAAGGAAAATGAAACATCGTCTAATACTTTTTTCTTTTCGTAATATTTACTTACTTTTTGAACGGTTAATATCGCCATTTTTCGTGTCTCCTTTATACAATTTTGTAGTAGTCTAATTTCTTTTCTGCTTGATGGAAGGCCAAAGTGACTACTCCACACATGATTAGATAGAATACTCCTGCTACACAAAGTGGAATAATGGAGAATTGAAAACTTGCTTGCTTTTGCGCTAAGGCGAACATTTCCGTTACTCCTATAATTTGAGCAAGAGATGTTGTTTTGGTTAATGATATGACTTCATTTGACATAGCTGGTAAAATTCTTTTTATCACTTGTGGCAATTGGATGGAGAAAAATATTTGACTTTTCTTCATTCCTAAGGTGAATGCCGCTTCTTCTTGCCCTTTTGGTATACTGTTTATTCCTGTGCGGAAAATTTCTGCAAAATAGGCTGCGTAATTAAGTACGAATGCAATAATAATGGCAGTAAAACGATCATAGGTTATTTGGCACAAGTAGTATGGACCAAAATAGACAAAGATAATTTGAAGCATTAATGGGGTTCCACGAATGAGTAAGATGTATAGCTTGGTTATTCCTGCTACGATTTTATTTTTACTATTTTTGGCTAATGCTATGATTATGCCAAAAGGGATGGCAAATAGCATGGTTAAGAAAAAAATTTGTAATGTTGTTCCCATCCCGCTTCCTAATAATTTTACTAAATTTAGTAGTTGATCGATGTTCATTTTTTCTAGCATATGTTAGCTTTTTCGCTTACATATTTCTCCTTTCGTCATAATGGCAATTACTTTTTTTGTGGATAGAAGTAATTGTTTTGTTTGGTTTAGTTTAGTTTGGTTTGATCTAGTTTAATTTGATTTAGTTTAATTTGGTTTTTGTCAGTTTTACTTAGCATTTTTTAACGTGTTAGATCTTCTCCAAACCATTTTTCTGATATTTCTTTTAATTTTCCTTCTTGTTTTAATTCATTTAATGCTTGATTTACTTCATCTTTTAGCTCAGTATTTCCTTTTTTAAAGGCTACTACATCTCGATTTGGCTCTGAAATTCCTTCTGAATCAATTATTTTATAATCTTTATTTTTTGAAGTTTTAATGTAAGTTCCTGAAATTTCACTCATGAAAACAGCATCAATTCTTCCGGTTTCTAAGTCCATTAAAGCTGTTAAATAATCGTTATACTGAACTAGTTCTCCTATTTCTTTTCCGAATTCACTTTTTTCCATATCGGCTTGTTGAATAGATCCTGTTTGTACGGCTATTTTCTTTCCTTTGAAATCGTCTTGTTTTTGACATGAACTGTCAGCTTTAGTGAAAAATTTGTTAGTACTGCTAACATATACGTCTGTTACGGTAAATTTTTCTTCTCTTTCTGGTGTTAGCCCAAATCCATTCCATATACAATCTATATTTCCTGAATCAATTTCTTGTTCTTTGGCTGCCCATGAAATTGGTTGAACTTTTAATTCCCAGCCTTTTTTCTCACATAGTGCTTTTGCTATGTCAATGTCTAACCCTACAATTTCATTGTTTTCATTACGAAATCCAAATGGGGGAAAACTGTCATCTAATCCAATGGTAAATGTTTTTGCTTCTTCTGTTTTTGCATTTTTTCCTCCTAATGTTGCTAAGGCTATTGCCCCTATAATGACTAATACTAAGATGATCATTCCTATTAATTTTCCTTTTTCTTTCATATTCTTCACATTCCTTTCACTTTCTTATTTTTTTCTTTGAGGAGTTTTTAGTTTACTAAAACTTAGTGTCGACCCTATTTTTTAGTAACAAAAAAGCCTTAAAGGTTGCTTTTAAACTACCTTTAAGGCTTCGAAAAACGTTAAAGGCACAAGCATCTAAAGCTTGTGCCAATCTATTTCAGACACAAGCTATTTTTTATGATGATGATTATATCCTAAATTTACGTTTTTCATAAATCTTCTCCTCTTTTCTTGTTAGGTAATAGAATATCATGTATTTTTTCATCTGTCAAGTGTTTTTGGAAATTTTTTTAGTAAACCCGTTACTAGTTAACACTTTTACACTAAAGTAGCTCTGAATCCAAGTTATCTGTGTATTGTCCGAATAAATTTATGTCCGACAGTTCCCGAAGACCCGCGCCCAAGCTTAAAACCCGATTGCTGGCTTCTTTGTGAGGGACTTAAGGGTTTTAAAATGCGACTTCTATGGAGGATTAAATTTATCCGGACAATACACAGATAACTTGGATTCAGAGCGGATTTATTCCTCAAAACCATTATCCAGTAACGCAAACCGTGAAAAAAGGGAAGTTTGGTCAATGCAGAGAAAAGCCTAAAATGAGAAATTCTCACTTTAGGCTTGGATTTCATGTTTTTACTCTTTACTATCCTCGTATTGCTTAATGAGTTCTCTTCTTCTTTGAAAACCCCAATGAATATTTCCCCACAAAAGTCCACTAAAGTAAGGAAGAATTAGAAATAAAAGTACCTTTCTTGCCATCAAGTAAGATAAAGTGATTCCTAAACCAAGAATAAGGTTAATTTTTATTCTTTCTTTTCTTTTGAAATAAATACTTCCTTCCTGAAGTACTTGGCATAGTACACCTTTTCTCTTTTTGGTTGCTATAAAAAATATAGACATTGCTATTATTCCATAGGAATGATATCTAACTATATCCATTATAGCTAAACAAGTTATACCTGCTAAAAAAATTCCCCTACTCCGTAGTTTCTGTAGTTCCATAATGAACCCCTCCTCATTAGTTAATGTAGGATAATGTTTCTCCCCTACTTCTGTCGTTTTCGACAGTGATCTCTATTTTACCACGTTTATTTTTCCTTGTAAAGATTATTCCATACTTTGTTTTAGCATCCATAATTTTTTCATAAAGTCACTGATATACTCGTCCATTAAACTTGACGTACCATAGTGATTTTTTTCGTCAGCTAAACGTTTGATTTTAGTTGCTTTTTGTAAAAGGATCGTATAGTCTTCGATTAAGTTTTCAAAAACTACCTTTTCCCCTACTTTTTCGTTTTTCGCTTCTTCTATTGTTGTAGTATCTAAATAATCCTGCATAGTTCCTAATGGTTCATACCCCATCATTAGAATATGTTCTGCTATTTCATCAATTTGTGCATTAACATCATCGTAATATTCTTCAAGTTTTACATGTAAAGTAAAGAAGTTTTTTCCTGTAATATTCCAATGATAATTTTGTAATTTACGGTAATATACCGCTAAGTCTGCTAAAAAACTATTTAAGTTTTTAATCATTTCATCCATTTTTTATCTCTCCTTTTTCTTGATTTAGTTACATTTTGCCCATGAGAGTTGTTTTTTATACAGACTTTTTTCATTTACTTTTTTTATTCACTAAAAATTATTTTTTATTTTCTGTTTGTTTCATTAGTTTGTGAAATCTTTCTTCTTTTTGCTTAGCTTCTTCCCCTTTTTTACTATCGATAAAAGTTACTGTTCCTTTATTTTTTTGATTTATTAATTTTTGTTGCGTTAAGATTTTCTTTACTTGTAAAGCTACTTTAGGAGATCCATCAAAAAAAGTAACATTTCCTAATATTTCCTTTATTTCTTTTTTGACTAATGGATAATGAGTACACCCTAATACTACATTTTCAACCTTTTCTTGAAATGGCTTTAATTTTTCGCTTAGTACCTCTTTGATTTTCATGCTATTTCCTTCTTCTATGGCATCTGCTAAACCAATACAAGGAAGTAGATAGGTCTGATGATTATTATAGGTTTGATATAATGAATGAAATTTTTCACTTTCTATGGTTCCTTTGGTAGCCATTACTAAGCTTGGTTTATCATAAGCAAAATCATGAACCATTTTGTAGGCTGGTTCTATGGCAATAATAGGGATATCTGGATGATTTTTGCGTAATTGCTTTGCTGCTTTAGCACTGGCAGTATTACAGGCAATAACAATTACTTTACTTTTTTGTTCTATTAATGTGCTAGTAATCTCTTCACAAATTGTTATGACTTCTTGCTCGGTTTTGCTTCCATAGGGATTGTTTTTCGAATCGCTATAATAGATATAATTTTCGTTGGGCAATATCTTTTGTAGTTCTTTTAAAACAGTAACTCCTCCGATTCCGGAATCAAAAATTCCTATTGGATCAGTTGAATTCATTTTTTTGCCTTCTTTCTTTTCGTTTTTTTTATTATACGTTTGTGTGTTTCATTTGTCAATGTGTTCAATTGAGGATAGGTACAAAAAAGCATTTTTGAAAATGTCCTTTTTGTACCTGTCCCCAATTAGACAAAATCCCCCAATTTTTTCTTGCGTTCTTTCTTCGTTTGTGTTATGATAGTAAAGTAGTTGGAGACGTATCGAAGTGGTCATAACGAGCCTGACTCGAAATCAGGTAGTCCGCAAGGGCCCGTGGGTTCGAATCCCACCGTCTCCGCCAAACCCAAAAATCACCAAGGTGACCTTTCCTCTGATGGGAAAGATTCCTTGGTGATTTTCTTTTCGTTTATTTTAACCGGTAAAAACGATAGGTTTTTTTCCCGGTTTTTTTATCTTCTGTTTCTTCTACTCTGGATTCTAATTGCCATGGGCAAATTGCTTTTAAGGCAATACACCCGAGTAGAATGAATCCCCAAATGGGGTCAACACCTAGTAAATCAAAAAACTCTTTGATTACCTGTAGTGTTTCCATAAAAAGCCTCCTTTTGTCAGCCTTGTTTTTATTATACGCTTTTTCTCGCGTTATGTCAATTGAATTTTCTTTTTAAATGGGGCATATGGTCCGGGTATTGGATAGATTTCCTCTAATTTTTCTCGCTCAGCCCATATCCATTCGGATTCATTTACTTTTTCACATTCTATTTGAAAACCTACCATATCCCATTCACGATGAGAAAAAATATGATGATGTGTACCTAATTTAGTGATTGATTTTGCTTGGATATTCCAATCTTTTAATTGTTCTTTGACTTGTTTGATGGTTAATTGTTTCTCTATGGTGGGAAATTCATACATTCTTGCTAACAATCCTGTTTCTGCTCTTTTTTGTATGGCTATTTTTCCTTTATCGATAAGCACAAGTACTGTTTTTTCTTCTCGTTTTCTTTTTGTTTTTTGAATTCTAACGGGAATTTCTTCTGTTAACCCTTTTTCTCTGGCTAAACAATAATTTTGTAGTGGACATTTTTCGCAAAATGGCTTTCCTTTAGGAAGGCATATTAATTCTCCGAGTTCCATCAAGCCTTCATTAAAATCGCCTGCTTCTTTTGGCATGATTTCGGTTAATTTTTGGGTAATTTCTTTTTTGGTTTCACTTTCTAATACATCTTTTTTACTGGCTATGATTCGATTTACTACACGAAGCACATTTCCATCTACTGCTGGAACTTTCTCATCATAAGCAATAGAACTAATGGCTCCTGCGGTATATTCACCAATGCCCGGCAAATTGAGTAATTCTTTTGCGGATTTAGGCATTTTTCCTTGATATTTTTCTTCTATCATTTGTGCTGCTTTTTTTAAGTTTCTAGCACGATTATAGTAACCTAATCCTTCCCATAATTTTAGTAATTTTTCTTCTTCTATATTCGCTAAGTCTTGGATCGTTGGTAATTCTTTGATAAAACGTTTATAGTACTCTTTTACCGCTTCTATTCTGGTTTGTTGTAACATAATTTCTGATATCCAAATGTGGTAAGGATCTTTTCCCTCACGCCAAGGTAAAATTCTTCCTTCCTTTTGGTACCATGTAACTAATGGCTTAGTTATTTTTTGTAATCTATCTTTCTCTTCCATTTTCTCTAACCGGTTTGCTTGTTAAACTAACCGATATCCCCTTCCTATTCATTAATGCAGAAACTATAACCATTCTTCTATTATTTCTTTAGAAATGTTTAAATTTCCTCTTCCAATACCTATTTCTATGTCTGGTTTAGGATTTCCATGATTGTATATCTACCATAATTCTTTCTCCAATCCATTTAATATTATTATGTATCGATTATATCAGCAATATTGACTTTTTTCAATTGAAGGTCAATTGAATTTTTTGAAATTACCAAAATCTCTTGAAAAAAAATTCAATTTACGTTATAATAAGAAAGATGTAGAAAATGGAGTGGTATCGAAGTGGTCATAACGAGCTACACTGGAACTGTAGTAGTCCTGAATAAGGGCCCGTGGGTTCGAATCCCACCCACTCCGCCATAAATTTTATATTCTAGTTATCCATTTTTCAAGTTCTGATCTTTTCGTAAACTCTGCTAAAAAAGCATAATCGATTTTTCCCTCTTCTTTTAATTTTTCTGCTATTTTTTTATCCTCTTCTGTATGGTACAAATAAATGCTGGTTCCCCCTAATGTTTTCATTTTCTGAAAGGCAGGTTTTATGTATAATGGATTTCTACTTTTCCTTTCCCTTTTTCAGAAGTAATGATCGCTTTAGCTCCATTAACCATAGCCAATTGTGGTGATACATGACCAATGTCAGCATCTATGATGATAGGAATTCCTAATTTTCCTACGGCATCTAAAATGGTTTCTGAAAAAGTGATTCCATAATCTTCTCTTACCATCAGTGGTCTTCCAAAGATTATTCCTCGGCAGTGCTCAAAATATCCTGCGTTTTTCATTTGCCATAACCAATAAAACAAATTGGGAGTACTTACTTCAAAACAGTCGAAAAACCAAATAATTCCGTCATTTTGATAAGTCTTAATGTAGTTTTCTATCTCGTCATAACGTGTTCCGATTAAGTATTGGATTACGTCTAAACATCCTCCTAATAATCTTCCTTGCATGACAATTTTTTCTTGCCCAGTAATATTTTTCCATTCTACTGGTTCTGTTAACTGATAGGGGGCTGTCAGTTCTTCGTTTTCTTCTGCCTCTCTATTTTCATAGTGACTAAAAGAAGTTTGTGTGATTTCTTCTCCTGATGCTAAAGCTAACGCATCTGTTAGGCTTTTAAATAGAGGTTTCATGGCATATGCTTTTGCCGTTTCGCTATAAATGGTAGGAATTCCTAATTTTGTCGTAAAGACAAAGCTAAGTCCTGTAATGTCTGAATAACCTTGTAACCATTTTGGTTTAATTGTTTTTAATTTTTCCCAGTTTAGTTCATCTAGTAATTCAACAAGAAAATCACTTGCTGCGGCAAATAGAATTAATTTTACTTGATCATTTTCTAATAAATCCATTAATTCTTTTGCTCTTTGTTTAGCTGGTGTGCTTCTTCCTTTTTGCCCACATCTTACTCCCGGCGTTTCTATTACTTGATAGCCTAATTCATGCAATTGTTTAATGGCTAAATCTAATTTTTCTCTTTTTCTTTCTTCAGTAACTCCTGAGGAAGGTGCGCAAATTCCAATGGTATCTCCTTTTTTTAAGGGCTCTGGATAGTTCATCTACTCACCTCTTTTATTTTTCTTTCTAGATAATCGTTAGCGATTTTCCTGATTTCTTCTATTTGCTCTGCTGTTTGTTTATGCTTAAAGGTTAAGCGGTCAATAATATGATTAATATAATTATTTTCTTTTACCATTTGGTAGGATATAGCAAAGTTAAGATCAAAAATGAAGGCAAGAATACATACCCAAAAATCTGCTGGAGTCTTTCTGTCCGTTACCATGATACATTTTTCTTGACAAAAGTCTTCATAAACTTTAGGCGTAATTTGGGAGGTAAATAATTCTTTTTGACCTGATCCTTTAAAGATATCGTCGATGTTTTGGAATTGTTTTAAATATAAGTTATCTAGTTTATCTGCATCACGTATAATTTTAGCTTGCTGATCTTCTTTTTTTGTTAATCCTTTAGGAAGACTGAATTTACTGTGATTTCGCACAGCTTTTTCAATGATGGTATCATATTCATGGCTATCGATAAATAAACGTATTTTCTTTTTGTCCTGAAATAATATATCTGCTCCGTATTCTGCATGATCCATACTTTTTTCATCTATACAGGTTTGAAATTGACTGATTTGTTTAAACCTCCCTATGTCATGCAATAAAGCAATTAGTTGAGCAAGATTCACTTCTTCCTCCGATAAGCCTAAACTCTCTGCAATTGTTTTGCTCACTGCAATTACGCGAAAAGTGTGGTCAATTTTTAATTGAATGTGCGAATCGCTAGCTTGAAATTGTTGTAGATACTTTTTAAATTCACTTTTTGCTTGTTCTATATTAATCATTTTTTGTTTCGTATAGCTAGTAATTTAGCTATATTTACTCTCCTTTCTTTAATCTATTTCATTTTTTATTGACTTTTTATCGCTGGTCTTTTTCCTTACTTAATAGGGAAATTTTAGCTAGGGAAAAAAAGGGCGTCCCCTGCTTTGTTTTTTATTATACCGAATTCTTTTGAAAATGACAAGTACATTTATGGTTTTGCGTGCATAAACTGGTAAGGGTGAGATTGATGGAAGTGGAAAAAATTGTTTTGGAACGTGAATTACTTTATCGAGGGACTGTTCTTTTGACTTATCGAATTGAGTATCCTAAATTGGTTGGTATTACTTATGGTTATGGAATAGATCAGGTTAATCGTTATAATCGTAGGAAGGCTTTGTCTTTAAAGTTATATGCTGAACGCGATTTATGGAAAGATGCAAAAGAGGTTTATGACTATAATATGGCTAATGGTTATCCGATTATTCCTTATGAGTTGGTTTATACTTATGATATTACTCTTTTGGATAAGGGAATTCTTAGTTTGTATACAGATGAGTATGTTTTTACTGGTGGTGCTCATGGTTCTACTACGCGTGAGTCTCAAAATTGGAATTTACAAAGAGGAATTCAGTTTTCTTTAGAGTCGGTTTTTCCTCATGATCCAGATTATTTTCTTTTGATTCTTAAGGAAATTAATCATCAAATTGCTAATCAAGAGGAAGAAGATCCGGGTCGATATTTTGAAAATTATTGCCAGCTTGTTTTGGATACGTTTCGTTTGGATCAATTTTATTTGACAGAAAGTGATGTTGTGATTTTTTTCCAGCAGTATGATATTGCTCCTTATTCTAGCGGAATTCCTACTTTTTCTATTCCCCGCTAATGTTTATTGATAAAAAAAGCGATCCTTTCATTAAGTTAGGAACGCTTTTTCTTTTATTTTTGTTTTTTTCTTATTCTTTCTTGTTTTTGGTATTTTTTGTTTTTTCGTATTTCCTTTTGTTTTTGGTACTTCTTGTTTTTTCTTATTCCCTCTTGTTTTTGGTACGTTTTGTTAGTTCTTTCATTACTTTTACGCCTTCTTTTAAGTCGATTTCTACGCCCATAATGTTGGGTTTTAGTTCGATTGCTTTGTTTAACTCCATTAGGGTATTTTTTCTTTGTAAGTCAATTACTTTTTCTAACAAATTTTTTTCTCCTTGTTTGACAATTTGTGCTATTTTTTTTAATAGTTTTTCTATGTCTTTTAGGGAGTCTTCTTCTACATCAAAATGAAAATAGGCCCATTTATTTTGTGTTGGATCGAATTCTGAGAAGTCTACTTCTATCATTAACATTCCAGGCATTTTTTGGATCATTTCTAGTTGTTCTTTTGTCCATGGTTTGCTTAGAATTGTGTGTTTTATTTGATTGATGTCTTCGATAAAAGGAACAACTAAAGTTGCTTTTTCGCCTAAGTCTCTGGCAAATCGTTGTAATAATAGGTTTATGTCTTTCATGGATGTCATTTGGGTTTGTAGGTAATCTTCATATAACATATAAAATGAGCATTTATTTTGTTGTTTTCCTAAATAACTACTGGTAACATACATTTTCCATTGCCCCCTTATAACATCGTTAGATGCCCTTCTATGTATACTTCTTTGAATAAGTTATTCCATAGATTAGAGCTTTTTCCTATGTATTCGGGTGAATCGGCTTTTTCGTCTAGTACGATTCCGACTAGTCTCCCCCCTAATTTGGCTAATACTTTTTGTGGATCTTTTCTCCATTCATATAAGTTTGTTTCTTCATTTATTTTAATTAAGGCACGAAATGATCCTACAATTGGGTAAATTAATCCTTTAGGAACAATATAATCTCTTTCTACTTGAGAAACTAGAGTGGTTGACTTGACCTTTTGGTATTTGGCATAACTTCTGGTTAAATATCGTTTTCCTACTTTTTTTGCGTATTCATTAAAATTGGTTTCTATGTTGTCCCAGATGGCAAAGATATCATCTGTGATATTTTGCATTTGACTGATCGTTTCTTCTCTTTTTTCTTTGCCTAATTTAATGAATTTTTTTAGTGTTGCTTCTTTTCCTGTATAACACTGAATTGGTTGTATTTCATTTAAGTCTCCAGCTTCGTTGATACAAGGGTATACATTTTGGAAAAACATCATTAAGATGGCAATGATCTCTCTTACATCGATGTCTTTTTTTATTTTTTGATCATCTTGTTCATACATTTTATAGGAAATTTTTTGAGCAAATTTCATATCTGCTACGATTTTTTTAATAATATCAAAATTTTTCTCTAGTTCTTGAATTGATTTGATATCTACTTGATTAGATGTATTTCTTGCTGCTGCTAATTCTACTGGTGAACTTATTCCTGTGAATATTTCAAAAAACACATAACGATTTTCAGCTAATTTTTTTTCTTTCTTTTGTTCTATGATGGCTCGTAAGGTATGCCCTCCATCAATATCCCCATGAATGGATAATTCCTCAAATTCAAGTTCAACAGTTTCTGTTTTGTTATCAAATGCCACAGTTGAGGCGGATAAAACAATTCCACGATTTAACTCATGAAAATTTTCGTTTTCTGTTAGGCTTTCTGTGATTTTTTCTGCTACAGATGTTTTCATGTTTTGTTGTCTGGGATTGGTTTCCATCCAGTTTAACATTTCTTCTGGTATGGTATCTGCTTTTACATAACAAACGTATTTGCTATGTCCATTTTTTCGATCGATGGGGTCTTCCATCTTTTTAAAACTTTTGGCTTTCATTTCAATTTTTGCCATAAAAAAACTTCCTTTCTTATTTTGTTTTTCATTGTAAAAAAAGGAATTCCATAAATAATCCCAATGATTTTGGGATAATCATATTCTATTTTTTTCCTTACCTACATCTGAAAATACAGATTAGAAACCTCATGATCAGAATCGATCATAGATTTTTGATGTTTCTATTTTATCAACTATGTCGGATTTTGTCAACTATTTTAGAAATTTTACCATTAACCATTTTACCTTGTGTTAAATTTTACATAATTTGACTTTTTTAATAAATTGTGATATAGTAGAGTAGCAAATTATTTATTTTTCTATACTATAAATATATAATAGTATAGTCCCTAAAAAGGAGGTAGTATATGATGACAAATAATAATAAAGTAGCACTTATCATTGGTGCTAATGGTGTACTCGGTTCAGCATTAATTCATGAACTAAATCAGATCGGATACATTACCGTTGGTACTACTCGGCAATTTGGTAAAACAACAATAGCCGATTATACCTTGTATGCATCCGATTTGTCGCAGTCAAGTAATGAATGGTTAGAATTTCAACTTAACAATTTGTTAAGTGATAATGGCTTGAATCTTGCCATTATTATTGAATTGGCAGGCTTTGGTTGTGCCGATGAAAATTTGACTCCTAAACGGATGAAGGAAATGATGGCAGTAAATGTTTTCATGCCTATTTATTGGGCAAAAGCTAAACAAGATGTTCAGCACATTTTATTTTCTTCTTGTGCCGTTTACGGTACAGAAGGAACAAAAGGTTTACACTTTTATTCCTCAACGAAACGGACAGTAGAAAAACAAATGTCCAGAGTATGTAACCATCTTTCAATTGTAAGACCTACTATTGTTGCTACAAATTTTGCAGAGAGAGCAGGGCTTCCTGCATTTCCTACTAGAGGATTTCCTTCTGCTGAACAAGTAGCAAGAATTGTAGTAAAGGAAGCTGTTGTTCAAAATAAAACGATAGTTCTTCCTGGCTTACAAGCCAAGCTCTTACATAATTTTAATTTTTTATCACCTCGTTTGGCTCAATTTTTTTTGAAAGTGTGAAGTCATTATATGCTAAAGAACATATGCAGATAAGCATACGTTCTTGTTCTGTTTTTTTATCTTTATTTTCATTGATAACTATTATTCCTACTACTGATATTTATTATTGGTATTAAATATTGGTTTTCTTTTAGTTGACTTATTTTTCTTTAATTGCATTCATTCAAATCTATGATTCCATCTTTTTTCATCATGATTATACTTTTTTCGTGAGAATCCACGTCTTCTGATATGTTTATGAATTTATTATTCCATGGCTCTACTTTTTCATTAGTTAAACTTATGCTAAATATTTTTGGTTTTCCTCTAAAAATGTCTTTGTTCTCTTTATCATTATTATAGTATTCTTCTAAATCCATATTTCTTTGATAAAACCCTTGTGCTTCATTATTCCAAAGTTCAAAAGTATATAATCTTAACTGTTTCTTGTTTAGCTTCTTTGCCATTTCAATTGTATAATCAAATATTTGCTTTCCATATCCTAATTTTCGATATTCTTTTTTTATGCCAAACCAACTTAGCCAAACAGTATCTGAATATTCAGGAATTTCATAGATTCCTGTAATGCCAATTGGTATACTTCCTAGATAGGCTATATAGTCTAGGCATAATTTTTTTGTTTTTCCTGTGATTTTTGCTTTATAAACAGAATATGCACTTGTATCAGGAAAAATCTCGTATTGCAACTTGGCTGCTTGTGTTAGATTTTTTTTACTTATTTCTTCAAAGCTTAATTTGTTTATTGTTTTGTCGTTTGGTTTTGCTGTTTTGTTTTCTGATTTTGATTTATGGTTTAATTTTATTTCTTTCATATTTGTTTATTTTTCTCCTAAATTTGGGTTTGCAATATCTGTTTGAAAAAGTTTATATTTTAATGATCGCTACTATTCCATTTTGTAATAATTCATCATATTCTTCTTTTGCAACACCTAATATTTCAAACGATTTTAACTGTTCTCTCATTTCAATAAATCGATGAATCTCTATATTGTTAAATCCTATTTTCATCATAAATGATTTTATATGTTCTATATCCTCAAATCTATCTTGCAAATCATTTCTTGAAGTAACTTCGTTTACATTATTATTAAAATCTGGTAAACATACATTTTGCTTTTCTATGAACTTTTTAGGTGTAACATCACAAGTAATCCATACTCCATTATGTTTTTTTAATATCTGATAAATATTTTTTGCCACAATCTCTTTTTCTTCAAAAGTTAAGTATCTAAGTAATCCCTCATTTATTATTGCTATTTCTTTGTTTTTATCAAGAAATTCATCACATTTTTCAAAATCTGCATAGTTTAGTGCATTGCCAATTGTTATATGTAAATTGTTAGGAATGCTAGCTATTTCTTTTAGTAATTTAACTTTATTTTTAGCAACTTCCTCTAAATCCATTTCAATATACTCATATCCTTTTTCGGCATAAAGTATACCTCTTGAAGAATATCCAGATGCAATTTCAACTATTTGTTTTATATTTAGATCATCAAGTATTTTGTTAGTTAATTTATACCTTGCTTCTATTTCTGGTGCTAATAATTTATTTAATTTGATATTATTGTTTTTACCATTTTGTTGCAACCATTGATATATTTCTTTTTCATATGGTATGTCAGTAAATGTTCTTGGATAAGAAATAACAATTGCTGTTGGGCTAATACTTTCAAAATTGTCTAACATATTTTAATTCCTTTCAATTATTATATCTGCAACTGTCAAGTTAGTTTCTTTTGTTACATTATCTATAATTGTTTTAGCTACATCACTAGATTCCATAAATGTAGCTTGTTTTTCTTCTGATACATAATCTCGACTATTTTTATAAAATTCTGTATTAACACCACCTGGATATACTCCTATTACTTTTACATTTGTACCTTTATATGTGACTTATATGATTTATTGCTTATCTTGTTTCTTGTCTTTATAATAGCCTAATTGACTATGTATTTCTTTATGACAATTAGAACATACTAATATACATTTTAATGCTTCTTTTTTATAATCTTTCCATGCCATAGTATTTCCTGATCCTAGTTTAAATTCTTTTTCATTTGGATCTTCATGATGGAATTCTAGGGCATCAACACATTTATTATAACCACAAATACTGCATTTACCACCTAAAAGCTTTATGGCTTGTAATTTCATATTTCTTCTAAGTATGGTTTTTTGGTGTTTTCTTGTTGTATTGTTTTTTCTTGTTGATTCTCCACTACATTCATAACAATAAATTCTACTTGGAGAGTTGGTTTGATAGTTATTTCCACATATTTCACATCTTTTACTCTCTACTATATTGACCACATCCTTTTGGGTATTATACAACATTTTATTAGAAAAATATAGTATTTCACAAAAAAATAACAGGCAATTTCTTGTCTGTTATTTTTGGCTCCTTTGCGAGAGGCGTTTTCGAAAAGTCTATCACAAAAAAGTTACTTATTTCCGTTTCAAATATAGTTATAGCAATATATTGCAAGAATTGTATATGCAAGTTGGCGTTTTTTTGCTACAACTGTTGTTTATAATTTAACATAAGTTTGTATTTTTTTCAAGACAATTATTTAAATACTATAATTAGAATATGTAGATGTTTCATAATCATATAAAGAAATAGATTCATTATTTACACTTCCACTAAAATATGATGATGTATTATAATCATATCCATTAAAACATTTACCAATAATTGATAAATTTATATAACTACCGTCTCCATAATTATAAAGGCTATAATTAGAATCACTGTTTCTTCCAGAATAATGACATCTCTTATCGTAATTATATATATTAACATTTTTTTCATTTACTTCTCCAGACATATTAATATGTTTTGCTTGGTCATAATCATATATTGATGAAGTATCTTTTTTTGAAATAAGTCTACCTGCAATATAAGCAATTGTAGCTTTGCTTTCTTTATTCATTCTTTCACCTGCATTTCTTTTATATTTTATAATTACTTTTTTGCTCTATTTCTTAAAGCACTTGCTGCGACTGATTTTTGAGTCTTTGAAGTTGAATTGCTTTTTAGTTGTTTGCTCGCTTTTTTTGCCACATTTTTAGAAGTTCTTATTTTGTTTGCCATAGTACAATCCTTTCCAAGAGCTAAATATCTTCATACATCCTGTTTACAAAATTCAAATTTTGTTCTATAATAAAAATGTATAAGGGATTTCAGATTTTTATACATTTTTATGAGCTGTATTAAAGTATAGCTCTTTTTCTTTGGTTTCTTTAACGACTAACTCTTAAAAGTCAATTTTATTCTTCAAACTCTATTTCTTCTTCAGATATATTATAGATGTCAATTCTATTTTGTATATCTACTTCTTCTACAAACCATTGGTGGAATGAACATTGATGTATAAATTCATCTATTCTATTTTTACCATGAATTTCTTTAAGAGTAATTACAATTCCAAATCTTAAATTTCTACCATCTTCTTGATTAATTCTATTTTTTGTTTTTACACTAATTCCCCATAAAGGATTATCATACATTTTTTTATCTCTAACTCTATTATTAAATTTTTCTCTTATACATTTTGTATTATCCCATTTTCTAAATTCTCTTCTTGCTTCTTCTTCATTAGTATATTTTCCTTCAATATCTTGAACATCATTATTTATACCTACTATTGTATATTCATTCGTCTTAGGGTTAAATTTTAACCTGCCTAATTTTAATTCAAACTCTGTATTAGTATAATCTACACCTTGAGTTCTACTGCATTTAGGGAAATAACACATAGTCGCTTTTGCAACAAACGGATATTTTTCCTTATCCATTGGTACTGGTAACTGAAAATTATAAGTATCATATTTTTCAGAAATTCCTGAAATAACAAATTTTATTTCATCATTATTTGTCTTTATTATATCATTTATACGAGTTGGAACCACTCCATGTCCTGTTAATTTAGCATTTTTATTTATATTTGACCACCCTGTGCACGAATCAATTATCAATGCTTTTGCTTCTTCTCTTGAAAATCCTAGAATATGTATTAAATATGCAAGTTTTCTTGCTATCCATGGTGCTGAATATGATGTTCCTTTAGTTAAATGTTCTATATTTATATCATCACATATATTTACAAATCCGTCTAACTCTTTACCTATGTCACCCCCGAAATAACTAACATCAGGTTTAACATAAAAAGATAGTACTTCTCCTTCTCTTGTATACGATGCTGGATTATTATATTTATCTACTGCGTTTACAACCATTGAATTAAGAGAATCTGCTGGGGCACCTATTTTCATATGTTGCTTTGTGTTATTAAGTGGCACATTAGTCCCAGCAACAACAAAAATAACATCGTACTTAGTTTGTAATTTATCTAAAAAAGCTGCCTCTGGAGATATGAAATTTTCATCAATTTCTTTATCTGATCCTAAAGATAAATTCCAAACTTTTATATCTTTATTTTCATCAACTATTTTTTCTATCGCTTTTATTATTTTAAATGAACTAAATTTTGGTCCTGATGCTACGCCAAAATGTCTTACTCTAAAATTTCCACAGCCATCATTATACAAAGGATTTAAGTTATGTCCATCTACAATTATAGATGTTACTCCTGTTCCATGATTATAATCTGCTTCTGTGATTATATCTTCTGTGATTCCAATGTTATAGCTGTCTACCCATTCAGTAAAATACACTCCTTTTCTAAACGGCTTATCTATAACTCCTATAATTGGTTCATTAGTTGGTTTTTTTATAGTTCTATTCTGCATAAGCCTATCATTAATCTTCTTTTCTTCAGCAGGAATCTTAGATATGTCTATTGTTGTCATAGCAATTAAGTATGAAGCATTTTTGTTTAGTTTTTCTAGTGAATTTTTATCCAACAGTATAGTATTATTAGGTAATATATTTTCGGATTTAATCTCTATATCAAGCATTCTCATTAAATCTTTTATATCTTTTTCAGTTTCATAAATAGATACTATTGTACCACCATCATATTCTTTTATATTTTCTTCTACATTAAATCTCTCTACATTGTTTGCATCTACAATATACTGCATAAATTTATTTTTCTTAATATTATAATTGTCAAATTTTATTTTTTTATCTATCTTTTCCAAATCTTCATCATTTATTTCACCATTAAAATTTTCCATTAGTATTTTCTTTACAATATTTGCCTCTTCTAAGGTTTTATCTATAGCTTTTCTAGATACATAATATGTTATAATATGATTTCTTTTATCTTTTGAAAATTTTGCTCCAACTATTTTTTTATTCATATCAGTACTATCACATTTAAAAAATGCACCTATTCTCCTTGTTTTAGCCACTATATCTTTATAATGAGCACTAAAAAATATACCATCAACATATTTAGGTTTGTTTTGCCAATATAAATTTATTTTATTTATATCGTTAATCAATTTTTCTATCTTTTCTATCTTAACTACAGTTTGCTTTGGCAAAGAAGGCGGTCCGAATGTATTAGGATGAGATTTTTGCGTAAAAGTTCCTTTCAGTTTTAATATATTATTCATTTTCATCCTCCTTTAACTTTCTTGAAATGTTGCTCTTAGGTACACCAGTTAATTTTTCTATATCTCTTACTGTAAAGCCGTTGTCTTTTAATTCTTTTATTGATAATTCTTTCTTTTTTTCTTGCACTAATACTGCTGAATATAATCTCTTTAAATAATCAAACTCACTATTAGGCTCACTGAAAGCTAATGATGTCCTAATAATATTTTTTAATTCTCCTGGATATGGAATATCAGTTAACAAATTCATTATTTTTCTAAATAGTTTTATATCTCTCCCTGCTTTTTCAAACCTTGGTAAGTATTCATTTAATATCGCCTCTGATATTTCTAATAAATCCTCTCTTGTATATCTATCAAAGTTTACTATTGCATCAAATCTTCTTGTTAATGCTTTATCCAAATTCTTATATAAATTTGTAGTAGCAATAAATAATACCCTCGCATCTAAATTATCTAATTCTTTTAGAATACTTGATGTTACTCTTCCCATTTCTCTTATGTCTCGTGAATTAATTCTATCCATAGCTATTGCATCAATTTCATCAAATAAAATTATTACTCTATCTGGATTTGGTAACATCCTAATTTCTGAAAAAACTTCATTCATATTTTTCTGCGTTTGTCCCATTTTACTATCTATTATAGAATTAAAATTGACACTATATAACTCTCTTGACAAAATTCTTGCTACTTGCTTAACACTTTCAGTTTTTCCTGTTCCTGGCGGTCCTTCAAATAAAAATTTATTTATTCCAATATTATGGTTAACTGCATTTATTATTCCATAAATATCATTTGCTATAGTAGTTGGTAATGGTAATCTAGCGTTTCCAATATCAACTTTTTGAAAAAAATTCAAATCAAATCTTTCCCCTTGAGGCACAAAAACATTTGCATCTGATAACAAACCCATAATATAATCTGCAACTATATTGTCTCCTATGTCATAAAAGTATTTTGCTACTTCTAATGCTTCCGCTCTAAAAGCAGATTCATTTTTTTCCTCATGATATCTTATCAAATTTATTATATTTTTCTTTTTCATATGTAGCACCTCCACAAATATATTAGCACACTTGAAACAAATATTCAATAGTTTGGGACAAAATTTATAGATTCTATTTTTAACAAAAAAAGAGAAGCGTTTTAATATCTCCTCCTAAACTTAATTTAATTTTAATATATTTTTTTATCTTTTAAATACTTTTTTATTGTTCTGATCACTTCATTTTGTACTTTTCCATTGCTAATAACTGCACCATTTATACTCTCGTCATATCTTTGTTCTTTTCCAAATAAGTCTGTAACCGTTCCTCCCGCTTCTTCAACTATAACTTTTACTGCTGCAATATCACAATTTTTATGTTCCGTACCTGGGAAAATTGCAAGACTAAAATCACCAGATGCGACACACATACAAGCTCTAATAATACTTCCTAATCCAATAAAATATGTTTTAGTTTCTAACTCTTGTAATACTTTAGATATATTATAATCTGCTCCTACCCATAAGTCATAGTGGCATACAGTTTTCATATCTTCTAATGCATAATCATTTACCGTTATTTTTTCTCCATTTTTATATGCACCATTTCCTTTTATAGCAGTATATAAACTATTGGTAAATGGGTCATATACCACCCCAACCATAGATTGACCTTTAATTACCAAAGCTAGTGAAAATACCGCTACTGGAATATGTCTAGCATACATTGCAGTTCCATCAACTGGATCACATACCCATACATAATCGCTCTTTCCAAATTGTTCTTCTTCTCCATCTACTGAATGCAAAGGATATTTTTCTTTAACTTTTTTTATTAAATATGAATTTATTTCTGTATCTGCAAGAGTTACAATTGTTTTATCTCCTTTATAACTTGCACCATTATTTTGATTAAAATATTTGATCATTACTTCTCCTGCATGTTTTGCAATATCTTTCGCAAAATCTAAATATCCCTCTAATTCATTATTCATAATAAATTCCATTCCTTTCTCGCTTCGCTCAAAGGCACACATAGGAATGAAAACCTTGAGTTTGAAGCTTATTTTTTATATAATATTTCAAGGGAATATATACTACAA
>JAETPW010000022.1 GCA_021771025.1 Clostridiaceae bacterium
TTAAACCTATTTATTAAATTAATTTATTGTTTTTTATACAGTAGTAAACTTTTTAAAATTCCAATCACTACTGTTATTAATCATGCTCTTTTTTAACTTTTTATTTTTCACACTATTACCTCCTTTTTCTTTTGCGTTTAGTATACCATAAATGTTTTTTTATGGCTAGTGTTATTTTATATTGATAAGGTTGTAAATCGTAACAAACAGTAACTACTCAAATGGTGCATAAATTTAGTCCGCTCTCAAGGGGATATAGTTATTGATTTTTCCGCTATCCCCATTCAAGAAAATGTAATTCACTATCGTTCATAACATTTTCTAGAACGGTCCCCACAGTACGCTACAAAATCAATAACTATATCCCCTTTACGCTACTCTATAGGAAGACGCTCTGAGTAGTTACAACAAACAAATGTAAAATAAAAAATTCTGTAAGAAAAGTGTTGACAAAAAAGAGAAGTTGGCATAAAATATAATTAAACATATGAATATATATTCATATGTTTCGAAAATAAAAAGATATCTCAGTGATTACCAACAAACTAAAACTAACAAATATGCTAAAACAACTATCACCCTGTCCCTAAAAAAGCAAAATTACCTTTTTTTACCCCGTCCCGAAAAAGGGGAGAAAAGAAAAAGTAAAAAAGATGGGGAAAAAAGAAAGGGAAAAACAAAAAAACAAACGAAGGAGGAAAACAATATGGAAGACAATTTATTCGAATGTACTGTTTTACATGAAGAGACGGTAAAAAAAGTAAAAGAAACTATGCCAGAAGATGGTATAATTTATGATCTAGCTGAATTATTCAAGGTATTTGCTGATTCTACTAGAATGAAGATTATTTACGCTTTATTAAAAGAAGAATTATGTGTATGTGATATTGCTAGCATTGTTCAAACAACTCAATCAGCAATTTCTCATCAATTACGCATTTTAAAACAAACTAAATTAGTCAAATATCGTAAAGAAGGAAAAGTAGTTTACTATAGTCTAGATGATGACCATATTGCTGAAATTGTAAAGAAAGGACGTGAACATATTGACGAATTATAAATATCATTTGGAAGGGTTAGATTGTGCGGCTTGTGCTAAAAAGATTGAAGATAAAATTGCTAGTACCTCCGGATATGATCAAGTAACTGTTAATTTTTCTACTTGTAAACTTTCTTTTCAAACCAGTAAGACAGAAGGTGTACAGGAGGAAATTACTCATTTGGTTCAAAGTTTAGAACCAGATGTGCAAGTAAGAGAAGCAAAGAGGAAAAAAGAGCTTGGTGCTAAGATCGATAGTAAAGAAGATAGCAAAGAAGTGGTTAATGGTAAATTTGACAGCAAAGAAGTGAGCAAGAAAAGTGAAAAACAGGAAAGAAGCGGAAAAGACATTGCACGCTTACTATTAGGAGTTTTGCTTTATGGTATATCCTATTTTATCCAAGAACAAGGAGGAAATATCGTTTTTTCTAGTGTATTATTGATGATATCTTTATTTGTTTTATTATTCCGTATTGCCAAAAAAGCAGGGGCACAATTGATCAGAAATAAAACACTAGACGAAAATGCGTTAATTACTATTTCAGCTATTGGAGCTTGTTTAGTAGGAAAACAAACAGAAGGCATCATGGTGATTGTACTATACGAAATAGGAAAAATACTAGAAGCAAGAGCAGTTAGCAAAACTCGTAAATCAATTTTAGAGTTAATGGATATTAAGCCCGAATTTGCTCATGTAAAAAAAGGAAATGAAGTAATCACTATTCCTCCAGAGGAAGTACACATAGGTGATGAAATTATCATAAAAACAGGAGAAAAGATTCCTTTAGATGGAAAGGTTTTGCAAGGAGAAGCCCAAATTGATCAGTCAGCATTGACTGGCGAAAGTGCTATAAAGCAAGTAACTAAAGGAGATGAGGTTCTTTCCGGAGCAATAAATGTAGAAGGCATGTTCGAAATGCAGGTTCAGAAAACCTATGAAAATAGTACAGTAAGCCAGATTTTAAATTTAGTAGAAAATGCAACTGATAAAAAAGCAAGAACAGAAACATTTGTGGCGAAAGCTGCTAAAATTTATACACCAACAGTAATTAGCCTTGCTGTTTTAGTAGCCATTTTTTTACCATTACTTTATGCAGGAGTGACCTATCAGGAAAGTATTTATAAGGCCTTAATTTTCTTGGTTATTTCTTGCCCATGTTCTATTGCCATCTCTGTTCCACTTAGTTATTTTACTGGGATTGGCAAGGCTTCCCGCAGAGGAATCTTAGTTAAGGGAAGTGACTATTTAGATGGAATTCGTGAAATAGGAGAAATTCTTTTTGATAAAACGGGAACCATTACCACAGGGAATTTTGCCGTAGAAAAGGTCCATTCTTTTGAATCAAGCTTATCTGAAGAAGAAGTGTTACAGTATTTGGTAAGAGGAGAAAGTTTTTCTAATCACCCTATTGCTAAGTCTATTTTAACTTATTATGGCAAAGAAATAGAGTTAAAAGGAATAAACGAATTTCGTGAGATAGCAGGAAAAGGCTTGCAATATGAATATGAAGGAAAACAAGTGAAAATAGGAAATGCCTCTTTTGTACAATTAAGTCAAGATTTGGCAAAAGAACAAGTAAGAGAAGGCAAAACTACTTTATATTTAGAAATAAATACCAAATTAGTAGGAAGTATAGTATTAACCGATGAAATAAAACCAGATGCCAAACAAACAATGCAAAACTTATCCAAATTAGGAATCAAAACCAAAATGATTACTGGTGACAAACAAGAAGTAGCCGATCGAATAGCCAAACAAGTAGGAATTGGAGAGGTAAAAGCAGAAATGTTACCACAAGATAAGTACCAAGAACTAGAAAAAGAAATGAAAAAGCGTGAAAATAAACAAAGCACACGAAAAATTGCTTATGTAGGAGATGGCATTAACGATAGTCCAGTACTAGCTAGAAGTGATATTGGCATTTCTATGGGAGGAATTGGTTCTAGTTCAGCCATTGAAGCATCAGATGTCGTGATTATGACAGATGAACTTGCAAAAATACCAGAAGCTATTTCCATTTCGAAAAAAACCAACACAATTATCAAACAAAACCTAATTTTTTCTGTAGGGGTTAAATTAGTTATTTTGTTACTTAGCCTATTTGGTATAGCAGATATGTGGGAGGCAGTTTTTGCCGATGTAGGAACTACTCTAATTACCATCATTAATACTGCACGTATTTTAAAATAAAGAAAAAACATTAAAAAAGCGATAGAATCTTATCGTATTTCAGAGGAAATGAAAGAAAAATTAAGAAAAATGAAGAGAGGGGACTCTCTTTTTTCTTGCAAAAAAATCAGAGGTCTGGTATGATAAACAAAAAAGTAGGGAAATGTGGAGGCAGGGAAGTGTGGAGGTAGGGAAATGTGGGGACGCCCTTTTCTTCCCTATCGCTTAAAAAAAGATATAAAATAAATGAAAAAATCGATAGGGAAGAAAAGGGCGTCCCCACATTTCCCTACCTCCACACTTTCCTGCCTCCACATTTTCCTAATAAGCAAAAGAAAGGTTGAAAGAAAATGAAACAAGGAAATCATCATCAAAAACAAAAAATAACCAAAGAAGGAGTAGAGCAAAAAAAGAAGAAGATAACTCGTATTTTTCTTGCTATTATTATTTTAGTTGTTCTTGCTATTGCAGCAATGATTGCTAATGATTTTATTATTTTAGGGAAAAATAGCACAACCAATTTAGTAATAAACAATAAAAATGTAACTGCCAATTTGAAGAAAGAAGTACTAATTCAAGATGATGAAGTTTATTTATCTAAATCAGACTTGGCTAATTTTTTTGATCAATATATTTATGAAGATACACAAAATAATCAGATCATCACTACTTATGATACTAAAATAGCTGCTATGAAATTAGGCGAAAATGAAATTACCATTAATGGCTCAACCAAAAAAACGTATGCACATATCATAGAAAAAGAGCAGACCACATATCTACCACTTTCTGAACTAAAAGATGTGTATGGGATAGAAATTACTTATTTAGCAGATAGCAAAGTAGTAACTATAGATTCAATTAATCGTGAACAAAAAAAAGCTATTGTTAATCAAGACTTAGCAGTAAAGTCAACTACAAACTTCATTGCTAAAACAGTAGATCGTGTAAAAAAAGGATCATTTGTTATTGTTGTTTCAGAAGAAAAGGGATATACCAAAGTTCGTACAGAAAACGGCAAATTGGGATATGTTAAAACAAAGCAATTAGGAGCTCCAGTACAGACAAGACAAGCTATTGAAGAAAAAAAAGCAGTTGAAGGAAAAGTCAATTTAGTTTGGGATTATTATTCAGAGGTAGCTTCTGCACCAGACCGCACGGGAACAACAATTGAAGGAATCAACGTGGTTTCTCCTGCGTTTTTTCACTTAACTAAAAATGGAAAATTGGAAGAAAATATTGGGCAAAAAGGACAAGCTTATATTGATTGGGCACACGAAAATGGATATCAAGTTTGGCCAATGGTACAAAATGCAGGAGATGGCATGCTTGCGGTAACATCAAAAATTATGAATAGTTATGAAAAAAGACAAGAACTCATTGAATCCATTGTCAATAGCTGTGTAACGTATAAATTAGATGGAATCAACATTGACTTTGAAAACATGAAAAAAGAAGATAAAGACCTTTATTCTCGTTTTATCATAGAACTAACACCACGTATTAAAGAAATGGGACTAATTGTTTCTGTTGATGTAACCGCACCAGACGGAGCAGACACATGGTCGCTATGTTTTGACCGCCACGTAATTGGTGATGTAGCAGATTACATTGTTTTTATGGCTTATGATGAATATGGAACTTCCAGCAATAAAGCAGGTACAACAGCGGGATATGACTGGGTAGAATTAAGCTTAAAGAAATTTTTACAAACCGAAGAAATAGAGAGCAACAAAATTATTTTAGGAATTCCCCTTTATACAAGACTTTGGACAGAAGATAGTTCAGGGAAATTACTATCACAAAAAACAGTAGCCATGAAAGATATTGAATCAACTATTCCAGAAGGGGTAGAGAGAAAATGGGATGACAAATTAAAACAAAATTATGTGGAATATAAAGAGGGAAATAATACTAAAAAAATGTGGATAGAAGATAGTAAATCATTAAGTGCAAAATTAGACTTAGTAAAAACCTACAAGTTAGGAGGAACAGCGGCCTGGGAAAAAGGAATGGAAACTGAGGAAGTGTG
This sequence comes from Clostridiaceae bacterium, assembly GCA_021771025.1. Taxonomy (GTDB): domain Bacteria; phylum Bacillota; class Clostridia; order TANB77; family CAG-508; genus CAG-269. The sequence continues at coordinate 5,242 of JAETPW010000022.1, forward strand.
GTCATTGCTTGCTGAAAAATTGTCGGAATAGGTAAAGGTTAAATAAGGAACGTTTCTGTTTGGGACTTTTTGTCCTTTTGGAGACGTTTCTTTTTTGTTTCATTTTTATTTAATTTGTATTGGTTTGGCACTAATTAAAAGGATATGGCTGAGAATATATGGAATTAGATGGTAAAATTGATAAAAAAGAAAAAAGAATGTGGATAAAAACTCATAGACAAGGAAAAAAAGAACAAGTAAAATGAAAGCGATAGATAAAAGTAAGCATAAAAAAGTAAGTAAAAGTAAATAATAGGCAAAAGAAAAGGAAAAAGAGGAGAGAAAAGCATGAGACAAACAAGAAATGAAAAAGAAGACGAGAAAATAGTAAAAAAGAAAATGAAACTCAAAATGAGACAAGAAGAATCAGCAAAAGAGATGCCAAAAGGAATCACATTAATAGCACTCGTGATAACAATTATATTCTCTTATGACGAAAATGTAAAATCTAGTAATAACAAAGGTTTCCTCCTACAAACAATTTAGTAAAAATCATAAATTTTCAAATATTTAAAAGATGAATTGTAAAAAATAATAACAATTTCATCTTTTTTTGATTTTATAATAATTAAAATTTAAAAATTGAGAGGAGATTTAAAAATTATGGAGAACAAAGAATTAAAAGAAAGATTTATTGATGAAAAAACAGGAATAGAATATAGATTAGTTGGAGATTATTATATACCTAATATAACAATACCAAAGGCTAGAAGAACAGGAAATATAGGAAAGTATGGAAGATTAAAACTAAGCTATATGAAGAAATACAAAATACCAGAATATACAGAAATGTTATTAAGTAATGAATTAAAAAGTTATTTACTAGATATAGAAGATGAGTGCAAAGATAAATTAGAACTTTTAATAAAACAAATGGCAGAAAAAGAAAATGTAACTGAAGAATTAAAAGTAAATAATCAATTAGAATGGGTTGCAAGAATGAATAATATTAAAAATAGAGCAGAAGAAATTATATTAAATGAGATTATATATTTATAAAATTCAAAGGTATCGAATTTGTAACCTTTGAGAAATGTAGAAAATTGACTTTTTTAAAATTTTTAATGAAAAATTTGGAAATAGATGTTATAATGAAAATGAAAAATTAAGTTTCATAAATTTTGCAGACATTATCTGCAAAATTAGAAAGAAGGTAATAATGAACGAATTAGAACAATTAGAAAATATAAATGTAGATAAATTATATAAAGATGTATCAGATTTAATTGAAAGTGCAAAAGTTAAGGTGGTTTCGCATGTTAATACAGAGTTTGTTATATTAAATTGGAATATTGGAAATAGAATAAAAAATGAATTACTAGATAATAAGAAACCCGAGTATGGTAAAAAAGTTATCAAAAATTTAAGTAAGAAATTGATTGAAAAATATGGTAGAGGTTATAGTTATTCAAACTTATATAGAATGTTACAAATAAATGAAGATTTTGAAGATTTTGAAAATTTTGCGACACTGTCGCAAAAATTGAGTTGGTCTCATTTTGTAGAAATTGTAAAAATGGATACTGATGTAAAAAGAAAATTTTATGCAACAATGTGTATGAATGAAAATTGGTCAGTAAGGACATTAAAAGAAAGAGTAGATTCAGCATTGTTTGAAAGGACAGCAATATCTAAAAAACCAGAACAAACCATAATAAATGATTTACAATTATTAACAGATGAAAATAAAATGACAACAGATTTATTTTTCAGAGATCCATATATTTTGGATTTTTTGGAACTCAAAGACACTTATAGTGAAAAAGATTTAGAGAATGCAATAATAAATGAACTAGAAAAATTTATTTTGGAAATGGGTAATGATTTTGCTTTTTTAGCTAGACAAAAAAGAATAACAATAGATGGCAGAGATTATTATATGGACTTACTATTTTACCATAGAAAGTTAAGAAGATTAGTTGTTATAGAATTAAAATTAGATGAATTTAAACCAGAGCATAAAGGTCAAGTAGAATTATATTTAAAATGGCTTGATAGGTATGAAAGAGCAGAAGGGGAAGAATCACCAGTAGCAATTATATTATGTGCTACTAAAAGTGATATGATGACAGAACTATTGGAATTAAGTAATAGTGGAATACATGTAGCTCAATATCTTACAAATTATGTTCCTAAGGAGCTATTAGAAGAGAAATTTTTATCTAGTATAAGAAATGCAAAGATACAATTAGAACAAAGATGTAAAAACGAAGAAAAAGAGTAAATTAAATTTTTGCGACAGTGTCGCAAAAATTTAAAAAAGAAAAAGCTTTAGATTTAGAAATAAGTCTAAGGCTTATTTTTATGGAAATTTTTTATCTACATTTTTAAGATATAAACTTATATTGCTTCAACTTTAAAATCGACACAGAAGCATTGTGGTGCTAAAGAATTTGAAAGAGAGGAGGTTATTAAATGTCAAATTTGAATTTGAAAGGATTATGGATTCCAATAGAAGTATTAACAGATAAAAATTTAAGTGATAAAGAAAAACACATATATTCTCTTATAGTATTTTTAAGTCAAGAAAAACAATATTGCTTTTGTACCAATAAAACAATAAGTGAGTTACTAAATATATCAGTAACACAAGTATCAAAACTAGTAAACTCGATAAAAGATAAAGGATATATAAATATTGAAATGATATATAAAAAGAATAGTAAAGAAGTAGATATGAGAAAGTTAATACCTATTGAAGAAAAGTTAAATACCCTATTTAACAAAAGTTTAATACCCTCTCCAACAAAACTTCAATACCCTATTGAAGAAAAGTTTAAGGATAATAAATATAATATAAATAAATATAAAAATAATAATAAAAAAGGGTATTGCAATTATGAACAACGAAATTATGATAACTTCGATTGGAATAGTCTTTATGCAAATGATTTTACATCGTAGATATGCTATAAAGCAAAATATAAAGTGTAGGTTTTGTTATTAGTAAAACCTATGCTTTTATTTTGCAAGTTTGAAACCGAATAGGTTTCAAACAGAGCCAAAGAAAAAATATGTAATATGTTTTTCTTGGCTCTCTTAACCATAAATTGCAAATAGCAAATTTATGGTTAAGCATAAAAATACACTCGGTGTATTTTTATGAAAAAACTAAAAAATGCGAGGTAGCAATTTTTAGTTTTTGGGGTGTGGGGTGTCCCTGCCACACTGACACTTTTTGCCATTAGGCTAAAAAAGTGTTGTAGTGTGTTACAATACAATGTAAAAATAAGAGGTGCAAAGGTAGTTTCTATATGTGAAATTGCTACTAGAAAAGCACCTTATGTTTTGGCTTGTATTACCTCTTACGATAGCCAAGCTATCGCCCATTATACGAGCCGAAAAAATATCGGCTAGAAATTTAGAAGGAGGTTTTAGAGATGAGTTTTGCGATTATTAGAAACACAAAATACAAAAGAGAAAATTTAAAAGGAATATACAGACACAACGAAAGAAGAAATAAAAATTATTCAAATGATAATATAGATAAGGAAAAATCATATTTGAATTATTCACTTAAAAGCCCTAAATATAGATATGACAAAGAATTTGATATGATGAAAGAAAGATATAATCTTAAAGGGCAAATAAAAACAGTTAGTAATATTGCTTGTGAATATATCATTACTTCTGATAAACAATTCTTTGAAGAAATAGGCGAAGAAGAAACAAAAAGATATTTTGAAACAGCATATAACTTTGTAGCTGAATATAAAAATTTAGGAGAGCAATATATAATGTCTGCAAAAGTGCATATGGACGAGGAAACTCCACATATGCACTTAATTTTTTTGCCTGTTATTCATACTACAGATAAAAAAGGAAATAACATTGATAAACTAGCTTGTAGCGAATTTTGGAAAGAAAAAGATAGTTATAGACAATTACAAGATGCTTTTTATCAATATATGACTTCATACAATTTTGAATTAGAAAGAGGTGTACCAAAAGAAGAAACAGGAAGAGAACACATTGATATTAAAAAATATAAAGAAATAACAAATTTTGATAAAACAAAAGAAAAATTACAAAATATGAAATTAGAATTACCAGATGTTCCAGAAATTACTGATATTAATATAAATAGATTATCAAAGAAAAGAGATGAAAAAATTTTAGAAGAAATTATAAAGCCTAAAGATGACTTGATAAATGAATTGTACAAAGATAAATTATCATTGCACCAAGAGTTATTAAAACAAGCTAAAATGATTGAAAAAGCAGAGAGGTATCAAAAGGAAAGAGAAAAAATATTAGCTGATAATGAAAAATTGCATAAAGAAGTAGACAATATTAAATCAGAATATAAGCAAAAAGAATTTGATATCGAATGGAAATATAAAAGTAAAATAAAAGGGTTAGAAAAAGAAAATAGCAGATTAAATAAAATAATAGATAAATTCTATGAAACTATTAATAAATTCATACATTGGATTTGCAAAAAGTTTGATATGGGAGCAGAAGATAACTTAATTAGAGATTTTCAAGAGGAAACAAATACTTTTTTAGATGCAGAAAAGCAACTTAAACATGAAGAAAGAGAAAAAGAGTGGGATTTAGAAAGATAATTAAAATAACAGGAGATAAATATGTGAGTAATTATTTCCTATTATACATATCAACTCTAATCGGCAACTTTTTAGCCATTTTTGCAGTTTCTTCATTGAAAAGTAGTTCTGGTTTTATTTTAAAAGATTTTGCTATAAAATCTATATTTTTACAAGTTAAATTAGCATTTCCAGTTTCAATAACACTAATATAAGCCATTTTAAATTTTGTTTTATTTGCATATTGTTCTTGGGTTAAATTATTTTGATACCTATACCATTTAGTATTAAGTCCAACTAATTCCATAGAAGTCATAAATTCCTCCTTCTTTTATATTAATTTAATAATATAAAAATTGTTTATATATAAATTATAAAGATAAAGCATAAATAAATTAACACCACTAAAACTTATTAAGATATATCTAAATAAAAATGAATAAAAACCATTGATAAAAAAAACTAAATAAGTTATAATAGATTTAGTTAAAAATAATTGAAAATGGAGAAATTATATGGGAAATAAAAATGACTTGACAATAGCTTATTCAGAGGTATATGAAATTTTATGTTTTATGGAACAAAAATATGTAGATATGATACCCAAAAAACTATTAGACCTGTTTTATGAAGAAAAGGATAGAGATTATAAAATACATATAAATCCTAATATACCTTTAACAGAACAAAATTTGCAGAAAAAAACATTAGCACTTCTTGCTATGCTGAATTTGCATTATTGGTGTGAAAGTGAAACTGAAAAGCAGGAATTGTTAAAATTATATGCAGATAATGATAAAAAGAAAGAAGAAGAATTAAGAGAAAAATATAATCCAGACAATTTATTTAAGAAGAAAGAGATAAATAAATCAATAGAAAGTGAAGAAAGTACAGCACTCATTGAATATAAGGAAGAAAACTTCTTCAAGAAAGTGTTAAATAAGATTATGAGTTTATTTAGAAAAAGGTAAGGAGGAATTCTTATGGAAGATAAAAAAACAGAGCAAATGAGAGAATATTTAAGATTAAAAAATATTCAAGAAAATGATAAAAGTGATGAAATAATAGAAGAAGTTTATAATGAGGCTACTACAAAAGAAGATACAGAAATGGACGAAAGGTAAGGGATATAATATGACCAAAGAGGAAAAAATTGCAATACAGAAAAGAGAAATGACAGGTTGTATGAATTATTTTAAGAATAATCAATTAGATTTTAATGATACGAAATTACTACAAAAGATGCAAAACTCTATAACAAAAATATTTCAAGTGGAAATAGAAGAATTAGGTTATAGTTATCAACCAAACAGAGATGATAGTCAAAATACATTCGGATTAAAATTTATTAATGATAGTAAAGAAACATTTAGAGGACAATGTCAAAATGGAGGTAGTAGACCTAGTATAATATATAATATTGCTCATTTGTATAATGATTTACAAAGTCCAGATGCTGATAAGAGATTATTAGCTTGTAAAACATTATATAAAACAGTTTTCCACGAAATACAACATCATAGACAATATTTAATGGCAAGAACAAATGTGAGTAGTAAAGATGGAATAACATATGCAAGAGATTTTGCATTGTCTGGGTATCTTGAAAAAGATTGGTATAGTAGAGATAAAAGAACAGGAAATTATGATGCATACTCAATAGAAAATAACGCAAATGAAGTTGGATATAGACAATATTTAGAAACAATGGGACTTTCTGATAAAGAAATAACAGATTTAATGAATATTGAACAAGGAAAATTTAATATAGCACGATATAAAGCAAATGTAAATTCTTGGGATGGACAATCACACTATGAAAGTGATGGATTACAAGAAAGAGATGATGTTACAGTACCTATTTTAGATGACTTGATATGTGTAAGAGGTAGAACTGAAATATTGAAACAATATCCAATATTACAAAAAGAATATAATTTAGATGGGACAAAGAAAAGTGCTATTGATTTAATTAAAAATATGCAAAAAGAGATACAAGATATTTCACAAAATCAAAGTTTTTCAAAAGAAGATAAAGATAAATTAATAAGAGATGGACAAGCAATGTACTATGAGTTGATTTATAGGCAGATCGAAAAGAGTTCGCCAGAGCAAATCGCTGAAATTGCAAAACAAATAGGAAAAGATGAAAGTAAAGAACTGTTTGGAAAAATCGCTCATCATTTTCAATGTGAAATGGAAGATAGACTAGGAAAATCTGCTAAAATGGCTTCTGCCCAAGAGAGAATTGGAGATTACGGTTTTATAATGCCATTTAATAATGGAACAATAGAAATAGAACAAAACGGAAAAACAGTTCAAGCATCTTTTGAAGATTTCATAAAAACAATAGACTCTAAATTATTACAACAAAAGTTTGTAATTCCAGATGGAAAAAGCAAAGGCGAAATGTCAGCTGAACAATTCATAGAAAAATATTTCTTTAGTCATCTGTCACAAAACGGACAAGTAAAGCTAAAAGATGGGACAGAAATATCAGCAAAACAATATGTAGAACAGTATGCTTTGCAAATGGGAGAATTAAGAAAAGATTATACGCCAAAGAAGTTTATAATGGACACAATGCAATCAGAATCTCCATGGGCTATTCAAAAGGAAAATTGTGAAAGACTAGAGCAATACTATGAAGGAAAAAAACAAGTATTAGCAGAAGTAGAACAAAAAGTATCAAGTTATGACCCTACAAAAGTGGATGAGCAACAACAAAAGAAAATTTTTGCACATCAAAGAAAAATGCAATGGGTAAAAGATTTTATCAAAGATTATGAGGCAACTGAAAAGGGAACAGCCTATGCATTAAGGTCAAATTGTGAAAATGAAAATATTAAAAGGGTTGTAAACAGTATAAAAAGTGGAAAGTTTGTTGAAGATTTCGATAATAATGCTACTAATTACAAAGATGATCCAGAATGGTTTATGGGAAAATTAATGCCATCTATGGCAAGATTATTAAAAGAAGCTGACAATTTAACCATAGATGGAGGTATAGACTATTTAGAAAAGTTTGTATCAATTCCAGAAGTAAATAAAATATTACTTCAAATTCGAGATAGTGAACAATCCAAAAAAATGCATAAAGAGGCAGAAGATAATAGAAAGAATGGTAGTCTACCAAAATATCATAGAACGAGAGCAGAAATTGATAAACAATATGCACAAGATTATTTAAGAAGTGGAAATTTAAGTCAAGGCTCTGTTGAACAAGAAATAGATTATAGGAAAGGACTTACTAATAGAAGTTTAATTAAAGTTTCTGATGAAAAACGAAAGAAAGATATACCATTATTAAGAAGACAGCAGATTTCACTGACTAGAGTTCTTGCAAGACAAGATGGAAAAACTCCAAGTGAGGCTATTTATGATGAAAAAAGAAAAGGTTGGTATTGCATAACTGATACTCAAGCAGAACAAAAAAAAGTTAATACAGTGACATACGATATTACTCCAGAAACAATAACAAGAGATACTAAAAATGTTGGACTTCAAGATATAAATAATGTGACACAAGCGACAAAACAATTACAAAATCAAAGGACAAATCAAGAACAACAAGTTTCAAGATAGGAGAAAAATTTATGGATGAAAAACAAATAATACAGCAAATTATTGATTTAAAAGATGAAGAAATAGATAAATTTATTGAACAAAGAACAGCAGAGCTAGAAAAAACTGCAACAGAAGATAGAGAACAATTATCTCCATTTTCTATTATGATGTCAAGAAGTGCAGGAGTAAGAGAAAATCCAGAAGTTGTAGGATACATTCCAGAAAAAGTACATATAGCAAAAAGGGGAATGGATATATCATCATTTATATTAGATGATAAATCATTTTATAAAACGATGATAAATTATATAAAAGAGGCAAAACCAAATAGCGTAAAAGTAGGAGATAGAGTAAACAATAATTATATAATGCTAATGATACAATGTGCAATAATTAATTATTTTGGTTTGAATGCGACTGACAGAGCAAGAGATGCTTTGTATGATTCAAAAACAGATATAGAAAATGACGATTGCACACTTTCAATTAGTGATTTTAAAAGAAATAATACAGGTATGTGCGTTGAAAGAAGTGCAGTAGCTCAAAATATTTTATCGTTTTTAGGGTATAATCCTATGATGATTTATGGGTTTGCATCTAATGGAAAAGATGGAACTAATGTAGGACACGCATTTAATTGCATTATAAGAAATGGTAAAGGAATGTTAATTGATTTTTCAAATCCCATATACAAAAATGGAAAATTTTCAAAACCTGCAATGTTTCCTATAAATCAAGAAAATTTGCAACAATTTATGAAAGGAAAAGGAAAAATTGAAGTACAACATAAGGATTTATGTCAAGAGAATGGTATAGAAAAAGAGGATATAACGACTTGGGTTTATTCTTCAGAAGAAATAGATCCAAAATATTTTGAAGTAGATAAAGAAGATAGTACTATAACACCTCAAGACATAACTCAAAGTACAAAAAAGATTGGACTGCAAGACATAAATGGAGTTGTACAAGATACAAGACAGAGGCAAAATCAAAAAACAACAACGAACGACCAACAGATTTCTAAATAATTTAAGATTATAAATGTTTAAAATGCCATAGGCTTTAATAGATAAGGTCTATGGCATTAAATGATTATTTATTTTTTAAAATCCAGTCATAAACCTCATTTTCAGTAAGTTTGCCCTTTTTCATAAGATTAATTTTTTCTTTAGCCTGTTTTTTCCAAGTTTCAAAATTATTAGAAAGCTCTTTGTTTTCCTTATTTTTCCTAACTTGCATAAATTTTTGTTGATAAGTTCTTCTATATTCGCCCATAGCCTTATTTTGTTTTAATCGTTCAGTATAAGATTGAAAAGCACCTAAATCTCTACAAGGTTTTGAATTTTCTTTTGGGTAATCACAATAAATTTCATCTACTTTTGAAGTTGGGATAAAGTACATTCCACAATTTTGACATTTTTTAATTGGATAGTTAGGTGTTTTTGAAAGTTCTTCGAGTATAGCATAGCAAATACTTGATAAATCTGTACTTTTATGTGTATCACTCATTGAAAGTACCATATTCTTTTCTTTTAATGTATCTAATAAATCATATTCGCTGTTATTTCCAATTTCCTGATATTTTCTTGAATAACTATCTCTCATAATGAAATCATTTTTATAATATGTATATAATTTGCCCATTCTCTTTATTAGGTAAACAGCAAATCTCTCAGAATATGTATATTTTTCTAATCCACTATTATTATCTAAATTGTAAATATATGTAACTGCTTTTATTAGTTCTTGTTGTAAATCAATTAAGTTTTCTTGTAAAGCTTCAAATATTTTGGTAGTTGCTTTTAAATAATTTTCGTTAGTTCCATAATTATTACTTAACTCAAATTTATAATCTTTATCTAAATCTTTTAATATTTCAAATCCATAAGCATAAAAGAAAGTTTTATTTGCTGTTTCATAATTAGATAAATCAGCATTTAGAAATCTTAATAATAATAGCCCAAATTTTTCGTGAAATGGAAAATATATTGATGCTGGGTGTTTTAATCCATTATCTGTTTTCTCTGTTTCTTTATAGTAAACATCTCGTAATTTATTTTCAGTATCTAAATGGTAATCAGCTTTATAAAAATATAAAGGTGTAGCATAATATTCTTTTTTAGTTTCAGTATTAAACCAAAAGTAGAAATCATCAAAAAAGGTTACTTCTGGCAGTTCCATAGTTTTTTATCTCCCTTCTAAAAATAAAATTTTATAAAAACGACAAACAATCTAAAAAAAATAATAAATTGTTATTGACATTCTATAATTATTATACTATAATACTAATATAAATACAATACCTTTTTCAAAACTTATTGCTAAAAGTTGTAGATAAAAAATTAACTAAATAAGTTTAAGGTATTGTAATATCAATGTGTTTAAGATTTTAAACAGACTATTAACAACACAATAAAGTAATTTAATTTGTATATTTTTGTTTTTATTTGTAGGTGTGAAATTGTAGTTTGTTAGAATAGAGAATCTAAAAAAGGAAGAGGGTGAGAAAGATAGAACACAAATTAGATAGCAGAGGTACAAAAGATAAAATAATTGAATTATTTTTTGAAAAACATTTAAGACCAACAGAGATAGCAAAGAGATTAAAAATTGGTATGCCATATATAACAAAAATAATTCAAAAGGATTCAAGATATATTCAAGAGAAAGAAGCACGAAAGCAAGACAACAAAGAAAAACAGAAAACTCAAAAACGAATATATGCACAAAACAAAAGAGAAAAAGAAAAGCAAGAAAAACAAGCTTATCAAATGTTATTAATACAAATAAACAATGATAATAAGTTCTTATCTACTAAAAGGAAAGCGAGTGATATAAAATATACAAAATGTAATAGAAGTGCATACGACTATGATAAAAATACAAGTGATTTAGTATTAAAAGATGAAATAAATGCTGGTTATAATGTCGCTAAAAGAGTTAGTAATATAGTTAATCCAGATATGATTAAAAGTAATAAAATATATGTATAGTTAGTATGCTTTGATTTAATCAAGGTATATTTTTTTACTCAAAAATTAGAAAGAGGGATATGAAATGATTTTATTTATCAAGAATTTAGGAAATTTATGTTGAATAGCAATAGGTTGATAATTTGTATATAACTGAATTTATAAGCCATAAATAGCTATTCACAGGAAGGGAATAGGTATTTAGATGAAACAAGAATATAAGATAAAAGAAGTTTTTAACGAAAATGCAAAAACAATACAGGAAAAATTGCAAGAAGTATTTATAAGTTATTTAATTGAAAAAATTAATAAATAGTCTAAAACTAGTTCTAGTATGTATTTACATATTAGAGCTAGTTTTTTCTTTTTGAAAATGAGTTGCATTATTTTATAATTAAGTATATAATTTCAGTTATAAATTGGATAGGAGGAAACCTATTGTTATTAGAAAGAGAGGTATAGATGATAACAATAGCAAATCCTGAAAAATATAGAGCAGGATTATATGAAAGATTATCCAATGAAAATATTGAAGTTGCAAGTGGCGAAGTAGTTGTTTCAAAAGATGATGAATTAGAAAGTGGAAGTATAAGCACACAAAAGATTTTTAATGAAGATTTTTGTAAACAGAGAAACATTTATATATATGACCACTATACTGATGATGGAGTATCTGGAGCAACCTTTGACAGACCAGACTTCAATAGAATGATAAAGGACATTGAAAATAAAAAAATAAATATGGTAATTGTAAAAGACTTATCTAGGTTTGGAAGATTATCAAGTCAAATATCTTATTATTTAGAAGAATACTTTATTGAAAAAGGTGTAAGATTTATAGCTGTAACTGATGATATTGATACAGGAAATTCAGAAACATCAGAAGAAATGACACAGTTTAAAGCATTTTTTAATGAGTGGTTTTTACGAGATACTTCAAAGAAAATAAGAAATGGTAAAAAGACAAGAGCAAAAGAAGGAAAAGTAATGACTACTTATCCTACTTATCGGTTATAAAAAAGACCCACTAGACCATAATCATTATGTTATTGATCCAGATACTGCACCAATAGTCAGAAGAATATTTATGATGGCTAGAAATGGAATGACACCAACAGAAATAGGAAAAATTTTAACTGATGAAAAGGTTTTAGTCCCATCAGAAATAGTTGGAAATGGACATGTTAGAAAAGATGGAATTAAGAGAGGTTGGAATAGAAATACAGTAAAAAGAATATTACAAAATGTAACCTATCTTGGTTGGGTATCAAATGGAAATGTTAAGAAAATCAATTATAAAAGCAAAAAGATAATGACAATGCCTATGGAAGAAAGGACTATTGTAAAGGGAAAACATACACCATTAATTGATGAAGAAACTTTCAATATAGTACAAGATATGATAAAAAGTAGAACTAGCACAAGGGTTAAATCTTATGATTGGTTATTAAAAGGACTAATAACTTGTAAGGAATGTGGAAAGAAATTAAGTATAGTACCACAAAAACATCCGAATAAAACAACTTTCTATGTAAGGTGCAACACTTATGCTTGTAATACACATTTGCATTTATGTACTCCACATAGTAATAATTTAGAAAAACTAACAAACTATGTGTTGGAACAAGTAAAAGCTAGATGTAAAGAGTTTTTAGATGAAACAAAGTATATGAAAGTTGCTAATTCTTCCAAAGATACAATACTGAAAGACAGACTTAATTTTAAGAATGAAATTCTAGTTTTGGAAAAGAAACTAAAAGACATTGATAAAATTATAGACAAGTTATATGAAGATAAATGTAAAGGTTTATTTCAAGATGAAGATTTTACAAGACTTTATTCAAAACAAACAGAAACGAGAAAAGACATTAACGATAGAATTAAGTGTTTGCAGAAACAAATAGAAAATGAAGATTCTTCGGTGGATATAAATAAACTTGTAAAAGACTTTGTAGAATTAAAAGAAATAACAAGAACAATGCTAGTTTCTTTAGTAGATAGAATAGAAGTGTCAGAAGATAAGGAAATTACAATATATTATAAATTCAATATTTTAAATATGAGAAAATTAAATGATGAAGAAGAACTAATAAATGTTGGCTAGACAAAAAAATAGTCATAACAGAATATTATAACGATTATTGTGTTACTGATTTTAGCGGGAGTAACCATAGCAGCCTTGAGTGGACAAAATGGAATCTTAAGTAATGCGACAAAATCAAAGGAAGAAACAAGTTACCGAAATGCCGAAGAAAAAATAAAACTAGCCATAAACGGAAGTTACGATACTACAGGCACTATCAACGAAGGCAGTTACCAAACAGAAATTACTCATTTAGGAGGAAGTAGTACTATAGATGGAACTACAGCAACTACTGAGATTGATGGCTACACCTTTTTAGTGGATCTATCTACAGGAGAAATTGAGCAAGTACAAACAGGACCAGTAGAACAACCAGAAAATACGCCAGAATACTGGGAAGCAACCCGAAAAACAGATAGTGAGTGGTACAGCTATATCGACTTAACCAATAATACACCAGTAAAAACCAATAGCCCAAAACTAAAAGGAAATATGACTCCAATCAAATACACAGGACAAGTTCAAGAAGGAAGTAAATGGGCAAATGCGATGACAACAGATGGAAGTATGTGGGTATGGGTTCCACGATATGCTTATAAAATTACAGAAGGGTACCATTCAAGCATAGTAGGAACAATAGAAGTGGCCTTTTTAGATACTAGTAATAATTTTTTGAATACTACAGATACAGGAATAATAGAGACTAATCCCAATAATATAACTTATACAAATGGAGTGCAAAATCAATGGTTAGTGCACCCAGCCTTCACAGCAAAAGCAGAAAATGGAGGAGGTTTTGGAGAAATATCTGGAATATGGGTAGCCAAATTCGAGGCATCAGGAACAAATGCCACTAATTTAGCCGTGAAACCAGGAGTATCTAGTTTGAGAGAAAAAATAATAAATGAGTTTTACCATTATGGAAAAGAGGCTACTTATGGGGAGACAGAAAAACTAAATAGCCATATGATGAAAAATAGCGAATGGGGAGCTGTAGCTTACTTAACACATAGCAAATATGGAAGAAATAAAGAAGAAATAACGGTAAACACAAGTGGTGATTACTATACAGGAGGAACAGTAGACAAAAATACAATTTATACAACAAATGCAAACCAATGTACAACCAAAAACGCTACAGGGATCTATGACCTGAGTGGGGGAGCATATGAGTATACAGCAAGTTATATAAATAACACACATAGTAATTTAATAAGTAATGGAGGAACAGCGGAAGGAGATTTATATGGAGTAACAGAAGAGGAAAGAGGAAAAAGTACAGCATATAAAACAGTGTATAAGGTAGCAAGTTTAGATAACAGTGAAAATAATTATAATGAAAATAGAGGAGTAAAAGGGGATGCGATTTTTGAGACATCGAACTCATTTAATAGTTCAAGTGGTTCGTGGAACGGAGATTTTTCTTGTTTTCCTGATACAAACTATCCAATCTTTATACGTGGTGGAAGCTACAATGGTGGGTCTAATCCGGGGATATTTTACTTCAATTATGATTCAGGCGGAGGCAATAGTTACAGGTCATTTCGCACAGTTCTTGCTTTCTAATAATCAGATGTGAATAGCAACATTTAGTAGGAGTTCCGAAATCTTGATAAATCTATGTAAATCTCTTGACTTTTAGCCAAATTCCCATGTATAATGACATAAAGTAACAACTTTTGGAGGGATCTGACAAATGATACAAGGAAGATTTTATGAAAAAGAAACAAGCTATCATCAAATGACCGATGAAGAGATTATCTCAGCCATCAAAGAAGGAGATGAGCAAGCGTTAGCTTTCTTGCTAGAAAAATATAAAGACTTAGTCAATGGGAAAGTAAGCAAATATTTTATCATAGGTGCAGAACGAGAGGATATTATCCAAGAAGGAATGATAGGTTTATTTAAAGCTATACAAAATTTTGATAGTCAAAAACAAAACACATTTAGGACATTTGCTAATGTGTGTATAGAAAGGCAATTAATCACAGCTATTAAAAGTTCAAACCGCCAAAAACATATTCCTTTAAATTCCTATTTATCCCTAAATACATCTGCTTACCAAAATGAAGATGATAGTGTCGAATTGATCGATACCTTTGATAGTAATACCGTAGAAGATCCACTAGAAACCATTATGAAAAAAGAATATTTCCAAGAAGTTGAAAATACGATTGATAAAACATTAAGTAAATTTGAAAAACAAGTATTGCACTGTTTTATACAAGGAGAAAGTTATGGTAGCATTGCTCAAAAGCTAGATGCACCGGTAAAATCAGTAGATAATGCTATACAGCGTATTCGTAAAAAAGCCATAAAAAATATGTTTGAAGAAGGAAATAGAGAATAAAAAAATATTTCGCTATGATGAAAATAGCGAAATATTTTTTTGGAGCCTTTAACGGGACTTGAACCCGTGACCTCAGCCTTACCAAGGCTGCACTCTACCACCTGAGCTATAAAGGCAAAAATATAATTTTTTTTTAGCAACAAAAGTATTATACTAGATTTTTTTTCAAATGTAAAGACTTTCTCTTGACTTTTTTCAAAAAAAAGAATAAAATAATACTATACGATAAAGATAAGTAAGAGAAAAGTAAAATCAGAATTTTTTTCAGAGAAAATTAGCCATAGGCTGTAAGCTAATTAAAAAAGATTGATTCGAAAAACCACCTCTTCATTATCTCTAGTGAATAAGCTAGACGGGGTAAGATCCGTTACCATTTGTAAAAAAGTTAAAAATTAGGATGGAACCGTGCTACCTTGCACTCCTAGTCATGTTTATTCATGAAGGAGAAAAGAGAAAGCGGTTTTTTTGTTTTTCGTAAGGCTAGCAAAAAAGGGAGAACAGAAACAAAAGTAAAACGGAAGCAAGAACAAAGACAAAAAAGTTAATCTATTTTAACATAATTTTAAAAGGAGGTTTTATTATGATTACCATTACGCTAAAAGACGGTACAAAAAAACAAGTAGAAAAAGGAGATTCAATCCTAACCGTAGCCAAACAAATTAGTGAAGGGTTAGCTAGAAATGCAACTTGTGGAGAGGTTAATGGCGAAATTAAAGATTTACGTTACCCTTTAGAAGAAGACTGTGAACTAGTGATTCATACTTTTTCTGCTGACGATTTAGAAGGAAAAAAAGCCTATTGGCATACTACATCTCACATAATGGCACAAGCTGTTAGCCATTTATTTCCAGAAGTCAAATTTGCTATTGGTCCTAGTATTGAAACAGGGTTTTATTACGATTTCGATGTAGAAAAACCATTTTCAGAAGAAAATTTAGTACAAATAGAAGAAGAAATGAAAAAAATCATAAAAGAAAACAGAGAAATTACTCGTTTTTCTTTACCCAAAAAAGAAGCATTGGAGCTGATGAAAGAGCAACCTTATAAACGAGAATTAATTGAAGAACTTCCAGAAGGAGAAGAAATCAGTTTTTATCAGCAAGGAGACTTCACCGATTTATGTGCAGGACCACACTTAATGAGTACAGGAAAAGTAAATAAGGTCAAATTATTATCCTCTTCAGGAGCTTATTGGCGAGGCAGCGAAAAAAATAAAATGTTACAAAGAATATATGCCATTTCTTTCCCAAAAGCAAGTGAATTACAAGAACACTTAGCTTTACTAGCAGAAGCCAAAGAACGTGACCATAAAAAATTAGGAAAAGACTTAGGGATATTTATGACTCATCCCTTAGTCGGATCAGGTCTTCCTATGTATTTACCAAATGGAGCAACAGTTCGCCGTTTACTAGAACGTTATATTCTAGACAAAGAAATTGAACTTGGTTATGAGCATGTGTATACCCCATCATTAGCTAATACTGAACTTTATAAAACCAGTGGACATTGGGATCACTATCATGAAGATATGTTTCCCGTTATGAAAATGGATCAAGAAGAAATGGTATTACGTCCTATGAATTGCCCACATCATATGTTAATCTATAAAAATGAATTACACTCCTATAAAGACCTACCAATTCGCATTGGAGAATTAGCTCATGATTTTCGTTATGAAGCAAGTGGAAGTGTAAAAGGGTTAGAGCGTGTACGCGAAATGTGTCAAAACGATGCCCATTTATTTGTTACACCAGACCAAATAAAAGCAGAAATCGAAAAAGTCGTTTCTTTAATTCTATCAGTTTATGAAGACTTTGGTTTTAAAGACTATACCTTCCGTTTATCATTGCGAGATAAAAACAATAAAGAAAAATACTTTGACGATGACCAAATGTGGGACATGGCAGAAAGCCAATTACGCCAAATCTTAACCGAGCTAAACCTAAACTTCTATGAAGCAGAAGGGGAAGCAGCCTTTTACGGGCCAAAATTAGACGTTCAAATCAAAACCGTAACAGGTCATGATGAAACTGTATCCACCTGTCAATTAGACTTTCTACTACCAGAACGTTTTGAATTAGAATACATTGGGGAAGATGGAAAAGCCCATCGACCAGTAGTCATCCATCGTGCTATTTTAGGAACCTTTGATCGTTTCATGGCATTTTTATTAGAAGAAACCAAAGGTGTATTTCCTCTTTGGCTTGCCCCAGTGCAAGTTAAAATCTTACCAATCACAGACTATCAACACGAATACGCAAAACAAATAGAAAAAGAATTAAAGAAAAAAGGAATTCGTGTGCAAGTAGACGATCGAAACGAAAAAACAGGATACAAAATCCGTGAAGCCCAAATGCAGAAAATTCCTTATATGGTAGTAGTAGGACCAAAAGAAGTAGAAAACCATACGTTAGCTATTCGTTCTTATGCAAAAGGTGATCTAGGAACCATAGAAGTAGAAGAATTCAAACAAAAGCTAAAACAAGAAATTGAAGAAAAAATAAGATAAAACTTCGTTTTGGGGACGGTTCTCAAAACGAAAAAAACTTCCATTTGGGGACGGTTCTTAAAACGAAAAAAACTTCCATTTGAGACCCGTCCCTAAAACGAAGAAATCTTCCATTTAAGACCCGTCCCCAGAAGGAAGAAATTTTTCTGAATGTGACGACAAGGAGGTTACCTCAAGTGAATGACCCATATAAGAGCATAAAAATAGAATTAGTCAAAGAATGGCTTAATCAAAATAAAGTATCAGCCAAACTATTAAATCATCCAAGAATTAATGAAATTCTTGATAGCATCGTAACAGAAAGTAACTTAATCGATTTTACTCATCCAGAACAAAGACAAGAATTTACTAAGAAATTTCGTTTTTTAGCTAATGGCTTTCGTGTCTATTTTCCGCTAGAAGAAAAAAGAACTCATGTTTCTTGGTTTGATCACAAATTAATCTGGTCTGAAGACATCCTCAAACAAAAAGAAAGCAAAGCCCCTGTTCGCCAAATTCGTATTTTTGATGAGCAAGGAATCGAACAAGAATACCAAATACAACGAGGAAATTCCCTAAAAAAAGAGCAAGAAAGAGAAGAAATTGTTTGGAACCAAGATATTACCTATCAAAGAGACCCTGAGAATTTATTATTTTGGACAAAAATAGCAAACTACTTAGATAGAAAGATGATAAATTATTACGTGAGAAAATCAGGATTACTCTTACAAGACTTAAAAATCAATGCACCTTTGTTAAAAAGTTTAGGAAAAGCAGAGCAAAGCTTGGAAGATTTATCGATAAGCAATGGAAAAACAAGTGAAGCACAAGAAAAAGCTAAAAATATAATTCATGTAAATCAAGATACCCAAGAACTAGTTCAAGAATATGGTGAACTAAATCAAAGGTACTTATTTACTCGCCAGTATGAAAAAATTATTCGAGATCGATTAGGAATAGTAATAAAAGAACATGATTAATTTTCGTTTTGGGGACGGTTCTTAAAACGAAAAAATCTTCGTTTTTGGGACGGGTCCAAAAACGAAAAAAACTTCTGTTTAAGACCCGTCCCCAAAAGGAAGATTTTTTCCGTTTGAGAACCGTCCCCAGAAGGAAGAATAAGGAGGAAAAAAATGAAATTAGGAATTGTAGGGCTACCTAATGTAGGAAAAAGTACATTATTTAATAGTATTACTAAAGCAGGAGCAGAGTGTGCTAATTACCCTTTTTGCACCATAGAGCCAAATGTAGGCGTTGTGGCAGTGCCAGACAATAGATTAGATAAATTGACCGAAATGTATCACCCCCAAAAAACGACTCATGCAGTTATCGAATTTGTGGATATTGCAGGTTTGGTTAAAGGAGCAAGCAAAGGAGAGGGACTAGGAAACCAATTTTTATCGCATATTCGTGAAACAGATGCTATTTGTGAAGTAGTACGTTGTTTTGACGATCCTAATGTGGTTCATGTAGATGGTAGTGTTGAACCAGTAAGGGATATGGAGACCATAGATTTAGAATTGGTATTTGCTGATTTAGATACGGCTCAAAAGCGTTTAGATAAAGCAAAAAAGAACCTGAAAGCAGATAAAAAATATCAAGAAGAGATTGATGTATTAACTAAGGTAATAGAACAATTAGAACAAGGAGTTTCGATTAGGTCTACTAAGCTAAAGGAAGAAGAGCAGGAAATGGTAAGGGATATGTTTTTCCTAACAGCAAAACCAATTTTGTATATTGCTAATGTATCAGAAGAACAATTGGAAAATCCACTAGAGGATCCTATGGTAAAACAAGTGATAGAGTATGCTAAAAAACAGAAAGCAGAAGTAGTTCCTTTGTGTGTTAAAATTGAAGAAGAGTTATCTGGGCTAGAAGATAGTGATAAGCAAGAAATGCTAGAAATGTATGGATTATCGGAATCTGGTTTAGATAAAGTAATCCAAAAAAGTTATGATTTATTAGGGTTAATGTCATTTTTGACAGCAGGAGAACCCGAAGTAAGAGCTTGGACGATAAAGAAGGGAACTAAGGCACCAGAGGCAGCAGGGAAAATTCACTCAGATATTCAGCGAGGATTCATTAAAGCTGATGTTGTTTCTTTTGATGATTTGATTCGAGAGGGGTCAATGAATGCAGTAAGAGAAAAAGGCTTAGTGCGTTCAGAAGGAAAAGATTATGTTATGCAAGATGGAGATGTTGTTTTGTTTAAGTTTAATGTATAAAGTAGTGTTTTTAATAAAAAATAGGAGAGCAGAATGCTTTTAATAAGTTGTGGATTGGAAGATTTTGGTAAATGTCATAGAATTGTAAAATAAAAATCAATGAAATTACTTGACTTATCATTGAACAACGGTTAAAATTAAATTGATGTTAAAATTAAATTGATGTTAAAATTAAATTGATGTTAAAATTAAATTGATGTTAAAATTAAATTGATGTTAAAATTAAATTGATGTTAAAATTAAATTATTAATGAAAATGATTGTAATTGCTTTATTGAGTGTTATGGTAATTTTTGTAGCTGGACAAGTAATGGCCGCAGAGGATGATGAGTATAAAGATTTAACATCGGCAATAAATTCTACTGGAAATAATACTTCAACAGGAAATAATACAGCGACAAATAATACTTCTAATACATCAAATACAGCAAAAAATAATAGCACATTAAATACTAGTGCATTAACCTCTGGAAACAATACCACAACGTATAATAATACTAGCCTACCAAAAACAGGAATTGGTGATTCAGTACCAGCAGTAGTATTAATGGTAATATTTGCTATCTCAGCAGTGTATGCTTATCATAAGATTAAAGAATATAAAAATATATAGAAAAATAGCTAAAAAGAAACTTCTTTCCTATATCGTATAGAAAGAAGTTTCTTTTTTTCGTATAATGTCCAATTGGGGACGGGTACATATTGGACATTGTTATTAGGCAAGGAATACTTATGAAAAAAAGTAAGTATTGAATTTAGCGTGTTGGCAAGCGACCAATAAAAAAGTGTATTAATTGTTTACCAATTTCAAAAAGAGTGATATTCTCCAATAAAGAATATTGCTCTTTTTTTATCTTGACCGCTCATTCTAATAGAAAAAAAACAAAAAATAGTGTATAACTAAAAAGCAAAAAACAAAAAAATTAAGGATAAAGAAAATTAAATGAAATCAATTTCAATCATAGAAACAGGAAGTTACCTTCCTCAACAAAAGAT
The DNA here is from genome assembly GCA_021771025.1 of Clostridiaceae bacterium. Taxonomy (GTDB): domain Bacteria; phylum Bacillota; class Clostridia; order TANB77; family CAG-508; genus CAG-269. The sequence goes on from JAETPW010000022.1 coordinate 26,509, forward strand.
AACCAATGAGATCTTAGAAAAGAGCCTAAATCTAGCTCCCGGTTACATCAAACAAAGAACAGGAATTGAAACAAGATGTTATGCCACAGAAGAAACTATTGGGGAAATGGCGATCCAATCAGTTTTAGCCATCAAGCATAAAGGAATTGACTTAAGTAATATTGACCTAATCGTAGTAGCCACAACCACTCCAGAAGTTTCTATGCCGGGAATAGCCAATGAAATACAAAAAGCATTAGCCATAAAACAAGGCAACTGTTTTGATCTTTTAGCAGGTTGCAATGGATTTGTTACCGCTTTTGATCTAGCTACCTCTTATCTCCAAACAGGCAGAGCAAAACAAGCTTTAGTAATAGGGGTAGACCGACTTTCCAAAGTAGTCGATCCAGAAGATATTGGAACAGCCATTGTTTTATCAGATGGTGCAGGAGCAGTATTGTTACAAGCGGGAGAAGAAGAAAAAACCTATCATTCACATATTGTTTCTCATTATGCTCATAATGAAATTTTAGTTTCAGAAATAGGAAACTATATCCAAATGGAAGGAAAGCAAGTTTATAAATATGCGGTTACCAAAACGGTTCGTAATTTGGAAGAACTATTTTCTAAATGTGGTTGTACACACGAAGAAATTAGTTATCTTATTCCTCATCAATCGAATCAAAAAATTATGCAGGCAATAGCCAAACGATTAGCCATATCACCAGAAAAGATCGTGCAAAATATTCAAACAGTAGGCAATACATTTTGTGCCAGTATTCCCATAGCTTTAGATGAAATGAAACAAAAGGGAAAACTAATTCCAAACGAAAAAATTGTTCTACTCGGGTATGGTGGAGGATTAAACACAGGAAGCATTTTGCTTACTCTATAAGCTAAAAATAACTAACAAAACGCTACTCACAATAGACAAATAGTCATAAAGATGAGTAAGAAATCAAAACACTAGTGGTAATTTTCAACCATCCAGTCTAGGTAAGCTTTCAAAGTTTACTAATATGAGAAAAGGAGGAGTATGTTGGCTTTAAAAGCTAACATATGCTAGAAAAAATGAAACGAGCATTTTTATTTCCCGGGCAAGGGAGTCAATTTGTAGGAATGGGAAAAGACATTTACGAGGCTTTTCCTGAAGCCAAAGAAACCATGGATCAAATTTGTGAAATAGCGAAGAAAGATATTCGAAAACTATGTTTTGAAGGACCAGAAGAAACATTAAACCAAACAGAGAATACGCAAATTGCTATTTTAGCTACTAGTTTATCTATCCTATCAGTTTTTGAAAAAAGAGGAATAAAAGCTGACGTCTGCACAGGGTTAAGTTTAGGAGAATACACTGCCTTAGTGTATTCAGGTGTTATCTCCTTAGAAGAAGCGGTTCCCCTTATTTTAAAACGAGGCTATTATATGGGAAACCTACTTCCCCAAGGAGAATTTGCTATGGCAGCAGTCATGGGAACACCCGCAGAAATCATTGAAGAAATATGTGATGAAATAAGAAAAACAGGAAAATTTGTTGTTCCAGCCAATTACAATTATTCAGGGCAAATAGTTATTTCTGGCGAAAAAGAAGCAATGGAGCAAGCACAAGAAAAATTAAAATTGGCAGGAGTAAAAAGAATTATTCCTTTAAAAACAAGTGGTCCATTTCATACCATTATGTTAGAAAAGGCAAAAGAAGCTTATCAAAAAGAATTAAAACAAATTCATGTTAAGAGAAGTAAACTACCAGTCATTAAAAACATTGATGGCAAATTTTATGAAGAAAACGATAATATGATAGATATTTTAGCAAGTCACATAGTAAGCCCAGTTCGTTTTGACCGAGCATTGAAGTTGATGGCTGAACTACCAATTGATGAGTACATAGAAATAGGACCTCGGTAAAACATTAAGTACATTTGTTAAAAAAGAAAACAAAGAAGCAAAAAGTTTTGCTATTCAAGATAAATTATCATTAGAACAATATCTAACATTCAAAGGTTAGCAAATGATTTTAAGCCAAGGTTCACCAGTAACTACTCAGATGGTGCATAAATCTAGTCCGCTCTCAAGGGGATATAGTTATTGATTTTTCCGCTATCCCCATTCAAGAAAATGTAATTCACTATCGTTCATAACATTTTCTAGAACGGTCCCCACAATACGCTACAAAATCAATAACTATATCCCCTTTACGCTACTCTATAGGAAGACCATTTGAGTAGTTACGTTCGCCAAGAAAATAGTGAGACATGAGCCTTAAAACGAAAATAAGAAAGAAAAGGAAGGAATTAAGTATGGAAGAAAATAAAACTGTTTTTGTAACAGGAGGCACAAGAGGAATAGGAAAAGAAGTTGCCATGAAATTTGCTAACTATGGCTACTCTATTATCATTAATTATGTATCAGAAAAAACGGATGTAGAATCATTAACACAAGAATTAAAAAAGAGTGGAGCAAAAGACGTTTTACTTATGCAAGCTGACGTAACTAAACAAGAGCAAATTGAAAAATTAGTCAAACAATCCATTGAAACCTTTGGCACCATCGATGTATTGGTTAACAATGCAGGAATTACCAAAGACAACTTATTAATGAGAATGAGCGAAGAAGAATTTGATCGCGTAATCGAAGTAAACCTAAAAGGAACCTATCTAGTCACCAAACTAGTCAGTAAATACATGATGAAACAAAGAAAAGGAAGCATCATCAACTTATCCTCAGTAGTAGGAGTATCCGGCAATGCAGGGCAATGTAACTATGCAGCCTCAAAAGCAGGAATCATCGGTTTTACCAAAAGTATAGCCAAAGAATTAGCCTCACGCCAAATTCGAGCAAACGCAGTAGCTCCCGGTTTTATCGAAACAGACATGACAGCTGTATTACCAGAAAACGTAAAAGAACAAATACATACACAAATCCCCCTAAAACGAATGGGAACAGCCAAAGAAGTAGCAGACCTAATCTATTTTCTAGGATCAGACCAAAGTTCTTACATCACAGGTCAAGTCATTCAGGTAGATGGTGGTATGTTAATGTAAGAAAAACGAGAAATGAGAAAGAAGAAAACAAGAGGAAAAGAGGAGAAGAGGAGAAGAGGTAAAAAAGGGGACGCCCTTTTTTTCCCTATCTAAAATTTCCCTATTATGTGTATTTTTAGAAAAAATGAGAAAGGATTGAATATTAATCATGGAAAGAAGAGTAGTTATCACAGGGCTAGGAGCAATCACTCCTATTGGAAATACCACACCAGAGTTCTGGGAAGGAATAAAACAAGGAAAATGTGGAATTGATGAAATTACGTATTTTGATACAACAGATTTTAAAGTTAAATTAGCAGCTGAATTAAAAGGATATGATCCAGAAACGTATTTTGAAAAAAGAGAAGCTAAACGTTTAGACCGTTTTTCACAATATGGTATTATTGCAGCCAGAGAAGCATGGAACGATAGTAATCTAGATAAAGAAACACAAGACATGGAACGAGTAGGTGTTATTTTTGGAGCAGGAATTGGAGGAATTCAAACCATAGAAGAAGAGCAAACAAAGTTAATTCAAAAAGGGCCTGATCGTGTATCACCAATGTACATTCCTATGGGAATTTCAAACATGGCAGCAGGAAATATTGCCATAGAATTAGGCATAAAAGGAACCTCTATCGCTATGGCAACAGCGTGTGCAACAGGTACTCACTGTATAGGCGAAAGTTTCCGCATGATCAAACACGGTTATCAAGATGTTGTATTAGCGGGAGGAACAGAAGCCTCCATCACACCATTATCAGTAGCAGGATTTTCTAACATAAAAGCATTAACCAAATCAACTGACAAAAATAGAGCCAGCATTCCATTTGACAAAGAAAGAAGCGGATTTGTCATGGGCGAAGGAGCTGGGGTATTAGTGTTAGAAGAATTAGAGCACGCCAAAGCCAGAGGAGCCAAAATATACGCAGAAGTAGTAGGCTATGGAGCAACCTCAGACAGTTACCATATCACTTCACCAGCCCCAGGAGGAGAAGGTGGAGCAAGAGCCATGAAATTAGCCATGCAAGAAGCAGGAGCCAAACCAGAAGAAATCACTTACATCAATGCTCATGGAACATCAACTCACCTAAATGATTCATCAGAAACCATGGCCGTAAAAACAGCCTTTGGAAAAGCGGCAAAAACAGTGATGATGAGTTCTACTAAAGGAAATACCGGTCATCTACTTGGATCAGCAGGAGCAATCGAAGCCATTGTCTGTGCTAAAGCCATAGAAGACAGTTATGTTCCCGCTACCATTCATTATCAAGTACCAGATGAAGAATGTGATTTAGACATTGTACCAAATGAAGGAAGAAAGGTAGAAGTAAACTATGCTATGTCAAACTCATTAGGGTTTGGAGGGCATAATAGCAGTATTTTATTGAAGAAATATGAATAAAGGCAAAAGAAAAAGCCGGTTTCCCGGCTAGTTTTGCAAGTGAGCACAAATTGTTTTACTTACATAGTGATAATCATCTATGCAATCAACTATATATCCCAGATCATTTAATACTGACCGAAAACACTCTTTTAACGTATTGATTTCGAGTGAGTCAGTGACTAAGATCTGTATAGTTGTGTCTGCTAGAAAAGTACTATCATAAAGGTACTTTCCCATTAATTGTGCTAAAATTGCTTTTTTTTGCTTAGACAAGGAATCACCCCGTCTATCATACTCATTGGCTAAGTTGAAAGCCTTTGAGTAAGAAAAAATATTTCTCATTTTTATTTACCTCCTTAGGTTTTTGGGATTTAAGTATAACATAAAATAATAAAAAAAGAAAGGATATTAGTCATGGATTATCAAGAAATTAAAAAAATAATGGATGACATGGGCAATTCAAAACTAGAATCATTCGAAATTGAATTTCCAGATGGAGTCAAAATTAGTATGACAAAACAGTCAGAAAAAAATATATCTGTGGTAACAGCACAGCAAATGGTTCCTAGAACTGTAGAATTACCTTCTGTAGTAGAAGAAAAAGAGACTTCTTTGTGCCAAACAACGCAAACTAAGCAAGAAGAAACAAGCGAAAACGCAAAAATAATTACTTCACCAATGGTAGGAACATTTTATGCTAGCAGTTCACCAGATAAGCCAGCTTTTGTTCAAGTAGGAGACAAGATAAAAAAAGGTCAAGTCGTTTGCATTGTAGAAGCTATGAAATTAATGAATGAGATCGAATCAGAATACGATGGAGAAATTGTAGAGATTTGCGTGAAAGATGAAGATGTGGTTGAATATGGTATGCCTTTGTTTAAATTGAAATAGGAAAGGACCTAAAAAGAAACACCGGCAGTTACAAAAGTACTGCCGGTTAGCACAGAAAACATCAGTAAAAAAAGTAAAGTGATGTTGTTGTGCTATTAGGAAAAACAGAGGGGACACATTTATCGATGTTTAGTTCTTTTAAAACTACATCGATACTGGTTTTTGAAAAATTCTTTTTCAATATTAGTTCATTACCACTTTTTGTGATAATATAACTTTTTACCAGTTCACTAAGAACCTGAAGAGGCTCTCTTATAGAAGGGTTTTTAAGATCCTCACACCTTACTGAAAGAAGTAAGCCAGAAGATAATTTCTTAGTGAACAAAGTTATTGTGTTGCTATTGGGAAAAGAAATCAGTTCATACTGATCCTTCTCAATTCCTAGTTGCTCTAATACAAAAGCCAAATCACTTTCCGAAAAACCAACTTTTGTTAGTCTTAATGGAGAAATATTATCCGATAAGACGTAACATCGTGTCAGCTCCCCTAATGCCTGCAATCTTCCAAATTGCAGAAACTCTCTAAGATGTTCTGCCCGTGTGGACAGAAGCGAAAATTTGTTAATCATATGTTTTTCCTCCTATAGTTAGAATACTATTATTATACCACATATTTCCCACAAAATCAAAAGAAAGAAGGTTATTCATGTTAAATCAAGAACAAATCAAAAAAATCATCCCCCAACGAGAACCATTTTTAATGATCGACGAAGTAGAAGAATATATCCCCGGAGAAAGTTGTATAGCTTATAAAAATGTATCAGCAGATGAATACTATTTTCAAGGACACTTTCCTGGAAATCCAATCATGCCCGGAGTATTAATGGTAGAAGCATTAGCACAAACAGGGGCAGTAGCCATTTTATCTGTGCTCGAAAATCAAGGAAAAAATGCCTTGTTTGGAGGAATTGATAAATTAAAATTCAAGAAACAAGTCGTTCCGGGAGATCGATTAAAATTAGAAGTAAAAATCATAAAGAAAAAAGGACCAATCGGGATAGGAGAAGCCATAGCAACCGTTGATGGAAAAGTTGCCGTAAAAGGGGAACTTACCTTTGCCATTGTTTCGTAAATTTTATTCAGTAAACAATGTGGCCAAATAAAAAAGGCCCCGAAGAGCCTCTTATTGTTTTGGGGTAGAAGAAATCGTAATATTGAGTTTGGATCCTTCACAAAAGTTGGTTAACATCGTAAAATCAATCCAATCAATGATTTCTTCCATGATCTCTAAGGGAGAAGGAGTTCCTTCTCCTACAGACCGAATAGAAATTTTAATAGAAAATTCCTGAAAAACCAATCCTTTTACTAAATGACAAAGAAATACCTTATGATAATAATAATAGTATAAAGGTTTTAGTTCATCAGGTTCCCGTTCAATAGCTGAACGAAGAGAATGAAGATTTCTTAGTGTTTGGACATAATTTTCCATCTTCATTGTATAAAATCCCCCTTAATGATATTAGAATAACAAGATTATACTACCAAGATGGACGAAAGTAAAGAGGGAGTCGTAAAAATAAAAATCCAAAAAGGAGAATCCAAAATGTTAAAAAAAGTATTAATTGCCAACCGTGGAGAAATAGCAGTACGCATTATTCGTGCTTGTCGTGAAATGGGCATAGCTACTGTTGCTGTATATTCAGAAGCAGACAAAACAGCACTACATACTACATTAGCCGATGAATCCATTTGTATAGGGCCTGCCCCTTCTACCAAAAGTTATTTAAATAAAAAAGCCATCTTAGAGGCAGCCTGTTTAACAGGAGCAGATAGCATCCATCCGGGGTTTGGCTTTTTATCCGAAAATGCCAATTTTGCTAAAATTTGTGAAGAAATGGGCATTAAATTTATTGGGCCAAGCCATAAATTAATTGACTTATTAGGAAACAAATCGCAAGCCAAAGAAACTATGAAAAAAGCAGGAGTGCCAGTAGTACCGGGGTCAAAAGGTTTAATTTCTAGCAAAGAAGAAGCAGTAAAACTAGCCAGTGACATCCACTATCCTGTTATGCTAAAAGCATCAGCAGGAGGAGGGGGAAGAGGTATCCGTGTAGCCTATTCCCAAGAAGAATTAGAAAAGGCGTATGACCTAGTTAAGCAAGAAGCAAAAATTTCATTCAACGATGATAGTATCTACTTAGAAAAATTCATTGAAAACCCAAGACACGTAGAGATTCAAATATTGGCAGACGAACACGGAAACTGTATTCATTTAGGAGAAAGAGATTGTTCTGTACAAAGAAGAAATCAAAAAGTAGTAGAAGAAACTCCCTCTGGTATCCTTTCCGAAGAAACAAGAAAGAAAATGGGAGAAGTAGCCGTAAAAGCAGTAAAAGAAATAGGTTATGCCAATGCAGGAACTATAGAATTTTTGGTGGATAAACATCAAGACTTTTACTTCATGGAAATGAACACAAGAGTTCAAGTAGAACACCCAGTAACAGAAATGGTAACTGGTGTAGACATCATCAAAGAACAAATCAAAATTGCGAGTGGAGAGCCTTTAACCATGAAACAAGAAGACATTATATTTACTGGTCATAGTATGGAAGCAAGAATCAATAGCGAAAATCCAGATAAAAACTTTATGCCATGTCCAGGGAAAATTACAGGTCTTCATTTGCCCGGAGGAAATGGAATTAGAGTAGACACTGCTATCTATGCAGGGTATACGATTCCTCCTAATTATGATTCTATGCTTGCGAAAATTATTGTTCATGGTAAAACAAGAGAAGAGTCTATTGCTAAGTTGACTAGTGCTATAGCTGAATTAGTAGTGGAAGGAACCCAAACGAATTGTGATTTTATCCTTCGAATTTTACAAAATGAGAAATTTAAAAGTAATAGGTACGATACTTCTTTTATTGCTAAAGAATTGTTTGGTGGTTAAAATTTTATTTGACTACTGATTCTAATAGTAAAAGAAAATTTTTTATGGTAAAATTAACCAAATCTTTGAGAAAGAAGGAAAAAAGATGAAACTAAAAGGATTAACAATAGGGGACAAAATAGCTCAAATTCCTATCATACAAGGAGGAATGGGAGTAGGTGTATCACTTCATCGACTAGCAGGAGCAGTTGCTAAAGCAGGTGGTATAGGAATTATATCTACAGCAGACATTGGCTTCAAAGAACCTGATTTTGACCAAAATCCAGTAGAAGCTAATTTAAGAGCAATTGATAAAGAAATAAAAGCAGCAAGAAACATTGCTCCAAAGGGTGTTATTGGTGTTAATATAATGGTTGCGATGAACCATTATGCAGAAATCGCTAAAAGATGTGTAAAAAATGGGATAGACCTAATTATTTCAGGAGCAGGCCTTCCAAAAGAATTACCAGAATTAGTAAAGGGAACCAAAACCAAAATTGCACCCATTATTTCCTCAGCCAAAGGAGCAAGGTTAATTTCTAAATTATGGATTACCAAACACAATTATGTACCAGATATGATCGTAGTAGAAGGACCAGAAGCAGGAGGGCATCTAGGATTTAAATTAGAAGAATTAGGGCAAGGAGAAAATCCAGAGCCAAGAGAAGAAAGACCAACACTAGAAAAAATAACCGTAGAAGTAGTAGAAGAAGTAAAAAAAATAGAACAAGAAACAGGTAAAGAGATTCCCGTTGTAGTAGCAGGAGGAATTTTTGATGGAAAGGATATTGCTCGCTACATTCAGTTAGGAGCAAATGGAGTTCAAATGGCAACCCGTTTTGTAGCAACAGAAGAATGTGATGCAGCAGAGGAATTCAAACAAGCCTATATTAACTGCCAAGAAGAAGATATCGCCATCATCAAAAGTCCAGTAGGAATGCCAGGACGAGCCATTCGAAATGCTTTTATTCAAAAAGTAGAGAAAGAAAAAGAAAAAATTACAAAATGTTATGGTTGCATCAAAACCTGTCAAATGGCAAAGACGCCTTATTGTATTACTAAGGCATTAATTGAATCAGTAAAAGGAAATATTAATCAAGGTTTAGTTTTTTGTGGTTCAAATGCTAAACGAATTAAAGAAATAACAACAGTACCTAAACTAATTGAAAATTTGCAAAGAGAAGCAGAAATGTGTTTAGAAAATACGTAAATGCGTATTAGTTTTAGAAAGATAGAATGTAATTTACTATAAAAAAGAAAAAAGGAGGCAACACGTTTGATCATCGATAAAGTAAGAAAATTAACCAATCCAGAAGAAGTACGAACCAAAAATGTATCAGCAGCAGACAAAATGATTGGTAAATGGGTAAAATGTGATGGATGTAAAGAAATCATTTATAAAGAAGAACTACACCAAAACGATAATGTATGTCCCAATTGTGGAAAATACTTTCGTTTATCCAGTAGAAGAAGAATTAAACAAATAGCAGACGAAGGAACATTCAAAGAAATAGGAGACACTATTTGTACCCAAGACCCACTTCACTTTGAAGGTTACCTAAAAAAAGTAGAAAGCCTAAAAGCCAAAACAAAAATATCAGAGGCAGTACGATGTGGAACCTGTGAAATTGAAGGGCAAAAAGCAGTACTTGCCATCATGGACGGGAACTTTTTAATGGGAAGTATGGGATCAGCCGTAGGAGAAAGAATCACCCTAGCCATAGAAACTGCTATTGATCTACGTTCTCCATTTGTTTTATTTAGTGTATCAGGTGGAGCAAGAATGCAAGAAGGAATGGTATCCCTAATGCAAATGGCAAAAACATCAGCAGCCGTAAAAAAACTAGAACAAGCAGGATTACTTTATCTATCAGTATTAACAGACCCAACAACAGGAGGAGTACTAGCCAGTTTTGCCAGCCTAGGAGATATCGTCTTAGCAGAGCCCAAAGCACTAATTGGTTTTGCCGGACCTAGAGTAATAGAGCAAACCATAAAACAAAAATTACCAGACGGATTTCAGCGATCAGAATTTTTACTAGAACATGGGTTTATTGACAAAATTGTTGAACGAAAAGAGATGAAGCATACTATAGCTAATTTACTTCGTTTGCACTAAACTTGTCTGGTTACCCAATTTGGGGACGGGGTAAAATTTGGTCATTTTACCCCAATTTACCCCGTCCCCAAATTGGGAGTGAAGAAGAGAAAAAGGAGGAACATAGATGACAGCATGGGAAAAGGTTCAAATAGCAAGAGATTCAGAAAGACCAAAGGCGCTCGATTATATTCAAAGTATTTTCAGTGACTTTATTGAGTTACATGGAGATCGAAATTTTGGCGATGACAAGGCTATTATTGGTGGAATTGCTTCACTAGGAGGTATTTCGTTTACGGTAATTGGAGAACAAAAAGGAAAAAACGTAAAAGAAAATATGGAAAGGAATTTTGGTATGCCAAATCCAGAGGGGTATCGCAAGGCTTTGCGTTTGATGAAACAAGCGGAGAAGTTTAAAAGGCCGATTATTACTTTTATTGATACACCAGGAGCCTACCCAGGAATGGGGGCAGAAGAAAGAGGGCAAGGAGAAGCGATTGCTCGTAATATTATGGAGATGTCAGCTCTTCGCGTTCCGGTTATTTGTGTGATTATTGGTGAAGGATCTAGTGGTGGTGCTTTAGCTATTGGTGTTGGCGATAGAGTGGTTATGCTAGAAAATTCGGTGTATTCTATTCTTTCGCCAGAAGGGTTTGCTAGTATCTTATATAAAGATTCAGGCAAAGCAAAAGAAGCGGCAGAGAATATGAAAATTACAGCAAAAGAACTTAAAAAATTAGGAATAGTAGATGAAATCATTAAAGAGCCTAAAACAGGTATTCATGCAGAAGGGGAAGAGTGGGAAATTTTAGTCAAAACGTTACAGGATTATTTTTTAAAAACAGTTAAGGAATTAATCCATTTTGATTCAGAAGAATTGGTAGAAAAGCGTTATCAAAAATTTAGAACCATGTGTTAATTGAATGAAAGAATGAAGAGAAAGTGAGGAGAACTTATGTTATTGCAAGGAAAAAAAGTAGTCATTATGGGAGTTAGAAATAAATGGAGTATAGCTTGGGGAGCAACTAAAGCAGCTTATGACCAAGGAGCACAAGTAATTTGTACTTGTTCAGAGGGAAGCAGTAGTAAAGTAAAAGATCTACTAGCAGAATTACCGGAAGCAGAGTTGGTTATTTGTAACGATGTAAGTCGTGATGAAGATATTGATCAAGCATTAGAAGAAATAAAAACAAAAGTAGGAAAAATTGATGGTTTGTTACATGCCATCGCTCATGCTAATACAGAAGATTTACGAAATGATTTTATTTTAACTTCTCGTGAAGGATATGCTCACGCACAAGATGTTAGTAGTTATTCTTTAGTAGCAGTAGCAAGAATGTTACGTGAAAAGCAAATGTTAAATTCAGGGGCAAGCCTAATTGCTTATAGTTATTTTGGAGCAGAAAAAGCAGTGCAAGGATATAATGTTATGGGAGTAGCAAAAGCAGCACTAGAAGCTAGCATTCGTTATTTAGCTGTTGATTTAGGAAAAGAGGGTTACCGCATTAATGGAATTTCGGCTGGACCAATCAAAACCCTATCAGCCAAAGGAATAAAGGACTTTGGAACCATTTTAGATATGGTAGAAGAAAGAGCACCTCTACATCGTAATGTTACCATAGAGGAAGTAGGAAATAGTACAGCATTACTCTTTAGTGATTTATCTAGTGCTATTACGGGAGAAATTATTCATGTAGATAATGGATTTTCTATTGTTGGGGTATAATTTATTTGTCTGTCCAATTGGGGACGGGTACGTTTTGGACATAGTTAATGTCCAAAATGTACCCGTCCCCAATTGGACACTTGCCAAAATGTCCCAAAAAGAAACGTCCCCAAAAGGACAAAATTCACAAATTTTCCAAAATCCCTTTAAAAATTTTTCAAAATACGATACAATAGGAGAAAATTTATATTTTAGGGAGAGGAAAATGACGAAAAAATGGCAAGTATACGAAACAGATGAAACAAAAGTAAAAGAACTAACCGAAAAATATGCTATTAATTCACTACTAGCAACCATTTTAGTTAATCGTAATATTGTAGAAGAAGAGCAAATACAAGTTTTTTTGCATCCAACAAGAAATGATTTCCATGATCCGTTTCTAATGCCAGATATGAAAAAAGCAATTGACCGTATTTTACAAGCAAAGCAAAGAAAAGAAAAAGTCATCATTTATGGCGATTATGATGCGGACGGAATCACTAGTATAACGGTATTAAAAAGTTTCTTACAAGATATTGGAATGGAAGTTGATGAATATATACCTAACCGATTAGAAGAAGGATATGGCTTAAATAAACCGGCAGTAAAGACAATAGCAGAACAAAATTATTCATTAATGATAACGGTAGACTGTGGTATATCAGCAGTAGAGGAAATTGCTTATGCCAATTCCTTAGGAATAGAAACTATCGTTACTGATCATCATGAAGTAGGGGAAGAGTTGCCAAAAGCAGTAGCAGTAGTAGATGCTAAACGAAAAGACAATACTTATCCTTGCCGAGATTTAGCTGGAGTAGGAGTAGTTTTTAAGGTTATTCAAGCACTAAGCCAAACACTACACTTACCAGAAGAAGACTACTTAAAATATTTGGATATAGTTTGTGTAGGAACCATTTCTGACATAGTCCCTCTAGTAGATGAAAATAGAGTGATTGCCAAATTAGGCTTAATGCTAATTCATCAAACCAAAAATTTAGGACTAAGGTCTTTATTATTATCATCTGGATATCAAAAAATAGATTCTAATACCATATCATTTGGTGTTGCCCCAAGAATTAATGCCTGTGGTAGAATGGGACATGCAGAACAGGCGTTAAAACTGTTTTTATCAAAGAATATTCAAGAAGTAAAAGAATTAACGACAATTTTAAATGAATACAATCGTCAAAGGCAAGAAACTGAAAAACGAATTTATGAAGAAGCAGTTGCTGAAATTTCCCAAAAACACCTAGACCAAAAAAATACCATTATCGTAGCAGGTGAGAATTGGCATCATGGGGTTATTGGTATTGTGTCTTCTAAAATTACAGAATTATACTTTAAACCAAGTATTTTATTATGTAAGGAAGGCAAGGTAGCTAAGGGGTCAGGAAGAAGCATACCCGGGTTTGATCTTCATGAAGCATTAATGAAATGCCCCAATACCATAGAAAAATTTGGCGGGCATAGTATGGCTATCGGCATAACCGTTCAAACTAGTAAGCTGGAAAACTTTAACCAAGAATTTGAGCAAATTGCGACAGAATCTCATATTGAAGAAATTAAGCCAATCATCTTTATTGATGGAAAAATAGAATTAGTAGACTTAAATAAACAAATGGTAGAAAGTTTAAAACAATTAGAACCATTTGGAGAAGGAAACAAAACACCCATATTTGTTTTTCGTCACTTAAAAATCGATTCAATACGTGCTTTATCAGAAGGAAAACACTTAAAACTTACGCTCAAACAAGGAAATACTATCATTAGTGCCATAGGTTTCAACTTAGGGCAATTAGCAGAAGAATATCGCATAGGAGATAAATTAGATATTGTAGGAATGCTAGAAATCAATACATTTAATGGAGTAGATAGTTTACAAATTAACATTAAAGATATGATGGGGGCAATATAAAAAAGAATGTGCCAGTTTGGGGACGGGGTAAAAAATGGCAATTTTACCCCAATTAGGGACAGGGTGAAAATATCACTATTGACAAAAAGAAAAGCCTTGTGTGAGAGTAATCTCACACAAAGCTTCCAAATTAAAATGATGATCAGCCCGATTCCTAAAAAAAGGATAAGCCAACCAATGATTGCACAGAAATATCCCCCAAATTGGTGACCTGACTGAAAACAAAGATCACTAAATATTTCTAGCCCAACCCAAAAACAAAAATTTAGGGGAACTATGCAAATTACTAATACGAATACTTCTAACATGGAATTCTCCTCTCTGCTAGAAGAATAAGGAGGTGATCTCCTTATTGGTTAAAAAGTTACTTTACTACTACTATCATACCATATTTTTAACGAAAAAGCAAAATGCTTTTATTACTAGGAGTGTTATTCGATTAAAGCGATAAAACAAGACGTTTGTTGTGCAAATAGAAAATAAAGGGAAGTGAAATAAATTTATGCAAGAACAAGAAATTACTATTCAAGATGTCATTAATAAACGAAAAGAACATGCCAGAAGAGTAGATACTAAGTTAATTCAAAGAGCATTTCAATTGGCTGATGATAAGCACAAAGACCAATGCCGTCATTCAGGAGAGCCCTATATTATTCATCCGCTTAATGTAGCCTATATATTAGCTGATACTGGGCTTGATGATAATACCCTTTGTGCGGCTTTACTTCATGATGTAGTAGAAGATACAGAAGTAACTGACGAAGATATTCGTAAGGAATTTGGGGAAGAAATTGCTGATATGGTAGCAGGAGTTACCAAATTAGGAGAGATGATGTTTACTTCTGTAGAAGAAAGGCAAGCGGAAGACTATCGCAAGATGTTTTTGGCTATGGGGAAAGATATTCGTGTTATCTTAATAAAGTTAGCCGATCGCTTACATAACATGAGAACCTTAAAATACTTAAAGCGAGAACGCCAAATTGCAAATGCCAAAGAAACCATGGAAATTTATGCACCGCTAGCGAATCGTTTAGGGTTATATTCCATGAAATGGGAACTAGAAGATTTAGCGTTTAAATATTTATACCCAGAGGAATATCATGAACTTGTTGAAGGAATTAACAAAAAAAGAGAAGAGCGTTTGCAATTTATTGAAAAAATTATGGACGATATTCGTGTAGCCTTGAAAAAACAGCATATTGAAGCAGAAGTAACCGGAAGAGCGAAACATTTGTATAGTATTTATCGAAAAATGAAACGTGATAATAAAACGTTAGACCAAATTTATGATCTATTTGCTTTGCGTATCCTAGTTAATTCAGTAAAAGATTGTTATGCTGCCTTAGGAGTTGTTCATGAACTGTATAATCCAATGCCGGGAAGATTTAAAGACTATATAGCTGTTCCTAAGCCAAATATGTATCAATCCATTCATACTACTTTATTAGGTGAAAAAGGAACTCCTTTTGAAGTACAAATTCGTACATGGGACATGCACCGTATAGCTGAGTATGGTATTGCTGCCCATTGGGCTTACAAAGAAGCAAGCTATTTTAGTGGAAGAAAACAAGCCGTAAAAGTAGAAGAGGACAAACTAGCTTGGCTTCGTGAAACCTTAGAGTGGCAAAAAGAAATGCAGGATCCACAGGAATTTTTAGATACGTTAAAAACAGAATTATTTGAAGATGAAGTTTATGTATTTACCCCAAAAGGAGCCATTAAAGTTTTGCCAAGAGGAGCAACACCAATCGACTTTGCTTACTCCATTCACGCTGAAATTGGTCATCACATGACAGGCTGTAAAATCAACAGCAAAATGATGCCAATCATTACCCCACTAAAAAGTGGAGACATCGTTGAAATTATTACTTCAGACCATGCCAAAGGACCAAGTAGAGACTGGCTAAAATTTGTTAAAAGTTCAAGTGCAAAAAACCGTATCAAAAGTTGGTTTAAAAAGGCACAACGTGAAGAGAACATTGAAAAGGGAAAAGAATTCATCGAAAAAGAAATCAAAAGAATTGGTCTTTCTCATGCGGATTTATTTAAAAATGAGTATATTGATCCTATGCTTGAAAAATATCGTTATAAAAATTTAGAAGAAATGTATGCAGCTGTTGGGTTTGGGGCGAATTCTTCTGTGAAAGTTATTGCTCGTGTGCTTCAAGAATATCGTAAAGAACACAAAGAAGAAGATTTAGAAGAAAAGATGGAAGTTTTACGTAAGCAGAAGGATAAGAAAACTAAGCCATCAAATTCTGGTGTTGTGGTTAAAGGAATTGATAATTGTTTGGTGAAATTGTCTAAGTGTTGTAATCCTTTACCAGGGGACGAAATAGTAGGATACATTACCAAAGGAAGAGGAGTATCGGTTCACCGTAAAGATTGTGTTAACGTAAAAGACTTGCTAACTGAGGAAAATCGTATGATTGATGTGGAATGGTACCAAGAGGCGAAGGAGACATATGATGTAAATATAGAGGTAATGGCAAATGACAGAAGTGGTTTATTAGTGGATATTCTTAATGCACTGAAAGAGAGTAAAGCAAAATTAATGGGAGTTAATACAAAAACCACGAAAGAAAGAATTGCGATGATGGATATTGCATTGGAAGTGGAGAACATTCAGGAGTTAAATCAGGTACAAAAGGCAATTAGAAAAGTGGATAGTGTTTATGAAGTAAGGAGAAAGAAATAGAGGTAGGGAAATAAAGGGGACGCCCTTTTCTTCCCTAGTTATTTTTTCCCTAATTGCGTTTTCTGTAACTATTTTTTTCTGGCCGTCCAAGAAGGGGTGGGATAATCTATCTTTCCCACAAATTAACCTTCCATAGCAGGGTCTTTTTAAAACCCTTAGGTCCCTCACAAAGAAGCCGGTGATCGGGTTTTAAGCCTGACGCGGGCCAAAAGGGAACTGTCAGGTGTAATTTGTGGGAAAGATAGATTATCCCACCCCTTCTTGGACTACTCTACTGTTTTTGGTAAGGTTACTTTTTATATGTGTTTGTGGTTTTAGCTTTGATTTTTGTATTGTGGATTTTGAGCTTAGTTTTGTGGATTGTGTAGTTTGTTTTGTGGTTTGAATGAAGGAAGAATGGAAACTTGTGTTAGTGGATTTTTGAGTGGAGGAGTAGTTTGATATGATTTTGAAGGAACGTAAGATAAATACTTGGGTAGGAGATCCTACTAATTGTTATTTGATTTTTGAAGAGAAAAGTAAGGAGATTATGTGTATTGATCCAGCAGGGGAAGTTGATGAATTGGTCCACTTGATTCAAGAGGTATGGCAGGGTCAACTTAAATATATTTATTTGACTCATTGCCATGGAGATCATATTGGTGGTGTAACTAGCCTTAAGGAAAGTTGTGGAGGAACGATATTAATTCACCGAGAAGATAGTGATGGTCTTAATGATAAAAATGTGAATTTGTCTGGTATTATAGATTTACCAGAAATTGAATTGCAAGCAGATTCTAGGATTGATGATGGAGATCTAATCCATTTAGGAAATTTAGCCTTTAACGTGATTCATACACCGGGTCATACTAAGGGAAGTACTTCTCTTTATTGTGAAACAGAGGGATGTTTATTTTCAGGAGATACGTTATTTGCTGGTACTTGGGGAAGAACCGATTTACCTACTTCTGATCGAGAAGCTATTTTAGAGTCGATTGTCGATAAATTGCTTATTTTGCCAGAAGAAACCATTGTTTACCCAGGGCATGGAAAGCCAACTAAATTGAAAGAGGAGAAACCAATTTATTTAGAATTGAGACCTAAATTATGGTAACCTATTGATTATTGGAAAGAAATACGTTATAATACAAAAGTAATTATTAATTCAATTAGGAGGAAAAGAAATGGGAAAGGCCGGGGTACGGAAACTGAATTTACAAAAAATTCAGGAGATTAATTCTTTTGAAGGGTACAAATTGGAATATGATGAGGAAACAAAATCATATTTCATCAGGAAGCACATGTTAAGTAAAAGGAATAGAGATAGAGGCTTCCAAGAAATCTTAAAGGTAGAGGAACTAAGTGGTAACTATTTTTTAGTTTGTTTTTTATATTGTGAAAAGCAAATGAATATGATACCAGAAGAAATCGGTAAAGCTATCGACTTCTTCTATTGGAAGAAGGTACTTTACTTTAAGATAACTAGATTGGACGATTCAGTTGCCTTATACGATTACCATTACAATCGTATCGAGGACAAAGAGTTACTTGAAAATTTCTCATGAATCAAGGGTCACCCTTTTGTTTCAGCAGTACAAACAAAATGATTTGACCAAACTAGGAAATGGCACTTGCCATTTCCTAGTCTAATCCTAATTAATCAAAGATTTTTGCTAAGAATAGATAAAATTAAGTTAATCAATAAACCAATAAAAATAAAAGAAAGAAAGGAATTGATGAAAAATGAGCAAAACAGAACCAAGAACATTAGCTGGATTTATGGAGTTATTACCCGAAGATCAAATTTTATTTGAGCAAATGAAAAATAAAATTGAGAAAACCTATCAAAAATTTGGTTTTCTACCACTAGACACGCCTATCATCGAATCAGCAGAAGTATTATTAGCCAAAGCTGGAGGAGAAACCGAAAAGCAAATTTATCGTTTTGAAAAGGGAGATACTGATCTAGCCCTACGTTTTGATTTAACTGTTCCACTAGCGAAATACGTAGCCAAAAACTATGGAAACCTAAGCTTTCCATTTCGCCGTTATCAGATAGGAAAAGTATACCGTGGAGAAAAAGCACAAAAAGGAAGATTTCGTGAATTTTATCAATGTGATATTGATATTATTGGGGATGGAGAATTAAGCCCAATGAATGATGCTGAAATTCCTAGTGTTATTTATTCAGTAATTAAGGAATTAGGGTTTGATGATTTTACCATTCGTATCAATAACCGTAGATTATTAAACGGTTTATTCGAAAGCGTTAATCAAAAAGAAAATAGCGTAGAAATTTTAAGAATCATCGATAAAATCGATAAAATTGGAAAAGAAGAAGTCATCAAAGAAATTGCAGAATTGGGCATAGAAAAAGACCAAATTGATAAAATCATGAGTTTTATTGAAATAACTGGTACCTCAGACGAGAAATTAGCTAAATTGCAAGCATTAGCGATTGATAATTCAACATTTAGCCAAGGATTAGAAGAATTATCTAGTTTAGTTCGTTATGTTCGTGCTTTTGGTATTCCAGAGCAAAATTTTGCCGTAGATTTAACCATTGCCAGAGGGCTAGATTATTACACAGGAACCGTATACGAAACTTTCTTAAACGAATACCGCGAAGTAGGAAGTGTATGTTCAGGAGGAAGATACGAAAACTTAGCCGAATACTATACTGACAAAAAATTACCAGGTGTTGGTATCTCGCTTGGATTAACTAGATTATTCTATAAGTTGAATGAATTAAACGCCATCAAGGCCGAAAAAAAATCCATTTCAGATGTATTGATTATCCCTATGGTAGATGATTTAGAAGTACCAATCAAAATAGCTACAGCCTTCAGAGAAAAAGGAATCAATACAGAGATTTATTTAAACGACAAAAAATTAAAAGCCAAAATGAAATATGCTGACAAACTACAAATTCCTTATGTTATTGTGATTGGTGAAGATGAAATACAATCAGGAATAGTAAAGGTTAAGAATATGATAACAGGGGAAGAAACAGAACGTGTAATAGAAGCTTTAGAAGCTGGACAAATAAGACTAGATTAAAAGTGATAAAAAATACCTAAACGATAAAAAAGTTTAGGTATTTTTCATGTCCAATTAGGGACGGGTACATTTTGAACATGATAAAAGTATGGAACAAAATGGAAAAAATCATGAAAAGAGAAAAATAATGTGGATAACAATTCATAGACAAGAAATAAAATGAGAAGTAGAATAAAAGAAAAATGTTGAAACAAAGCATAAAAAAGTAAGCAAAAGTAAATACTAGCAAAAGAAAAGGAGACGAGAAGGAGAGAGAAAAATCATGAAAGTACCAAAAGAGAAAGGCTAAAAATCAAATTAGGCAAAATAAAAAAAGTAAAGGGAATTACTCTTATCGCTTTAGTCATCACCATCATCGTGTTGCTGATTTTAGCAGGAGTAACCATAGCCACACACAGAAGTAACACCTACAACTGATGGATATAGTGAAACCAAAGCAGTAAACAGTCCAAAATTAACAAAAGGAATGATTCCTATTAAATGGAATGGAACTAATTGGGTAGTATGCTCAAAGGACGATTCTTCATGGTATGCGTATGACAACACCAAACAATGGGCAAATGTTATGCTTAGTGATGGAACTTACAAAGATGGATCAGTTAAAGAAGGTCAAGTTATACAAGAAAATGAATTAGGAAGTATGTACGTTTGGATTCCAAGATATAGCTACCAAATTAAAGCAGAAAAAAATATTGATGTAAGCTTTCTAATGGGAAATACAAACAAAGATAAGGACGGAAACGAATACCAAAAAGAGTCAGAACAAGTAGACACAACAACCAAAATCGTGCATCCAGCTTTTACCTTAGGAAGTAGAGAGTTAACGGGAATATGGGTAGCCAAATTTGAAGCAAGTGGAACAAACCAAAATGGACAAGCGGTAGGAAATGCAAGTAGTTCGTCTGGAAATCAACAATATGAACCAGACAGTACAACGATAGCCAAAAGTTTACCAAATGTCATCAGTTGGCGCCATATCACAATTGGAGAAAGTGAATACCAAAGTATGGCAATCACAGGAAAAAAGAAAGAAAAATATGGAATCGATTATGCAAGTAGTCATTTAATGAAAAATAGTGAATGGGGAGCAGTAGCTTACTTAAGTTATAGCCAATATGGAAATGTACCAAAAATCAATGGAACAGGAAGCTTAATTGATGGTAGCCATTGGTATGATCTTTATACCGGTCAAGGACCAAAAACAGCCTCAGATGAAGGATGGTACCAAAATGATATAGCAAACCATGGATACAGTACATCAAATGGTCAACTAGCGAGTACCACAGGAAATACAACAGGGATTTACGATATGTCAGGAGGAGCATGGGAAAGAGTAGCAGGATATTTAGATAATGGAAATAATAGTTTAAATGCTTATGGGTTTAGTCAAACCGATACAAGTATTAAGTATTTTGAAGGCGGGAAATTAAACAGTCAATATGCTAGTATATGGGACACTTACGAAGTAAGTGAAGAAGAGAAAACCAATAAAATACAAGTAGAGGGAGAAGGAACAATCACACAAACTTCTTTATGGAACCAAGAAAAAATGGATTTAAAATATCAAGTAGCAAGACAGAGACTTACTCAAGCCAATTACGATAATATGGCAAAACATAAAGGAATAGGAGTAAATGAAGTATCAACTAGTTTTTCATTTTATGCACCATATACCAATTCATCAGGAACGAAAACATGGTCGTGGTTTAAAACGGCGGAAGAAGCAGCTAATGGAACGCCAAATTATGCCAAGGCATGGGATAATGATTACGTGCTAATCGGACATGCTTCCTATCCGTTTGTGGTACGCAGTGGCTATTGCGGCCTTGGTGGCAGTGCTGGTGTGCTCTATTCGAACATTACTAATGGTAACGGCAACAGCTACTACGGGTTCCGCCCGGTCGTGGTGTTATAACTCTTTACATTTAAATATATCGATAAGAACTAAAATGGATAAAACCTTAAGCTAATTATCTGTAAAATAGGTAATTGCTTTAGGTTTTATATTTTTATTTGCCATTAAAAATTAATGAGATAATAACGTAATTTTATTCCCATTTTTCTGAATAAACCCTTCTTCACGCAAAGATTTCATTTCTCTCATCATGGCACTACGGTCTACGCTCAAATAATCAGCCAAATCAGTTAAAGAAAAAGGAAGTGTTATTACTCGACTAAAAGAGCGGGTAGATAAAATAGTAAAATAACCTAATAATTTATCACGAATAGAACGTTTTGTTAGCAATTCAACACGTGTATTTAAAATAGTGACTTTATCAAGAATTAATTCAGATAAATGTTCTTGTAAAATGGTATGAAATTTACAATTTGTTTTACATTTATTTTTAACATTGTCATAAGGCAAAAATAATACTTCACAATTTTGGCGAGCAGTCACAAATAATTCATTATTGGTGGTAATAATATAAAAAACTTCTCCAAATATATCATTTTTCGTAAAATGTTCTACAATCGTTCGATTTCCGTTCAAATCATAGCGAATTAAATCTGCTTCTCCTTTAATGAGAATGCAAAATTGATTACGTTTAGCAATGTAGGTGGTTATGTTTTCTCCTTTGCTAAACGTCTTTTTTTGTAAATTACGACATTGCGAACCAAATTCATGAAAAAATTGATCCATGTCAAATGAAACACTCATTACTCTATGTGTATGTCAGGTTTTTAAAACCAACATACGTCTCCTTTCATTTTGATGTACTTTTTATTATTGATTATTATATTACAATAAAGTTGCAAATGCAACATAAAATTATTTATTTTGTCCAATTAGGGACGGGTACATTTTGGACATGATGATAGTATGGAACAAAATGGAAAAAATCATGAAAAGAGAAAAATAATGTGGATAACAGTTCATAGACAAGAAATAAAACAAGAAGTAGAATAAAAGAAAATTGTTGAAACAAAGCATAAAAAAGTAAGCAAAAGTAAATACTAGCAAAAGAAAAGGAGACGAGAAGGAGAGAGAAAAATCATGAAAATGTTAAAAGAAGAAAGGCTAAAAATCAAATTAGGCAAAATAAAAAAAGTAAAGGGAATTACTCTTATCGCTTTAGTCATCACCATCATCGTGTTGCTGATTTTAGCAGGAGTAACCATAGCCACACCTAAACTGTCCAAAGGGATGATTCCTATCAAATGGAATGGAACCAATTGGGTAGTATGCTCAAAGGACGATTCTTCGTGGTATTCTTATGATAATACCAAACAATGGGCAAATGTTATGCTTAGTGATGGAACCTACAAAGATGGATCAGTTAAAGAAGGTCAAGTTATACAAGAAAATGAATTAGGAAGTATGTACGTATGGATCCCAAGATATAGTTATCAAATAAAAGCAGAAAAAGACATTGATATCAGCTTTTTAATGGGAAATACCAACAAAGATAAAGATGGAAACGAGTACCAAAAAGAATCAGCTGATGTAGATACCAAGACAACCAAAATTGTACATCCAGCTTTTACCTTAGGAAGTAGAGAATTAACGGGAATATGGGTAGCTAAATTTGAAGCAAGTGGAACAAACCAAAATGGACAAGCAGTAGGAAATGCTAGTGTTTTATCATCTGATCAGCAATATGCACCAGACAGTACAACAATAGCCAAAAGTTTACCAAATGTTATTAGTTGGCGACATATCACAGTTGGTGAAAGTGAATACCAAAGTATGGCAATCACAGGAAAGAGCAAAGAAAAATATGGAATTGATTATGCAAGTAGCCATTTAATCAAAAATAATGAATGGGGAGCAGTAGCCTACTTAAGTTATAGCCAATATGGAAATGTACCAAAAATCAATGGAACAGGAAGTTTAGTAAACAGTAGCTATTGGTATGATATGTATACAGGACAGGGACCCAAAACAGCCTCAGATGAAGGATGGTACCAAAATGATGTAACAAACCATGGATATAGTACAAGTTTAGGAATATTAGCCAGCACTACTGGAAATACAACAGGAATTTATGATATGTCAGGGGGAGCATGGGATAGAGTAGCAGGATATTTAGATAATAGAAATAATAGTTTGACTGCTTATGGATATAGCAAAACGGACAACAATATCAAGTACTTTGAAGGGGGAGAATTAAATAGTCAATATGCTGCTATTTGGGACACTTACGAAGTAAGTGAAGAAGAAAAAAATAATCAAATACAGGTAGAAGGAGAGGGAACAATTACGCAGACTTCTTTATGGAGCCAAGAAAAGATGGACTTAAAGTATCAAGTAGCAAGACAAAGAATAACAAAAGCCAATTACGATAATATGGCAAAACATAAAGGAATAGGGGTAAATGAAGTATCAACAACATGTTCATTTTATGCACCATATATTAATTCATTAGGAACAAAAACATGGGCATGGTTTAAAACAGCGGAAGAAACAGCTAATGGAACGCCAGATTACGCCAGAGCGTGGGATAATGACTATGTGTTTATCGGACATGCTTCTGCACCTTTCGTGCTACGTGGTGGTGGTTGCAATGTTGATGGTAGTGCCGGTGTGCTTAGTTCGTACATTACTAGTGGGTACGCTTACTACCATAGTGGATTCCGCTCGGTGGTTGTGTTATAACTCTTAAAATATAGATATATCTATAAGAGCTAAAATGGATAAAACAATAAAAAAACCTTAAGCTAATTTTCTGTAAAATAGGTAATTGCTTTAGGTTTTATATTTTTATTTGCTATTAAAAACTAGTCAGAAACAACAGCAAATATTTTTTCTTCAACTCTCTTGTGATGAATTTTTTCTTATGATATAATATCCCAAAAGAACGAACAAAGGAGTTTATGATAGATGAGGGATACATTAATTATTCTACTGATGAAAATAGCAAATTTTATCTTAAAAATATTAGGAAAACAAGGGGGAAATGTATTAGGAAAAATAGCTAAGAAATTAAGCCCTAATATACTATCTACTTTTAACATCAATTGTCCAGTTATTGCTGTAACAGCCACAAATGGAAAAACAATGACGAATAATGCCATTGCCTCTATGCTAAGACAAGCAGGAAAGCACGTAATTTGTAATACAGAAGGAAACAATATGGAAACAGGTATACTATCCATGTTTCTTAAAACTTGTTCCTTAACAGGTAAACTAAAAGCAGACTATATCTGCTTAGAAGTAGATGAAAGCTATGTTCCTATCGTTTTTTCTAAGATTCATTTAGATACATTAATTGTCTTAGACTTTTTCCGTGATCAACTAGATCGAAATGGAGAAGTAGAATCATTAATTCTTAAGTTAGAAGAATTTTTAAAAACTTACCAAGGAAATCTAATTTTAAATCAAGATGATCCAAATGTAGTTAGGCTAGGTTACGCTAATCCACAAAATAGCAAAGTTTACTATTTCCATGCAGAAGCTTACTGTCATGCTACAAAAGAAATAACAGAAGCAGGGGAAGGCAAGTTCTGCCCGTTATGCAAAACGCGTTTAATGTATGACTATTACCAATATTCGCATATAGGAAAATTTCATTGTCCAAATTGTGAATACGGGAAACAAGAAAGCTATGTAACAGCAAGTAATATAGATCTAGAGGGTAAAGAATTCATCGCCAATGGAATTCCTTTTACCATGCAATCAGAAAGCATTTACGTAGTATACAATTTTCTTGCTGTTATCTCAGTAGCCAATTTATATCATATAGACATAGAAGATGTGCAAAAAGCATTATCTACCTTTGAACTAAACAAGGGAAGACTAGAAAAATTAACCATACAAGGAGTGCCTACTATCATCAACTTAGCTAAAAATCCAACAGGAAGTAATGTAAGCCTTCGCTTACTACGTGAGGATCCTGAACCAAAAGAATTATTATTCGTTTTAAACGATAAAATAGCAGATGGGTTTGATGTATCATGGATATGGGACATTAACTTTAATGAACTGGGTCAAGTACAAAGAATCATAACCTCTGGAACAAGAGCCTATGACATGGCCATTCGCATCAAAACGAGTGGTTACCCTATTAATATAATAGAAGCAGAATTAGACCTAAATAAGGCAGTACATAAGTTATACCAAACCAATGTAAAAAAATATATCATAGCTAATTATACAGCTCTTGAGCCAACAAGAAAAGAAATTTTAACCTTAGAAAAAGAGTTAGGGAAATAGAGGGGACGCCCTTTTCTTCCCTAGGAAAAATTTCCCTAGGGAAGAAAAGGGCGTCCCTCTGATTTCCCTATTACGAAAGGAGATACTAGGAAAAATGAAAGAAATTCGAATCTTATATTTATACCCAGATATGCTAGAATTATATGGAGATTATGGAAATTTACAAGTATTAAAATATCGTATGGAAAAAAGAGATATTCAAGTCATCATAGATCGCTATTCAATAGGGGATCCTAAACCAGATTTTTTAAGTTATGACCTTATTTTTGCTGGAGGAGGGGCCGATAATGAGCAAAGCATTTTAGCCAAAGACTTATTACAATATGAAGAGGAAATCAAAGAAGCAGTAAGACAAAAGGTGTTTTTTCTCTTAATTTGTGGTGCTTACCAACTATTCGGGAAATATTATAAGGGAGTAGAAGGAAATATTATTCCGGGGCTAGCCATTTTTGATTATTATACAGAAGCAAGTACCGATAGAACGAAGCGATGTATTGGAAACATCGTAATAGAAGTTAATATAGGAGAGAAGCAAACAAAAGTAATCGGTTTTGAGAATCATGGTGGACAAACCCATGGAATTACTACTCCATTTGGCAAAGTTCTTTTTGGTAATGGTAATCAATTTAAAGATACTCAAGAGGGATTTTTTCTTCCCCATGTGATAGCTACGTATTTACATGGACCATTATTAGCCAAAAATCCTGAAATAGCAGATTATGTTATTTCTACTTGTTTAACTAGGAAATATGAAGAAAAAATGGATTTACTTAAATTAGATGATGAGTTAGAAGAAAAATGTAGAAAGCAATTATTAGTAAGATTTATACCAGTAGAAAAGCAATAAGCAAGTATAGTTTGTGTATTATTTATGCTGTAAAAAACCTTTATTCCTTAAAAAATCTAGGAGCAATTGCAAGGTCAGTTCTATGCAATAGTTGAAATATTATGTAAAATATGATATACTAATAGAGGAACTCAATAGTGAGAAGTAATAATGTTTCGTGCTGATATGCACAAAAAGGAGAAAACCAACAAAATACAAGTAGAGGGAGAAGGAACAATTATGCAGACTTCTTTATGGAGCCAAGAAAAGATGGACTTAAAATATCAAGTAGCAAGACAAAGACTTACTCAAGCCAATTACAACAATATGGCAAAACATAAAGGAATAGGAGTAAATGAAGTATCAACTAGTTTTTCATTTTATGCACCATATATCAATTCATCAGGAACGAAAACGTGGTCATGGTTTAAAACGGCGGAAGAAGCAGCTAATGGAACGCCAAATTACGCAAGAGCATGGGATAATGACTACGTGCTTATTGGGCACGCTTCCACACCGTTCGTGGTGCGTGGTGGCCATTGCAGTAGTGGTAGCGGTGCTGGTGTGCTTTATTCGTACATGACTCATGGGTACGCCGACAGCTACTACGGGTTCCGTTCTGTCCTTGTATTATAATGACTGAAATGATAGATGAATATTCAGAATAAAGAAAATATTAAAGTTAAGAGTGTTAAAATAGAATAAAAGGTGAAGAATATCATAATTCTTCACCTTTTAGTTGTAATTTTCCCAATAATATAGTATGATATACTTAGTTAAAAAAAGAGAGGAGAAAACAATGAAAAAATTTGGAAATATTTTATGGGGAATCGTCTTAATTGGAATAGGATTAATCATAGGATTAAATTCATTAGGAATCACTGATATTAATATATTCTTTAGAGGATGGTGGACCCTATTTATCATCATTCCTAGTTTTATCGAACTATTCAAAAGTGAAAATAAAACATGGAGCATTATTTGGTTAGTCATCGGAATTGTACTATTATTATGTAGTCAACGAATTCTAGATTTTTCTATGGTAGCAAAATTGATATTCCCATTCATTTTAATTGTGATAGGGTTAAGTATTTTATTCAAAGACACCTTTGTTAAAAAAAACGCTGAGAAATGGAAAAAAGCAGCAACTGACCGAGTAGAAGCACAAGACTATTGTGCAACATTTGGAGAAATCAATCAAAACTTTGCCGGAAAAGAATTCAAAGGAGCTAACTTAGATGCGATATTTGGTAGTGTAAACTTAAATCTAAAAGAAGCAACCATCAATCATGATCAAATGATAAAAGCCAATGCCATCTTTGGAGGAATCGATATCATTACACCACCAAATGTGAATATCGAAGTAAAATCAACACCAATCTTTGGAGGAGTAAGCAACAAAGCAAAAACAGACTATCACGAAAACTTACCAACCATTTACCTAAACTGTTTCTGTATGTTTGGAGGTGTTACGATTAAATGACCAATTTTCAAAAAGTAATCAAATATGGAGCAATTGCCTTTGGTGCGTATTTATCATTTATCATTATATCAGTAATTGTCGTTTGTCTTACCGCTTTTTTTAGTATATTTATTGGGATAGACTATTTTGAAAACAGTACGAGCCAAAGAGTAGAAATAATGGAAACAGATTTTAACGAAACTTTTGATCAAGTAGAACGAATAGACATTAACTTATCTATTTCTAACTTACGTATAGAAGCAGGAACGGAATTTACCGTATCAGGTACAGATGTACCAAGCACATTTTATGCTAAAAAAGAAGGAAACACGTTAAAAATAAGTGATGGGAAACGTAACTTTTCGAATCTAGACAATCGTTTTTATGTGACCATTACACTTCCTGATCAGAAATTAAAAGAATTCAAACTAGAATCAGGAGTCAATAAAACAACGGTGAACACCACAATTGAGGCAGAAAAAGTAGATATCGAAACTGGTGTGGGAAATTGCATGATAGAAAATATCATAGCAGATGAAATAGACTTATCAACAGGAGCAGGCGAAACCATTATTAGCCAAAGTGAAGTAAGTGATTTAAAAGTGGAAGCAGGGGTAGGAAGATGTGATTTAGCTACCAGAGTAACCGGAAGAGCAGACATTGAAGCAGGCGTAGGAGACTTACAAGTTACCCTTTTAGGAAATCAATCTGATTATCAAATAAAAACAAAAACAGGATTAGGAAATTTTACGGTAGACGGAAAAAGAGTAACCGATAATCAGGTAGTAGGAAATGGAAAAGTCATCATTCGAGCAGAAGCAGGAGTAGGAAGAACAACAATAAAATTTGATGCTATAGCTTTATAATCTTTATGCTAAAGCTTAGAAACTATTGGAAACCAAAAAAAGTAAAGTGAAGTAACCCCCTTGATTAGACAAAAAGTTTAATCAAGGGGTTATTTTTTATTATCTTAATTTATCGTCCAAATTTTGCCTTTTAGGTCTTTTAGACCTTTTTATCTTAGAAGGATCATCATAATTTGCTAAATGATAACGAAATAAACATTTGCGTTGAATAAACAAAGAAAAATCTTCACTACTTCCAACGCAAAACCCATTTTTAGCTAACAAAAAAGAATGTGTTTTGTCTATGTATAAATAGAAATATTCAGGTGTTTCAAAAACATGTTTAATTTTCCCATAAGAAACTTTGCAGTATTCTTTACGATTACTAACTTCCACCTGTTTTTCAAAAAAGCGAAAAGTAAACTTTTCCTCCTTTTGAATTTTTTCGCTTTCCCTTTCTTTTTTTACTTCATGAATGGGGTGCAAAAATCGCCATAAAAGAAAACTAGTTAAGCCAATACAAAAAAGGAAAGCTACTGAATAATAATGATAATATACTTGTAAGACTAAACAAAAAAGAAAGGCTAAACAAACCATAAAAGTATACAATTGATAACGGAAATGATATTTATCATGATGAAATGCTAGAAAATCATCATATACTTGATGGGTATATTGTGTATGGTTTTTAAATAAAACTTTCATGGAAAAACTCCTTATTTTATTAATTTTGATTAATTGTATCATAGAGTTACCAAAAATCCAAGAATTGGTCACATAAAAAACACAAAACCTGACTATAATAAAAACAATCAAAACATCCCCTTTTATTTTCAAACCGTCTCTAAGAAATTAGGACGGTTTTTTTAAGGAATTTTACTACAGTTAGAGACGATGGATAAAAGTTACATAATGTGGTAATCTAATAAAAAAAGTAGTAATAATTTTTCTATTAGGATATATTATGATAAGACTAAAAAAAGGAGTAGAAATTCCCAGCAAAAATATTTTCTACAAAGGTGAAAACCTAATTGTCTACCGGGCAAAAGAAGCGGAAGACAATACTAAAGAAGTAGTTATCATAGGCGATGGCTGTTCATTTAGTTTAGATTCCCAAAATCGGGTAACCTATGCAGATCCGGGGTTACAGTTAAAAACGCCCAAAGAATTACCTCACATTAAAAAAGAAATACTCATGACATATTTCCCCTTTGAATGTGCAGGATTACGGCAGTCAGGAGAAGAAATAGCAGAGTTCATGAATGAGCGGATATTCAATACTTACTATCATGCTGATTTTTCAGGGCTACAATGGCACCAATTTTATAACATCATTTGTCTTTTACAAAAACCAGAATCTTTGGGAGGACTTGGGTGTTACTATCTCAAAAAGAGAAAACACCAAAATGGAGACGGAATAGTTACTAGGGAATCGCAAAGGTTAACAGAGGTAAAAGCGATCGAATACTTCTTATTAAATAAAAGCCATGCCGATTTCTGGGATATTATCTATTCCTATTTACTCTAATCAAAAAGCATTGACTTAAGGTTTACTAAACTTAAGCCAATGCTTTTGTTATTGGTTAATAGTTTTGAGGAATAAATCCGCTCTGAACCCAAGTTATCTGTGTATTGTCCGGATAAATTTAATCCTCCATAGCAGGGTCATTTTAAAACCCTTAAGTCCCTCACAAAGAAGCCAGTAATCGGGTTTTAAGCCTAACGCGGGTCTTCGGGAACTGTCAGACGTAAATTTATCCGGACAATACACAGATAACTTGGATTCAGAGCTATTTTAGTGTAAAAGTGTTAATCAGTAAGTGCTTTTTTACAAATTTCCCAAAACCCCTTGACAAATTCACCAAAAAGGTGTAAAGTATATTAGCATTACAAAAAAGAAGGGTAATTACATGGAAGAAAAAGTAAAAATCAGTATGCTGTGCGATCTATACGGCAAGCTACTAACCCCAAAACA
This sequence comes from Clostridiaceae bacterium, assembly GCA_021771025.1. GTDB lineage: Bacteria > Bacillota > Clostridia > TANB77 > CAG-508 > CAG-269. The sequence continues at coordinate 57,371 of JAETPW010000022.1, forward strand.
ATTTGACTTTTTAAACGACTACTATAACAATGACTTATCTCTATCCGAAATTGCCGAAAACAACCAAATCACAAGGCAAGCAGTAAGAGATAACATTAAGAAAGGAGAGAAAAAACTTTTCGAATACGAAGAAAAGCTATCATTTATGAAAAGGACGTTGAATCAAGAAAAAAAAATCGAAAAAGTTTTATCAGAACTAACCAAAATTCAGAAAAATTCTTCTGATAAAAAAGTAGAAGCAATATTAGCAAGCATCAAAAAAGAATTAAATTGTTTAGTATAAGGAGGGAGCATATGGCTTTTGAAGGACTTTCCTCTCGTTTACAAGAAATTACGAGAAAAATAAAAGGAAAAGCAAGAATAACTGAATCAGACTTAAAAGAAATGCTACGAGAAGTAAAACTTGCCTTATTAGAAGCTGACGTCAACTATAAAATTGTCAAAGATTTTATTGCTGGAATCCAAGAAAAAGCCTTAGGGCAAGATGTACTAAAATCCTTAACACCAGGACAACAAGTTGTAAAAATCGTAAAAGACGAATTAGTAGAACTATTAGGGGGAACAGAAAGTAGAGTAAACTTTACTCCAAATCCTCCAACCGTAATTATGTTAGTAGGTCTGCAAGGATCAGGAAAAACAACAACAGCAGGGAAATTAGCTAATCTATTTCGTAAACAAGGAAAAAGTCCGCTATTAGTAGCCTGTGATATATATAGACCAGCAGCGATCAAACAATTACAAGTAGTAGGCAAACAACTTAACATTCCTGTGTTTAGTAATGAACAATCCAAAGATGTAGTCCATATAGCCAAACAAGCCATGAATGTGGCTATCTCTAAATTAAATGACGTCATCATCTTAGATACCGCAGGACGTTTGCAAATCGACGAAGCATTAATGGAAGAACTAAAAAACGTAAAACGATCAGTAAAACCCCATGAAATTCTCTTAGTCGTAGATGCCATGACAGGGCAAGAAGCCGTTAATGTAGCGAAAACCTTTAACGAACAAGTAGGAATCGATGGAGTAGTATTAACCAAATTAGATGGTGATACCCGTGGTGGTGCTGCACTATCTGTTAAAAAAGTAACAGGAAAACCAATCAAATTTGCGGCTACTGGTGAAAAACTAAGTGACATCGAAGTATTCCATCCAGACCGAATGACACAAAGAATACTAGGAATGGGAGATATCCTATCAGTCATCGAGCAAGCAGAAGAAAATTTTGATATAGAACAAGCAGAAAAGCTAGAAAAACAAATGCGTAAAAAAGAATTAGACTTAGACGATTATCTAGCCCAGATTAGGCAAGTCAAAAAAATGGGATCATTCTCTTCATTACTAAAAATGATACCGGGAATGAATCAAATCAAAGATCTAAAAATAGACGATAAAGAATTTGAAAAAATAGAAGCGATGATCTGCTCCATGACCAAGCAAGAAAAGCGCAATACTCGATTACTCAACGGAAGTCGTAGACAAAGAATTGCAAAAGGTAGTGGAACAACCGTCCAAGACGTCAATAAATTTATTAAATCTTTTGAAATGACCCAAAAAATGATGAAACAAATGAAACAAAAAAAAGGTGGCATGAAAAACCTAATGAAAGGACTTGACGAAAACGCATTAAAGAATTTTAAATTTTAGGGTTAGTCAAGTGGGATATTTCTGTTTAGAACATGTTGTGTCTAATTGAGATAGATTCCAAAAGAGCATTTTGCTCAACCTAAGTTTACATTAGTTGATAAAAAATAGGGCGACGGGCCCGAAAAGGACATAAGTAGCTAGAATGAAAAAAAGCTATAGCTACGTTAATTAGCAACTCCATTAAGAAGTGTCCCCAAAACGAAAAAAGTGTCTTTTTCGGACCCGTCCCCAAAAGGAAGATGTTATTAACTTTTCCATAATATATATAGGATTGCTAATAGTATTAAAACTTACAGGCAATTGAAATTTTTTAGGAGGTGAATAGTATGGTAAAAATTAGATTACAAAGGGAAGGAAAGAAAAAAGCACCATTTTATCATATCGTAGTGGCTGATTCAAGAAGCCCAAGAGATGGAAAAATCATTGAACAAATTGGTACATATAACCCAATGACAGAACCTGCAACCATTGTTTTGGATCAAGAAAAAGTAGCTACATGGATCAAAAATGGAGCTAGACCAACTGATACAGTTAAAGCTTTAATCGAAGCAAGCAAAAAATAAGAAATTTGCTAACCTGTGATCAAGGAGGGACGAAGAATGAAAGAATTCTTAGAAATCATTGTCAAAAACTTAGTGGACGACAAAGAGGCTGCTCAAATTAAAGAAGTAGATGGGGAAAAATCCATCATCTTTGAAGTAAAAGTAGCAGAAAAAGACATGGGAAGGGTAATTGGAAGACAAGGAAGACTGGCTAAATCCATTCGTACTGTCATGAAATCTGTTGCTGCCAAAGAACAAAAGAAAATAAACATTGAATTTATTGGATAAATAGGAGCCTAATATGCAGGAATATTTAGAAATAGGGCAGATTGTCAATACCTTTGGGATAAAAGGAATGGTTAAAGTAGTTCCTTTTACTGATGATATTAATCGATTTGATAAATTAACATCTGTTTTGGTAGAATTAAATCACCAAAAAGTAGAATACGAAATTGTGCAAGTGATCTACCATAAAAATATGGTATGCCTAAAGTTTAAGGGAATTGACCAAATAGAACAGGCAGAACGCTTACGTAATGGAGTGTTAAAAGTTCATCGAAAAGATGGAGCAAAAAAAGAAGAAGATAGTTATTATATTGTTGATTTATTAGGGTTACCCGTATATTCTGATGAAGGAAATGAACTTGGTGTATTAGAAGATATTTATAACACGGGAAGTAATGATATTTATGTGGTAAAAAATAAACTAGGAAAACAACTCTTGTTACCAGCTATTTCAGATGTTATCAAAAACATCGATTTAGAGCAAGGAAAAATAACCGTTCATTTAATGAAAGGGTTAGCAGAATAGGAGAAAAAAATGCGATTTGATGTGTTAACGCTTTTTCCAGAAATGTTTACTTGTATGCAACAAAGTATGTTAGGAAAAGCCCAAGAGAAAAAGTTAATTGACATTCATTTAGTAAATATCAGAGATTTTTCTCATGATAAACATAAAAAAGTAGATGATACTCCCTATGGAGGAGGAGCCGGAATGGTAATCAGACCAGACGTTGTGTATGAAGCTTATCAGTCGATTAAAACGGAAGAGGCTAAAGTCATTTATTTATCGCCACAAGGAACACCACTATCACAAACAAAAGTAGAAAAGTTAGCTAAAAACCAACATTTAATTCTACTATGTGGTCATTACGAAGGAATTGATGAACGAGTGCTAACCAAGATTGTTGATGAAGAAATCTCTATAGGAGATTATGTGTTAACAGGAGGGGAACTTCCAGCCATGGTATTAATTGATAGTATTAGTCGTTATGTTCCAGGAGTACTAAAAGAAGATTCAACAAAAGAAGAATCATTTTCTGAGGGACTACTAGAATATCCGCAATATACTAGACCTGAAATTTTTGAAGGGGAGAGTGTTCCAGAAGTATTATTATCTGGGCACCATCAAAAAATTAATGAGTGGAGAAAAAAGCAATCGTTAATTAGAACTAAACAAAAACGTCCCGATTTATTCAAGAAAATCACCTAAGAATAAGTAATAAAAAAGGGAGAAATCCCATCTTAAAAATCCATAAAGGATAATTACGAGGTGCCAAATAAAAGGCACCGCTCAAAAAAAGAAAAGGAGGTAAGTTCAGACATGGATATGATAAAAGCCATTGAACATGAACAATTAAAAAACAAAATTCCTGAATTAAAAGTAGGAAATACAGTAAAAGTTCATGTAAGAATCAAAGAAGGAAACAAAGAAAGAATCCAAGTTTTTGAAGGAATAATTATTAAAGTACAAGGGGGAGGAGTAAACCAAACCTTTACCGTAAGAAAAACATCTTATGGAGTAGGAGTAGAAAAAACATTCTTAGTACATTCTCCATTAGTAGAAAAAGTAGAATTAGTTAGAGTAGGTAAAGCAAGACGTGCTAAATTATACTACCTAAGAGACAGAGTAGGTAAAGCTGCTAAAACTAAGGAAAAAGTAGGAGCTAGAATTGAAAACAGAGAAATTGTCATCAAAGAAGAATTGACAGAAGAACCTGTACAAGAAGTAGAAGAAGCTTCAGTAGCAGTTGCACCAGAAGAAGCACCAGCTATTGAAAGTGCAAAAGTAGAAGTACAAGAAGTTGTTGATACAGTGAAAGAAGAAGTAGTAGAAGACGTAAAGGAAGAAGCTAAAAAAGAAGATTAAACTAAAAAAGAGAAACCGCCCATTTTGCAATGGGTGGTTTTTTTCCGCTCTGACCCCAAGTCATTTGCTCTATTTTTGAGATAAATTTAGTCTTCCATAGCAGGGTCTTTTTAAAACCCTTAGGTCCCTCACACAGAAGCTGGTAATCGGGTTTTAAGCCTAACGTGGGTCTCTTGGGGAACTGTCAGACATAAATTTATCTCAAAAATAGAGCAAATGACTTGGGGTCAGAGCTATTTTAGTGTAAAAGTATTAAGTAGTAATTGCTCATTTAGGGACGGAATTAGCCTTTTAATTTAAAAAAGAGCTATATTTAATTATACAGCTCTTTTTAGAATATTTAGTAGGGGCTAAAAACGTATTAGTAATAAACTTAAAAATACATAGGCATAACGAAATACCCTTTTATTAGCATATTTACGTTGCATTTCGTAAATTGCCTCATTAATCGCACAACGTTTATCAACTACAGTTAAAATAAAGCTTTCCTTATAGCGAGGAAATTTCCATGTAATTGGCCACATGTGTTTAACAATGATATCTTTTTCTTTCTCATTCAAAGAAAACAATTCGCTAGCATTGCGATAAGCTGTTTCTGGGTGAGTGAAAGCATGAAGGCCTTTTCTACCATTTTGCCTTTTTCGCCAATCGTATAAAAACAAGTCATGTAGCATAGCAGCCCTTGCACATGAACGATAATCTAAGTGATGAACTTGGCAATAAAGATAACAAGTATAAGAAGCCATTAGGCAATGATCAAAACAACTAGTTTCGTAGTGCTGACGATAGTGTTTCATTTGTTGAACAGTAGGATGATCTATAATATCTTGTATAATTTTCATAAATTCTGTATCTTGATAAATTTCATTAATTAAATTTTCCATAATTTTCTGCCTATGTTTACTTTAAAGTTAACATATTATCCTTTCGTTTTTTTCTCTTTCTTTATACTATGTCATTAAATTAATTATAACATAGATATGATTGATAAAACAAGAAAAAAATCTTAAGAATTCTTTAAAATTAATTATTAGCAAAATACGAATTGGGCACGTTTTTGTTTGGGATACTCTTATGGAAAAAATGGAAGAATATGCAAAAAAGAGGAAGAGAATGTGGATAATAATTCATGGACAACAAAGAGAAAAATAAGTAAAATAAAAAATGCTAATAGAAAGTTAGAAAGGCACACAAAAGTAAATACTAGCAAAAGAAAAAAGGAGGAAAATATGGAGAAAAAAAGCAAAGAAAACTCAAAAAGGGAAAAGTCAAAAGGAGTCACATTGATTGCCCTAGTCATCACCATTATTGTTTTACTGATTCTAGCAGGAGTAACCATAGCAACCTTAACAGGTCAAAATGGTATTTTAACCAATGCTACAACAGCCAAGGAGAAAACACAATACTCAACAGCGGAGGAAAAAGTAAAACTAGCATTAGTAGGAAGTTATGATGCAACAGGAGATGTAAGCAAAAGTAAATTTGAAACAGAAGTCAGTAGACAAGGAGGAACAAGTAGCATAGAGGGAACAGAAGCAACTGTGCAAATAGATGGATACAGCTTTTTAGTAAACTTAGAGACAGGAGAAATGGAGCGAATAGAAACAGGGCCAGTCGAGCAACCAGAAAACACACCAGAATATTGGGAAGCAACCAGAAAAACAGATAGCCAATGGTATAGCTATATCGACTTAACCAGTAATACCAAAGTAAAAGCCAATAAACCACAACTGAAAGGAAACATGGCACCAATCAAATACACAGGAGAAGCACAAGAAGGAAGTAAATGGGCAAATGCGATGACAACAGATGGAAGTATGTGGGTATGGGTTCCAAGATATGCGTATAAAATCACAGAAGGGTATCATACCAGTACAGCAGGAACAATAGAAGTAGCGTTCTTAGATACAAATAATAATTTCTTAAATAGTACAGACTCAGGAACAATAGAAACAGATCCAAGTAAAATCACATATACTGAAAATAGCCAAGATCAATGGTTAGTGCACCCAGCTTTTACAGCTAATGCAGAAAACGGAGGAGGCTTCGGAGAAATCTCTGGAATTTGGGTAGCCAAATTCGAAGCATCAGGAACAGAGGCAAGTAATTTAGCCGTAAAACCAGGAGTAACCAGCTTAAGAAATAAAACGGCAAACCAATTCTATCATATAGGACAAGAAGCAAAGTATGGAGAAACAGAAAAACTAAATAGTCATATGATGAAAAATAGTGAATGGGGAGCCGTAGCATACTTAGCCCATAGTAAATATGGAAGAAATAAAGAAGAATTAACAGTAAATACAAGTAGTAGTTATTATACAGGAGGAGCAACAGACAAAAATACCATATATACAGCAAATGCGAACCAAAGTACAACCAAGAATGCAACAGGAGTGTATGATCTAAGCGGAGGATCATGGGAATATACAGCAAGTTATGTTAATAATAATCATAGCAATTTACAAAGTTATGGAGGAACAGCAGAGGGAGATTTATATGGAGCAACCGCAGAAGAAAGAGGAAAGAGTACAGCCTATAAAACAGTGTATAAGGTTGCTAGTATTGATAATTATACAAAAAATTATAATGAAAATAAAGGAGTAAAGGGAGATGCGGTATACGAAACATCAAGTTCAGCTGGTGCATGGAACGGAGACTACTCCTACTTCCCTTGTTCGAGCGGTCCGGTCTTCTTACGCGGGGGCGGTTACAATGGTGGTTCTAATGCGGGCGCGTTCTTTTTCAACTACACTTCGGGCAATGGCAACAGCACTTTTTCGTTCCACCCGGTGCTCGCTTTTTAGCACTCTATATTTGAACGACAAGGAGTATAGAAAGTGGAAATACAGTAAAAACGTTTGGGTTTTTATACCTGAAAACGAATCAACCTTAAAACCTAAAATAGTCCAACATAAAAGTTTGCTAGGAATTATCAAATTAAATAGAAAGAAGTATAAATCCAAAAAAGAGTTGTATTGAAGACAAATACAACTCTTTTTACCAATCACGTGAGCAATGGTCTTGTCTATCCAAAAATAAAATTTACAGAGAAAAATAAAAAAACAACCCTAGGGGGTTGCAAAAATGAAAACGAAGTAGTAGAATAAATGTAATTTAGAAAAGAAAATATAGACGGATGAAGAATAAAAGAGAGGAAAAGGTTGAAAAAATTTTGCCAATCCACTTGGGAGAAATATTTAAAGTTTACAAATAGTATGAAAGGGGAAATATGTTTAGTGTTAAAAGCTAACATAGGCTAAGAAAGATGTATTTAAAAGAATTATTAAACGATGATTTAATAGGAAAGATCTACTATGGAGAGACATATCTAGCAGGCAAATTGCCTAATACAGATGAGTATAAAAAGGTTACTCAGAGAATTCTTAAGTTGTCTGAAAAGATTAGGCAGAATGAATTAATGAAACGTGAATTTGAGAAGTATAACGAAAAAGTAGCAGAAAAAGAAGGGATTGAAGCTGAATTTCAATTTAAGTTAGGATTTAAGGTAGCGGTTAAACTAATGATGGAGGCTATGCAAAAAGACGGTGTGTTGTAATTTACTTGATATTCAAAAGTTAACATAAATTACAATAACCGCCTTAATAGAAATAAAGAAAAGATAAGTTAGTTTTTATTGTTTTTTTTCTTAGCAGAATTGGATTTTTTCTTTGCTTTAGGTTTAACTTCTACTAAAGTAATAGAGCGTAAATCTCTTTCTATTGTTACATCAGAATTAGAGTTAGATTGTTGTTTACTTTGATTACCATTTTCAGTATTTTTATCTTCTTTAACATTATTGTTTTCTTTACTTTGATCAGGGTTAACATCAGAAAATTGATTTTCCTCATCTTTTTGTTTAGCTGCTAATTCTTTTTTCTTGGCATTCATATAAACAATCAATTCACGAATGATATCTTTTTCGTTATCTTCTAAATGAGAAAAACCAACAATAATATCATTGATATTTCTGGTATCGGCTGTATTGATATAATCTTTTAATACGTAAGTTGGACTAACGTGATAAAGGTTACATAATTTAACCAAAGTATCTAAACTACCTTTTGTTTTATCTCGTTCAATGTCAGAGATGTAACGTGGTGCTAGTTCTAGGCTTTCAGCTACTTGTTCTTGAGTAAGACCAAGAGTCCTTCTTATTTTTTGCAGATTTCTTCCAATATTAATTTTTTGGTATTGATGTTTTGCTTTCATGTGACATCCTCCATTTGTTCCTTCTATTTTCAAATTTTTCTTAATTTAGTGTGTGCAAAATTGAAAAAAATACTCTTAAAATACAGATATAATCAGTATATCGGAAAGAATTGAAAAAAAACATACAAAAATATACGAGTAATGTGGAAATAAACTTGAAAAATGGAAAATAGTATGCTATAATCGACATGTAAAAACAAAAAAAATATGTCTAAACCTGTTGAAAATGCAGGGATTGACGAAGAAAGGGAGATTTACATGAGAAAAATGAACAAAAAAACAAAACAGAAAAAATACTTGCAGCAAAACCAGTCTCAAGTAGAAAAAAATCAGGAAAAAGCTATTACTTTAATAGCTTTAGTCATCACAATTATTGTCTTACTTATTTTAGCAGGGGTAACCATAGCCACACTAACAGGAGATAATGGAATTTTAACCAATGCTAAAAATGCAAAACAAGCAACCGATGAAGCAGCAAGAGATGAAGAAATGCAACTACAGGGTTTATTAGATATGATCACAGAAGTTAATCCAAGTACGGATGGTTTTAATCAAGTAAAAACAGTAAATGAACCTAAACTAAGTAAAGGAATGATCCCAATCAAGTGGAATGGAACTAATTGGGTAGTATGCTCAAAGGACGATTCTTCGTGGTATGCGTATGACAATACCAAGCAATGGGCCAATATCATGCTTAGTGATGGAACCTACAAAGATGGAAC
>JAETPW010000060.1 GCA_021771025.1 Clostridiaceae bacterium
AAATAGTAACCCGAAAACCAGAAAATCCAGCTCGATAAGAGTTGGATTTTTTGGTATGAAAATGTTAAGAAATACTGACAAATCAATAACTTAGTGATATAATTCAAGTGTAAAAAGTATTGATTTTGGAGATATAAAATGGGATTTAAATATTATGAACAAAACCAATTAATGATACCAATGGAATGGAAAACATTAATACAAAAAGATGATGTAGTATTTGTATTAAATGATTTAATAGATAATATGAATATAGATAAATTGTTAGAAACATATTCTCCATTAGGTAGCAGTTCGTATTCTCCAAAAATGATGTTAAAGATATTAATGTATGGGTATATAAGAAAAAAATATTCATCAAGGCAAATAGCGGAAGCAGTAGAATGTGATATAAAATTCATATGGTTAGCAGGTGGAAATAAGCCAACACGAAATGTAGTTAATTCATTTAGAAAAGATAAAATGAAAATCATAATGGAAGATGTATTTGTTGAACTACTTGTAGTGCTTGAAAAGAAAGGTTACATTAATACAGAAGAATATTTTGTTGATGGTACAAAAATAGAGGCAAATGCAAATAAATATACCTTTGTGTGGAAAAAAGCAGTAGAAAAATATAGAGCAAAACTTCAAGAACAAGTACATGAATTAATGAGAGATATAGATAACTTAAATGAAGAAGAAGATAAATTGTATCCAGATAAGGAAATAAGTCCAGAAGAGATTACGCCAGAAGAACTTGAAGAATTTTCAAGGAAATTATCAGATAAATTAAATGAAGGATTAGAAAAGCAGAAATCAAAAGAAGAAAAAAAGAAAGAGCACAAAGTAAAGAAAATAATAAACAAAATCAATAAAGACTTTAAACCAAGACTAGAAAGATATAATAAAGATTTAGAAATCATGAGAGGCAACAGAAATAGTTACTCAAAAACAGATCATGATGCTACATTCATGCATATGAAGGAAGATCATATGAGAAATGGACAATTAAAACCAGGCTACAATATTCAAGTTGGAAGTTGTAATGGATTTGTAGTAAATTGGAGTACTCATCAAAATAGAAATGATAATGGAACACTAATTCCGCATTATGAAAGATATAAAAGAGTTTTTGGAAAATTACCATATAGTACTGGAGCAGATAGTGGTTATGGAAATCAAGAAAATTATGAATATTTAAAGCAAAATCATATTAAGAATTACATTAAATATCCGCTTTTTCATAAAGAGCAAACAAAAAAATTCAAATCAATGAAATATAATTGGCAAAATATGGAATATGATGAAATTAATGATAAATTTACATGTCCAGAAGGTAAAAAGTTAGAATATATAAAAACAAGACAAGATAAAACAGAAACAGGATTTATTCAAGAAAGTAGGATATATGAATGCTCTGAATGTAGTAATTGTCCACATAAAAGTGAATGTACGAAAGCTAAAGGAAATAGACAAATAAATTTCAATAAAAAATTATGGGAATTAAAACAAGTAGCGAAAAGAAATTTAATGTCTGAAAAAGGAATTGAAATGCGAGGAAAAAGAGCAGAATATTCAGAGGGAATTTTTGGACAAATCAAATGGAATATGGGCTTCAAGCGATTTTTGCTTAGAGGTTTAGATAAAGTTGACCTTGAATGGGGATTATTATGCTTTGCATTAAATATAAAAAGAATGAATAAAAAAGACATAGAAAAATCGAAGAAAGAAGCAATGGCAAAAGCCATTTCGTTATCAAAAAATGTAATCAAATTTTCAAACCAAAAAATCCAACTCTTATCGAGCTGGATTTTCTGGTTTTCGGGTTACTATTTTAGGACACCCTCTT
>JAETPW010000061.1 GCA_021771025.1 Clostridiaceae bacterium
TAAAGTTTTAAAAAATGTTACCATAGGATTAGGTGCTTTCATCCATAATTCATAAGCCTTTGCTCTTGTAGTTTGTTCTGGGTTTATTTCTCTCATTTCTTGTTCCTCCATAACTTGTAAGTTGTCGCTTAGATGTTATTTAGATTTTTTGTTTCAGTTAATAGTTCATCAAAGTCCGAAATATAATTTTTATCTTGTATAACTCTATATTTTTCAAATTCTGTTTCAGCATGTAATTTTGCCATTTCAGCTGATATTTTTCCATTATCCTGCAAAATATTATGATCCCATAGTGTTAAGAAGCCATTTAATCGTTCTTCCCAGTCTGCCATTGTCATTGGGATATGTCTTATTGCTTGCATTTCTGCTAAATCTAAATATGCTGAAACCAATCTTTCAAGTTGTCCAATTTCATTTTCTGATAAATAATTTTTTGCAATAACTATATCATATTTATGTATTTTGCTACTTGGTGCTCCATTCCAAGATGTTAGTCCCATATTTTCTTTTTTATGGTCTGCTCTATTATAAATGATTTCTGCAGCTGTATTTCCTGAAACAGCATAATGTAATTTATTTTGAACAGAAGTAAAAAATCTAATTGTTGATTTTGCTGTTTTATCATAGTCTATTGATGTAGCATAAATGTCAGTAATCTTTTGATAAAATTTTCTTTCTGACATACGTATTTCTCTTATTCTTTCTAATTGTTCTTCAAAATATTTTTCAGTTAAAATTGAACCCCCATTTTTCAAACGTTCATCATCCATTACCCAACCTTTTATAGTATAATCCTTAATTATTTGATTAGCCCATTTTCTAAACTGAATTGCTTTTTCATTATCAACTTTAAATCCAATTGCAATTATCATTTGCAAATTATAGTGAGCAATGTTTCTTGAAACTTCTCTATTTCCTTCTTTTTGAACTATTCGAAAATTTCGAATAGTTGAATCTTCGGTTAATTCTTTATCTTCATATATTTTCTTTATATGATAATTTATTGTATTTAATTCAACGCCATAAACAGTAGCTAGCATCTTTTGTGTTAGCCAAATATTTTCATCTTCATATCTAACTTCTATTGCCTCTGGATTATCTCCAGTTGCTGCTATGTATGTTAAGTATTCAGCTGTACTTGAACGAATAAGACTATCTTCCTTGCTTTTTCTCAAATAAATCTCTCCAATCTATACTTATTTCTTTTTCTATGTCAAAACTGTTGTTTGTATTTTATAACAAAATAATTGCAATGTCAACATTTTTAGTTACATTTATGTTATATATTTTCTATGCGAATTTTTTACATTGTTTTGGTTAACCATAGCATATTCCATTGTAGTATCTATTTTTATATGTCCTAATAACTTTTGTACTTGTTCAATTGGCATTCCTTTATCAATAGCCATAGTTGCCATTGTTCTTCTAAATTTATGTGGATGTACTTTATTTATATTTGCTTCTCTTCCTAAATTTCTAATAGCAATTTCAATTCCTGATATTCCTAATCTGTTATAAGGTTTTATAAGCGATACAAATAGTGCTTCATTATTATCATTTCTTGTTTCCAAATATTTCTTAATATACATTTTACTTTTTGCACTAAAATAAACTTCTCTTTCACTATTTCCTTTTCCTAGAACAATACAACTTCTTTCTTGAAAATTCATGTCTGCTATATTTAATCTAGTTAATTCTCCAACTCTCATACCAGTTGATATTAATAGTTCTAATATTGCTAAATCTCTCACATTTGAGCAAGTATCTCTTAACTTTTCTAAATTCTCATCTG
>JAETPW010000062.1 GCA_021771025.1 Clostridiaceae bacterium
TGTACTTGGGTCATGTAACGTCCTCCTAGGTATGTTTTTGTGGTTAAAAACATTGTACCGTAAAAAGGGCTGTTACATGGCCTTTTAACTTTTACACAATTATATGGACTTTATCCTTTTTTGAAAAAATCTTCTTTTTGTATAAATTAGCGATACATTTAATACATCACTTAAAGGAGGTGATATCTATGTCACTTATGATCAAAAACTAGCTCCATATATTGATGAAAACCATAATACTTGAGGTATTATGGTTTTCATCAATATATGGAAGTTTATAAATACTATAAATTACGATAGGAGATAATTATGTATAAGACAAGTTTATTAGCAACGGGTGGTTTTAACGAAAAATGTGGAATTTTAGGTGTTGGTACAAAGCAATTTACATTGAGTTTAGAAGAATTTAAAGATGCACTCTATCTTTTAAACTATATGGAAATTGAACGTACCGAAACCGAAATTAAAAAGTTTGAATTAAAACATAACATTAAAAAAAATACTTTTCAAAAATTATTAGACAGTAATTTAATTTTAGAAAGCTCGTTGGTAAAGCCGAAAAAGGATACTCTTGATTTTAAAAACTATTTATATTTATTATCAATAGATGTAGATGCAAAGTTAGTGTTAAATAATTTAAAAAATACTATAGTGATTATCATTGGTTGCGGTGGGATAGGAAACTTTTTGAGTTACTCCTTGGCAACCTTTACTCCTGAAAAAATGATACTTATTGATGGAGATAAGATCGAAAATAGTAATTTAAATCGGCAATTATTGTTCACAACTAAAGATATAGGATATTCAAAAGCAGATATACTGAAAAAGCAGATTCAATTACGTAATCCTTTATTAGATGTTACGTCCTATGATAGATACGTTACCGAGGATCTACTAGAAAAATCAATTAAATTAACAGATAATAAGCGATATTTAGTAATACTTTCAGGGGATAGTATTACTGCTTTAGAAGAAACTACAAAGTATTGTGTAAAAAATAAAATTCCCTTTTTAAATGTTGGTTACTTAAATGATATTTCTGTAATTGGACCATTTTATGTTCCACGGATTTCAAGTTGTCCATATTGCAATAATACTTTATCTCTTGAAAAACATGAAAAAGATTCAATGCAAAATGAGTTGTTGAATATTAATAATAAATATGAAGCTCCATCTAGTTTTACAAATAATGCCTTAGCGTCTAGTTTAGCAATGTCTGATATTATTCAGTTTGAAGCTGAAAAATTAGATAAAGTCAAATCGCTAAATAAACGATTTGGTATTGACAATGTGACGTTTAAAAATTATACATTAGAGGTTCCCAAAGATAAAGACTGTAGCTTTTGTAGCGAGGAAAATAAATGAAGCAACTGCATAAAAATATCAAAATATTTTATCTAGCAACCACTTTGACCACGTTAGCGGCTTCTTTGCCGCATGCCGTCTTGACCGTGCTCTTGTTTGCTAAAGGCTTGTCATTGACGCAGATCATGTTAGTTCAAGCGACCTATAGTCTGGTCATTTTAGTTAGTGAATATCCTAGTGGTCTATTAGCTGATCTATATTCTAAAAAAGTCCTCTTTTTATGGGCAAAAGTCTTGGCTATAATGCCCTCTAAGTATACAGATGAAATAGAAAATTCATCTTATACTTGGAGGGTATTTTATATGTCTAGGAAATCAAAATACAGTGCAGAACAAAAATTAGCTATACT
>JAETPW010000063.1 GCA_021771025.1 Clostridiaceae bacterium
GGGTCCGTATTATGAAAGGATATAAGTCAAACACTGTAGAATATTATCTGCTGAAGAATTTCAACTGGCTTCTTCTTGAAAAAGAAGTACGAGAAGGTAAGCGCAGGTTCAATAAATGGTTAAATCAATATATCAATTATCCGCAGCTGCTTGACCGCATATTGGCTATATCCCCAGAATTAAAGGAAGCCTATCAGATAGATACCTTCTCTTCAATACATACAGCGATTTCAGTAATGCAGAAAAAGATTTCAATGAGATGATATCATTGATACGAAAATCTCATATGCTGAAATAGTAGTAATCTATAAAATGTTGAATAACTGGAAAGAAGAAATCATCAATTCTTTTATTCTCGTAGATGGAAGACGGCTGTCGAATGGCATCATGAAATCTCGTAACTCTATTGTAAAACTGATCAAGAAAACAGGTAATGGATATGTGAATTTCGCACACTTCCGTAACCGTTGTATGCACTGCATGAACAAAGATGCATTGTCTTGCCTCTCTGATGCTCAGCTTTCAATCAGAATGAAGGAAAGAAACGAGGTACCTATAAAAAATAACTATCATGCATACAATGATTGACATATAAAAAAAGAAGTAATTTGTTAATTTCTGAATCTTATTACTTCTTTTTTGAAACCCCACGTTATTTTAGAGCCCCTTTCTTTACTATTTATGGGGTGCTTTTTCCCCCATGGTATTTTATACCCCAAATTTTGTATACCCCCACACTATTTCAGATTACCATGATAATTAAGATGATTCGTCATTTACATATCTAATTCTGTCGATTATTACTTACACATGATTCTTCACATTCCCCCTATCTAAAGGCGATTTTTTAAAACACACTATTCAAATTCTTCATTGCGATCATAAATATTAAATTTATTTAATGTGCTACTGATATCAAATTTATTACACACAAAATATACTTAAATTCTATATAGACCGTTCAGAATGACTGATTTTTCCATATTCTTTCATTGAGTATTTCAAGATATTGAAAATATCTTCTTTGAGAATAAATTCATATTCAGGAGATAATCTAGTAAACATCGGTAACCCTTGAACATTAGCTCTGATTTCGGAACTATTTAAAAAATTTTCTATATAGTCTTGCTGTGGCGTAACTTCAGTTTTGTATACCTATCTGAATGAAATAAAGTAGAATCAAATGGAACACTTATTAATCGGATTGGCTGGTTATCAGTATTAATAAATTGAACAAGGTAATGGTAATCATTGTATGAGATTTTATCTACATATTGCCAAATAGATTTACATGATTTTTCCATATCGTAATATTACCTATAATCAAAAATTTAAGTAAAAGCATACTTGATTGTGTTAATTCTCGCAAAAAAGAAGAGGAAAGAATCAAGAAATTATATAAGCAAGAACAAAAGATAAATATTAAGTAGCCTGTAACTGTGAACTTTTTTATTAACTCACTTTCGCTTGGAGTATAGAAATATATTATGAACATTGAAACAATTGATATTATAGAAGTATTAAAATATTTTTCAAAAAAGGGTTTGTCAAGAAAAGTGTGTAAGTAAAATTGATTAAGACATCTATTTAAGATATTTTTCAATACGAGATGTAAAAATTTCATTAACCATAAGTTGATTCAACACTTTTGACCA
>JAETPW010000002.1 GCA_021771025.1 Clostridiaceae bacterium
TAAAGTTTTAAAAAATGTTACCATAGGATTAGGTGCTTTCATCCATAATTCATAAGCCTTTGCTCTTGTAGTTTGTTCTGGGTTTATTTCTCTCATTTCTTGTTCCTCCATAACTTACTATTTTTAAATACAAACATTATACCGAAAACCAATACTACTGATTTCCTTCCTTTTTCTTAAAAATAAACAATTTACTAAAAACATAATTAACCACGACAACCATAACCTGAGTAACAATTTTAGCAAAAATATCATTAATATGAAAAACCTTTACCATCAAGGCAAAACTTCCCACATCGCACAAAATACCAGATAAAATCCTAGCTAAGAAAAAGGAAACCATCTCCTTTATCATCGCTTTTTTGGTTTCTGTTTTACTTTCAAAAACAAACAATTTATTTGTTACATACGCAAATAAAACCGCGCAGAACCATGAAATTGCACTACTCGTTACTTCTTCTATTCCGATCATTCTAGCAGCAATAAAATAACTGACAAAATTAACAATAGTCGATAGTCCTCCAAAAATAAGATAATTTATGACTTCTTTATATTTTTGATATAATTCTACAATTTTTTTCATGATAGATTATCCCTCTTCCTTCCTTTTTATCTTATTTATCGTATTGGCAATAGCCACTAATCCTTGCATACCTACCAAAATAAATATAGGAATATAACTAATCAAATAACGAGATCTTCCTTCGAATAATAAGACAAAACAAATGATGCCAACAACAACTAACTTAAGAATATCTGCTTGTTTATTTTTCTTTTCACTATCTAGGCGAAGAAAGACAGATAAAATAATACCTACTTGTACGATTAACCAAACTATCTGCATAACGTTTGCCGTGATATTTCGATATTCTGCTGTGTCCACCAAATAGTATGGTTGTATCTTTTTCGCTAATTCTCCTGTGGCATATGGAGGTGTTGTTCTAAAGTTACCTTCAAAGCCGTAGAAAAATGTTCCATCACTTAATGTCCATTCTGCTTTGTGAAACAAAAAGCTAATGTATCCTAAAATTCCTTTTTCTTGTAAACGCTGACTAATTACCCCTAAATTTTGTCTTACCTTTTCCCCTTTTCCCGGAAAAGAGATGGTAAAGCCAAAATCTTCATCATTTACTACCCCATAAAATGATTTGTCCGTATTTTCTACTGTTTTTTCTTTTAACCCTAACATCATATAATGGGTCATGGGAAGTGAATTTTGCTGATATAATTCTTGAGGAATTTGTTTTCCTAACTGCTGCTTTTTAAGACCATAAAATCCTCCATAGGCAACTATGATACCTAAAATAATAACTAAACTTGATGAAATTAGAGTCTTTACATATGTCTTGTCCCATTTCTTTTTGCTCCCATAAAACGCTTCCATCACTAGGATAGCAATTACCATGATTAAGCTAGTTGGCTTTAATATTGTTCCTATGATGGTAATTAAGCTGAGCGTTCCTAATAACAATAGAGAAATCCATTTGGGCTTTTCTTCTTGTTTTTCCCTTAGTTCTACGTACCATAAATATAGCGCATAAATGGCTAAAGGGAAAATCATCGTAAGTGTATCTGTATAGGGAACTAATATCCAAGGAGAGAAAACTAATAGTGGCAAAATGAAGAAAAGGGAAACTTTTGCTGCTCCTTTTCCTAATTGTTTACGAATCAGGTAAAAGGTAAGTATGCTTGCTATATCCATCATCATTAAGTTTAGGCAAACAGCGATCCATGTATAATTTTGAATTGTGGTAAAGAATCCTGCTATGGTATAGGCTACCTTTAAGAATAATAGTATTCCTATGTTGTTGTCACAAGTAGAAAAGTAATTCGTATTAATCGTTTCATTTTGATCTAGTATTTTAGCATTTTCTAGTACTGTGCCACAGTCCCATCCATACTCACTAAAACAAGAATAAGCAATAATGATTTGAATGATGAATAAAACAATGATCAGTATTATCCCAAAAATTATTTTTGCTCTTTTTTTATTCTTTGTTAATTCTTGATTTGGTTTGTTTTTTCTTTTTTGGCAGACATAATAAAGGCTATACCCTAAAATTAACATTACTCCTGCTATCACTGGTGCAAAAGGAGAGAATGATAAAAATATCGTTTTATTAGCAAATACACTACTTCCTAACATGGAAAGGAAAAATAGAGCAAATAAAACAAGCACTACATTTCTAATCGTGTTTCTGATTGGTTTATCGGTCATGATTAATTTCATTATTTTGAATCTCCTTTACTTTTCTTCTGTTTTTGACTTTTCTGTTTCTTTCACAATGTAGATTGGTCTATGTTTTACTTCTAAATAGGTTTTGGATAAATATTGCCCAATAATTCCTAAAGAAAATAGTTGGATTCCACTAACAAAAAAGATAATACATACCATAGAAGGCCAGCCACTCGTTGGATCTCCAAAAGCTAATGTACGAATAATAATCAGGATAATAAAGACAAAGGCAATCAAACAAAATAAAAGTCCAATGACAGAAGACAAAATAAGAGGAACAGTAGAAAATGCAGTTATTCCTTCAATGGCATATTTGAATAATTTCCAAAACGACCACTTGGTTTCCCCTGCTACTCGTTCAATATTTTCGTATTCTATCCATTTCGTGTCAAACCCAACGAAACTGAATAATCCTTTTGAATAACGATTATATTCTTTCATGGATATGATACTATTTACCATTTGCTTAGTCATTAAACGGTAATCTCTTGCACCATCTACCATTTCTACTTCTGACATTTTGTTGATGAGTTTATAAAAAACACGAGCGAAAAAACTACGAATTGGTGGTTCTCCTTTTCGGGTTACTCTTCTTGTTCCTACACAGTCGAAATGTTCATTTTTTAAGGTATCATACATTTTGCGAAGTAGAGAAGGTGGATCTTGTAAATCAGCATCCATTAGTGTGATATAATCTCCTTCTGCTGCTTCTAAACCAGCCATCATGGCAGCTTCTTTCCCAAAATTGCGAGAAAAAGATACATATCTTACTTTATCGTCTTTATTTCTTAACTCACGAATTTCGGCTAAGGTTTTATCTTTTGATCCATCATTAATGAAAATGTATTCAAATTCGATTCCTTCAAAATCCTGTTTTCTTACCCTCTCCATTTCTTCATAGAATAATGGTAGTGCTTCTTCTTCATTATAACATGGTACAACAACTGATATTTTTTCCATTTTTCTTAGCATATGTCAGCTTTAACGAGCTAACATATTCCCCCCTTCTTAAATTTAATTGTCTTAGCTTTTTATTCTTTAGTTAACTACTTTTGTTAGTTCAATTGGTTTTATGCCTGAGAAATCTTTGATCACAGCCTCTGTTATGTTTGCTTTCACTTCTTTTGGTATAGCTAACACATATTGTCCTATTTTTTCTTTGGGAATGGTATAAATCATACGACCTACCATATCTGGTCCAATGGCATTGACTGCTCGAACAATTCTTTTTCCTACTATTTCTTGGGTTTCTCTATCAATTACATTATATTCATTGGCTACCTCTTCTCCAGTTATGTCTATTTCTATGATAACGTGTCCTTCTTGAACAGCTTCTATACTTTTTACCCCATAGTATTTAGCCATGTAAAAGTTGTTCATTCCATTGTCAATGGTTTCTGGAAAAAATCCTAATACAATTCCATCTCTTTGAATTTTTTGGTACTCGGTAAACGCAGGAACAATGACTCTATCTTGGCCTTCATGTTTTGCCATTGCCACTTGAAATGCGATTTCTTGTTTAATTGGTTCTACATATTTATAGGCTAAAAAAGCATTGTAACTTAATAAATACGTACTAGCTATAGCAACTACTACACTTGCTATTTCTATGGCTGTTTTCATCCAATTTTCTGTTTGGCGAAGGTAAGAAATATTGATGAGTAGGCTAATGACCAAAAATACTGTGTAAGGTAGCATTGCTCTTGATGGAAATTCAGCTAGCACTGCCATTGGCAATAAAGCAATAACCATAGGGATAATAAATAAAATAAATTGTTTTTTTACCATCATTCCTAACGGTTTTTTGGTTTTTGCTCTCATGACCAAAACCAAAATTAGGCTTAATCCATAGGCTAATAGAATTTTTAAAATTCCCATTAAATTTTGTACAATTAAGGTGAAGGAAACGTGCATTCCTCCTGTTGTTGTTAAACGAGCGAAGTTTCCTGGTGCAAAAAGTAAAAGAAGAGCACCAATGCCAAAGGCGATTATTGTCATGATGGACAATACTTTTTTACTCGTTTTCCATTTCCAAAATTTTTTAATTTGGGTAATGGCTACTAAAATAAAAAACATTCCCATAACAAAAGCAGTATTTTCTTGCGAAAATCCAACTAGAAATGCTAATGGTAACAAAATCAGCTTTTGCCAAGTAGCTAATGGTTTATCCTGAAGGATATACTTATCATACAGTAAAAGTAAAGCAAGCATTGCACATACAGGCCATAAGTAATTTAGACTACCAGAGAGCCAGACAAAATTTTCACCAAAAGAAGGAATGCCCCATACAAAGCAAATTAAACCGATACTAATCGCGTAAAAATTAATTTTTCCTGTAGCAATTTTGCTAAGTAAAATCAAGAAAAGAATAAGAACTATAGGATTAAGAATATTATATAAAAAAGTTCCTACGTATAAAAAGAATGAAATTATCCCATGAACAAGAATTCTCCCTGTCCAACTTTGATACATATTGCTAAGGGATAATTGAATATCTTTTAATGAATTTACTCTTTGGTTTTCTGTCCCTACCACAAAACTATAATTGTGTTCATCGGCTGCCATAATTGAGAAACAATTTAAGCAAAATACAGTTAATAACACAACCGCTAGTAAAATAATTGTTTTTTTCTGTTTTTTTCCTATTTCCATTTTACTTTTTTATGTTAGTTTTATCCTAACATATATCTCCCTTCTTTATTTTCATGATTTTATGCCTTTTCTACTTATGCTATGGAGTTTCTATTCTCTTTGGTTTAGTCAAGTGATTTTATTATAGTTAATTTTTGGTAAATCGGTATCCAAACGGTAATTTTTATTATAATAAGGATCACCTTTACCAATTACTTTAGCCCAACGCTTAACAAAAAGTTCATACTCTTTAGCAAAACGTTTTTGTTTTTCCTCTGATTCTACATCTTGTCCACGTGATTTTGACTCATAATGATAAGCCTCTACAAAAGGATTATACACAATTAAATATTTGGCTGTTCTTGCTTTTAGACAAAAATCTACATCATTAAAAGCCACGGCTAACTTTTCGTCAAATCCCAACAAATCGATATATAGCTCTCTTCTTACCATGAAACAAGCCGCAGTTACTGCGCTTAAATCTTGAACAATATTTATGTAATCATGAATATGATACTCACTTTCCTCCATTTCACGAAAACGATGTCCAGCTAATCCTCTCGTTCCAATCGTAACGCCTGCGTGCTGAATACTTCGATCAGGGAAAAGAAGTTTTGCTCCACAAATAGCAACATCTTTTCTTTGGGCATACATTAACAACTCTTCCATCCAATCCTTTGTGATAAATTCAATATCATTATTTAATAAAACAACGTATTCACCACTTGAATTTTCTACCCCGAAATTAACAATTTTAGAATAGTTAAAATACGGAATGGTCAAACGAACTACTTTAATTTGAGAATATTGTTTAGTTATCTTTTCATAATAAGCAAACGTATCTTCTTTTTCACTATTATTTTCCACAATAACGATTTCATAGTTCTGATACGTAGAAGCTAAAATTGACTGAACCACTTTATCTAAGTCTTCTACATGATCTTTATTCGGAATCACAATAGAAATTAAAGGATTTCCTTCTATTTGATAACGAATATGATATTGTCCTTTAAACTTACCATCATCAATTGAAGTAAACTTAAGACCAACACGATCTAAATGGTTAGCGATAATCCTCTTTTCCTCTTTCGTATTTACATCTTTTTCTTCTACGGTTTGATGATACAATATTTTTTGGATATGTTCGATCTTCCTTGTTTTCTCACTAATATGCAAACTCAAATCAAGAATGGCATTTTGCCCTAAGTTTTGCAAAAATTCTGGATGAACCTTCAAAAAAGCAGTTTTAACAGCAATCAAATCACCGATATAATTTTGAGAAAGAATCGTATCTCTCGCAAAATCTGGTTTAAAATGAGGTCTTTGCCTTTTCCCCTCTAGCACAATATCATTATCTGCATAAATCAGCAAAGAATCACGATATTCAATAGACCTTACCAATTCATAAAAAGCAAAAGGAGCAAGAACACAATCTCTTCCCAAAAAAACAATATAATCACTCTCTTCCTGCTCAAGTAAAGTAGAATAAGAAGACACAGGCAAATCCTTTACGGTAAAATTCTGATATGTTTGCCCCTCAATACTTTCTAATAAATCAGCAGACAACTTATCGCCAACCACCTGAAACTTAATCGACTGGCAAGAAACATATTTTCTTTGTTTCTCCAATTCCTGTTCATTCGGTTCATTATTAGCCATCCAAGTAGCATACTCATCCAATACCGTTTTCCCAAAACGAATATGATTAAGACAAGTAGCCCATAATCCTCGAAATCCATTATGCTTAATATAACGCAAAACAGCCTTCAAATTTCTAAACGTAAGAGCCTTTCCCAACTTCTTTATCTTTCTTAAAAAGCTATTCATACTCACTCCTCTTTCTTTCCCCTCATCTATTTCCAATCAACAAACTAATCATATCACTATACTAGCATGAAAACTGGTCTTTGTTGTGGAGATGTTAATGAATTTACGTCTGACAGTTCCCTAAGACCCGCGTCAGGCTTAAAATCCGATAACTGGCTTCTGTGTGAGGGACCTAAGGATTTTAAAACGACCCCGCTATGGAAGACTAAATTCATTAACCTCTCCACAACAAAGACCAGTTTTCATGCGACCCCACATCGCAAAATATCCAAAACGTACCCATCTCCAATCGAACAAATAACGTCTGACAATTTCCTCTTAATCTGCATCAGGCTTAAAGAACAAAATGTCCCAAGCAGAAACATCCCCCAAAAACACTATCGTCCAAGAATAGCCTTTAGCTTTCTCTTCACACGGCGCAAAAATCGATAAATACGTCCATGATTATCCACATAAATTGGCTCCTCTTTAGCCACCTCAAACACCACTTCTTGAGACTCTTTGCTCGCCTTAAAAGCATCCTTACTATACATCGGTTCAATCACTGGCAAATGCTGGTAATCCGTTTCCAGCATATCCTTCACTGCTTTTAAAAACTCATCAAACCCTCTTTCTAAAGGATAATCTTTCATATACTCCTGACCAAATTGCCCCATTTTCTCCCTTACTTCTGGATGATCCAATAAATACACAATACTACTAGCTACTGCTTCAGGTGTTGGCTCTGCTAATAAAACCCCTTCCTCTGGTAAATCGTACAAATTATTTTCTTTATATAACTCTACCACAGGTAACCCAGCTGCCATCATCTCAAATGGTATACGTGATGGGTTAGAAGCACTCATACAAAGCCCTACCTTACACTTGTTATATAATTCATTGCACTTGTCAATCGGAATAATTTGTAAATTCTCACATTCAAAATCAAAACTAGCAGGTACATTAGATCCATATAAATAAATCTTAACATCTGGTTTTAATTTTTTCACCAAGCGTAATGCTTTTAGCCCAATATAATCACATCTTCTTGGTTTCTCTGGTTGATACACATAGCAAATGGCATTTTCTTTAGCACACTTTTCTAACGGATGATACGTTTTCAAATCAGCTCCAAAAGAAAAATATTCAGATGGTGTATTAAATTCAGCCTGCATTTTGTGAGATAGCCATTTACCAATGGTTACCGGTAAATACCCATAGCGGTACGAATTTTCTGTAATTAAATATTGATCTCCCATGGGGAAAAACCATGGTTCATAGTCTTGGATGAAATAAGCTTTTCTCTTAGCTGGTAATTTGCGCACAAATTCTACGGTTTGCCAACCGGTAGCAAACATGATGTCATAGTCTTTTTGTATGTTGAACCCAACGTATATGCCTGCTTCACAAGGTTCATACCAATTGTCTATTTTTTCTTTTACCATTTGTGGAGTAGATACTCCATCTTCTTCTACAAAAATGTCACATTCATACCCTGCACGCAAAAGAGCATTAACGTTTTGAATAATGGTTCTGTGCCCTCCTGATCCTTTTCCGGGATGAGGCATTACCCAAGCAATCTTGGTTTTTCCACTATCTTTTGGTGGTAATAGTGGTCTCATCAGATCTCTTCTCATTTCTTGTTTCTTTTTGATTTCTTCTGGTAAATCATAATGACTGGAAATATCATCTTGAATTCGGCAGATTTCGTCATATTCAATTTGTGCTTTAACATCAGTAGAAACAGAACTTCCATGTTTACGGTAATAATTTAAAGCATTGGTATTCCAGCTGATTTTCCCGTGTTTTAACACATTGTAGTAAATATACCAATCTCCTGCTACTTTAAACTCTCCTGCTTCAGCAAAAATGGTAGAATAATCTTTTTTTCTCCACATAACGCTAGACACATTTAAAATGGTGTTAGTCACACTTAAATGATTGATGATTTCTTCTTCTCCTGTCCAAAGGTATGACTTATTCCATTCTCCTGTTCTGCACATATCATACCAGTCGTCACAACGAGGACGAATCAAGTGGTTTTCTCCGTCAATTTTAGCGGATTCACAGTAAGATAGTACTACTTCTGGGTCGTCGAAAGGTTTGATTAATTCTTCGACAAAATTATTGGCTGCACTATCATCTGCTTCTGCTATCCAAATAAAGTCACCAGTTGCCGCATCAAACCCTTTTTTCCATTGTTTAAACACGCAACCTCCACTATTGACTTCATTGGGAATAAATTGTACTTTAATTTCTTTAGGAATGGTTTTGATTTTTTCTTCAATTACTTGTACACTATTATCGGTAGAACAATCGTCTAAAATAATTAATTCGTAAATCGGATACGTTTGTAATAAAACCGAATCAATTCTTTCGATGATGTAATCTTGATAGTTGTAATTAGGAATAATTACACTTACTTTTTTTGGGTTTTCCATAGTACATTTTTTCATTGGCTTATGGTAAATATCAATTATTTTCTCCATGAGTTCCTCCTAATATTTGATTCATTTTTCGTTTTACTTTGGTGCTAAATCGGTCATTTTCTCTTTGTTTTAGCTGTTCGTTTTCTTGGGCTAGCATATCCTTTTCTTGCCTTAAGGTTTGGTTTTCTTGTTCTAAATTTTCCATTGCTTTTTGTTTTGCTTCGTCTCTTATACGCATATTACCTAATTCTTGTAGAGTGGCATCAATATCAATGAATTTGTTTTGGCTGTAGAATTCCCATATTTTTTGATCGCGTATTTTTTCTTGTAACTTATTGTCTAATTCTTCAAACAGAGTTCGGTAAGGAGTTAATCCATATTTTTCAAATAGATCTTCAATATTGATGTACCTTCTAAGCGATATGGTATATAAAATAGAACGATACAATATATATTCTGCTGGGATATTTTCTTCTACCCATTCTTGATCAAAGAAATATAATTCTCCTTCTAGGTAAAAACAGTTTTTAAATGTCATATCCCATAGTCCTTGTGGCAAAAAGTGTAAGTTTTGAATGATTTCAGGATTTTCTATTGGTATGCTATAGTTAGCAAATATGGTTTCTTCGTAGTTTTCTATTTTTATGCTATTTTTTTGAATTTGTTTTTGGTATTGCTCTATGATTTGATGAAATTCTTCGGTTCGTTTTTCTTCTAAGGCTTTCGTCAAAACATTATTAAGTAAGTCTTCTTGTTTTTGATAGGTACTTTGTACTTTTCCTTCGCTTACGTAGTCAACGGTTTTGATTTCATTTTTTCTAAGTAAACTTAAGTTGTTTTGAATGGTTTCATAGTGACCTAACGCATTTTGGTCAACTGGTTGCTTTTCTACGTATGTGTCTGCTATTTTGGTGATTAAGCGATAGTTTTCTTTTCTTAAATTGTTAAAAGAAATATATCGATACTGTATTTCTGTTGGTTCCTTACTCATTTCTATGAAAAATGAATTCGCAAAAAAAGGGAACATTTCTTCATTGGTTTTTAGTATTTCACGAAAAACGTCAACTTCATTCATTAAAATGCTGGAGTTTTCCTTTGGATAAGGCACATATTTATCAACACTATTAAATTGAGGAAGTTGTTTCTGAGAAAAAATCACATTTGGCATACGGTAATCTGGTAGTGGATAATAAAAATTAGCCATTAGTCCTAGTTGCTCAATGATTTTACTTAATCTTTTTTGCGTAAACGTTTCTATTTTTTGTGGTTCGTTAGCATAACCGATTAGGCTCTCAAATTTTTTATTTTTATTGTTTTCCGGATTTCCCGCAAAAAAACGAAGGCCAAATTTATTGTCTACTGCTAGTAAAATCTTTCCCTTTTCAGTAAGATACGATTTTAAGTGAGTTAATAATGTGGCTAAATCGGTTATTTCTCCGCCTATTTCTTGTATACGTTCTAGGATGCCAATCATTAAGATGGTATCAAATTTTTGGTTAACGGAAATTTGACTCACTTGTCCCACAATAATTTCTAAATTTTCTTCCGTTTTGTGCCTTTTAGCCATAGCCTCTGCCTTTTTACGGTTTGGCTCTAGCGTAACTACTTGTTTAGCATTTTTACACAAAAATCCGGTTCTTTCGCCTAAGTTGCCTCCGATTTCTAAGATGGTGCCAGTTGGCTCAAAAGGGTACCAGTTAATGATATTTTGACTTTGTGTTGTTAAATAATACATTTCTGGTTCAGAAATGGTATTTGTGATGTAGTTTTCGTATTCGTTATCTTCTGGGTATTTTTCTATGTAATTTTCAATGATGGCTTGTTCTTCTGGTGAAACGGTATTTTCTTTTTCTTGATCAAAGGCTATGGTTAACTTCACTTTTTCTCCCCTTCCCTTTCTTAAAACGAAAGTGTCATATCTCCGTCTTTGGCAATGATATTTTGCTTAATTCCTAATTCTTCAAGCCATTTTCTGGTTTCTTTGGTTTTCCAAGGACCAGAATCTTCCCCTTCTCCTTTGTCATTATTCCAGAGCCATTCTGGTGTTGGCCATAAACAAATTTGAGGATCTATAGCTTCGTATACTTCTTTGGTAACTCCATTTTGCCCATGATGAGCTACTTGAACAATATCTGCTTTTAACTTTTCTTTTTGCGTTTTTAGTAATTTTTCTCCTGATTCTGCTCCTGTGTCTCCTAAGAATAAAACGGATTTCGTTTCTGTTTTCATTTTGATGACCATACTAGAATTATTGATTGCTCTTGTGGTAATTTCCGGATTTTTAATGCCTAAGATTTCCGCTTTTACATTATCAATTTGTATTTTTTCATTGAGAGAAACTTCGTGTACTTTATCTTTTATGCGTTCATTTTGCAGTGCTTCGATTAAGCTAATCGCTTCATTACTTCTTGCTTCTTCATGCTGTTTATACCAGTCAGCATCATGTAAGCTGACATAAATAGCATCAATAGGAATGTCGGTATTTTGAATAATATTAATTAAACTAGTAGCATGATCTCGATGAGGGTGAGTAATAAACCACGCATCTACCTTTCCTGTCTTTTCCTTTATGTGCTTAATTAAATTATCGGTGTCATCGCTTGTTCCTCCGTCGATTACGATTGTTTTTCCGTTTTCGGTGGTAAGCAGATAACCCATCATTTGGCTACTACCATTAGCTTTCAATTGTATGATTTCTAATCTATTCATTTGCGCTTCCTCTTGAATACTTTTTCTCGTAAAAAATAGAAATAGGAAAAAGAGAAGAAGAACGATTCCTACTTTGACGAGTAAAGAAATGATTTTGTGGTTTGCTTTAATTAGTTGTTTATTGTTTTCTTGTTTCATTTTCTGCTTCTTCCTTCATTTTTTCGATTTGGATATCACAATCTAATCGCATTAGCCCAACTGTGTCTTTCGTGGATAATACTTCAATCAGTAGTGCATCGTATTTACGATTTAATACTTCTAGTTCGCCCCTATGGTCGAAATGAGTACAACTAAAGGATAAGGTGTATTTTCCGGCAGCTACATTGATTTTTTGGCGGAAAGATACGGTTACAACATCTCCTTTTTTGAAGTTTCCTGTGGCTATTTTTTCGATTAATGTGTTCGTTCCGCACATTTCTAGGCCTTTAAAGTCTTTTACGGTCATGGTAAAAATAGGGTCTTTTACGTCTTTTTTAAAGAGAACTTTTGATTTTAATACTACTTCTCGGTCGTTTTCCAAAACAGAGATGTAATCCCCATCAATGGTAAACATTCCATAGTCAATGACTTCGGCATCACCATTTCCATAGTTAATTACGTTTGGATTTTCCATGAAATGGGATTTCCATGTATTTGTGCTGTTTTTTAGGTTGGCTTGATAATTTGGATTTTTGGCTAATAATTCTTGGTCAGTCAGTAAGCCTTCTTTGCTTTCTTTGGTTCCTAATCCAACAATGATTTTTTTGTAGCGTTCAACTCCTTCTTTTACTCCTCCATCAAAAATTTTTCTTCCGGCATCAATGATGATGGTTCTCGTGCAGTTTCTTAATACATCGGTAATGCTATGAGTAACAAAAAGAATGGTTTTTCCTTTTTCTTTAAATTGTTCAAATTTTTTGAAGCATTTTAATTGGAAAGCCATATCCCCTACGGATAATACTTCATCTACGATTAAGACATCAGGGTCTACATTAATGGCACAAGCGAAAGCCAAACGGGCAAACATACCAGATGAATAGGTTTTTACTGGTTGATAAAGATGGTCTCCAATATCAGCAAATTCGATGATTTCTTGTTCTTTGGCTTTGATCTCATCGTTTGATAATCCCATTACTTGCCCATGTTGGTAGATATTGGCTATTCCTGTTAATTCTGGATTGAAAGCGGTTCCTAATTCTAGCAAAGAACTAATTTTTCCTTTTACTTCTATATTTCCGGAGGTTGGCGTAACAACTCCTGTGATCATTTTCAGTAAAGTTGATTTCCCTGCTCCGTTTTTGCCTAAAACGCCTAGGACTTCTCCCTTTCTTACTTCTAAATTAAAATCTTCCATCGCACTAAATATGCCATGCCTTTGATAGGCAGGAAAAAGGGTTTCTACTATACGGTCTTTTTTTCTGGCAAACATTTTATAATGTTTACAAAGGTTAGTAATACGAATGGCAACTTCTTTTTCATTTTTTTCTTCTTGTGATTCTTCCTGAATAGTTTCTTTCTCCTCTATTTTTTTGCTTAACTCATTTTGATGGTTCTCCATGTTTGCTTTCCTTCCTTTCTGTTTTTTCTTAACGTTTTTTCAGTAGTTTTAGTATGGCATAACGAATTTTAAATAATCCTCTTCCTAAGCAAGGTAAATTCATGATGATAAAATTGAGCCCATAATAACTCATTGTTTCGTTTTTGTATAATTGGTGGAATATTCCCCAATGGCTAAAATTGATTTGTTTCTTTTGGGTTAACATTTGAAAATAATCGTATGCTTTACGATTTAATTCTTGGAAATCAGTAGGGAATTTATCGTTGTGTTTGACGTATGTTCCAAAAACGCCCAGTTTTACTTGAAGAAATAATTCTCTTACTTGATCCAATGAATGAAATCCATGAGAAATCTTGTCTGTTCCTACTTGATTATTTCCGTGTTGACGATACCATATGTATGGTTTTTGTACATAAGCTAATTTTCCTTGTAACCCTACCATTATTCCTATCCAATGATCATGGATTAGGTATTTTGAGTCTGTTGGAATGGGTAGAATTAGGGGAATCGTTTCTTTTTTGGCTAGTATAGTACAACCGGTTACACAGTTGTATAGGTAATTTAAGTTTTTATCCTGAATGTGTTTTCTGATTTTTCGATTTAATTTCATAAAATCCCCAAAAGAAGGGTACATGGTTTCTAGGTTTTGATTGACTACGGTTAAATCACCAAACACTAAATCTGCTTTTTCTTGTTTTAATGTTTTTAATGATTGTTCTACTTTTTCTGGTAGCCATACATCGTCTTGATCGGCTAACATATAATAAGGAGTGTTTACTTTTTGCAGAAGAAATTCTATGGTTTTTACCACTCCTTGATTCTTGGGCTGATAATAAATTTCTATGCGATCATCTGATTCGTATTGTTTAAGGATTTCTCGCGTATGATCCTTAGAGCAGTCATCTGCAATAATTAGGTGAATGGGTGAATACGTTTGGTTTAGTAGGCTATTTAGTTGTTCTACTAAGTAGTTTTCCCCATTATAGGTTGGTAATACGATGGTTACTGTTTCTTGCATAACTTTTCTTCCTTTTCTTATAATACATCAGCAAAGTCTTTTTTGCTTTTCTTGAAAATGTAATTTCCCCATACAAACATCGTAATCGTGATTACCCAGAAAATGATGGTATAAATTCCATGACCTTGGGTAACAATATTTCCTTCCATGAAGCAATTACGAAAAGCAGTGACTAAATAGGTAAAGGGAATACATTGAATGACTTTGGTTATGGTTTGGTGAGTAGCAATCATATTTAAGTTCCATACGACAGGGGTAAACCAGAAAAATAGTTGCATGATAATTCCTAATAGATTAGAAAAATCAGGAACTAACGTAGATAGTGCCGAGGTAAATCTGGTAATTGCAATTAAGAAACAATAAGCCGCAAAAATAACATAGATCAGTTGTAGCACATTTGGTACATAACCAAATATCGAGCAGACAACAATAGCTATGATAAATAAAAAGACGGCAACAAAGGCATTAGCAATCAGGGAAATTACTGGAATAATGTCTACGGGAAAGACCACTTTTTTGACTAAATAACTATATCCACGAATGGCGTTACTTGCTCCAATTACCCCATCATTTAAGCACATCCACATTGCCATTCCTGGCATAAACCAGACAACATAAGGTGCATTATCTGGTCCTGGGGTAACGAAAATATATTGAAAAACAATGACGTACGTAATCATAAAAATAAAGGGTGATAAAAATCCCCATATTGTTCCTAAGCTAGTGTTGGCAAAACGGTTTTTGAAGTCATTTCTACCTAATTGCCAAGCTAATTTTTTATTTTTCCATAATGTTTTGATGAATTCCATTTTTTGTTTTCTCTCCTTTTTCTATTGTGTTTTTCTGTGTCTATATTTTATCTTTAAAATAGGATTTTGTCAATTCTTATGGGGGGAAAAGTGTAAAAACCTGAAAAGTAAAAAGAGATACAAAATGTACCTCCTCACTTTGGAGCGGACTCCTCAAAACCATATATCCACTAGCAAAACAATTTATTCTGTTTCTAGCAAACTAATTACACTCATTAAAATTTCATGATGAGTTAGTTTTCCCTTTCGATTATCACTAAGGCTAAGAACCATTCTATTCTCATCTTTTACGTAATCATAAGGCTGATAGCTATCCATCTGAGCAAAAGGATTATCCATCATCTCTCCTGTAAGTGAATCTACTGTCATCAATACGCCACTAATGGTAACGGCAACTGACCTGTTTTTTGCCAAAATCTGATCCATCTTTTGATCAACTTCGTTTGGGCTTACTCCTTTTTCCCTTACCATCAAATAGCCATCATCTGTCGTGCTATAACGGGTATTTCCTATTTCATTTAACCATTTCAAAAAAGTATCTCGGTCATCCTTAGGTAGCCAAATCCCTTGTTTAGTTAACTCATTTTCACTTGCTATTTTTTGAGCCTCTTCTAAACTACTTGGTACTCTTCTCAAAATTGCCCCAGCTAAGGCTACTTGATATTGTATGCTAGGTTTAATGGCTAACACTTTCCTGCCATCTGTTTCTTCTTGTAACTCGTAAATATCTTCTTTTCCACTTGCCCCAGTTTCTTCTTTTATTTCCTGAATTTCTTTCTTTTCTTCTTCTTTTTTCTCTTCTATTTGCTTTTCCTTCTCGTTACTAATCTTGTTTTCTTCCCCTTTACCTTGTGATAAGAAAATAAGTAAACCGATTAACCCAAGAACGACTAATGCGCTAATAAAGATAATTATTTTTTGATTCTTTTTCATCTTCCCATTCCTCTTAACATGGCTAATGTTGCTTCACGATAACGTTCACTATATCGCTTATTTACCACATCTTCATGACTATTAATTCCTTGACTTGGTAACTCAATTAAAGCTGATTTTGCGGCAATTCCATTATACCCTAATGAACTTCTTGCCCAATTGATTAAATAACCTGTTCCATATCTTCCTACAGAGCTTCTATCGTTTTCTGGGAATTGATTACTGTAGTATTGGCATATTTCTGGATCGCCAATAACTTGTGTTGTCCACCCATGTAAATCAACTAATAACGTTTGCCCTTGTGTTGCTCTTTTTTGTAGTAAGAAATCACGTAAGCTACTTGATTCATAAGCCTGAAATCCTTGTGTCCCATTATAATTACGATTATCGGTAAAACGAGTATAACTACTTCCTACTTGCCAACAACGGTTTAAGTCTATTCCTTTGTTCCCTGGTGCTTGGCTATAAAGGGTAGTTCTTCCAGGTCCATTATTGGTGTAACCTAAATTTCGTCCATCTGGATTTACTTCTGGTAGTAGATAAATGGTCCATTTTTTGGCTAGTTCTCTGTCTGATAATTGTAGTAATTGATTTCGGAAATCAAGAGCAATTAATGTTAATTCTGTTCCATCTTTTGCCCATAAATCTTCAAACCCATGAACAGAATACGTAGCAAATAATACATTTGGTCCATATCCGTAGCGATAATACATTAAATCATAGCCATTGTTCCTATTTTGTACTTTTCTACCACTTATTCCATACGTGCCTTCTTCATATAGTTCTAATGGTTCTATGGTAAATTGTTGTTTGTTTGTTTCTGACTCACCCATTAATCCCAAACTACTTCCATTGGTGATCATGTTATTTTCTAGGGTAATGCACAACTCTGTTTCTTTATTTAAAAATTTGAATTTTCCGTCTTTTGCATAACGAATTTTCCATTTTTGGCTATCACTGTTTTGATAGGTTTGTTGCACTATTTTTGTTCCCTCTGCTGTTAATGCTTTTCCTGTTAAATATACACTTAAGGTATAATCTCCATTTCCTAAATAGGCTAATTTAAATTGTTGTTGCTTTTGTTTTACATACGTCCAAATTTGTAATTTAGCCCCATCGTTTAATGATCCTCCTTCAATATCTAAACCATATTGATTAGCATCTCCAGTTCTTATACTATAAATATCTTCTGGTAATAATTGATCCGTTTTTACTAGTTTGAATTGTTGGGCTAAACTTTGATTTCCTTCATACATTTGAATATTTGTTCCACTTTGAGCTATTCCTCCTGCTACATCCATGGCAAGCCCATTTACTTTTGAAGTAAAGAAATAATTTCCATTTCCCGCATCAGTTAAATACCATTTTTGGGCATCTGTATGATTTTTTCCATATTGCCAAATATTCGTTCCGTCAATTCCACTACCATTTTCAACATCTAATGCTTTTCCTGAATGAACAGCTTCTATTTCGTAACAGGATTCATCTGGTAAGTACGTAAAATGGAAAATTTGCTCGGAAGCCACTTTTTGGCTTTCTAATTGGGTATTTGCACCATCTTGCTTTTCTCCATTTTTAATGCTTACGGCATAATTCTGATTAACACTAGACAAAATTTTATATTCTCCATCAGAAATGACTTGTGAACCTGTATGAATTTCTACCGGTTTTAAAATAAATTTCTGTGCTTTAGTTCCGTTTCCTTGAAATAATTGAACAGGGAAATTTATTTTTGCTTCTCCGTTGGGTAGATCTGCATATAATTCATTTGATTTTGCAATAAGATTATAGTAACCATCCTGATTGTCTTGAATAATCCACTTTTGGTTATCTTTTCCTTCGTCTTCTTTTAATTCTATTTTTGCTCCATTATTCATTTGATTATTTTGTATGGTTAATACTTGATTCTGCCCTTTAGGTTTTATGGTGTAATAACCATTCACCCAGGTAAACGTAAATTGCTGAGTTTGTTTGGTCATATCTTTTTGAGACAATTCTAAATGATGATTAGTTTTTGGCATATCCCACACTACTTGATAATTAATTCCGTTGCGCACAGTATAATCCCCATCTGGAATACATTGTTTAGAAGAAATTGGTTCTATTTTTTCAAAAGAAAATTTTTGGGCATCTGATCCATTTGGGGTATACATCTGTATATTACTTCCATTTTGAATGATACCTTGAGCAATATCTAGGCATAATCCATTGCATTTAGCATAAAGAGAATAATAACCATCATCTTCTTTTTGAATGACCCATTTTTGAGCATCACTATGATTTGCTTCCCATTGCCATACATTGGTTCCGTTTGACTCCCCTGCATTATCTACATCAAGAACTTTTCCTGAATTGAAAGCTTCTATGGTATAGTATCCTTCTTGATACGTTAATTTGAACTTTTGTTGGTTAGCTTTATCATTTTTCCAGATTTGTATATTAGCCCCATTTTCTACTGAACCCGAATCTACATCTAATCCCATGCTTGAATTTTGTTTATTCTTTACGTAATAAACTCCATCAGGTATGGTTTGTGTTCCGATAATCGGTTCTATTTTGCTTAGGATAAACTGTTGTGCCTTACTTCCGTTACCGGAATACATTTGTACATTTCTACCATTTTCAGCAATACCACCATCTATATCAATATATAGATTATTTAATTTAGAACGAATGGAATATGTTCCATTTTCATTCTTTTCTAAATACCATTTCTGAGCATCTGTTCCATTACTTCCGTATTGCCACACATTTGCTCCAGAACTCAATTTTCCATCTTGCACATCTAATACTTGTCCAGAATGACTAGCTTTAATGGTATAGGATCCATCCTGATTTTTAAGAAAATAATATTTTTGTTGTTTAACATTTGTATTTGTCCAAATTTGTAAATTTGCCCCTGTATTTATTGATCCACCGTCAATATCCCAGACCATATTGGGATTTAAAGCAGTTTTGACAAAATACTGAGCGTTATCTTCTAAAGAAGCAGTATCTGCTGGGATAATTGCACTTGTTTCTTTTGCTAAGACTATTGATAGACTTCCTACTAATAAAACAAATACAGTCATGATTATGCAAATGATTTGTCCTCTTATTTTTTTCATTGATTTTCCTCCCTTTTTTCTATTTTATTATGCTTAAAAATCCAATAACCTAACCAAGGGAAATGAAAAATGATGATTTCTTTTATCATCTTCTTCCCTAAATTCTTTCCGGCTAAATAGTGAAAATAGGATCCTAGTCTTAGGTTGATGAATTTTGTTTTTCTGATGGATTCGTAATACTTGATTAATCCATCAATCACTTTTTGATTACTTTCTTGTTTGCTATATGCTTTAACCATAATGGCTCCATTAAGATAGGCTTTATCAATTACATTTTCTTCTCGGTAATGCAAGTAACTTTGATAAGATGAACCATTTTTTTGTTTCCATCTGGTTAAATTTTGGGTAAGATTTCTCCCTCCAAAAACATTATTGGTATGTAGGCGATAATCAAAAAGAGGTTCTTCTAAGTAACTAACGCCTTT
Source organism: Clostridiaceae bacterium (assembly GCA_021771025.1). Lineage (GTDB taxonomy): Bacteria > Bacillota > Clostridia > TANB77 > CAG-508 > CAG-269. Next base: position 19,641 of record JAETPW010000002.1, read on the forward strand.
TCCTTCATTGGCTACGAAACTAGCTAACCAATCATGTGCCATGACCTTATCGGTAAAAGGTAACATTTTTTCTTTTACTTCTTTGGTAAAAATTTGCGAACAGCCTATGCCTAAATAACGAGAAATCCCTAAAATCTGGTTTTTTCCCTTTACCAAAGGCATATTTTTATAGCGAAAATAATTTTCATGAATTACTTTGTTTTCTTCATTAATTTGTCTGCTATTAACATAAACTAGATCAACATTGTCCTCTTTTAGCTTGGCTAAGCTCAGTTCAAGTTTATTAGGATACCAAACATCATCTTGATCACAAAACATAATATAAGGTGCATTTGATTTACTTAATAAGAATTCAAAATTTTTCACATAGCCTAGATTGTTTTCCTGCTCATAAAGGTTGATTCTTGGATCTTTAGCTTCATACTCTTTTAGGCAATTGATCAGTTCTTCGTTCTGGGAACAATCATCTGATATGAATAAGCTAAAGTGAGAATACGTTTGGGTTAATAAGCTTTCTATCTGCTCACGCAAATACGTAATATTAGGGTGATATGTTGCTAATAAAATATCTATTTTTTCTTCCATTTTCTGATCCCTTTCTCGATTTTATTTTATCTTTATTCCTATTATTTGTCAATACAAAAAATCCATTCATACGGTAGTTATTTCCTATTTAGCTAGTATAATATAGTCATAATATTATTTTTCAACCTTTTTCTTAATTTCTTAATTTTGCATTTTCTTTTTTAACTAAAAAAAGAGATACCACCTTGATTAGCAGTATCACATTCGTGATTTCTCAAATTTTCTATTTTGTATGTGAAAAAATTAAATACGCCATATAGGGAAAAAATCCCTAGGGAAGAAAAGGGCGTCCCCTTAATTTCCCTACGGATTTTATTTGTACTGATTATCTACTTCTTTTAAAATAACATCATGAGCACTACCTTCTGAAATGCTGACATCAGAAACCAAAGTAAGTCTTGCTTTCTCATGGAATTCAGGAATCGAAATACTTCCACAATTACACATGGTTGATTTTATTTTTGCTACGGTTACTGCTAAATTGTCTTTTAGGCTTCCGGCATAAGGAATATAAGAATCGACTCCTTCTTCAAAAGAAAGTTTTTTGTCTCCTCCCATATCGTATCTTTGCCAGTTTCTAGCACGGTTTGATCCTTCTCCCCAATATTCTTTTACGTATCCATTTCCTTTTTTAATTAAGCGTGTTGGGCTTTCGTCAAAACGAGCAAAATAACGACCCATCATGACAAAGTCTGCTCCTAATGCTAGTGCAATGGTAATATGATGATCGTGTACAATTCCTCCGTCTGAACATACTGGAATGTATACACCAGTTTGTTCGAAATATTCATCACGAGCTGCCACTACGTCTATTAGAGAAGAGGCTTGTCCACGTCCAATTCCTTTTGTTTCACGAGTGATACAGATAGATCCTCCACCTACACCAACTTTGATGAAGTCTGCTCCTGCTTCTGCTAAATAGCGAAATCCTTCTTTGTCTACTACATTTCCTGCTCCGATTTTTACGCTGTCTCCATATTTTTCACGAACAAAGTCAATTGTTTTCTTTTGCCAAATAGAATATCCATCAGAAGAATCCATACAGATTAAATCTACACCAGCTTCTACTAAAGCAGGAATTCTTTCTTCATAGTCTCTTGTGTTAATTCCAGCTCCTACAATATAACGTTTGTTTTGATCTAATAGCGAATCTGGATTATTTTTTCTTTCTTCATAATCGCGACGGAATACTAAATATTTTAGTTTTTCTTCTTCATCTAAAATAGGAAGACAAGCAATTTTATTTTCCCAAATCATGTCATTTGCTTCTGATAAGCTAATTCCCTCTTTAGCCCAAACTACTTTTTCTTTTGCTGTCATGAAGTTGTCGATTGGGGCATCCATATTGTCTCTGGTTATGCGATAATCTTTGTCTGTTACTAGTCCAATAAATTTTCCATTTGGCGTTCCATCATCAGTAATGATTACGGTAGAATGTCCAGTTTCTTGTACTAAGTTAATTACTTCACGTAAAGTTGTTCCTGATTTTACATTAGAATCACTAATCACAAAACCTGCTTTATGTTTTTTTACGTGTCTTACCATATCAGCTTGTGATTCAATGGATTGTGAACCAAAAATAAAAGCAACTCCCCCTTCACGAGCTAAGGCAATTCCCATTTCAGTTCCAGATACGGATTGCATAATAGCAGAAACCATAGGAACATTAGCACTATACTTTGGTTCTTCTCCTTTTTTGAATTTAACTAGTGGAGTCTTTAATGACACATTTTGAGGAATACATCTCTCATCTGTTAAATTTGGTAATAATAAAAATTCATTAAATGTTCTTGAAATATCTTCTAACACTTTTGCCATGTTTATTCTTCCTTTCTTTTCTCATTTTTTATTTTGTTTCATCGAATGATCGAAAAAGCGAGGACATTTCCTCGTCTTTCTTAACATAATGTTATTATACTTTATTTTCATTAAAATGTAAAGTGATTTTAATCGCTTTTTATCATTTTATCGCAACTCCTAAACATATATAAATTACCTTTTTTGATGGAGATAGCCAAAAAACAATAATGATAACCTATATATCCAAGAGCGAACTACATTTTATACTTCTTTTTATCCTTCTTTGCATTGTAGTACATCTTGTTACTAAATAAATAATACACGAAAGTAGCTTCAATGTGAGGAGTTTGCTATCCTTTTATCCATTCATTTACATCTGACAGTTCCCTAAGACCCGCGTTAGGCTTAAAATCCGATAACAGGCTCCTTGTGAGGGACCGAAGGATTTTAAAAAGACCCTGCTATGGAAGATTAAATGAATGGATAAAAGGATAGCAAACTCCTCACATTGAAGCGGACTCATTCCTCGAGTCTCTCTTATCCATTAACCTATTCCTCTTAAATCAATCGTTCCGTCTCCTTAGCAATCATCAATTCCTCATTCGTTGGAATAACATAAATTTTAACTTTCGAGTTCTCTGTAGAAATCACTTTTTCCTCGCCTCTCATGTTATTTGCCTCCACATCAACTTCCACTCCCATAAAAGCTAATTTTTCAGCAACTCCTCTACGAATATTAATTTGATTTTCACCAATTCCACCAGTAAAAATAAGATAATCAATTCCTCCCATAGCCACAGCATATTTTACAATGTAACCAGCGATGGCATAATTAAACTCATCAATAGCAGTCTTTGCCATTCCTCCTTCTTGATTAGCCTTTTCTTCAATCACGCGGAAATCAGGTGCTTCACCGGCAATGGCTGACAATCCAGATTGTTTATTCAAAAGATCTTCCATCTCTTGAGGAGTAAAATTCTCTTTTTTCATCAAATACGTAAGAACAGACGGATCTAAATCTCCACTTCTCGTTACCATAGGAACTCCACCTAGAGGAGTTAATCCCATACTGGTATCAATAGACTTTCCTCCTTGAATAGCACAAATACTTGACCCTTGCCCTAAATGACAAGTTACTATTTTCATGTCTTCTAATGGCTTTTGTTCTAACTTTGCTAATCTTCCTGCTACGTATTGATGAGAAGTTCCATGCGCTCCATATTTACGAACTCCATATTTTTGATAAAACTCATAAGGGATGGCATACAAATATTTCTCCTTTGGCATAGTTTGATGGAAAGTCGTATCAAACACAGCCACCATAGGTTTTCCCGGCATAACCTTTTGGCAAGCTCTCATTCCCAATACTGCTGCTGGATTATGAAGAGGAGCAAATTCTGAGCAACTTTCTATTTCTCCGATTACCTTTTCATCAATAACCGCTGAACTTTTAAAAATTTCCCCTCCATGAACTACGCGGTGTCCAATCGCCTCAATTTCATCTAAACTTTCTACAACAGCATATTCTGGATTTGTGAACTGGGCTAAGGTAAATTCAATTGCCTCTTTATGATCATCAGCTGGCTTTTCTATGGTTACCTTTTTCCCTTTTGCTTTATGGGTAAGAAAAGCCTCTTTTTCCCCAATTCTTTCGTATTTACCTGAAGCTAATACTTCATCATTTTCACGATCAATTAATTGATACTTAAGTGACGAACTTCCACAATTCAAAACTAAAATTTTCACGATATTACTCTTCCTTCCTATGTTTTTTCATTTTATTTTCTTTTATCTCTCTCCCTGTAAACCAGTAACTGATTACAGAAAGATTTTTTAACTAAGTTTGTTCCTAAATAATTCTCAATGTTTCTCTAGCAATCATCAACTCTTCATTTGTTGGAATAACAAATACTTTCACTTTCGAATCAGGACTTGATATTTCTACTTCTTCTCCTCTAATTTCATTCTTCTCGTCGTCTAATTTAACCCCTAAAAAGCTTAGTTGTTCGCAAATAGCCTTTCTTGAAATAGGTCCTTTTTCTCCCACTCCTGCGGTAAAGGTTAGTACATCGATTCCTTGCATAGCCACTACACATCGAGCAATGTAGCATGCGGTCAAATAATGATAATTATCTAATGCCAATTGAGCATGTTTTCCCCCAGCTGCTGCATCTACTTCGATATCGCGAAAATCTACTGATATTCCTGAAATACCATATACGCCGGATTCTTTATTTAAGATATGTTCCATTTCATCTGGTGTTAAGTTTTCTTTACGCATCAAATAAGTCACAATAGAAGGGTCTAAATCTCCACTTCTGCTTCCCATTGGAATTCCTCCTAGTGGTGTTAACCCCATACTCGTTTCTACTGATTTTCCCTCTTGTATAGCACATACGCTTGCTCCTTGACCTAGATGACAATTGACGATTTTTAATTCTTCTACTTGTTTTCCTAACATCTCAGCGACACGATTAGCTACGTATTGATGAGATGTTCCGTGAAATCCATATTTACGAATACCATATTTTTTATAATATTGATAAGGGATTGGGTATATATAGCGTTCTTTGTTAATGGTTTGATGAAATGAAGTATCAAACACAGCAACCATTTTCATGTCAGGCACAATTTTTTGACAAGCACGAATTCCCAAAACAGCAGCAGGATTATGAAGTGGTGCTAAATCACTACATTTTTCAATTTCTTCTATCACTTCATCAGTAATTAAAACAGACTGAGTAAATTTTTCTCCTCCATGAACAATTCGGTGACCAATGCCTCCTAATTCATTTAAGTTTTCAATAACTCCATAATGCGGATTAACCAAACGGCTAATCACAAAGCTAATCGCTTGTTCATGATTTTTCGCATAATGTTCAAATTTATGTTTTTCTCCATGTACTTTATGCGTTAAAAAAGAATTGGCTTGCCCAATGCGTTCAAAATAGCCTTTTGCTACCATTTCTTCTGTATCCATATCAATTACCTGATATTTTAATGATGAACTTCCTGAATTTAACACTAAGATTTTCATAAAAAAACCTCCCTTTTAATTTTCTTCCCTCATTTGTGCTTGTACAGCAGTAATGGCTACTACTCCGGCAATATCTTTACTGCTACATCCTCTAGATAAATCGTTGACTGGTCTAGCAATTCCTTGGCAAAGTGGACCATAGGCTTCTGCTTTTCCTAGACGTTGAACCAATTTATAGCCAATATTTCCAGCATCTAAATTAGGAAAAATAAGAACATTAGCTTTTCCTTCAATTGGGCTTCCGGGTGCTTTTGAACTGGCTACTTCTGGAATGATGGCAGCATCTAATTGAAGTTCCCCATCTACCAATAAATTTGGCTCTTTTTCTTTGACTAATTTAGTAGCTTCTACTACTTTTTCCGTTAATTCAGAATGTGCACTTCCATGGCTAGAATACGAAAGCATAGCCACTTTTGCTTGTGCACCAACTAGTCCTTCAAAACTTTTGCTGGATGAAATAGCAATTTCAGACAATTGATCAGCAGTTGGATTTTCATTTAACCCACTATCTCCAAAGATAAAAGTTCCCTTTTCTCCTAGTTCACAATCTGGTACCACCATAACAAAAAAAGCAGAAACTAACTTGGTATTGGGAGCTGTCTTTAAAATTTGTAATGCCGGTCTTAATGTATCAGAAGTAGAATGAATAGCTCCCGATACTAGCCCATCCACTCCCGAAGTTTCATCTTTGACCATTAACATTCCAAAATAGACTGGATCTTGAACTAATTCTTGCGCTTTTTCTCTGGTCATCCCTTTGTGTTTTCTTAGTTCATAAAGAAGGTTACTATATTCTTCTTTCTTAGCACAAGTTAATGGGTCTACAATGTTAGCTCCTTCTAATGAAATACCATTTGTTTTTGCTTTTTCTTCGATTTTCTTTTGGTCTCCAATTAATACAATGTTGGCATATCCTTCTTGCATAACCATTTGCGTTGCTTCTAATGTTCTTATGTCTTCAGCTTCTGGAAGGACAATCGTTTTCTTATCTTGCTTGGCTCTTTGTTTAATTGTTTCAATAAATGACATATTATTATTTCCTCCTTTTAATGGTATTCCTATTATATCGGGAAATGAAAAAAAGTACAAGTATTTTTCATAAAAATCTTGTACTTTATGTTACAACTTGTTATCTTTCACGGAGTGACCATCTTCAACTATCTATGAACGCTATCTACTAGATCACCTGACATAAAATGTCAATACCAACTTTCCTTTCTTTATGCCATAATAAAAAAAGAAATATTCTATAATTAAGGTGGAACTATGATAAAGGAGAAACGTAGAGACAAAAAACTCACCCAAGAGCAAATGGCTGAAAAACTAGGCATAAGTTTAAGACAATATATCCGAATTGACCATGAAGAAGATATGCCACGTAGAGACGTCATGAAAAAACTGATTGATGAATTAGCTCTATCCAATGAAGAAATTGGCACATACATTAAACATTTAGTAGAACACATAGCCTAAGTGTACCCTTTTATTTGGTTGCAATATGAATATTTTCTGCCTTACAAGACAATTCTCTCGACACAATATTTTGAATTTGAGCCACTTCTTCTGGTTTAATCTCTTGAGCTCCGATAATAACACTAACACTTTCTCCATTAACAAATACAATATTTTGTTCAAACCCTTTTGTCTTAATTAAATTTTCACAAATCATAATGCTGTTTTTCGTTTTATTAATTTGAGTAATCTCATTAGTCGCAGTTTGTTTTTGCGTTTCTAATGAATTTGAACTATTCAAAACTTTCTCATATGTTTCTAACATCTGAGAATACATCGTATCCCTTTCTAATTTTGAAGTCACAAAATAATCATCTTTTGTCGTACTACTACTTGTTGAAACTGTTTTATTTTTGGCATCTTCGGTACCATTTGTGGTATTTCCTAGATTATCTGTTACTCGATTTTCCTTAGTACTTGCCATTTGATTTTGATTTTTACTATCATTCTCGTTTATCTGATTTTTCTCCGCAATAGATGAATTAGTTTTATCATCAACCAAATTTTTATTTTCACCAGTAATATTACTATTCACTAACTGTGCATCACCTAAATTACCAACGCCAGCAAGTTCTTCTGGGTCAGTGCTCACTTGCATACTACTATCTGGATTACTTGTACTATAATTCAAATATCCAGCCGTGACCAACATTAAGGCAATGACATACAAAATAATTTGATTTTTCTTTAAAAATTTCATGATACTCTCCTTTTTTTCTTTTTGGGGACGGTTCTCAAAGGGAAGTTTTTTTCGTTTTGAGAACCGTCCCTAGAAAGAAGTTTTCTTCGTTTTAGGGACAGGTTTATTATCTATTCAAGTAACTCTTTAAAGAACTATAAGTTCCAATTTTGAAATTTTAACCTGTCCCTAATATGGGTAATTTTGCCAAAAATTACCCCGTCCCCAAAAAGGTAATTATTGCATTTCAAAGACTTGGATTTTGTGAGTAGCAAGTCCTGTTACTGCTTCTACCGCTTGGATGATATTGGTTTTGATTTCTGGATTGCTTGCTCCTTTGGCGGTGATGATTGCTCCTTCAATTTTGGGTTCGATGACTTTTTTGGTCATGGGTTCTTTGATTCCGTCTTTTTCTTGATAGATAATGTCTCTTTGGCTGTCACTTTCTTGGATTTTTCTTACCCCCCCTGAGGTGTCTGTTTCTTCTGTTGTACTTGATTTGGCGTTTTCGTTGTACATGGCTACTACTTCGCTTGATTCACTACATCGTACATATACTTGTACTTCTCCTACTCCTTGAATTTTGCTTAAGATGTTTTGGAGATTTTGTTCGATTGGTACATTATTGTTTTCTTGTTGCAAGGAAGAGCTGTTTTCTCCTGAATTAGAAGTGCTTTGACCGACTTTGTCCGGCTAATTTGGCTACCGACTTCCGATTTCCGGCTGGCTAGTTGTTTTCCGGCTGTGTTTGAGGGAGTCGATTTAGTTTCTTTTTTGTCATTCCAAATAAAGTTGATGGCTACTATGGTAATAATGATGATGACCACTAAAAATACTATATTTTCCATTTTTTTCTTTTGTTTTTGATTGCCTGCTTCTCCTTCTTCCCCTATTAATTTTTTCCATTGATTTTTAAACATGATTCTTTCACCTCATATTCTTCTATTAAGAATTTTTTTATGTTTTGAATGTCTGCTTGACTTAAGGTTGTTTTGTTTTTTTCTGATTTTGCTTGATTTCCTTCTTTGGTTTGTGTTTCTTTTGTTTCTCCAATTTCTACTTTTTTTATTTTTTGAATTTCTTCTATTAGTTTATTTTCTGTACTTTTTTCTGATTTAGTTGATGTTTCTTCTTTGGTTTGTTCTTTTTGTGTTTGTTTATCATTTGTGCTTTTTTCTTCGTTTGTCTCTGCCTTTTTTAGCCCAAGTATAATTTTTTCTATTCCATTGTCAGATCCTGCATTTGTTTTTTGGCTTACTTCTTGTTGCTTGGTTAAATTTAGTTTAGTTTTTACTTGGCAGCTAGTTACTTCATATCCTTTTTCTTCTATTTTCTGTACAATATCTTTTTCTAATTCTTCTTGATAAATTTGTTGTAATCGATTATCCATGGAAGTTTGATCTGTTTCTTGCCTTGTGTTTGAACTGGTTAATAATGTATTTCCTTGCCAAATTTCTTCCCAATTGGCTAAACTAACTTGCTCCTTATTTTGAATGAGTGGAGATAAAATCTGAAAAAGTAAAAACAGTCCCATAATCATTTTAACGTATTTTTTTATTTTATTTTGGGGAAGAAGCATTTCTAAAATAGATAGGACGATAACGACAAATACGATATTTTTCGCCCATCCACTAATTAGTTCAATCAACTTTATTTCACTCCTTTTTTGTCCAATTGGGGACGGGTACATCACTCTTTTTTGTCCAATGGGGGGACGGGTACGTTTTGGATATTTTTCTAGCGATACATCATTCCACTGTTTGACATTTTGATGACAAGAGTTGTCCCAATGATGACCATAACAGATATAGATGTTAATATGGCTAGCAAAATCTTGAAAATGTCACCCATTTGATCAAGTAGTGATACGATTTTTTTGTCAGCAATTGGTTCACATAGGCTTGCCACCAGCTTATAGGATATGGTTAGAATCCCTAATTTTAAAATAGGCAAAATACAAATTCCAATAACAACAATAACACCGATAAAACTGATTGCATTTTTCAGGATAATTCCACATCCTAGTACGGTGTCGACTGCATCTCCTAGGATTTTTCCCACTACTGGTACAGCACTACTAACTATGGCTTTTGTTGTTTTAGCGGTAATTCCATCTACACTACTAGAAAGTGTTCCTTCTAGTGAAATGACTCCTACAAAAATAGTAAGAATTATTCCTAGAAACCAGACTACTCCAGATTTTAAGAATTTTGAAATTTTATCTAATTGAATTTGATCAGAAATTTTCGATACTATCGTGAAAGCTGCGATCAATAAGGTAAGGGGAATAAGAATATTTTCCATTAAATTTCCGATTAAATTAATCATAAACAAGATGATTGGTTCTAATACTCCACTAGTAGTAATACTTCCCGTATATAGCATCAGAGAAATTAATAAAGGGACTAAGCAATTCATGAATCCTACTAAATTTCCTGCGGTATCTTTAACCATAGTGATAATATCAGAGAAATTGCTCATAATAACGGTAACAATGGCTATGTATTGCACATAAAAAATCAATTTAGCTATGGTATCATTTTCTAAGTTTTCACTTACTGATTTTAATATGCTATGAATCATAATAATGGCTAATATACTAATTAAACTTTTTATTCCTAGCTGGACTTCATTTCCTAGTAATCCAAATGCTTTTTGCATAAGGGAATTATTATCTACTTCGCCCTTAATCGCTGAATTTAATAATTCTTGTAGATCCATTCCTTCAAAAAATTCTCCGGAATATTCTTCAGCATTTTCAATAAAATCACTAATGCCGAAAGACGTTTGTTGATTGCTAAGTTCCTCCTCCCAAGATATATCTGTTTTCGTATTTGGCGTATCAGCAGCTAAAGAAGGAAGGGGAATAACGATCAATGCTAGCAAAATAAAGCACATAACAAAAATTCCTAAACTGCCCAAAGAATATTTTTGTTTATTTCGATCATTCATTTTCACATTCTTCTCTTCCCCCTTCTAATTTTTTACCCATTTGCTATTTTATTTTCTCTTATTTTTCATTAGTTCCCCTTTAACTCCGTCAATCTGAAAAACCGATAACAGGCTTTGACGTATAGAGACTAAGGTTTTTTAAAACAGCCCTACCATTGAAGGTTAAATAGCAACTTAAGGTAATATTTTAACAATTAATTCCAGCAAGCTCGACAAAATAGGAACCGCCATAGCCACAATCACAATTTTACTTCCGATTTCTATTTTGCTTGCAATAGCCCCCTCTCCTGAATCTCGACAGATACTGACGGCAAATTCAGATAAAAAAGCAATTCCTGTAATTTTAATAAGTAAACTAATAAATCCCATGTTAATTGAACTTTTATTGGCAATCGTCTGAATTAAGTTCATGATTCCACTTAACTTGTCCATGACCAAAACAAGAATCAATACTCCTACCAATAAACTGACGTATATCGCAAATTCTGGTCTATATTGTTTTAATAAAATAATAATAATTAAACCAATTAAAGCTACTCCAATAATTTTAATAACTTCCATTTTCTTAGTATAGGTTGATTTTTTTAAATCAACCCATTCTCCTTTTCCCAAATTGGTAAATTTTTAGCTTACCTAAAGCTAGATGGGTGGAAATTATTTTTCAACCACATCTTTATGTTATAGATTAAAAATTGTTCTTACTGTATCAAACAATCCACTGATTTCTTTAATTACCATAGTAAGAACAATAACCAGACCAGCTAATGTAGTCATCATGGCTTGATCTTCTCTTCCTGCCCTTACTAACACTTGGTGTAATACTGCTACCAGAATTCCAATTGCTGCAATTTTAAACAATAAATTAATATCCATCTTTTCTAGCCTATGTTAACTTGAAAAGCCAACATTTTCCCCTTTCTTCATATTGGTAAACACCTAAAGCTTACCTAGACTGGTTGGATGAAAATTATTTTTCATCCTTTGGTTTTCTTCCTTTAAATCAATAAAATAACAAGAGCTAAACCAATCGTTGTTCCCAACTTTTGATAGAGTTTTTCATTTTTTTGCTTTTCCTCTCTTGCTTGTTTGATTTGTTTACTTAAAAATTCTTCTGTTACTTCAATTTGGCTCATTTGTCCATCTACATCAGTCATACCGTAACAATTTTGACAACGTTTTTATTGCCTGTTTATCTTCTCCATTTAGATTGAGATCAGTTTCATCAATCGCCCTTTCCCAAGCTACACCAATTGACTCTGCCTCTAATAAATCATTGGTCTTATGAAAAACAGAGGCCATATTTGGTGACATATTCTTACTTATTTCTTGAAAAATTTCAGGAATAGGTTCATAGGTATATTTGATTTTTGTTTTTAGTATCGTTAACGCATTTCTCATGTCTTCTAATTGAAGTACACGATAGCGATATTTTTGGGCTGCCATTTTCCCTACGAGCATAGATCCAAGAAATACTAGTCCAAGTAAAATAAATTTGATTAGTTGCATAAACTTAACCTCCTTTGCTCTATAATGGGCAGACCCTACCCTGAGCATTTTTGTGCTAATGGTCTTACCCTTCTAGTGCAACTTGTCCGTTTTCTTACCTTATTATATGCTTGCTTTACCAAAATAGAACAAAAGATAAAAATAAATTGTACCCAATTATCCTTCTAAGAAAATTATTTTTTCAATCAGATGGGATTCAATTAGGTTGTTAACAGGAGAATGGCTTTTGATGTCTTCTAAGTTTTTTCCGTGCATGGTAAAAATCCCCTTTACTCCTGAATGGAAGGCTTGTTTTATGGCTTCTATGTCTTGCTCGTTTCCGATTTCATCACAAGCAACTACTTCTGGCGCCATTGAGCGTATTAGCATACGGAGACCTTGTGCTTTATCAACGTTTTCGATTACGTCTGTTCGTATTCCTATGTCGTTTTGAGGAATTCCTTTGAAACAGGCAGCAATTTCTCCTCTTTCATCAACTACTCCACAGGTTTTTCCGAGTGAATTGATATTCGGGTATTCCATCACTGATCATGCGGATAAGATCTCGCAGTATGGTTGTTTTTCCTTTTCCCGGAGGAGATACGATCAGGGTATTGGCTACTTGATTGTTTTGAATGATTTGGGGTAGTACTTTTAAACAACAGCCTTTTACTTCTCTGGCGATTCGAAAGTTTAGGCTAGAGATATATTTTATGTTGATAATTTTTCCTTTTTCTAGGATACATGATCCTGTTATGCCGAATACGATGCCCTCCTTTGATGGTTAAGAAACCTTCACAAATTTGATTTTGATAAGCATAAATGGAATTCTCACATAGACGTTCTATGGTTTGTAAGATTTCTTGTTGGGATATGCAATAATTTACTATGGCATCAGCTTGTCTGGTTTTTAGGATAATTGGTCTTTGGGTACGAATTCTTATTTCTTGTAATAAGGGAAGTAAGTTACTTTGCTTGTCCTTTACTTCTAATAAGATTGAGCGAACTGAATAAGGAAAATAATTAATAATTTCTTCAAATTGATCCATTTTTCTCCTTTCACTTTTTTTGAATTTATGAATACGAAAAAAAGCATATGGTATACCATATGCTTTTTTTCATAAAATAGAACTACTTTATTCAATTCTTTTATTATTCGGGTAATGATTTTGTTTAGTTTAGCTTTAAGTAACTATTGTTTTTAACTTTCTATTAATCACTTTTCTTATTACTAATCAGTAAGGATAATGGCATCAACTACTCCTTCTTGTTCATCTTTTTCAAGTGTTACTGTATAGGTTCGACTTGCGTTGATCTCTGCTTCATTATCTACTATTTCATCGTGATAATAAACGTTAATGATGTATGGACTATCGAAATTTTCATTGTTTTGGTTTACTTCTTGAATCATGGATTTTACCAAAGATCCTTTTATTCTTCCTTCATATTTTTGGAATTTTTGATTGAAGGCTGTTTTTCCTACCTCATTTAACTGATCTGATTGATCTAGTTCGTCTGAACTATTATTCGTCATTGAACTTGATGTTTGATTATATAACATTAGTCCTAAGCCTGTTACAGGATTAACGTAAAGTAAAGGGTTTTCGCTTTCTTCTAAACCTAATTCTTCCATCTGTGAACGATTTATTTCCATAATGCGATTTCCTGCTGCCGCTAGGAAATTTTGAAGTTGTTCTGATTCTAACTCATTTAGTAACATAGTATTATCTTTTGTTAATGAGTCAATTGTAGTAGAAGAATCAAAGGAAATGGTGTTTTCTAGTTGATAATGATATCCTACTTCATGACCATTACTTGTCATGGCCATCTGAACGGTGTAATTTTCTGTTACTTTTTCCCAATTACCTTGATTTTGGAATTGTGCTGCTAATACTATTTCTGCTGTATTTTCTTTTTGTTTGACATTTATTTTGGCTTCATATGTCATTTTTTCTGCTGTATTTTGAGTGGTAAACGTAATGGAAAAATCTTCGTTTTCGATAACCATTTGAATGGATGAATTAGCTTGCTTAATAACGTTTATGGTTAAGTCAGGTATGGTTTGCTTACTTATTTGATTGATTATTTCTTCAATGTCACTTGCTTCTATTTTCATCAAATTGTTGTTTCTGCTTGAAGTTCCTTTACTTGCTTTCTCTACACTCTGTATTTCGTCCAAAAAGTTGTTTATTTTGCTAAGTAACATCTGATCTTCTTTGGCTGATGTTAATAATGCTACTAGTAATGATTTTATTTTGTCTGATGTTAGTGTCAGTGAATACGTTGTCTTGTCGTCTGTTTTATTTTTAGTGAATAATTCTACTGGTAATTGTTCATCAAGAATTGGCTGATAACGATTGATCAATTGTTGCTTTTCTTCTTCTGTAAATACTATTCCGTTTGAGGTTTGACTGTTTGCGGTATTCCATTCTATTTTGTTTGGGATACCTTCACTATTTAACCCTAATTTTTCACATAAGTCTGGTAAATTTTTATTTTGCACCGTAATATATTTTTTACCAATATACTCTGTTTGAAGTCCAAATTTGTCATTATCTTGACGATAAGTAAATGGAAATACTACATTTGGTGCGTACGCAATTTTGATTGTTTGTTCTGATTGATTTTTAGAAACATTAGCTTTCCCGTTAAAATTGATGGAAAGGTCATTAATCCCTTTTAGTTCTTGTTCCATTCCAGGCATTTTAACTTTTGTTTTAAATGATCCCTGATCGGTATAGGCGACAGTATTCTTTTTTTCAAAATAATTGTCCCACTCATTGGCTGTTTCTTCATTTTCACTGGTTATCATTTGCCCTGCATACTGAAAAAATAGTTGTTTATTGTTTTTCCACATATCGGTGAAAAAGTACGTATAAACAAATCCTCCGATTAAGAGTAAAATAATCAGTATGATACAAATGATGATCATTGTTTTTAATTTTTTTGTTTTCATTGGCATCCCCTTCTTTTTCCTTTTATTCTTCCCAATTATGATATACATTAGATACATCATCTAGTTCGTCTAAACGTTCTAACAAACGTTCCATTTTTTCGGTTCCTTTTTCGTCTAAGCTAACGGTTGTGGTTGGTACCATTTGCACAGATGCCTCTAAGAAGCTTAAGCCCTCTTCTTCTAATTTTTCACGAACTGGTGAAAAATCGGAAGGATCTGTGATGATTTGGTAGATTTCTTCTTCTGCGGAAAAGTCTTCTGCTCCCGCTTCTAGTGCAATCATCATTAATTCATCTTCGTCTTTATCTGTAGAATCTTTTTCGATGATAATAACTCCTTTTTTATTAAATAAGTAAGATACGCATCCACTTGTTCCTAAGTTTCCTCCTGCTTTGTCAAAAACGTGCCTAACATCGGCAGCTGTTCTGTTTTTGTTGTCTGTTGCTGCTTCTACAATGACGGCTACTCCGTTTGGTCCGTATCCTTCATATACAATTTCTTCGTAATTATCAGCATTTCCTGCTCCTGATGCTTTTTTTATGGCGTTGTTGATGGTATCATTTGGCATATTGGCTGCTTTGCATTTGGCGATAACGTCTTTTAATTTTGAGTTTCCCGCTGGGTCTGGTCCTCCTTGTTTGACAGCGATTAATAATTCTCTTCCTAATTTGGTGAAGATTTTTCCTCTCGCTGCATCTGTTTTTCCTTTCTTGGCTTGAATGTTGGCCCATTTTGAATGTCCTGACATGACTGTTTCCTCCTTTATTCTTCTCTTTGTTTTCGAGGATTATTGTATCATATTATTTTTTATTTGTGTAGCCTTTTTGCAAATAAATTGTTTTTATTCGTTTTGTTTCGCCCACAATTCATCGTAATATCAGCTTATAGCAAAGTAAAAATCGTTGATATTTCAACGTTCTCTTAATTTTGCTTTCGTTTTTTTTCGCCCACAATGATTCCTAAATATAAATGATTTCATTTGGTATACATATTTAGTTACCATTACAAATGTACTACAATTTTATCAGTTTGTTGTACGTTTGTAAGCAGTATTTTCTTAAAATGATAAAAAAGTAAAAAATGAGGTTTTCCTTAATTTTGTAGCAAAAGCGGATACTCATCAAATAATTCCAACATAAAATACAATTTTTCCTTTTCCGTTATGTGAGCCAGCATAGGTAACTCGTACTTTTTCAAAAAATCTCGTGTCATGCTAGGAGAATCAGGCATTTTATTTTTATGGTAAAAAGCTTATTTGTTCTAGATAATTTCTTAAATAAACTTGTTCTAGTGAAGCATCCATATTGACTTCTCCGTTAATTCTTGTCTTTTCCAAATTTAAGAAACTTTTATTGGTGTATTTGCTTCCTCGTAAAGCTAATTGATAAATCAAAGTGAATTTATCCGTAATGGAACTTTGGCTTAAGTCAGATAAACAGATCATCTGGATATTAAACTTTTTGGATATTTCCATCATAGGCTCTAATAAGTGACTTGATGATGTTTTTCCAAAAGGATTGTCTAAAATAAATACTTTGCTACTTTCTTGGTTTTCTTTTTCTCCTCTTGCTTCTAATTCTTTTTTTCTGGTGTATTCAATGAGTGCTGAGAGTAAAGCAAAACAAGCAATAAAGCGTTGTCCTCCTGAATTTCCTACAATTACTTCTTCCCATTGCCTTAGCCCACTATTTCTGTGTTGAATATCAAATTTGTATAATTTGACTTTTATGGTTTCGCAATCTAGTGTTAAATTTAAAAGCTGACGATCAGATAACAAAACAGCAATACGGTTGTCAATTGTTTTTTTCTTATCTTCACTTTTCTGGCATTCTTCACGTAGAGTTTGTATGCAATACTGAATGTGGTTTTCTATTCTTTGTTCTACCTGCTCATTTAGTTCTGAAGGAATTTCTATTTTCAATATTTGGATATATCTTTCTCCTATTCGTATTTTAGAAGAATCAGAAATAGCCTTCATTTCTTGGTATAACATGATTCCTTGCCTTACTGCATGTTGTAAGATATTTTTCTTATCTTGCTCGATGTTTTGTAAGGATAGTGCTAACACATGAATGTATTCAGTCAATTTTTCTAAGCAATTGACTAGTTTTTCATAAAGGTAATAAAAATCGTCAAACTCTCCTTCTGCATTGTTTAGGGTGATGGTTTCTAAAAATGTACTCAAAATTCTATGTTTTGCCTTATAATGGTTGTTTATTTCTAGTTGTTTTTTAAACACATCATCTTTATTTTCTCTGTTTTCTTGTTGTAACTGCTTATATTTTTTTAAGTGAGAAATGAGCTCAATTCCTTCTACTGGTTTTTCCTCTATTTCTTCTCCTATGTTTTCTACTTCAACTGTACGTTCAATATGATTAATTTGCTTTTGCCAAGTTATGTTTTGTTCTTGTAGTTCTCCTTTCTGTTTTTCGCTTGCTATTTGGTTGGCTTTGATTTCTTCTCTTCGTTTTTGGTATTTACCTTTAATTTGACTGGCAGAAATAGGCTCTAACTTTCCTAGTTTTTTTAAGTTCTCATTTACATTTTGAAGTTGTGTGCTTTTTCTGGTATACTCAGTTTGAATTTTGTTCATTTCGTCTAATTTTTCTTGTAATACTTTTTCCGCTTCTTCTTGTTGTTCTTTGGCTAAATCTTCTAATTCTTCGGCATAGGTTAGTAAGGCATACTCGTCAAAGGATAAATCTCCATATTGTTTTTTACGTTCTCTTTCCCACTCTAATTTTCTTTCTTGACAAGTACTGATCTCTTTTTGTATTTGTTTTCTGTCTTGATCGTATTTTATGGTTAACTGTTCATATTTTGCTTCTAGTTCTTCTATCGAGTCTGGTAACATTTCTTGATTTTCTCGGTGAGGAATGTTAACTTGTTTCTTCTGTATGTTAGTTAATTGTTCTTGCGTTTGTCTGATTTGTGTTAGTTTTACCCTAAGAATTGTTTCTAACTCTTCTAAGTTTCTTTCTACCTGAATGATTTCTTCTTCTCTTCTTGCTGTTTCTAGTAATGCCTTTTCTTCTTCTTGCTTCCTTTGGCAGTAAATTTCGTTTTCTGTTAGGTAATCTAAAAATTGGCTTTCTTCTTTTCTTTTTTCTTGCAGTTTTTGTTTTTCTTCTTCTATGATTAATTGTCTGCTTTCATTTTCTTTTTGCCACTCTTCTTTTTGTTTTCTTCCTGTTGCTATTTCTTCTTTTTTCTTTTCTATTTCTCTTTCGAAAAATACAATCATTTCTTCCCTTTTCTTTTTGTCTTTTTCTTGGTAAGTAAACCTATCTAGCTCATGAATATGCTTTTCTAGTGTAGATAACTCTTCTTCTTGCTCTTTTTTTCGTTTTTGTAATGTTTCTAACTGATGTTGTAATTTTTTTTGGTATTCTTTTGCTCTACTAAAAAAACAATCTTGATGGTAAAGGTTTAAAAAATACATTTCTTCCCATTGTACCATTCGCTTTTCTTGGGTTAATGGTTTGTCGATTCCTTGATAAGTTATGATGAGGGTTAGTTTGTCAGTTTCTTCTTTCATTTCTAATTGTTTAATTCGTTCTAATTCTTCTTGTGTTACTATATAACAATAGGGTAGCAATGGGTTTTTACTTAATAATTCTTTTTGGTATTCTTCGTTTTGCTCTCTTAGGTAATCTTCTCCCGTAATAAAATCAATTTGTGCTTTTTTTAGCATTTCTCTCATTTCATGAGAGGTATGTATTCCCCCTTGTTCGATGTCTAACAGATATTGTTTAATTTGCTCTATCTGCCTTGTACAAGATTCTATTTTTCGGTTCATTTCCCACTTTTTCTCTTGCAAAATCGTGTGGTTTTCGTCTTTTTGGAAGATATTGCTTTCTGGTATATGGTGAAATCGTAGGATTTCTTTTATTGTTTTTTCTTGTTTTTGAAATTCTTGGTAAGCTAAATTATTTTTCGTCATTTCTTGTGTTAGTTCTTCTAGTTCGTTTCGCATTTTGTCTTCTTGTTTATCCATTTCTTCTATCTCTAGTATGTTCTTTTGCCTTTTCTCTTGATTTTCTTTTATTTGCTCTTCATGTGAGATAATTTGGGTATGCCAATTGGCTTTTATCGTATTGATTTCTTTATCCTCTAACTCATTTAATAAGTTTCTGGTTAACGATATTCCCATTTTATCCCATAGTTCTTTTTCTTTTTTTCAAACTGGCTAATTTGTTCTTGCAAGGTTCCTCTTGTTAATGAGAGTTTTTTTAGTCTTTCTTGATTTTCATTTTGTTTTTCTTTTTCTTCTTTGATTTGTTTTTTGGTTTGCTTTTCTTCTTCTTGTAATTTTTCTACTTCTTGACTTAAGCTTTCTCCTTTTTCTTTATACTTTTCTTGTAGTGTATATTCAATGGAGAGTAATTGTGTATCCTTGTTTCCTTGATTTTCTAAGTTTTCTCTTGCTAATTCCAAGGCTTTTAATTCATTTTCTTCTTTTTTCTCTTTTTGGTAAAGATAGGCTGCTTTTTGGATGCGATAGGTATGTTTTGCTTTTTCTAACGCGTTTTTTTGCCAATCTAGTTCTTGGGATATTTGCTCTTTTTGTTCTTGTAACACCTCTAAATCCTGACAATGATGATAATATTCTTCTGATAATTCTTCGTAATTGATTTCTTCTAATTGGTTGTTATACTCTATTACTTGTTTTTCTATCTCTTCTATCTTATTTTGGTTTTCTTTGCTTAATCGTTTTAAGGTGAGATATATTCCATAAATATCATTTTGTACGGTTTTTTCTTCTTCTAATTTTTCTAATAATTGTTTTAAGGAATCTTCGTATTTTTCAATGATACTTTTAAATTCTTCGAATATCTCTTTTTGGGTTATGTTTTCTTCTTGTTCAATGATTTCTTCCATTAAACTAGAAAACATTTCTTTTAATTCCTTACTTTCAATTTCACTTCCGTCTGAGATCACTTTTAAAATCCATTTATTGATTAAACTATCTGATGTTTTGCAATCTTTGAATAGTTCGTCTACTCCACCTTCATTTTCATTCATTTTCGCTAATACTTTCCATTCGTTGGTAAAAATACGATAAGTAACTGTAGATCTCTCTTCCATGAATTTTACTTTCTGGTAAAAGTGGTTGTTGCAATAATTGTACTAATACACTTTTTCCTCCTCCATTGGCTAAGTTGATTAATACGTTTTCTCCCCCATAACAGTTTAACAGAAGATCTTTGATCACTTTTCCATCGTATTGGATGTTGGCTATTCTCATTCGATTGATTTTAGGCATTTTCTTCATCTCCTATCTGGAATATTTGGTTGATTTCTTTGATTCTGTCTTCTAATAAATAATAATATCTCATCAGACTATCTAGCTTTTCTTTTGGGCGTATTTCTGTGTCCTCTTCTCCCCTAGGGAAAAAGATTAGTTTTTCTTTTTCTAGTATGTTGCAGGCTTTTTTTACCATATATTTTCGTGTGTTACGTTTTTCTCCATCAATGGGTTTTGCTTTCCATTCATTGGCAATGTTTTTAAAATTAATGGAATAATCTTCTTCTAATAGGTCTTCTACATCTTCATCTACTTGCTCAAATCGTTGGTCTAGCTGATGAATGATGTCTTTTATTTGTAAAAAGTCGGCTTGTTTTGGATCATTATTTTTCCCGCCATAAAACAGATAGAGAATAAACATAATGATATAGCATAGAAGAAAGGTGTCGATTAATTTTGCATCTGAACGAATAGACTCTCTTATTTCACGAAGGGAAAAGCCGAGTATTTTGTTTTCAAGATTAGGTACTAAATATAATGTTTCTGGCGTTACGACAATTTTAAATTCGAGTTCTTCTTCAAATTTATCTAAAATCATTCTTATTTCTGGCTCTTCACTATAAGCTTGATAGAGTTCTTTATCTTCTTTTCTGCTAATTTCTCCTGTTTCTACTAATTTTTTATAAATCTGCAATGCTTGTTCCATCTTCTTTTCCTCCTATTGCTAGTTTTAGGTCATTCATTTCTATTTTTTCTACTTTTTCTTCGTCTTCTTGTGGTAGTTCGTAATAAAAAATGGTGTCTGTTTTTTCTAAGCTTAAACGATCAAAGGTAAACTTTCGTTTTTTTATGATTAATAGTTCATATAAACAATACGATAAGTCGAATTCTCCATTTCCTTCTTGGCTGATGGCTTCTTCGGCTAGAAATTCTTGGATGGAGATGGTTTGGATTTCATATAGTTTTAGCATAATTAAAAATATTCTTTTGTTTAGTGTTGCTTCGTTTTTTGTTTCTTCGTCTAATTGGGTAAACCATTCTGAAAAAGTGAAGGTTGATTGGTTTTGTTCTGCATAGAAAAATAGTCCTTCAATTAATTTTACGTCTAATTCATTTTTTCTTCTGTTTTCTTCTAGTTGTTTAGCATTGTCTTCGTATTCTTCTTGCTCTATTTGATAGTCTTCTTCTTGTTCTTTGATTTTGGATTGGTTATCATAAAATAAATTTAGGTTTAACTGTTTAGGGCTACTTGCTAGATATAATGGGGTTACTAATTTTTCATAGATTTGTTTAATATCTTTTATGTTTCTTATTTCTACTTTTTCTAATGGGCTGATGATTTCTTTTTCAAAGTCATATCTTTTCTTTTGGGTAAACTGAATGGAATCTTCTAAAATTTGTAAATATAATTTTTTTAAGTTTTGTGATTGGGTAAGTAGTTGGCGTTGGTATCTTAACGCCATTTTTACGTTTTTGGCAATGGTATAAACATCTTTTTTGGCTTTTTGCATTTTCTCGTCTAATACCATATTTTGTTTTTCTTCCTCTTCTAGACGTTCTTTTGATTTGGTGATTAGTTCATCAATACTGCTCATTTCTTCGTATTCTTCTTGAATTAATAGGTTCATGTTGTTTACTAGCCTTTCGTATTCGGCATCAGATATCTCATTGATATTGTTTTTTAACTTAGTTTCAAATTGGGAAAATTCTATTTTTCGATTGATTAACCTTCTAATTAATTCTTTGCTTTGTTTAATGGCTCCTTGGTAATTTTTCTTTTTGATTAACATTTTTAGTTTGATTTCTTCTATTTCAAATCCTAATTCATCTTCTACTTCTTTGGTTCGAAACAGAAAATCATATCCTTGTTTGCTTAGTTCATAGACTATTTTATTGTCATGATTGATTTTATCGGCTACTAATCGAATGGAAATTTCTTTTTTTCCTTTGGTGTAGTCCATGACTTGGTATTCACGAACTGTTCCTTTGTTTTGCAAAATGTCTTTTACGATGTATCTGGTGATTTCTTCTGTTTCTTGAATGGAGAATGATTTTCCATAATAAGGTAAAATTTCTCTGACGAATTGAATGATACTTTCTAATGTACATTCTTTTTCTTCGGTAAGAGTAATTTCCATGATGTATACTAAAACAGACATGATGATATTGTCTAATTGATTTTCTTCAAATAGACTTTCTATTTTTTCTGATTTATTTCTTCTTTTTGCTATGGATTCAATGATAGCAAAAAATTCCATACGTTTTTCAAAACCTTGTAAATATTCTTCCATCCTTTTTAATTCCTTTTTTCTTTGATCCATTGGTTTAATTTAGCTGCATTGATGATTTCTTGGGGGATATAACAGTTTTGTGCTAAAATACAGTTGATTTTTTCCTGCAGTTCGGGTGAAAAGTGTTGTAGGAAATTTTTCATCTCTATGTTTTTATTTTGCTGCTTTTTGATTTTTCCTAAGTTTTCTATGTTTTTTTGTTCTATCATTTTTTCGTAAAGAGAAGTATAGAGCAAGATAGATGCGTTCTTATTTTCTTTGATAACTCGCTCAAATAGTTCAATTCCGGGTGTAATCTAAATCTCCCCAATATAAAAATTGGCATTTTCGCTGTAAGATTTTTTCTTCATATTCTTCTAGTGCTTGAGGTTTGGTTATTTTGTTTCCTTCGCCATAAATTAGTCCATCTATTTCTTGGGAACCTAAATAACATTCTCCTTTTTGCTCATTCATGATTTTTCTCATGGTATACCAAGTATCTTTATTTTCTATGATTAACATTGTCATCTTTTCTTTTTTGGTATGAAGATAATCAAAAAATGGTTCTGGTGTTAAATAGTAATTTAACATTTTTTCTAGTTCATTCCATTTGATCATGCTTTTGCATAATGAGTTGTCAAGTATTTTTTCATCATTCCAAATTTGGTACGCTCTTTCGTTTTTGGCTAGTGGGGTGTGTAACTCTTCTGAATACATGGTTAAGAATTCATTTAGTGGTAGGAGTAAATGACGATGTTTTTGGTATATTTGTGGGTGAGCTAAATACTTTTCAATCGCAAGAGTATGGTGTAAGGTTTTTATTTCATTTTTGTTTACTGCTGAAGTATCTGACTGCTTTACTATTCTGTATTTTAAAAAAAGAGATGGAATTTTACCATTCGTTTGTTTTCCGAACTGGTTTTATGATTCCATCTTTAGTAAGCTCTTTGACAAGGTTAACTTCTTGTAAATAGCTTATTGGTTGATTGATTATGGTTTCTATCTCTTCTAAATAAAGATAGGTTTTCTTTTTATTTTCGATGATTTCTTTTATTTTTTCTTCCATAGGTTCCTCTTATTTGGTGTATTTTTGTTCAAATATTTATCTGATGGTTAAATTATATCATGTATTTGGTTATTTGACAAGTTATTTCGTTCACATTATGGAAATTTTTTTAGTTCTACTTTTGTGTTAATGGCTATTGATTTTCCAATATCCGTTTTTATCTGCACCTTTTCTTTGTATTATCTCCTTTTCTTTCAATAGGTTTATGTTTCTTTCTACCGTTCTTACTGTGGTCTTTAATTTTTGTGCTATCTCTTTTTGCGTAATAAAGTTATTTTCTTGCATTAATTTTATGATTTTTCTTTGTGTTCTATTTACACCGACATTTACACCGACATTTACATTTTCTTTGTTTTTTTCTTCATCATTTACTTGTTCGACTCCTTTACTAATTGAAAGTGGTATATACGTTCTAAAAATATCATCTTCTTTTAGTTCTGGTACTCCTCCGGAATATATTAATTATTATCTTTCCAATACCACCATTTTAATTTTTCTGGTTCATATTCTTGCTTTTGATGTTCAGCATAATATACTGCCATACGAAACACATAGAGTAAACATCTATCTTCCTGAAAGCCTTTCTTTAAGCAGTCTTGTGCATACAATTCCTCAGGGTCTTTTCCTTTTAGGTCTTCTACACATTTAATTCCTATAGCAATTAAATTTTGTTTAATTTTTGTTCCTATATTGGGAATGGTAATTAAGTCTGTTTTTTTATGTTCTTTTTCTTTCAATTGAATTCCTTCTTTCGTTTAATTCATTTTCTTTTATCCTATCATATTGCTGGTAAATCATCAAGCCTATTTATTGCTTTTCAAAATGAAAAGTTGCAATTTTACATAAAACAGTATATAATCTACCTATCATAAAAAATCAGGAGGGAAAAAGATGAAATTAATTAATGAAAATGATCTTGATGAATTTATTCGGCAATTACTTTCTGGGGATGAAAATTCTTTCAAAGTCTGTGGTTTAATTCAAGAGGGAATATACTATAAGAGTAGTATTCCTAAAAAGTTCTGGCTTTCACCAGATAAAGCCTATGATGGAATCTTCAATATGAAATATCTTTCAAAATCAGCGATGAGAGATATTCATTGTCAGGTGGTTAGCCGAATTGCTCGCGAAATTAAAATTAGGGACACCCCCCCTAAAACGCTTTGGTATGCTCTTTCAATTTTGGGCGTAAGTAAAAATGACCCCAGATTATCAAAGAACTAAATTTAATAGTTCTTGGAAGGTATAGCGTAAATTTCAGACAACTAAAGAGGACCTATGTAGATAATTCTATACAGGTCCTCTTCCCACTTACTTTTTATTCGGTCTACGTTTCAAATGGAGCAAATGCTCAATATCATTTTTTAACGATAAATCTGTTAGTTCCAACATCATCCACTTACCATCATGATAGGTTTGGCTTTCATCGTATAATTCACAAACCGTAGAAGAAAAACTCTTTCTTTCCAATTCGAACTTTTCTCTTTCTGCTTTCCCAAAAATAATCATAAATCCTAATTTATCTGGTTTAACGTAAAATGCACAAAGTGTTCTTCCGCCTTTTCTAAATTTATATTCGTAATCCCAGTTTTTGGTAACACGATTCCATGTTTGTTCCATATCGTACTGACTATTGATTAGCTTTTTTATCTCTTCAAAAGTCTCTTTTTTCTTTTCTCCTATTAAATTAGCCACATCTTGGCAGTTACATTCTTCTAGTGTGCATTCACAAAACGGATTAAAACCACTAGCACATTCTTCTGTGCAAAGGCATTCAAGATCATTCATCTTTTTCCCTCCTTTTTCTTAATTCTACCAAATGTTTTTTTATTTGGCAATGCTTAAATCTGAAATTGGCAATTGAACGGTGAAGATAATCCATTCATCTTCATTTTGTACCGTAATTGTTCCTTGGTGTAATTCTATGATTTGCTTAGTAATGGCTAATCCTAGACCTGCTCCTCCGGTATGGGATGTTCTTGATTCATCAGCACGATAAAATTTTTCAAAAATTTTATCTAATTTGAAACTTGGTATTTTTTCTCCTTGATTTTGAAAAATGATTTTGATGTCCTTTTCATTTTGTATGACTTCGATTTTTATTTCTGTTTGTTCAAAACTATAATGTATCGCATTTTTTAGTAAATTTTCAAAGGCTCTTGCTAATTTATCTCCATCTCCTAAATACATGACTTGGTTTGGTTTCTGAATAAGACAGGTTAAGTTTCTTTCTGTTAGCATAGGGTAACATTCATCTACTAATTGATCTAGGAGCATACTTAAATCGATTGTTTTACGGTTAATTGGCATATCGCTTAAATTGTAGCGGGTAATATCAAAAAATTGATTGGTTAATTCTTCTACTCTTAATGCTTTTTTTAATACTAGGTGTAGATATTTTTCTTGCAATGGTTTACTGATTTCTTTTTCTTCTGTTAATAAGCTTAAATAGCCAATGACAGAAGTTAATGGAGTTTTTAAGTCATGTGCCATATACATGATTAAATCATTTTTCTTTGCTTCTGATTCTTTTGCTTTATTTTGACTAGTAATTAGATCAATTCGTATTTTATTTAATTGATTTTCAATACTAATTAAGTTGCCAGATAGTTTGATTTCCTCTTCTGGTCTTTTCAAAATTTTATCTGTTGCTTTTAAAATTTCTACCATATGATTCATGGTGTGACGAATCACCAAAAATGTATTTATGGTAAAAATGATAGCAAAGAGAATGATCATCACGATTGTTTTATTCGTCACTAAAAAACGGTAAAATCCTTGATTTACACTTGCTATGGATTCAGCTATACCATCATTCAGAATTCCATCTCCTAAGATAATTAGTACAATAATAGACAAAATTGTTGTTAGTATAATTTCTCCTATTGCTTTTAAGGCAATAGCATTTTTGATTTGGTTAAATTCTTTTTTCTCACTCAATTTTGTACCCCACTCCCCACACCGTTTTGATGAATTTCGGTCGTTTTGTATCTTCTTTTAGTTTTTCTCGAATTCTTCTGATATGTACCATCACGGTATTGTTGTTATCTAAATATTTTTCTTTCCAAACTTGTTTAAATAATTCTTCTGAGCTAACAACTTTACCTCTTTTTTTCGCTAAATAAAGGACTAGTTCAAACTCAATAGGGGTAAATTCAATTTCTTCTTCGTATAGCCAACATTTATGTTTCTCTGGGTCAATTGTTAGCCCATTGATTTCTATTTGGTTATTTTCTTCTTCTGACCTATCATTGTATTTCGTGTAACGTCTTATGGCTGATTTTACTCTTGCTACTAATTCTAATGGATTAAATGGTTTCGTGATATAATCATCTGCTCCTATGGTTAGCCCTGTAATTTTATCTTTATCTTCGATCTTGGCGGTTAATAAAATAATCGGAAAGGTTAAATTTTGTTTACGAATCATTTGGCAAATCTCAAATCCACTTGTTTTCCCTACCATGATATCTAAAATTGCTAGATCTAGTTTTGTGGTATTGATACACTCAATAGCTTCTTCTGGTGTGTAATACTTATATACTTCGTAATTTTCATTTTTTAAATACACTTCTACTAAATCGGCTATTTCCTTTTCATCATCTAACACTAAAATTTTCATGATCATCCATCCTTTGTTTATAGTATACCATACTTTTTTCCGGTTTTTCTATTCAAAATGAAAACGTAAGAAAAAGTTAAGATTTTTTTCATTATTTCTTAACACTCCCTTTTATGTTTTCTTGTACAATAGAACTTAAGTAAAGGAGGAATTATGTTATGCAAAGAAAAAATATAAAAAAACAAAAATCGGTGTGGAGAAGAATTTTTTTACTGGCTTTCATTCTTATTGTTATTTATGTTTTATTTACCATCAATCTTGTCCAAAAAGAGGAACAGGGAACTAAACTAGAAAAGGTATTAACTTCCTCTTCTTATCCTGTCATTAAACAAGATCAAAATTCAAATTATTCTGGCGTTGGGCAAAAAAAGATATCTGGCCAAGATGGTTATTTTACTACATTTACTTCTACCAAACAAAAAATATATCGTGAATATAAACAAAATGGCAGCTCTTCTTGGAGTCAAAAAGACTATTGGGGTGGAACCATGGCGGAAAATGGTTGTGGAATTACTTCTATGGCAATTATTCTAAGTGGCTATCAAAAAAAGATAACCCCTGATGATTTAAGAAAAAAATATTATCCTGTTTTAGACGGAGAAAAAATACCGGAAGAATTAGCCTCTACTTTTGGTATTCCTAATTCTGGTTTTTATTATGATGATATTCATTTAAGCAAATCGTATTTAGAAAAACACTTAAACAGTGATCGTCCTGTTTTAGTTTGTTTATGGAATAAACCAAATGATAATCGCTTTACGACAGCTTCACATTATATGGTATTACTAGCTACTGATGGACAAGGTATGGTCTATATTTCTAATCCTAATGGTTTAGAAAATGATAGTAAAAGCTCTGGTTGGTATGACTTTTCAGAAATTACTCCTTATTTGGCGAAAGTGCTCTATATTGAAAAATAATGCTACCGAATTGCCAGATTGGGGACGGGGTAAAAAAGGGTAAAATTACCCTTTTTTACCCCGTCCCCAATCTGGCAATTTGGTAACTGATTGACAGTACTATTTTAAAATCTTATTTGCTTGTTCTTCTGTTAGTTTATGATATTTGATCATTTTCTGCATAACTTGTTTTTGCCTTTGTTTGGCTAATTCTGGATTTAGTTTTGGATTATAGTTTGAAGGAGCATTGGGAATTCCTGCTAACATAATGCTTTCCCCATCACTCATTTGGTTTGGTTCTTTGCCAAAATAACCTTTTGCTGCTTCTTTTACGGTGTGATACCCATTTCCAAAATAACTTGTGTTTAGGTATAATTCCAATATTTCTTGTTTGCTACATTCTTTTTCGTATTGGAATGACATAAAAACTTCGGCTATTTTTCTTTCTATTTTCTTTTCTTGGGTAAAATAGGTATTTTTAGCTAGTTGTTGTGTTATGGTACTTCCTCCTTCTACAAAACTCATGTGTTTGATGTCATTTACGAGGGCTCTACTGATGGCTATTAAGTCGATTCCAGAGTGCTTATAAAATCGATGGTCTTCTACCGAAGTAACCGCATCTAAATAAATTGATGGCATTTCTGAAATAGGAGTATAATTTTCTTTGCTTTTTATTTCTTGTATTTTATCTTTTATGCTTATCTCACTTATGGCTTCTTGATAGATATTATACCCTTGTTGGACAAATAGTAGTCCAATGCTTATCATTATGACGAGAAGAACTAATACTACTTTGATTACTTTTTTCATTTTAATCACATCTTTTCTTTCTTATTTTACTTCTTTTAATTATAGTATACGATTTTTCTATTTCGTTTTCCATCGATTTTACTTACATCAGCCTTACAGTTTTGTAAGGCTCATTAAGATAAGGTTAATGTTATTCCTTACCATTTTTTTAAGCATAATTCTTCTATGCTCACTACTCTTGTTGCTAAATCGCGATAAAATGAAGCTTCGTGAGAGACTAAAATAACCGTTCCTTTAAATTCTTGCAATGCTTTTCTTAATTCTTCTTTGGTATCGATATCTAAGTGATTGGTAGGTTCATCGAGAATAAGTAAATGACAAGGGGTTAAGGACAATTTACTCAAGTTTACTTTTGCTTGTTCTCCTCCACTTAAGGTATTTAGTGGTTGTATCACATGTTCTTTTTTGATGGCACAGTCAGCTAACTGTTTCCTGATTTGCTTTTGTGTTAGGTGAGGAAATTGTTGCATCATGAAATTTAATGGTGTATCATTTGGATTTTCCCAGATTAAATCTTGTTCATAGTAACCAATTTTCTTGATGGTATCTGAAAAACGAAATTCTCCTGCAATTGGCTTTATTTTTCCCATGATGGTTTTGAGTAAAGTCGATTTTCCCATTCCATTGAAACCAGTGATGACTAATTTTTCTCCATTTCTAACGTCGAATTTCATTTTTGGTAATAGTGGATAATTATATCCTACTTCTAGTCCTTTTACTTCTAAGATAACTTGTACACTGCTTTCTATACTTTGAAAGTGAAAATGAGGTTTTGAAGTAAATGCTGGTTTTTCTAATTTTTCCATCTTGTCTAGTTTCTTTTCTCTACTTTTTGCCATTTGGGCTGTTGAGGCTCTTACTTTGTTTTTGGCAATATATTCTTCTAGTTTTTTGATTTCTTTTTGCTGGGATTCATATTGTCTGATGTATTCTTCACGTAATGCTCCTTTTTGGCTCAGAAAACTAGAATAATTTCCTTTGTATTTTCTGATGGTGTTAAATTCAATATCGCAAATACAAGTGGTTACCTTTTCTAAGAATTCATGATCATGTGATACAATGATAAAAGCTCCTGAAAAGGTTTGTAAGTATTCAGATAGCCATTCGATGTGTTCTCTATCTAAAAAGTTGGTTGGTTCATCTAATAGTAAAACATCAGGATGTTGTAATAATAATTTGGCTAAAATAACTTTGGCTCTTTGCCCACCACTTAAGTTTTTTAATAATGTTTCCATTCCCATAGCTTGAATTCCTAGTCCACTGGCTACTTTTAAAATGGTGCTATCAATTCCATAAAAGTTTTCTTCGGTTAATTTTTCTTGGTAGTCTGCTATTTTATTTATCATGCTTTCGGTATAGTTTTCAGCCATTTTTTCGTATAATTCGTTTAATTTTCTTTCTATTTCATAGAGAGGTTCAAATGCCGTTCTTAAAAAAGCAAAAATGGTTTTGTCTCCTTCTATTTTTGCGTATTGATCTAATGTTCCGATGGTACTGTTTTTTTGCCATTTGATTGTTCCTTTATCGGGTAAAAGTTCTTTTTGCAAAAGTTTAATTAACGTACTTTTCCCTGTTCCGTTTTGACCTACTATTCCCATGTGTTCTCCTTTGTATAATTCAAAGGATGAGTCTTTATATAATAATTTATCTCCAAATGTATGTGTTAAGTTTTCTACTTCTAATAATGCCACTTTCTTTTCCTCCTTAAATCACGTCAAAAAAAGACGAATAGTTTTCTATCGCCTTTTGATGTTTTTCTTTTTCCAAAAGGCTGGTGTTACCTTGCACCAGCTTTTTTGATCGATAAAATACGCCTCTTCAAACCACAGAAAAAGAAGCCTTTTTCTGCTATTTTTGTTTATCTATATTGAGGAGAATGTATTTTATTGATCGCTCCGCACAATGTAACTTAAATTATCACTGATTGGAGCTTTTTTCACAGCTATGATTTTATTCATTTTATACACTCCCCTTCCTTTTTTCTGTTTACAGTATACTTGATTCTTTTCCTTTTGTCAATGGCTTTTTTCCTAGTCTGGCCTTATAAGAGCATTTTTAGTCTGTTGTATTTGCCCTACTAAACCATTAAAGTCCTACTAAAATATTCATTAATAAGTCAATCACTACTTCTTTTTCTTTTGAATTGGATTGAGCTACAAATAGAGTAATGGCTACTAATGTTTCTGGCTCTACTATATTTTTTCCTTCTTTGCGTAATAATCCATAAAAATTAAGAAAATACAGAAATAGTGTTGCTCCTATTCGCTTATTTCCATCGACAAAAATGTGATCTTTTACGACTAAGTAAAGAAAATTGCAAGCTTTTTCTTCGATACTTGGATATAGCTCTTCTCCTCCAAATTCTTGGTAAACATTATTAATGACAGAGGCTAAACCTTGATCTCTTTCTCTTCCAAATAACTCACTGTCTTGTTTGAAAGGCATTTCTTCAATTACTTTTAAGCAATCTTCATATTCAATTCGGCATTGGGTATTGATGTTTCCTTTTGGTTTTTGTATTTCGTGATGATCGTATTTGTCTAATGTTTCTAATGCTTTTGTGTATTCTGAGATGACTTTTAGCATATTATAGCTTTCGTCGCTACGTAGATCTTCGTCTAGTCTTGTGGCTATATCAATTAGTTTTATCGTTTTTTCTAGGTATTCTAATCTTTGCTGGTTGACTGCATATCCTTTGAGCATATATTCTTTTAAAATTTTATTTGCCCAAATTCTAAATTTAGTTCCCTCTTTTGATTTTACGCGATAACCTACTGAAATAATGACGTCTAAACTGTATAAATTTACTAATTTATCCGAGTTAGGAAAGTGCATTTTTTGCACATTGCTTTTTTCTTCTAATTCTTGTTCTTTAAAAATATTATTAATATGTTTGGTAATTACTGTTCTGTCTCTTCCAAATAGTTGAACCATTTGTGCTTGTGTTAACCATACATTTTCATTCTGAATATTTACTTCTAGCTTTACTTCTCCATCCTCAAACAAAATAATTTCATTCTTTTTTTCGTCCATAAGAACACATCCTTTTCTCTATTATTATTATTTGTTCATATTCTGCTAGCAGATGAATATTGAACTTATGTTTGTATTTTATCATTAAGTTTCCTGTTTGTCAACCTATTTGTTAAAAAATTTGTTTATTTTATTAATATTAACTTGTTTTTTTAACTTTTAGGTTCTTCTTTTGTTTTCTGCCATTAGATTGCTCCCAGATTGGGGACGGGGTAAAAAAAGGTAAAATTACTTTTTTTACCCCGTCCCCAATCTGGGAGCAATCTCGAGCAAGCCGGGAATAAGCCGGGAATAAGTTGGTGTTAACTAATTTTATCCTAAGGCAATATCTAAAATCATCATAATGGCAAAACCAATAGCAACTCCGATGGTTCCTATATTAGAGTGTTCTCCTGCTTGGGATTCGGGAATTAATTCTTCTACTACTACATAGATCATAGCTCCTGCTGCAAAGGATAGTAAATAAGGTAAAATGGGAACTACTGTATTGATTAAAAGAATAGTTATTACTGCACCTATTGGTTCTACTATTCCCGATAGTGTTCCATAAATAAATGCTTTGTTTTTTGATATTCCTTCTGTTCTTAGTGGCATGGAGATAATGGCTCCTTCGGGAAAGTTTTGTATGGCTATTCCTATGGCTAAGGCAAATGCTCCTGCCATGGTAATTCCTGCATTCCCTAAGATAGCTCCAGCAAAAGTGACTCCTACTGCCATTCCTTCTGGTATGTTATGAAGGGTTACGGCTAGTACTAGCATGGTTGCTTTTTTTAATTTACTTGGTATTCCTTCTGGTTTGTTGGTTGCTAAGTGTAGGTGAGGAATGATGCTGTCTAATATGAGTAAAAAAGTGATACCTAGTAAAAATCCAATAGTGGCAGGAATCCAAGCTATTTTCCCTTGTGCTTTTGCCATATCGATGGAAGGGATGAGTAATGACCAGATAGAAGCGGCAATCATCACTCCTGAAGCAAATCCTAATAATAGTTTTTCTATTTTGGGATTCATTTTATTTTTCATTAAATATACCATGGAGGCACCTAGTGTGGTTCCTACTAATGGTATGGCTAGTCCTAAAATGATTGGCATAAAATTACCTTCTTTCTTATTTTTCGTGTTTTCAGTGGGCATAGATGACTTAAGTCTTCTTATTTCTGTTATTTAGATCTACTAAGGCATCTTAATTATATCATAAAAACAAAAGGAAGATTATCCTATTTGACAAAATGTCTTTTAGGATAATCTTCTCTTTTTTGTTCATAGTTATGTCAATTTTTTAGACAATTGTGGTAATTAGTAGAGTCAAACCCCATTGAAGCAAAAATGTTACAATGGAGTCTGCCCCTACCAACGCCCTACCATTTTTTACCCCGTCCCCAATCTGGGAGTACCTCCTATTTATGCACATATTTGATGGTTTCTTTTGTGCTATTTTTACTTCTTTCTACCATGCAGCTATATATTTCTTCTCGTAATTTTCTTTTTTGTTCTGCTTTAGTTAAGCTAGTGTCTGGGTAAAATGGACCATCTATGTAGCTTACTATTTTTACTTTGTCTTTTTTTTTGCCTCTGGCTTGGTAGGTATTGGTTAGGCAAAAACAGGGTACATTTTGTTCTACTGGGTAACGAAAGGATACAGCGGAAAATGGTCTTATTTTGGTGTAATAAGGCCAAATATGAGCCTCTGGAAAGATGGTTATGCTGTAGCCTTTCTGAATTTTGTCTTGAATGGAGGCTAAGAATAATTTCATTCCCTTTTGGCTATTTGGTATTGGTATTGCTCCTAGGAGTTGAACAAAGTTTCCCAGCCCTTTTAGGGATACATTTTCTGGATTAACGATGAAGAAATTGCGTTTGGGGTAGATGGCATTACTACTGATGAAGGTGTCTGCAAATGCTTGGGTGTGATTTCCATAGAGAAAATATCCATGTGATATAATTTGGCTATGTCTCCTCCGGCCATCATATCGATGTCTAAATACAATAATTTGTCTGGTGTTTCGGGGATTTTATCTGCTAGTAGCCTAAGTAATGTATATGGTGTACAATAGGCATTTTCATTTTTACTTTGTCCGAATTCTTTTTCGTATAATGCAGTTATCTCTATTTTTTTCACTTGGTGATTTGGATTTTTGTTTTTTAATACTTGATTTAAAATTTGTATTTGATTATCTTCAATCGGTTCGTATTCCGGTTTTACCCTAGTGAGATTCATCGTAAAGATATAACAATGAATTGGTTCTGCGGTTCGGTTAGCAATTGAAATAAGCTCGGTTAAAGCTCCATCAAATACTTTTTTGTTCCCACATAGTAATAAGTTCATTTTTTCTATACCCCTTTTTTCGACATTTTTATCCTATTCTAGTTATACTTTTCTTTTCGCTTTCTGTCAAGAAGAAATTAGCAAAATGCACAGAATGGTTCTATTACTGTCTTGTGTAACATTACACTAGATGGAAAGTTTGTTGTGAAGACAGTAGATTTTGCTCTCCCATAGGGAGAGCTTTTCTTTTTTAACAATAAATTATCGATATCCCTGATAAATTGCTTTTCCCTGTCAATATGATTTTTTTCTCTTCTCCATCAGTTTCTTTTCTTCCTTTTTCTTCAATTCCTCCCATGACACAGGTCATTCGGTCTTCTACGTTCCATGTTTTGGGAATGTATAATTCTACTCCTGAACAATTAATTTCCATATTGACGATAACTTCATTTTCTAGCATTTTAGCATGGTCAAAATAGATTTTACTTCCTGCACAGGAACAATATACATTGACTCTTTTTAGGTTTTCTGTATCGATGTATTTAATACTAGCTGCTAATTTTGCTGAAATATTGATCACCCCTTCTTCTGGGTGCTCTTCGGTGTTTTCTCCAAATTCGTGATGATGATTTTGAAAAATATAGGGTTTAGGTGGTACGATAAAGGATAATCCTATGCTTAAAAATAGGGCTACTCCTAATATTGGCCAAGGGGTAAGTGCTTCAATTCCTAATTCTTTACTATATAAAATAGCAACAATGGCTAAGGGAAATAAAATTCCTCCAAAGTTGGTATGTTTTATACTGCTAATGATGATTGGTATCATTAATATACTAATGATTAAACTAAAGATGTTGATTCCTCCTAATAGTCCTATTTGGTTAAGTATAATTAATGCTGCCATGATGATGAAAAATAGTCCCCAATATATGTTTTTACTCTTCATGATACATTCTCCTTTCCATGATTTTTTCTTTGACTTGTTTATAATATTTTCTGGATACATAAACTTGTTTATGAGTTCGTTTAAATTGTACGATACTAGAGGCGGTTAGGTTTTTTTCGATCGAATAGATGTGATTCACATTAAGTATCATTGATTTTGATGCACGGATAAAATAATTTGGTAATAGTTCTTCTAGTTCGTATAATTTGTGTTTAATTTTGTATAGATCATTTTCTGTATGGGCATCAATTTCAGTTCCTTTTCCTGTTGTTTCAAAAAACAAGATAGCATTTAATGGTAGATAATATTCTACATTGTTTTGATAAAAAACCAAATTAACTTTTGGTGAAGATTTGGTAATATTCTCTTGAATGGTTTGAATGGTTTTGGTCAGTTCTTTGCATTTGATAATTACTTCATCTTCTTCAATTTGGCTGTCTACTTCTATTCGCACTTTCACCTTTTTCATCTCCTTCTTGTTTTTATCGTACAAGTTTTTCATTTTTTTGTAAACAGAATTAACATAAGAGGTTGAAATTTATGGCTAACTGGTTGTTTTTTCGGTTAATCTAGAAAAATTATCCTTCCCAAGTTTCTGGCATTGGTTTGAATTCTTCTATAAATTCCCATGTCTTCCCTAAATCGGTTGATCGATAAGCAGCTTTGGTTCCCCCTTGATAGTCTCCATCATTCCCCTGCTCTACGACTAAAGTAAGTTCATTGTTTTCTCCTTGTTTAGGTAATGTTGGTGTATCATATACTTGTTCCCAAGTTAGTGAATTATTGCCTTGGTGGTTACGAAAAACTCCCTTTGGAATTTCTACCTTTTGGAATGTCTTCATTCCATCTTCTGTTCGGTATAATACTGAACTATCTCCCGCTGATTGTGGTTCAACAATAAATCCTAATGTTTCATTTATCATCATAAATTCTGATCCATCATGTAATGAACCTTGGTCGTTTGGTCCATTTCCTATTTTTTGCCAAGTTTGTCCACCATCTTCTGTTTTAATGATTTCAATGAATCGTTGACCTCCTAATGCTGCATTTAAACATTCTACCAAGAAACCAACTTGTGGATTAACAAATTGTAAGTACATTGGTTTTCCTTTTCCTTCATAATCTATTCGTTTCCACGTGTCTCCTTGGTTATTTGAATAGACTATTTCATTTTTCCTATTAGCAATCGCTGTTACTTCTTTTGAGATTGTATATAAATTGTCATTTAATTTACTTTGGTGATTGTTATCTGGTAAAATCGCATTTCCAGATTCTACTTTTTTCCAGTTTTTCCCTTGATCATAACTAACATATACAATGGCTTTTTCAATTTTGTAAATATTTTGTTTTTCTTTATCTTCATGGTATTTCTTATTGGCTAGTTGTAACTCTTCTTGATCTTTTTCTTCTTGTCCAGATATTTTGTATTGTTCTAAATCGTAAGCTGCGGGAGACTGTCTTTGGGCTACCATGCAAATGGTTTCTTCTCGTTCTTGGTCTTCTTGTAATGATAGGGACAATACCCATTGACAATTTAGTGTTCCTGTTTCGTCTCGCGTTCCCCAGTTTTCTTCTTCAAAGAAATCTTGTTGTTTTTTAGCTGTTTTAACGTTGAAATCAATTTGTACGATATTTTTTTCTTGATCTAACACTTGAACTTGTTGGATGGAAATTTCTTTGATCTTCTTTTTTTTAGGGATATATGCTTGCTTAAATTGATTAGTATACTCTTCTACCCATTTCGTTGCTAGTTGAGTAATATCTTTCTCTTCTATTTCAACTGAAAAATCTTTCTCGGAAATTATTATGATTTTGTTTTGTTGATAGAGAATATAACCATAGTAACTTATTGCTGTTATCATTAAAATAATAATTACTATTAGGATCAATTTATACTTTTTTAAAAAATACATTTCTTCCTTTTCCTTTCTCTCTATTTTTTATTTAATCATTTTTGTTCCTTCTACAGTATATCTTCGTTTTTCATCATAATGGCATTTCTCAGGTTCTTATTTTAAATGTTTTTGGTGCTAATTGATAAGCAATCATTAACGATAATAAACAATAAACTATAGCAAAAATAATGGTGATGATTCCAAACGTTAAGATGGGAATTTGTAATCTTAATAGATAATAGCAAGCAAAATACGTTAATGTACTGGCAATGGTGTAAGTACTACTTTTTGTCTCACTATTTACGTTATATGGTTGTAATAAGTAGTATAATATTAAATGATGAACAGAGAAAAATAAACTCATCGAGATAATAGATAAAAATAGAATCAGGTATTCGTAATTATTTTCTGTTCCTCCTGTAGCATATAAAATTAGGGGTAGTCCTAAGCCAATTACGATGGCAGGCAATAAGTTGATTAAAGCAATACTTTTTATTCTTTCTTTAAATAATTGGACAATGGCTTTTGGTTCTTTATAAAAAGAATAGGTTAACATACTATGGTCGCAGTTCATAAACATAGCTTGTGTTACGGCTTGCCCACGATTGATCATATACATAATGAAAACAAAATAAGGTAAAGACATCATTAATAGTTGGTTGATTTTTTGTTTTAGTTCTCCATTTAGTTGTGTAATGACCAAAATCCCAATAATTAAAAATAGAGAGATAGCTGCAATTTTTTTTGCCGACTGGATAAGTATTTTTCGGTGCCTTTTGATGAATAAATCATTAAAATAAGCAAATCCTTTTTTACTACTGGTGATGTTAGTTGATAGATCAATTTGCTTTTGGACAGAATCCACAATAATTGCTTGAGTGTTTGCCGTCATTGTGATTGAGGTACTTCCTAATACTTGTTGATAGATTTCTCTATATTGATCAAATTTTTTTACGTAAATAATTGCTAATATCCCTAATGAAATAATGATGATCATGAGTATACTAAAGGTTAATTCATTTATGGTT
Organism: Clostridiaceae bacterium; assembly: GCA_021771025.1. Classification (GTDB taxonomy): domain Bacteria; phylum Bacillota; class Clostridia; order TANB77; family CAG-508; genus CAG-269. The sequence continues at coordinate 57,724 of JAETPW010000002.1, forward strand.
AACCCTAAAAATGGTAACCCATACCCTATGACTAATAAGATAGCAGTAATTCCCCACATGAATTTCATCGGTCTACTTTCATTTAAGATTATTTTCTTTTTTTCATACTCTTTTAAGGCAATCGCTGCCACAATGATTTTTAAACTAGCAACGAGAAAAGGTAATAATAGGCAAATGATTAAGCTAATCCCTGATAAAGATCCAAATAAAATGGTAAATGGCATAAATCCTACTATAATTTTTAATAGAGAATAGGTATAATTAGATAAGGTATATTTTTTGGCGTCCATTCTCATGAGAAACATCGCATAATATTTATCTTTGCTTGGGTTAAACATATACGTATTTAAATATGAACCAATGATGCTTAAGGCTAGAAAAATAGTAAGGAAACTTCCTTTAGTAGTAGCGGAATTTGTGTATAATGTACTTATGGAATACACCATTAACCATAGATACAATAATTTCCCGATAAAGATACTGCCTATTTCTAATATTGCACTAATGATATTTCCGATGATTTTTAAAGCTTTACTTTGATATAAAGCATCTGGTAAAATTCGTTTAATCAAAGGAATTTGTTTAAGGGAATAAATGATGGTATTTACTTTATAGGTATTTTTCAAGCGAAATGATAGTAAAAATGTACTAAGCATAAGATTCCTCCTCTTTTAAGGCTGCAATTATTTTGTTTTTCATTTCTACGTCATTTAATTGGTTGCGATCTATTTCGGTTAATTCCCCTTGACTTAGAATGACTATTTCATCACATAAACTTAAAGCTAATTCCATAATATGAGTAGAAAAAATGATGATATGGTCTTTTTTGATCTCTCTTAACATTTGTTTCATTTCTTCTGCTACCACTACGTCAAGTGATGTTAATGGCTCGTCTAATAACAAAATATTTGGTTTTGCGATAATATTGACTAGCATTTGCATTTTGTTTTTCATTCCATGAGAATAATCTTTTAATAACCTATCCCTATCTTCTTGTTTTATTTTCATAAATTCAAAGTATTCGTCAATCGTTTTGGGATGTTCTATTTTGGCTTGATTAATTTCTAGGAAGAACGTTAAAAATTCTCTTCCGGTTAAAAATTCTGGTACAGTGGGAACTGATAGTACATAACCGATGTCTTCTGGCTTTAACTTCTTTTTGTTTCCTTCTTGCTCTAAATAGAATTCTCCTTCGTTAATTTCCATATCGCTATTTAGACAATTAAATAAAGTGGTTTTTCCTGCTCCATTTCGTCCTAATAGTCCGTAGATTTTGCCTTTTTCAAAGGTAAAGTTAATATTTTTTAATACGGTTTTTTCTCCAAATTGTTTTTTTACTTGATCGATGATTAATTTCATTTTTTCAACCTCATTTCTGGTTTTATCCTAACATATTATGGATAGATATTCAATGTCTTTTCAAAAAAAGAAGAGTGGTACCACCACCCCTCTGACAGTTATAGTCAATATTCCTTGCTCGGTAATGTGTTTGATTGCTTTTTTGGTTCTTTCTGTAATTTGTTTTTGACTAGTTCGTATTGTTCCATCAATGTCCATAAAAATTGCTTTAATCATTTTTGCTTTCCTTCTCCTTACTTATTTTTTGAATGGTTTGGTAAATTTCGTCCCAATTATGACAATGATAAATATTGTTATCTGTTATCTCTTGATTGTATGGCCAATCATAACATATCATTTGGGTAAATCTCGATAAGTTTCGTAAATTATTGGGTGAATCTTCTATCATAACATCAATGTGATGGTTTAGTATGTGATGTGATTTGTCTTCTCCGGAAAAAATGATTTCATCATAGTAAATGTTGTGTTTGGCTAACCAATTTTTAACCGTTGTACGCATTTTTTCTTTGTTTTGCATATCTGTCTTTTGTTTTAGTTCTCCACTGGCTAACCATCTAGCCGTAATGATATAAATCGTATGATTTTCTTCTTTTAATTTTTGAATGTTTTCTGCAGCTTTTGGGATAGCTGGGTTGGTTTCGGCATAAAGGAAAATATTTTTTGTCCAAAAATCTAAATCTGTTTTTGTATCCCAGTTAAAGGCTTTTTGTGTATCATAGGCATCTGGATCGACTAACCTTCCTACATGATTTTCTTCACAGTATTTTATTCCTTGTTTTAGGCTAAATTCTCTAATATTTGTTAACACTCCATCAATATCAATTCCTATATTCATCTTCTTTATCCTTTCTTGGCCCGTTTTTGATTAATTTATTACGCTCTTCCATTAATTTATTTTTTTGCTCTTCGTCTTTGGTTAAGGCAATTTGTGTGTCTAATTTACTTAGTTTAAAATTGAATAATAACATATTATTTTGATTCGATTTAGATTTTTGCTTTTGTGTTTTACTTTCTTGATAAGCTGTATAATTTCCTGAAAAATGAATTAACTTCTTATTCTCTATGAGCAATAATTCATCAGCTACTTCATCGATTAACCTTCTATCATGAGAAATGAGTAAAATGGTTCCCGGATATTGTTTGAGTAACTTAGTTAATGCCTCGATGGATTCAACATCTAAAAAATTAGTTGGTTCATCTAAAATAAGAAAATTGGTTTCTGCTACTAATAGTTTGGCTAAAGCTACTTTTACTTTTTCTCCGCCACTTAGAGAAGAGACTAATTGATCGATTTTGTTTCCTTTTATTTGTAAATTGGCTAATACATTTCTTATGGTGGATTCTTCTTGTATGCTTGTTTTTTTCAGGTTTTCGATTATCGTTTGTGAAGGAGTTAAACTATCTAAATTTTGACTAAAATAACCAATTTTTGCTTGCGGAGATAGTTTCATTTTAGGATTTTGCTTGACTATTTCTTTGATGAATGTTGTTTTTCCTGAACCATTTCTTCCCATCAAGGCTGTAATTTTATTGGATGAAATGGTGAATTTCGTTTTTTGAATTAGTGTTTTTCCTGCTATTTCTAGCGTAAAATCATCACTTATCACGATTTCTTTCTTGTTCACTTTTTGTCCATCTAATACTCTAAAATGTACTAAATAATCGTTTTTTGGTTTTTCTGGTTTTTCTAGTTGGTTAACTCTTGTTTCTAATGCTTTTTTGTGTTTTTCTACTTTTTCGCGAATATTGTTTGTTTCTCGTTTATGAAGTCTGGCTTCTGAATTCCCCATTCGAGTTGGTGCTTTTTTCATTGCCTTGGCTCTTTGGCTACTGTTTTTTATGGCTTGTTCTAACTTTGTTTTTTCTTTTTGGTATTGCTCATATTGGTTTATTTGCCTTTGTTTTTGTTCTCTTTTTTGTTGATCGTAAGAGGAGTAATTTCCTCGGTAAAGTTGTAGTTTCCCTTGGTCTATTTCTAAAATGGAATGACATACTTCGTCTAATAAGGTTCTATCATGGGAAATCATTAGTAATGTTCCTGCGTATTTTTTTAATTTTTGTGTTATTTCTTCTAAATGCAGGTAATCTAGGTTACTTGATGGCTCATCTAATAATAAGATGTCTGGTTTTTCTTGTAGTTTTTCTTCTAGTAATGCCATCATTTTTTCTCCTCCACTTTGTGTGGATACGAAATTAGTTTCTTCATCTAGTTGTTTCACATAGGCTAGTTTTCCTGTTGTTTTAATGGTTCCTGTTTCTGGTAGTAATTCATGAGAAATAAGTTTTAGCAAAGTTGTTTTTCCTGAACCGTTTACTCCTACGATTCCTATTTTTTGGTTTTCATAAATGGTTAATTTGTTTATGTTAATGATATCTCTTTCTCCATACGAAAAAGATACATTTGTTAATTGTATTTTATCCATACAAAAAATCCCTCCTTTGTCATACCAAAGAAAGAATCTATTTCTATTTTTTGTCACAAAATAACATAAATAAACCTTTCAAAAGTATGATTTTTTATTGCTTTTGATTTATTTGGTTTACGATTCTCATTTCTTCACCTTTTTTAACCTTTCTTTTGATTTGATTTGATTATAACAGAAATTTTACTGTTGTTCAACTTATTTTTAAAAAAGAAAAACAGACTTGACAAAACATTCATTTCGTCAAGTCTGGAAACATTTACTCTAACATTGATTTAATATGGCTTTTTATCTGATTAGTGGCGGTATCAAACGCCTTGGCCTCAAGAAGAACATATTCCTTTTCTTCTATCCTTATCCGTATTTTTTCTTGGTAATGTTGGAGGATATAAACTCCGTGCTCATATTCTTTATGAGCCTTTCTTAAAAGCAATATCAATTGATCTACCAACTCTACATAACCTTCCTTCTGATTTCCTCTTAGGAAGACTGATTTGTTTTTTTGGTAAGGTTCACATTTTAGATGCAACCGCACTACTTTGTCTTGGTAAATTTGTATGCAAGTTATGTTTTCCAGATGATAGAAAAGATCATCGTAGGCAAATCTTGCTTTTCCTAATACCGATTTTGGTAAAAGAAAATTTTTTAGTTCTTCTCTTTCGATTTCTCGAAAATTGTTTTTAAACCATAAAGTTATTGTTTCTTTCATGTTTTCCTCCTATTATATTATAATAAGTTGACAGTTACGTTTATTTCAGTGGTATTATATCATTTTTGTTGCTAATAATAAATAGTTAAGGATAATTTTATGTAATTTGAATTTTTTCTTTTACCATTTCACATATCATATCTGCGGTTTTTTCTACCCCTAAGGTGTCACTATTTAAGCAGATGTCGTAATTACCTATGTCTTTCCAATCTTTGCTTGTGTAGTATTTATAATGGTTTGCACGTAATTTATCGATTCGTGTAATTTCCTTTTCTGCTTTTTTGGCATCCATTTGATAATATTTTGTGGCACGTTCCATTTTGCTTTTTTCGTCACTATAGATAAATACTTTGATGACATTTGGTTTGTCTTTTAAAATGAAATCTGCACATCTTCCTACGATAACGCAAGTTTCTGTTTTAGCTACTTGTTCAATTAATTCAGATTCTTTGACAAATAGTTCGTCTGCATTAGATAATCCAAAATAATAACCACTGTTTAAACTTGCTAGTGCATTTCGTTTTTGTTCGTTTTCTTCTATGTATTCTTCGGATAGTCCTGTTTCTTCTGCTACTTTGATGATAAAGTCTTTGTCATATAGTTTGATTCCTAGTTTATCGGCTATTAATCTTCCTACGTATCTTCCACCAGACCCATATTCCCTAGCAATGGTAATGACTACTTGTTTATCTAATTGATTGTCTGTACTAGTATCGTCAATTAGGGCTTGACTGGTTATTTTTTGTTTTCCTAAGTGTTTGATTTCGCCAATTAATAAAATACCGGCAATGACAAAGGCTAACCCATCGGCAAATGGTCCTGCATATAATACGCCCATAATTCCAAATGTGCCTCCTAAGATTACCATAGCTGGAATTAAGAATACGATTTGTCTAGATAGGGATAAAATAGCACTCTTGATGCTTTTTCCAATGGCTTGGAAGAAGATTCCTGATGGAATTTGGATTCCGTTACATATACATAATAGAAGATATGTTCTAAAGGCTAAACAAGCAAATTCCATGTAATTTTCGTCACCACTACCAAAGATGGAAATTAATTTGTCTGGTATGGTTTGGAATAAGATGAAGGCAATTGTACTAATGACTAAGCTAAGCCCAAGTACTGTTTTTAAGGTTTTCTTAACACGGTCATATTTTCCTGCTCCATAATTGTATCCTAAAATTGGCTGTGCTCCTGCTGCAATTCCAATGATGATACTGTTTAGAATTTGGCTAATTTTCATGACAATTCCCAGCACAGTAATTGGAATTTCTGATCCAAATTTCGATTCACTTCCGTATTTAGCAAGTAGGTTGTTTTCAAATGCCATAACAAATACAAAGCTCATTTGAGTAATAAAACTACTAATTCCCAATGTAGTTACTTTTCTGGCTACTCCTAATTTTAACTTAAATTGTTCTTTGTTTAATGTAATTGACTTGAATTTTTTGATGTACAAAATATTCATTAAGAAGGTTACCCCTTGACTAATTACTGTCGCAATGGCTGCTCCTTCTACTCCCATTTTGAAGACAAAAATAAAAATTGGGTCTAAAATGGTATTTAAGATTGCTCCGGTAACCATAGATGTCATGGCATATTTAGGGTTTCCGTCAGCTCTGATGATAGAGTTTAGGGTTGTTCCAATCATCATGAAGGGAAATCCTATGGCAATGATATAGCCATAATGTAAGGCAAAGTCTTTTAAGGCTTCTGTACAGCCAAATATGGCTAATAATTGTGGTAAGAAAATTAAGGTAGCAATACATAAAGTAAGTGAGATAATAATTGATAAAGCAATTCCATTACCTACCCCTTTTGCTGCTTCTTCTTTTTTCTTTTCTCCTAATTTTAAACTTAAAAATGCTGAAGATCCATCTCCAAACATTAAGGCAAATGATAAACATATCATAGTTAATGGGAATACTACGTTTGTTGCCCCATTTCCTAGGTAACCTACTCCCCATCCAATAAAGATTTGGTCTACTATGTTGTATAGTGAATTGACCAATAGGGATATGATACAGGGAATGGAGAATTTTCTCATTAATTTACCTATTTTTTCACGTCCTAGTATGTTTTCTTCGTTTTCCATTTAACATTCCTCCTCTTTTTTATTTGTTTTCGACAACAAAAAGACAACACGTAAAATTAGTGTTGTTCGTTAGTCATTATTTACCATAATGTACGTTTCCAATGTTACCTTTGTTATTTATTTTTCGTTTGCGTGCTCTCTTTTTGTCATGTGCGATAGGTATGATTTTATCATAGTATTTTTGGTTTGTCAAGGGGATTTTTTCTTGTTGACATAATTTAAAGTGAAGATTTTTACAATCATAAAACATATATTCTTGCTTTCAGGATTACTTATTTTTAATAAAAAGCAAAAAATCTTTGTTAAAATTTAAGTTCCTTCATATTATTAATATCCATTCCTATCTAATTCCATGTTACTCATTTAATTTTTCTCCTGTTACATATGATTATGGATTTATTTATCGTTTTATCTATCATATTCATAATAATATAAAATATTATTATCGAGATCTAATATTCCCACAGATACTGTGTAATACATATCATCTAATAATTGTTCTATACTATGCCTATCTTCCACTCCATTACTTCTATTTGTAAATATCCAGTAGGCATTTTCAATATGGGGGATTTTATTATATATTTCTTCTCTAGTATAAAAATTTATTTTTTTATTTAATCTTTCGTCTAATTGGGTATTTTTCCAATTGTTATTCTTTTTTATTTCTTTCAATAGCATTTTCATTTGGTTTTTAGAGAAATATATTTTTATTAACTTTTCATCATTACGAAGATCTTTTGATTGTAGTTCTATTTTTTCTCTCTTTGTTAACTTTGGTACTCCAAATTCTAGGCAGCTATTCATTTGCATATCATTAAAATATAATACTAAATAAACCAACATCAAGGTAATTACAATACTGGAAATCACAAAAATTCTTTTCATTACTTATCACCTTTTTCAGCAATGTTTTGATATTTTATTTTCTGTATTTATATCATATCTTAAACATATTTTCAATATTTTTGCGAATTTTTGTTCTTTTTAGGTTACTAGTTAAGACTTTTACACTAAATTAGCTCTGAACCCAAGTCATTTGTGTATTTTCCGGATAAATTTACATCTGACAGTTCCCGAAGACCCACGTTAGGCTTAAAAACCGATTACCGGCTTCTTTGTTAGGGACTTAAGGTTTTTAAAATGACCCTGCTATGGAGGATTAAATTTATCCGGAAAATACACAAATGACTTGGGTTCGGAGCGGACTCATTCCTCAAACCCATTAACCAATTTAGTTGTTAGGATACGTAATTCCCGATATACATTTATGATAGATGAATTCTTTCAACTTTTCTATATTATCTGTTTCATAATAGTTAATCAACAATTCTCCAAAAAGAATATCTTCTTCTACGGGAACACTAATAATTCCTTTTCCGTGTTGAATCATGATTTTATTGGCAAATAGCATTGATGTTCTTTTATTGCCATCAGTGAAAAATTGAGTTCTCATTAAATAGCACATGATGGTAATTGCTCTTTCTGTTATGCACTCTATTTCACCGTATTTTTCTAATTGCTCGATCACTTCTTGTTCATCTGGTAATTTAGGTTTCCAGCTTGTTCCTCCAATACTAACATCATATACTCTCATTTGCCCTGCTCGATCAATTAAATTGCTACCTAATAAACTGTTGATTGATTTCAATAAATTTAAATCGTTTTTTGCTTCAATTGAATTTAAAACAAAGAGCCAAGCGTGTTTTAAATTATTAATGGTTTGAATTTCATCTAATCTAAGGCGTGCTATGTTTCCGCCATCATATAGTCTTTGGGTTTCTGGATAGGTAATATCAATCCCCTCAATATGTGAACTTTTCCAAATACTATCTACTATCGCTCTTTTGGCTAAAAATATATTTTCTTCTTTTGTCATATTGTATTTATCGATCATATTATTCCCTCTCTTTTTATAGTAATTGAAATATATCATATTATTGCTAAATAAGCAACAACTTAAGGAATGTTGATAAGAGTATCATTAAAGAGACTTCTTACTTACATTTCTTAAGTTGTTACTTACATTCAATCCTAGTTAAATGAAAATTCCATTACTTTTTTGTTTTGGATACTTTGTTTTACGTCTAAAATTCTCTGGTTTTCTGATCCGCGAAAACGTAGGCTTGGATTTTTCTTTTCTTCTTCAAATTTTCCATCTACTACTACATCGATGTAATTTAGTAGTTCTTGGGTAGTTGGGTTATTGGGTACCATTTTTCCGACTACGTCTTTTTCAAAGTCAAACCCTGTATAGCACCAGATATTTTTGTCGGGAAATTTTTCTTTTACTTTTTTCACTAATGGTAAAAGTCCTTCTTGATTTTGTTTTTCTAGTGGTTCTCCTCCTAATAAGGTTAATCCTGCTATATAATCATGATTCATGTATTCTAATACTTGATCGATTTCTTTTTCGGTAAAGTGATTGCCATAGTTGAAGTCCCATGCGCATTCATTGAAACATCCTTTGCAATGATGATTGCAACCACTGACAAAAACAGATACACGAACTCCTTCTCCGTTAGCTACATCTACTCGTTTAATATCCGCATAATTCATGTTTTTTTCCTTCTTTCTTTTGGAGTTTGTTTTTTAGTTTACTGCCACTAAGTTTAAGTAAAATTTAAAACATTATTGTAGCATTAAGCCTAGTTCAAATAGGGAAATTTGAGATAGGGAAAAAAAGGGCGTCCCCTTTATTTCCCTACTTTTTACAAGTGCATTACTCTTTGTTTGATTTCTTTGGTTTTCCCAGCGTTCCAGAAGTTTTCTCCTAAGTAACCACAGGTACGTCTTACGACTGTCATTTTGGCGTGGTCTTTGTTTCCGCAGTTTGGGCATTCCCATTCGTTTTCTTTGTTGATTTTGATTTCTCCGTCAAATCCACATTCATGGCAGAAGTCTGATTTTGTGTTGAATTCTGCGTATTGGATGTGATCGTAGATGAATTTTACTACGGTTCTTAAGGCATCTAAGTTGTTTTGCATATTTGGTATTTCGATGTAAGAGATAGCTCCTCCTGTTGAGATTTTTTGGAATTCACTTTCAAATTCTAGTTTTTCAAAGGCATCGATTTTTTCTCTTACGTCTACGTGGTAGGAGTTGGTGTAGTATCCTTTATCGGTTACGTCTTTGATGGTTCCAAATCTTTCTTTGTCTATTCTGGCAAATTTATAGCATAGGCTTTCTGCTGGTGTACCATATAGGGCAAACCCGATGTTGGTTTCTTTTTTCCAACGGTCTACGGTTTCACGTAGGTGTTTCATGACACGAAGGGCAAATTCACGTCCTTCTGGTGTGGTGTGGGATACTCCTTTTAATGCTTTTGTCATTTCATAGATTCCGATGTATCCTAGAGAAATGGTTGAATATCCGCCGTATAGTAATTTGTCGATTTTTTCTCCTTTAGCTAAACGTGCTACTGCTCCGTATTGCCAGTGAATTGGGCTGATGTCTGAATGAGTTCCTACTAAAGCATAATGTCTACACATTAGGGCTTCTTTGCATAGTTCTAGTCTTTCGTCTAATATTTCCCAGAATTTTTCTTCGTCTCCATCTGCTACAATGGCTACTTGTGGTAGGTTGATACTTACTACTCCTTGATTGAATCTACCTTCAAATTGGTAGTTTCCATTTTCATCTTTCCAAGGGGATAAGAAACTTCTACATCCCATTGGGCTAAATACGTTTCCTTCATAGTTTTCACGCATTTTTTTGGCAGATATGTAATCTGGGTACATTCTTTTGGCTGAACATTTTACAGCAAGTTCTGTTAAGTAGTCATATTCTCCACCAGTTAAGTTGTTAAATTCGTCTAATACATACACTAGTTTAGGGAAGGCTGGGGTAACGTATACTCCTGCTTCGTTTTTGATTCCTTCATAACGTTGTCTTAATACTTCTTCGATAATCATGGCATTTTCTTTGATGTATGGGTCTCCTTCTTCTAAGTGTAAGAATAAGGTGACGAATGGAGATTGTCCATTTGTAGTCATTAACGTATTAATTTGATATTGAATGGTTTGTACTCCAGCTTTTAATTCTGTTTTTAAACGATCTTGCACTATATTTTCTATTACCTCTGGTGTTAATTTATCTTTGTATTTTTTCTCTAAATCTGATTTAAATTTTTCATAACTCTTTCTTAAGTATTTTCCTAAGTGTTTTAGATCGACTGATTGCCCACCATATTGGTTACTTGCTACTGCAGCAATAATTTGAGTAGTTACTGTGCAAGCCACTTGGAAACTCTTTGGACTTTCGATTAATTTTCCATTCATGACTGTTCCATTATCTAACATATCTGAAATGTTAATTAAACAACAGTTGAAAATTGGTTGTACAAAGTAATCGGCGTCGTGGAAATGTAAAATTCCTTCGTCATTTGCTTTGGATATTTTTTCTGGTAATAACATTCTTTTGGTTAAATCTCTTGATACTTCTCCTGCTATATAATCTCTTTGCGTTGAAGCTAATAGGGTATTTTTATTGGAGTTTTCTTCTGCTAGTTCTTTATTTTCGTTGCGAATTAACCCTAATATAGTTTCATCTGTCGTATTTTGTTTTCTGACTAATGCTCTTGTGTAACGATAAACAATATATCTTTTGGCTAATTCATATCGGTTTATTTCCATTAATTTTTCTTCGATGATATCTTGGATATCTTCTACTAACATTCTTTTTTTCTCTAATGATTCGATGTAGCTAATAATCTCTTTAATTTCAGCTTTGCTGGCTCTTTCTTTTGGTCTTACCTCTTGATTTGCTTTTTCGATAGCAACCTGAATCTTAGCTCTATCATAGTCTACCGCTCTTCCATCTCGTTTAATGACTTTCATTTTTTCATTTCCCCCTTCTTGGTTTGTCCGTTGTCATTATATCTCTATCGAGAATAAATTCTGTTGCAAAAGCAACAATTATTGTCTCTATCTTATTAATTCCTTTTCCTTGTATGTTTTTGCGTTTTATTTCATTTATGTTACAAAAATATGACAAACAAATGACAAAAAAACACTTCAGAAATGACTTTACAAACTCATGTTCCTATGATAGAATAAACTAAATTTAGGATAAACCAAGGAGGAAACAAAAAATCATGGAACGCTGGAGTGTGGAAGACTACAAACAATACGATCAAAGTAAAAATAAAACCAAAAGTAAATATAAAGCAAACAAAACCTCAATTGATGGTCACACCTTTGACAGTCAAAAAGAGGCTGAATATTACTGTGAACTAAAATTGCGTTTGCAAAGCAATGAAATAAAATCCTTTTGCCTACAACCCATATTTATGTTAGCACCAGGGCTTAAATACAAACCTGATTTTATCATTTTTCATCATGATGGTTCTTGTGAAGTAATTGATGTAAAAGGGTTTAAGACGAAAGAATATATTGCAAAAAAGAAAATTTTTGAAGATAAATATCATTTTCCCATTATTGAGATTTAGTCCCATTTAGCTCTGTGCAAAAAGAAGAGATACCCCTTTTATGTCTATTCTTTGATACTCTTCTGTTTCAATACGTTCTCCTAGAAGTGCGTTTAATGTTTCTCTTTGTTTGATTAATTTTTCTTTTTGACTTTTCGTTAATGTTTTTAACTGATATTCTAATTTTGAAGCTAAACTTCTTGTCTCCGATTGCCAAACCGCTTCTAATTTTTTAGCTTGATGAACTTTGGTATATTTAGCACACTGTTCTGTTTGCAAAAAATGTTCTTCCATACGATGATTTAGGTCTTTGGCTATTCCCGTATAGATGGTATTATCTTGGCATCGTAGCATATAGGTGTAATACATAAAATTTTTCCATCCTTCCTTTTACCCTTTACAAATCTCTCATTTTGTTGTATATTCATTATGTCACTTTGCTAAATAGCAAAAAATTATTTTTTATCACAGGAGGAAAACAATGGATAAACAAATACTTGAAAAAAATTTTGAAAAGGTAGTAAATTATGTAGCAGCGAACCGCTATAGACGGTGTCTGAAATTGAAAGGCAGAGATCAACAAGGTATGCCTGTCTTTAAATTCTCTTATTCTCGTTGCCTTGATGATCCTTTACCTTTGCCAGCTAAAGGAAAGAATATTCGTATTATTTTACGGATTACCGTTCAAAGTTTTGGCTATATGCCGTTTTGTTTGGTAAAAAATATTTTCCATTTGTTCAAAAAGTGGAGTGGTTTACAGCTCCAACGTACCTCCCTGAGGCTCCAAATGTTTTAAGTGAGTTCTCAGAAAAAATGATGGCAAAATAGCCATCTACTCGCCCATAAAATATGGGCGAGTTTTCTTTTTTATTCTACTAATAAATCCACTTTTTTCAATTCTATTTCTGCTTCTTTTGAACTTTGAACCGTATAACCATATCCTCCTAAATAGAAACTAGATGCAGTTAAGCCGTCTTTGTCTATTTTTTGTTTCGTTGCTAAGTCAACAATACGCATTCCTTCTTGCCCATTATTGATATAGGCTTTTCCTTCTATCACATAGCAGAGCATATCTTGAGGCGTAAGGATCTTTCCTAATTCTTTTACTTTTCCGTTTTGATCAATTTGTAATAGTGTATAATCATCTTCTAAGTTACCGTTTTCTGGTTTTTCTCTTAGATTAACATAGGTATTTCCCATAAAATGGTATACCAGTCCAAAATGCCCAATAGCAGTATCTGCTTTATCTGTTAATGATAAAATATGTTCTGATTCTTGGTCTGCATAGTCAATGTAAAGTAGATAATTGTCTTCTACATTAAGAGCAAATTTTCTCCCTTCTGCTAGTTTTTCTGGATTACTTCCGTCTTGGCTGATTACATACATTTCTCTGTTTTGTGCTGTATAGTAGATTTTGTCATTTTGTAGGAAGAAGTAATTTTTTACACTTTTAGCGAGTTCTACTACTCCACTTCCGTCTTTATTCATCTTGCATAAGGTACCTTGTGGGTTTTGGTTAATGGTATCATAGCCGATTTGTTTGACAAAATAAATACTATCTTCTGTAATCCATAATTGTAAAGAAGCTCCAGAATAAATTGTTGTTACTTTTCCTGCTAAATCAATTCGGTAAATTCCTTTTCCTGAACGATAGGAAGGAATAGCATAAACCGATTCTCCATCAAAATATATTTTTTCAGCTCCTAATGATAGTGTCGCTAATTTTTTTCCTTGTGTTTCTCCTTCTTTAAATTGATATATCGTTTTATTGGTATCTTTATAATAAATAATCTGTTCCCCTATTTGGCACAACACTTTTCCTGAGTGCATACTGAAATTTTTTAGTTCTTCTTCTCTGGATTTTTGGATGATTTCTTTTTGCTTACTCGTTTGGCTTTGTTCAGAGGTAGTCATTTCTGCTCCTGTTTGGATAACATCCTTGTTTGATTTTGGCTTTACCATGAGTACGATTACCATAACGATCAATAAAATCCCTAAAATAATAGCTAAAATCAATTCTGGTTTTGTCTTTTTCATTCGCTTTCTCCTACTTTCTTTTATTTGTGTTTATTGTACTATAATGTTAATCATTTTTCAATAGTCCTTTTGGTTTTTATCAATTTAAGGAATTTTTTCGTTTGTGTACTTTTTAAAAATATTTTAAATCTTATTGGATAATCATTTTTTCTTTCCATTTCAAGGGTTTTACATAGTTTTTCAGTTTCTATATTTTCAAAAAATATTGTTAATTTTTCTAAATCCGGTGAGAAGTTATTAGTTAAACTTTTTCACTAAAATAAGTCTAAAGCTAAGTTATCTGTAGTATTTTTAGAGAAATTTACATCCGATAGTTCCCTTTGGTCTCATTAGACTTAACTCCCGATTACTGTCTTCGGTGTAGAGGGACTTAATGGTTTTAAAAATACCTCGCTATGGAGGACTAAATTTATCTAAAAAATACTACAGATAACTTGGGGGATCAGAGTTACTTCTCCTCAAAACCAGTAACAATGAGAAAAAGACCCGAAGGTCTAGTTCTCTTTAAAAATAAATTTGGCTCTTTCGATGCAATCATAAATCGCCTTATTTATTTTTTCGGGTTTTATTGCACATCCCTCACTTACTACATAGTTTTCATTTGTCTTCAACTTGTGATTTACGATTACGTTGCCTTTACAAGCAACTATTTTTGTTTCGTAATCCGAGTAAATGGTAAAATCAAAGATAGCATGTTTTGGTGAAATAAAAGTGCAAACAATGGTAAAAACGGAAATAAAATTAGGTAAATGATAACTTTTCTAGATCTTTCGATTTAGAATGAAACCCCAATAACTCCATTCCTTTCCTAACGCTTTCATTTTTCATAAAACATTGCCAGATTGTTCCTGACAAATAATTTTCGATCATCACCATAGAAATTCCCTTATCAATACCAATACATTCTGTAGCATACCATGGATGTTCTCCTTCTAAATTATAGGCATCTTTAAATCCATATTTGCCCCATAATTTAGGGTATTGATGATACAAATATTCCATCACTTCTATGCTTTCTTGAGGGGTAAACACAATTGAACCAATAGCACCACAAGGAGCTACTGTACCATCATTTTCCTCATCCGCTTTAGCTATAGCAGGTTTTGCCCCATATCCTCCTGAATATCCTTTTGGCCCAGCACTTGCTGTTAATCCCCATGATTTTTCTCCATAGGTTTTAAATCTATCTTGGTGATCTAGGCAATATTGCTTATTGGCTTTTGTGGCTTTAATGGAATTTTCAAACCAATCAATTCCTTCTTTATCTACTTTTCCTCTAAAATCAATCCAAGCATGAGAAAATTGATAAGTAAATAGTGTTCCACAGTATGTATAAATTAAGTTTTGTATAGTACCATATCTTCCTACTGGCTTTTCCATTTCGTCGTACATAGTAGCAGGAATAGGATAAGTTGGTGAGGCTACTCCTAATACATAAAGCATAAGTTGTTCTGCATACATATCCCATTTACCCCAAAATCCTCTTTCTGGTGTATACCCCATATAAAATTGATTTGTGTTGGGGTTACGATACCACCCCCAATTCATTTTTTCATACAATTTTTGGGCTTTTTCTTTGACTATTCCGCCAAAATATTCTCCACAAGTTATTGCTCCACAAATAAAAATAGCCGTATCAATGATAGATATTTCACAGTTCCATTCTCGTTTTCCTGTTTTTATGTTAATAAAGTGATAAAAAAAACCATTCAACCCCTCTACATTTTGTTCAAAGGTCTCTAGTGTTTTAATTGCTCTCTCACAGGCTGATGAAAAACTTATCCAATTGTGTTCTACGCCAATTACTAATGCAGCTAATCCATATCCTACTGAGGCAATGCTAGCAACTTCGTCAGCTAAAATAGTTTTGTCACGGATTAATCCATAACCTTTACTTTTTAAATCTAAATTCGCTTCTTTTATGAAAAATAAGTAACTTCTTTTTAACTCTTCTTTTATTAATTGTTTCCTTGATTTTTTACCAATTCTCATTTCCCCACATCCTTATTTTTATTATACGTTTTTTCGTTTCTGCTTTCAATGGAAAATTTTGGTTAGCTATTTCTTCATGTTTTTCCTTTTTTTGTTCATACTAAACATAGGTAAAAAATAAATCAACACAGAAAGGAGGAAGAAGTTGTAAGAGAGGCAACTTCGAGCCATAAAAAATGAAAGAAACCAAATTAGCAGAGCTAATGCAGCAAATGACAACAGAAGAAAAAATTGGTCAATTAACTCAAATTAAAGGAGATGCCTTTTTTTCTCATCAGCCCAATACCGGACCTAAGACACATGACCTAGTTCTTACTGAAAGTCAATTATGGCAAGTGGGCTCACTATTAAATGTGGCTGGGTATCAAAAGGTTAAGCAAATGCAAGATGCTTATTTAGCCCATAGTAGGCTTTCTATTCCACTCTTATTTATGGGTGATGTGATTCATGGCTATCAAACAGTCTTTCCCATTCCTTTGCTTCAAGGTTGTTCTTGGAATCCAGAGTTAGTCGCCAAATGTGCGTATATTTCTGCCTTGGAGTCTGGTTATGCTGGAATTCAAGTAAATTTTTCTCCTATGGTTGACCTTGTTCGCGATAGTCGTTGGGGGCGTGTATTGGAAGCTACTGGCGGAGAAGATCCTTATCTAGCTTCTTTGTATGGGGCTAGCATGGTAGAAGCTTATCATCAAGCAGGGATGGCTTGCTGTGCTAAGCATTTTATTGCTTATGGTGCAGTGGAATCAGGGATGGATTATCAATTTGTCGATATTTCTAGGCGAGAACTTTTTTCTTATTATTTGCCCCCTTTTCAGTCTTGTATACAAGCAGGTGTTGATTTAGTCATGACTGCATTTACTACGTTTGAAGGAATTCCTTGTACGGTTCATCCTTGGTTACTCAATGCTTTATTGAGGCAAAAACTAGATTTCCAAGGTATTCTTATTTCAGACTATTCTTCTCTTGTGGAAACCATTGCGCATGGATACAGTTCCTCAAGCAAAGAAGCTGCTTTTTATGGAATAAGTTCTACTTTGGATATAGAAATGATGTCAGATTGCTACTTATCTTCTCTTTCTTTTTTATTCGATTCTGGCTTTGTCAATAAAAAATTATTAGATGAATCTGTGTGGCGCATTCTTTCCTTAAAAAATCGTTTAGGTTTATTTGAAAATCCTTATGGTTTAGCCAATGAAGAAAAAGAAAAACACTTCATTCTTTCTGCTGAGAACTTAAAAACAGCTCGCTTATTTTCTTCTGAAAGTTTTGTTTTGTTAGAAAATAAACATCATCTTTTGCCTTTAACCTCTCAAAGCAAAATTGCCTTAATTGGTCCATATGCCGATAACCAAGGAATTTCTGGTGCTTGGTCAATTTATAATGAGAAAAATCAAAATACCGTTACCATAAAACAGGCATTTCTAGAACGTAACTTAGATTTTCTTTACGCCAAAGGGTCTTCGGTTTTACCAGAAGAAGAAATTAACTTTATTCTTTCTATGGAAGGAAATTCCCCTATCTCCCCTTCTCCTTCTTCTACTCTTCAAGAAATGCAGCAAGAAGCAATAGAAGTAGCTAACCAGTCAGATGTTATTGTTCTGGCTCTAGGAGAACATTACAAACAATCTGGTGAAGGAGCTTCGCGTTCTATGATTGATCTTCCTTCTATTCAATTGGATTTATTACGTTTACTTTCTTCTTTAGGAAAACCAATTGTTGTTCTTTTATTTAGTGGCAGACCTCTTGCTTTGAAAGAAGTTGTTCCCTACCTTGATGCTTTATTATGGGTAGGATTTCCCGGAACGGAAGGAGGTCACGCTATTGGTGATGTTTTATTTGGTGATGTGAACCCTTCCGGGCGATTAACCATGAGTTTTCCTCAAACTACGGGGCAAAATCCCCTTTATTACAATCATTATTCTACGGGTAGACCAGCTGATCAACATTCTCCTTATCGCTATACCGCTCGCTTTCAAGATATTCCACCTAAACCATTTTACCCTTTTGGCTATGGACTTTCTTATGCTGAGTTTGAGTATAAAGCGTTAACCTTAAGTAAAACTACTTTGTCTTTGGACCTTGAAAAAAATGATTCTCTTACTGTTTCCATCACAGTAAAAAATAGTAGTTCTATAGCTGGCAAAGAAACCATTCAACTATATATTCAAGATTGTTTTGCCAGTGTTGTTCGTCCTGTTAAGGAATTGAAACATTTTCAAAAAGTGTATTTTGCTCCCGATGAAGAAAAAAAGATTTCTTTTACTGTGACACTTTCTGATTTGATGTTTTGGAATCAGGATTTAGCGTATATCGTGGAGCCGGGCGAATTTAAGGTTTTTGTAGGAAGAAATTCGGAAGACACTTTGGAAGCAAAATTTGTAGTTTCTCCTATGTCCAATTAGAGACGTTTCTTTTTGGGACATTTTGTCCAATTGGGGACGTTTCTGTTTGGGACATTTTTTCATCACAAGAGAACTGTAACTTTGAACCCAAGTTATCTGTCGTATTTTTTAGATGAATTTACGTCCTCCATAAAAGTCGCATTTTAACCCCCTTAAGTCCCTCTACATTGAAGCCAGTAATCGAGTTTTAAGCCTAACGAGGCCAAAGGGAACTGTTAGACATAAATTTATCTAAAAAATACGACAAATAACTTGGGTTTAGGGAGGACTCATTCCCCAAAACCATTCATTAACTAATAAAAAAGAGAAAATGTCCATGTTTGTATGAACTTTTCTCTTTTATTGATGTAAAATGTCCTTTTCAGAAACGTCCCTAATTGGTCAATTCTTCTCTAGCTTCTTCTTTTATGACCGGTATTTCTCTTAACTTTTGGTCTTCCCCAATATGGTATCTTTTATCTACGTAAGGTTCTGCTAGTTCAGGTCTATGTGTGACTAAAATAGTAATCATTCCCTTTTTCTTGGTATATTCTTTAATTACTTTGAATTGTTCTTCAATTAATTCTTTTTCTACATTATCTGCTGGTTCATCAGCTAATAGAACAGATACTGGGTGAACCATTTGATAAAATCGTTGTGCTAGCACTAGTCGCTTTTGTTGCCCTGTAGAAAATTGAGAATAATTTTTGGTTGCTAAATTTTGCATTGCTTTTTCGTCATCAAGGCTTACGTCACCTAATACTTTTTCTAGTCTTTTTTGTTCTTCTTCGGTTAGTTCTGATATAGCTTCTTTTCCTGTTATTTGTTTTAATACATTTGTATGTGAATCGATTGTACTATTTGCTTTTAATTGCATAAATTGTTTTCCTAATTTATCTACTTTTTCTGTATCATCTACTTCGATGGCATAGCGATTATTGATGTCTCCTTTTTTTAATAATCGAATTAAGGTACTTTTTCCTTTTCCGGATTCTCCTGTTAATAAAACCACTTCTCCTGTTTGGGCCGAAAATTCTGGTATTTTTATGTTATGTTGATACGTAATTTCTCCGGTTTCGTCATTTTTTCGTGGATAAAATTTACCTTCTAAATCTCTGATTTGTAATTTTTGAATTGGATGTTTTACTTCTTCTAATGGGTCTTGTTTTTCTTCTATTTGTTTTACTATGTTTTTTAATTCTTCTTCTAAAAAAACTAGTTGGTTTTCTTTACTCATCATCCTATTAACAGAATCAACGTCATTAGCAATAGAATCAATTAATCGTCTTTGATGTGTCATTTCCATGAAAACTTGAGCCATTGTGTTTCCGTTTAGTTCTTTCTTTTTTTGTATTTCTTTAGCCACTGTAGAACCTAATAGTAGTGATTGAACAATTAAATTAACTTCCCTTATGGTAGAAGCTTTTATTTCAATTTTATCATCTTCTAATTTTAATCGTGCTAATTCATCTTTTATCTCTCTCAGTTTCATTTCTTCATCAATTGCTGAGATAGGTTCATTTTTTGCTAAGTCCATTTTTATGACATCAATTTTTCTTCTTATTTGCCCTACTTTTTTTCCGTAATCTTTAGTAATATATCTTCTTCCTAGTAATGCTCCTACATTAGCACATGTGCCTATTCCTAAAGTTACTGCTTTCCCTGTATTTTTTTCTTTGGTGATGGTTTCATACATTTCTCCTAATATACCGTAAGATATTTATTCCTAGCCCTATATAAGCCGGTACCTTCTCTTCTTGTATTTCATATAAAGCCCTTGAATAATCTCTAACAATGCCTAAAATTTCCTCTTCTGTCATAGAGGTGTCATAATTAACTATTCTTTCTTTTCCCTGCTTATCTTTTTCTATTCTTTGCTGTTTTTTGGTGATTATTCCTTCTCTAGAATTTTGAATAATTTCATTCATATATTGTGTGTGAGCTTTTTCTCGTTGAATAGTATACTCAGATTGTGCTAACGCTTGTGCTATACGAATTCCTTGCATAATTGGTCCTTGTGCCATGGCTACTGTTACCATCTTTTTTATTTCTTCTCGTGTTATATTTTCTTTTTGGCTCATTTCTTGTATCCATTTGTCAATCCCTTTATTTCCTAATGTTTCTAAAAATTCCATTCCCCAAACGGCATATTTGAAATCAGAATGATGAAATTTTCCTCGCTTAAAATTTTCAATTCGTTGCGGAGTTTTTTTAATCTTGGTTTCTTCTTTTGAATTCAATTTTTTTCTTATTTGATTTTTTAGTATTTTTGTTGTCTCCCCTAGTTTAGCATAATAATTCTTCAAATCACTTGAATTCTCCATGATAAACCTCCTTTTCTTTTCTCTTCTCTTCTATTTTACCATAATTTGTCGAAAATGAAAAGCAAGTCACATATTTGACAACAAAAAAAGGTTGCTGGTAAATACTTTTACACTAAAGTAGCTCTGAACCTAAGTTATCTGAAAAATACACAGATAACTTAGGTTCAGAGCTGACTAATTCCTCAAAACTTTTGACTAGTAACATGAGAAAAAGACCCGAAGGTCTAGTTCTTTTTGAAAATAAATTTGGCTCTTTCGATGCAATCATAAATCGCCTTATTTATTTTTTCGGTAGGTATTGCATATCCCTCACTTACTACAAATTTTTCATTTGCTATCAACTTTTGATTTACAATTACATTGCCTTTGCAAGCAACTATTTTTCTTACTGTTAGCATGAACTTTTCTCATTTAGTGATGAAAATGTCCTTTTCAGAAACGTCCCCAATAGGACAATAGCACAAAATGTCCCAAAAGGAAACGTCCCCAATTAGACACGCACTATTCTGTTCGTAAAGCTTCTACTGGATCTTTTTTACTTGCCATTTTGGCTGGAATTAATCCTGCTATTATGGTAAGTAACATACTGATGAATACTAAAATAACTCCTGCTACTGGTGGTACCATAGTAGTTACACTAACCCCTGTTATGGCATGAATTATGCTATTAATTGGGAACGTAAGTAATACAGTAATGCCAATTCCCAATAAGCCTGATATTAAGCCAACAATAAAGGTTTCTGCATTAAATACGCGAGAAATATCTTTTTTGGATGCCCCAATTGCACGTAAGATACCAATTTCTTTGGTTCTTTCTAACACAGAGATGTAAGTGATGATTCCGATCATGATAGAGGAAACAATTAAGGAAATGGCTACAAAGGCAATTAATACATAACTAATGGTGTTAATGATTTGACTGACTGATTTCATCATGATTCCTACCATATCGGTATAAGTGATGACATTCTCGTCTTTGCCTTCATCTCGTTGTTTTTGGTTATAATCTTCAATCGCTTTGGTGATTTCGTCTTTCGCTGCGAAGTCTTTTGGATATATACTGATAGAAGATGGAGTGCTTAAGTCTACTGCTCCTAATTTTTTTAAATTCTTTTCATAGGTTGCATCTTTATTTGCCGTGTAGGTTTCCATCATTTTGGCGATTTCTTCACTACTTAATTTACTCATCGCTAATTTTTGTTCGTTGGATAACGAGTTCATCGAAAATGTACCGGTTTCTTCATCAGTAGGAAAGGCTAAGCCTGAAAATACATTGGTTTCTGGATGTTCTTTTTGTTCTTTTACGATTTGTGCATCATTGGATTTTTGAATGACATATTCTTCTAAGTCTTTGGTATAACCAATCCCTGTTGTCATGCTGGTAGCTACACTTTCTGCATTTTGCTTGATGATTCCTACAATTTTAATGTCTTCCGCTTCAGCTAATTTTTCTTTTAGGTATTCTTCATTATCACTTTGGTCTACCCATAGTCCATTTTGTTTTTGGTAGTAATCTGAATTTAGTAATAGTTTAAAGGATAAATTTAATAGATCTTCATAGGTATAGGAAGTTTGTTCTGGCTCTTCTAATGTTTCTCCTTTTTGGACAGCTTCCCATTTTTTCTTTAGTTCTTTTTGGTCTTTTAGTCCTAAACTGTATAATGTATAATCACTGATTTCGTTGTTTTCATCAACAATTAAAACGACTTCACCATAAGATTTTGGCCAACTTCCAGCTAATACGTCATATTGACTTTGCAATAATTCTTCATTATCTAACATTTTCGTCCATACATCGGTATTGGACATCATCATCGAGCTACTTCCCATCATGGAGGCCATTGACGAATTATTTTGTGCTTCAATCATTTCTCCCATTCCCATGGCATTCATGACTGTACTTGGATTTACGCGAACAACTCCGTTTGTGGTGTCTGGATTGTATAAATTGATGGATAAGTCATAACTATACTGAATGGCATTACTTTGGCTGGCTATTTTCTGATTTTCGGTTAATTCTTTTTTTAGTTCTGCCAAATTGTTATTTTCTAATTTATTGGATAAGGTGGTAATCATATCACTCATAATGTCTGATGAATATACTTTTCCTTCTTCATGCCCTGAGGTATCTTCCTCATTTTCTCCCATCATGGCTTCCATCATGCTTGTCATATCAACGGTTGATTCTTCTATGGTAATCGGATAGGAAGATAGGGTGTCTTCTTCTACTTTTTGAATGTAGTTTTGTACTCCTGTGGATATGGCTAAAATTAATGCAATTCCAATAATGCCTATACTACCAGCGAAGGAAGTAAGCAAGGTTCTTCCTTTTTTGGTCATTAAGTTGTTCAAACTTAAACGTAAGGCAGTGAAAAACTTCATGGAAGTTCTTCCTTCTTTTGCTTTTACTTGTTTTTCTTGTTTTTTGTCTTCTTCCGTAAATGGGTTAGAGTCATCGGTAATTACCCCATCTAATATTTTGACCACTCTAGTAGAATAGGTTTCGGCGAGTTCTGGGTTGTGAGTTACCATGATGATTAATTTATCTTGGGAGATTTCTTTTAAGATTTCCATGATTTGTACGCTGGTTTTTGTGTCTAACGCTCCTGTTGGTTCATCTGCCAAAATAATATCTGGATTGTTCACTAATGCTCTAGCAATTGCCACTCTTTGCATTTGTCCACCAGATAATTGGTTTGGTTTTTTGTGAATTTGTTCGCCAAGCCCAACATCCTCTAATGCTTTTATGGCTCTTTCTTTTCTTTCTTTGCGGGAAACTCCTGATATGGTTAAGGCCAATTCCACATTCGATAAAATGGTTTGGTGAGGGATTAAGTTATAGCTTTGAAAAACAAACCCTACTGAATAATTACGGTAGGCATCCCAATCTTTTGCTTTGAATTGTTTGGTTGATTTACCATTGATGATTAAATCTCCTGAGGTGTATTGGTCTAGACCTCCGATAATGTTTAATAATGTGGTTTTCCCACATCCACTTTGCCCTAAAATGGAAACGAATTCACTTTTTCTAAATTCTATACTAATTCCTTTTAGCGCTTCTACTTTTGTGTCTCCTGATAGATAGTCTTTTCTAATTTTTTCTAGTTTTAACATGATTCCTCCTTAATTTGTTTGACTATTTTCAGTATATTATCGCATATTCAATACATGATTGCAAATTTTTTTATGAGAGTTCACAAAGAATTCACATAAAAAAAATTAGGAGTTAAAAACTTAATTTTAACCCCCTTTAATTAAATTACGCTTTTTTTGTTTTGAGCAAGCGTTTACTCGAATATATCGCTCACCATTTTTATGAGTTGTGAAACACTCGAATATATTGTTCGCCATTTTTTATGAGTTGCGAAACACTCGAATTATTCAATAGTTGTTCTTTATTTTTAATCAAACTGTGTTTGCCAATTCTCATCCTTAGATGCCTTAAAACACATCTCAATTTGTTCTTTGGTTGTCTTTTCTTCGGCTAAATTATCTGGTATTTCGTCTAATGAAAAATAGTTGATTTCTGTTGTTTCGCTATTTTTTATAAATTCTCCCGCTACTAAATCACATAAAACAAATACTTTGCATATTCCATAAGCGTATATTGGTTTGTTATGTTTATTTCTATCTTGTACTGCAATTATTTTTCTCGTTTTAACATCTAGTCCAGTTTCTTCTTTAACTTCTTTTATTGTATTTGATTTTACCGATTCTAATACATCACACCAACCACCCGGCAAAGCCCAAGTTCCATTATTTTCGTGAACTAATAAAATTTTATTTTCTTTCATAATAGCTGCCCTTGTATCTATTTTTGGTGTTTGATAACCTGTTTCATGGCAGAATAAGTCTTTTACTCTTTCTAAGTTAATATTACTTTTTTCTGCTATCATTTCTGCTGATATTTCTCGTAGTCTTTCATATCTTTCTCTGTCATAAACATTATCAGTATAAGTAAGTCCTATTTGTGCTAAACTTTGAATTTCCATTGCCCATTTTAGCCATTTTTCCATTTATATCTCTTCTCCTTTTAACTATTTAGCTTAGTTATTTTCTTCTACGTCGATTAAATACACCCTTTCTTCAAAGGCTCCTTTTTTATTATTTTTAGCCTTTCTAGCATTTTCTACTTCTTCTATTGATATATTTCTTTTTTTCATTATGGTGAAAATTACTTCCATTAAATCTGCTAATTCTTCAATCGAATGTACCTCTATAAATTCGTTAGCTTCCTCAATTATCTTTTTGTCTAATTCTTGTAAATATTCTTGCTCGTCTAATATTTTATAGTTACATTTTTTTCCCTGTATGGAATTAATATTTTGTGGTATTTTATCTCTTACTAATTTGTTATATTCATACTTCATCTTTATCGTCTCCTATCCATTTGTATATATAATAAAACAAATGTTTTTTAATGTCAATACTTTTAAAAATTTATCTAAAAAATACGTTACTGGTTAACACTTTTACATTAAAATAGCTCTGAATCCAAGTTATCTGTGTATTGTCCGGATAAATTTACGTCCGACAGTTCCCTAAGACCCGCGTTAGGCTTAAAACCCGATCACCGGCTTCTTTGTGAGGGACTTAAGGGTTTTAAAAAGACCCTGCTATGGAGGATTAAATTTATCCGGACAATACACAGATAACTTGGATTCAGAGCGGACTCATTCCTCAAAGTATTATCCTGTACCTCTCATGGATACTAAAAATGAATATCTTGACAAATAATCTTCTTTCCGGTATGATAACAAAAAACAAAACAAGAATCAAACGTTGAAAGATATTTTTGTTACTAAACGTTAAGTAAACTTTCACGTTTACTAGTACGATGAAAGGAGGAATATGTTGGCACAAAAAGCTAACATATGCTAAAAAAATGAAACACCTAATTGATATTAAAGACTTATCTATTGAAGAAATTAACGAGCTAATCTGTGTTGCCAATTCTATCATCGCTGATGAGAACTCTTATTCTCAAATGTGCCGTGGTAAAATCTTAGCAACACTTTTTTTTGAACCAAGTACCAGAACCAGACTTAGTTTTGAATCTGCTATGTTACGTTTAGGAGGGCAAGTTCTTGGTTTTTCTTCTGCTAATAGTAGCTCTGCTGCTAAAGGAGAAAGTGTCTCCGATACTATCCGTACTGTCAGTTGCTATTCTGACATCATAGCCATGAGGCACCCTAAAGAAGGAGCACCTTTTGTTGGTTCTTTAACTTCTACTGTTCCTGTTATTAATGCAGGTGATGGTGGGCATAACCATCCAACGCAAACGTTAACTGATTTATTAACCATTCATCAAGAAAAAGGAAGGCTAACCAACTTTACCATTGGTTTCTGTGGAGATCTTAAATTTGGTAGAACTGTACACTCTTTAGTCACTGCTCTTACCCGTTATACTGGCATCAAATTTGTCTTTATTTCTCCCCATGAACTAACTATACCAGAATACCTAAAAAAAGAAGTTTTAGCCAAAAATCAGATAGCCTATACTGAAACTACAAACCTAGAAGACTCTATCCATGATTTAGATATCCTTTATATGACTAGAGTACAAAAAGAACGCTTCTTCAACGAGGACGACTATGTACGTTTAAAAGACTATTATATTTTAACAAAAGCTAAACTAGAAAAAGCTAAGACCGATTTATGTATTATGCACCCTCTACCACGTGTCAACGAAATTGCTGTAGAAGTAGATAGCGATCCACGTGCTTGTTATTTTAAACAAGTAAGTTATGGCAGGTACATCAGAATGGCTCTCATTCTCAAATTGCTTGATTTGCTTAATTAGGTTGCCAAATTGTTGCCAAGTTGGGGACGGGGTAAAAAAAGGTAATTTTCACTTTTTTGGGACAGGTTAATTGATAAAGAATTTAAGCGTTTTTTATCAAATTAGCTTATGTATTGTATATTTATCTTTTTATCCCCTAAGCTAATTTAATCGATGCTAAATGCTTATTTTCCCCTCTTAGTTTAAGTGCTTTTTTTATTTACTACTATAATGAAAGGAGGGTATGTTAGCGAAAAGCTAATGTACGTGAGAAAAAATGAATATTGATACGATAAAAAATGGTTATGTGATTGATCATATTAAAGCCGGTCAGGCTATGGAAATTTATGATTATTTACGTTTAGGTGATTTAGATTGTTCTGTTGCCATTATTAAAAATGCGAGAAGCCAAAAAATGGGCAGAAAAGATATCATTAAAATCGATCAAAATATCCCTATTGATATTGATGTACTTGGATATTTAGATCCTAATATTACGATTAATGTAATTAGAAATAACGAAAAAGTAAAAAAATTTAAACCAGATTTACCTGAAAAATTGGTGAATGTTATTTCTTGTAAAAATCCTCGCTGTATTACTTCGATTGAGCAAGAATTACCTCACATTTGTATTCTTACTGATCCCGAAAATCGTACTTATCGTTGCCAGTATTGTGAATCAAAGGTCAACTAAGTGGACTTAATTGGTGCTACGTAAAATGTACCCCCTCCTCAATTGGACAAATTGATAAAATGTCCCAAACAGAAACGTCCCCAATTGGACACTTGCGAAATGTCCCAAACAAAAACGTCCCCAATTGGACATTTGCTTTTTTTTGTGATATACTTGGGTCAATTGTTATGCCAAAGAAAGGAAGATCTTTATGGAAACTCGATTGATTGCTAAGAATCCAACTGCCTATCATAATTATGTGATTGAAGATAAATTAGAGGCTGGTATTGTGCTTAGTGGGACGGAGATTAAGTCGATTCGTCAAGGTAAGGTGAATTTGAAAGATTGTTATGCCATGATTAAAAAGGGTGAAGTGTATATTGTTGGTATGCACATTAGCCCTTATGAACATGGTAGTTTGTTTAATAAAGATCCTTTGCGTGATCGTAAGTTGCTATTAAAAAAAAGGGAAATTCGTAGATTGATTGGGCTTACCCAGCAAAAGGGTTATAGCTTAGTTCCTATTTCGTTGTATTTTAAGGGTAGTTTGGTTAAGGTTGATCTTGGTTTTGGAAAAGGAAAGAAGTTGTTTGATAAGAGGCAAGAATTGGCGAAAAAGGATGCTGATCGACAGATTGCTTCTATGCTTAAAGCACGAAATGGATAAGAAAAAGAGTTTAGGATAAAAAAGATTTCTTGTATGACTACTACAAGAAATCTTTTTTTGTTTTTTGGTTTCGGTGTGTTTATTATTTTATTCGGTAACCTTTCTGATCAATAAATTTTTATTTTATTGTTTTATATCACTTTCCTGATATTCTTCTGGCTTTAATCCTACTTTGTCTTTCATATAAGATAATACCATTAATATAATTAATAGAAAAGTTGTACCAAAGATCAATAAAGCTATTGATGTTGTTGTTTTGCTTAGTATCCAAGCAGCTAATGAACCAACAACAACACGAAATAGATTCTGTACGATTCCATTAGCTGTATAAATTTGATCGATAATTTTCGGCGTAGAGAAATTTCCTAAATAGCGATTGATTAATCCGTTAAATGATCCATAGAATCCTTTTACTAAGATAAATGCGATGGTTACTAGCACTATGGCTACTTCAAATGGAATTTTTAGAATAACGATCATTCCTGATAAAATTCCGGCTATGATGACGGTTAGTGCCAATACGCTTAGTGTTCTATTCTTGAATTTTTCGTGTAAAACGTTTTGTTTTCGTGAGCCAATTCCTGATGCTATACCAAAGATAGCCGATAAAATTCCTATGATTTCAGGGGTAATTTGCATTTCTTGTAATAGACTGGTTCGGCAGGTAGAATACACACAAAAGATCCCCCACATCACTCCTGAAAATAGAAGTAATCCTCTCATTCTTTTGGAGTTGAAAATGAAATGGAATCCTCCTCTTAGTTTTAACAAATATTCATCAATTTGGGCACTTGGTTTTTCTTCTTTCGTGGTTGGTTCAGTAAACCCAAGTGAAATGATAAAAGCAATAATCGAAATGGTTGCTGAGGCAATAAAAGGAATGTATGGATTTACGGCATATAAAAAACCAGATAGCATAGCTGTTATCGCATCTAAATAGAAATAGTGTGAACTTCCTTTTCCTTCTATGCGAGAAAATATTTTTCCTTTTTCTTTCGATTGAGGAATGGATATCGTAAGTAAACTTGGTTCTGCTATATTTTTTAACGAAAAACACAATGCACTAATGAATTCAGCAATTAATAATTGTACTAAATTTGTACTCATCATGATAATGAGCACATAGATAGCATTGAAAATATTGCTAATGCACACGCATTTTTTCTTTCCTAATTTTTGAATGAGCAAAATAGCAGGAATTTGTAACACGATCATAAATAGCCCATATGCGGATTCTGCTAGAACGATGTCTGAAAGATTTATGTTTCTGATCTGGGTTAAAAAGATGATTTTGATGACATAGAAAAATACAACATCAGCAGATATACTTCGGTAAATGGGATAGAGCCTCATATTATTTTTTCTTATCTTGGCTTGTTTTTTTTCGTTCATTTCTTTGGTTTCTCCTTAGTTTGTCAGTTTGTGCTTTCTTTATTTTTTTATTGTTTTATTATTTGCTTTTTTCGTACTTATTGTTTTCAAACCATACTTTTTCTGGTTATCATTAAAAAACTATTTTATGATAATAAACTAGAAAAAGCAAGGAAGGTCCTTCCTATGCTTTTCCTGCTGAACCAAATACATTGGTCATTTTGTGTTTTACGGTTTCTTGGATTAGTTCTCTTGCTACTCCTAAGTATTTTCTTGGATCAAAAGCATTTGGATTTTCGGCAAATGTCTTACGAATTCCTGCTGTCATGGCTAAACGCAAATCAGTATCTACGTTTATTTTGGATACTCCTGAGATACTTGCTTGATGTAGCATTTCATCTGGTACTCCTTTAGCTCCCGGAATGTCTCCTCCATATTGGTTACACATTTCTACTAAGGAAGGAATTACAGTTGATGCCCCATGTAATACGATTGGTGTTGCTGGAATACGATTTTTGATTTCTTGTAAAATATCGAAACGTAATTTGGCTTCTCCTTTGAATTTATAGGCACCATGGCTTGTTCCTATCGCAATGGCTAAAGAATCACATCCGGTACGTTTGACGAATTCTTCTGCTTGAGCAGGATCGGTGTACATGGCATCAGAAGCTGCTACATTTACTTCATCTTCAATTCCTGCTAATTTTCCTAATTCCGCTTCTACTACTACCCCTTTGCTATGAGCATATTCTACTACTTGTTTGGTTAGCGCAATATTTTCTTCAAAATCATATTTTGATCCATCAATCATGACAGAAGTAAAACCATGATCAATGCACATTTTAGCTGTTTCAAAATCTGGTCCATGGTCTAGGTGCATGGCAATCGGAATGTTAGGGTGTTCTTCTACCGCTGCTTCTACCATTTTCATTAAATAACCAATTTTAGCATATTTGATGGCACTAGAAGAGGCTTGCAAGATAACCGGTGAATTGGTTACTGCTGCTGCATCTACAATCCCTTGCATAATTTCCATATCATTTACATTAAATGCTCCTATGGCAAATTTCTCCTTCATGGATTTTTCAAACATTTCTTGGGTTGTCACTAACATATTCATTCCTCACTTTCTTATTTGATAGAGAAATTTAGGGGTTAGGGAAATGTGGGGACGCCCTTTTCTTCCCTATCAATTTTCTCATTTATTTTATATCTTTTGGTGATCGATAGGGAAGAAAAGGGCGTCCCCACATTTCCCTAACCCCTAAATTTCTCTATTCTGTTTTCCTTATTGTATTTCTAATTTTCGTTTCTGTCAAGAAAAAATGAGAAGAAAATTTATTCCTTCTCATACTCATAACTAGCACACATTGATTCATCTGGCTTTTTGGTTTCGCAATCTTGAATTGGTGCTACTTGGATTGCTTCTAACATACATACATTTTTGTCTTCATTGTTATATAGACAAGTTTCTACTGTACAATGAATTTTTTGTTTTCCTTCCATGATATACCTCCTGGTTTCAAGGATCTGAACGGAAAATTGTTTCGTTCTTTTTTAGTATGCGTGTTTTTTTTTATTCTATTCGTTTTTTCACATTTTTTGCTGTGATGAAGATGTTCCTTCCCTTTTATTTTGATTTTGCTCTTCACATAGCTTTGTTTCGTTTAAGCATTTTTGTTCTGGTTCTTTAAAACTTAAATACCAATTAATTCCATTGTTATTTTGATGAATAGCTTCTATTCTTTCTTCTAGTTCACAATAAGTACTAGGTATTGCTTGAATGACTGGCTGATTTGGCATCCAATTGGCTGCTGTTGCGCCTTTAGTGCAGTCGGCCATTTGTAATGCTTGAATGATTCGAATAATTTCAGGGATGAATCTTCCTACATTCATTGGATATACTAGTATTGTTCTTACCATTCCTTTATCGTCAATGATAAAAACATTTCGAACTGTTTCTGTATTGCTTACATCAGTAGAAATCATACCATATTTCCTTGCGATTTGTCCATTTCGGTCAGCAATGATAGGAAAAGAAATTGGAATTCCTGTTCTACAGTAGATATCATACATCCATGCTAGGTGAGAACTGTTACTGTCAACACTTAAGCCTAAAAGTTCTGTGTTCATTTGTTTGAAATATGTATGTGCTCTAGTAAATGCTATCATTTCTGTAGTACATACGGGGGTAAAGTCTCCTGGATGAGAAAACAAGACTAACCATTTTCCTCGATAATCAGTTAGGCATACTTTCCCACATGTTGTCATTGCCTCGAAATCTGGTGCTTTTTGTCCTATTTTTACATTTCCGTTCATCATTAATTCATAATCCATAAAAAATAAACTCCTTTCGTTTTTGTATATCGTATGAAAGAAATTTATTTTTGTGCAGGTTCATTATTTAGCTAACTTGGTCTTCTTTCTTTTGTGCTATTATAAAAATTTATCTTATATTTTTTATCTTATCTAAAAAATATAGAAAAATAAAGTTAATAATGTTATACTTATTTATATAAGGGGGGAATAGTAATGATATATGAAATGAAACTAAACGAAAATGCTTTTCTTAATATAAAAAATGGAGAAAAAAATTTGAGCTTAGACTATTTGATGAAAGACGAAAAAATCTAAATTTGGGAGATATTATACTATTTCATAATTTAAATAATTTAACTGATACTATTTCAGTAAAGGTAATTGCTTTATTAAGATATCCATCTTTCTCTGATTTTTTCAAAGATATAAACTACAAATTATGTGGAACTGCAAATAATCTAGAAGAAAAATTAGATCGTGTTCATACTTTTTATCCAGTGGAACAAGAAAAAAATATGGGATATTAGCTATAAAAATAGAACTAATAAAATAAATTATATACTAAAAGTCACTGGCAATGTCAGTGACTTTAGTTAGTGATGATTCGTTTTTATTTGCTTATAACAAGTACCTTTTCAGTTTTTTCAATATAGTCTGTCAATTCTGGAAATGTTTTACTATACGAAAATGCTTGTGGTGGTTTTCAGTATTTTTAGAGAAATTGGATTGATTAATTCATATACCTTAAGTATTGGATAAGCATACTTTGATTTTTGACCTTTATTAAATTCAAGGTTTCCATCTCCATAGTCCTCCACTTTCTCAGGATATTGCACAATCTTTCCGATTTCAATCACATATTTTAATTCACTTTGTGGTGCAGAAACATAAACATATAAGAACTTGAAACTTTCTTTCGGCACATAGTTTCTGAATTCATGATTTTTTATGCCTTTCATTATTTTAGAAATTGGATTTGGTTTGATGCTTACATATATTCCATCATTCATATTTTTCAAATTCCTCCATAAAGTAATAGATACTGTAATGTCTAAACAACATATACGGATTATTAATCCAGTTTATGACAATATCATATAAAATATCAAGACCTTTATAGCTTAAATCTGCTTTCAAGAAGCTATAATTGATGAACTTTTTGGGAATATCTTGATAAGCCCCTTCCTTAACGTACAATGACTTTAAAAGTTTTGCTCCAGACCAATCCAATACTAGGGGTGCATAGAAAATCATTGACATTTCACTAACATTACAACCAAGATAGGATGCAACTTTATACCTTAACTCTTCTTGATAAAATCCAGCATAATCACTTCCAGTAATTCTTAAAATCTCATAATTGTAATTTTCGCTATGATTTGTTGCAGTATAGCTCATTCCTCTAATTAAATTTCTAAGAGGAGAATTATACTCCAATTTTGAAATACCTTTATTGACATTTACTGAATATTTACCATGCTCAGGACAGTAAAATGTTATAGTATTTTCCTCATACTCGTTATTTACACTGTTCTTGTCTGCAAGCCCACAAATAGGACATGACATCCTAACACGCAAATTTCCGTATTTTTGATCCAGTTTCTTAGCAACGTATTCTCTGTTTTTTAATACTGTTTTAAAAACTTCCATTGTTTCTGGTTGTTCATTGAATTCATGTTGATACCTTATTTCATAGTCTATTCCTGTTACTTCCTTATAGTGATTCAGAATAGATTCTCAAAGTTGTAATAATTCTTTATTACTTTATCTATAAAAGCCAATTCGTATTTTTTTGTGCTATTACATTGTATATATGCCAATGTTTCATTTTTCCTAATCCAGTTTTACTTTCTTTTTCTAATTCATCAAAATAGATTATGTTAAACGAATCCTTAAATAAAGCCAATACTTGCTCTTTGCTTAAAAATACCATTTGTTTTTCAATTTTAGCCCATGAATCATTTAAACCAAAAAAGTTTCCCACAAAGTATCCGATTCTTTAAAATACTAGCAGTTATCTTATTCCAAAATTCATTAAAATTATCTTTGTCACAAAAAGGAATACTAAAATTCGCAACTAATAGATTGTTTTTTTCCAATTTAATGTTCTCAAAGTTTTGAACATTAAATCTAAATCTTTTTCTTTCTTCATTATCTAGTTTGCTAGCAATAAGTTCTTTTGTATCTTCTCTATTTATTGATAAAACTTCCCAACCATTTTTGATTAAATATAGGGTATCTCTGCCTGCTCCACAACCTAAATCAATAGCATTTTTGGGCTTATTATTCATATTGATAAATTTTTTAACGATTGGATGCGGTAAAGCATTTTTTGTGTTTTCATAGTATTTTTGTATATTCCCCATTCAGATCAATTCCTTCCCATTTGGGGACGGGGTAAAATCGGGTAAAATTACCCAATTTTTACCCCGTCCCCAATTGTGCAATTTTTTCGATATTACCAATATCATATAAAGGTATATTAATAAGCCATTCTTGCTTTTTATAATCTGACATCGATGTTCTTACATTTGTTCGTGTGTTATATTTTTCTACAAATGATTTTAAACTTTTTGCCTGTAAGTTTTCGCTTGCTTTTACTTCTATTGGTACATTATCTTTTCCTATTTGTGTTATGAAATCTACTTCAGCTGTTCCTGTATCTGATGACCAGTAAAATACTTCTAACTCTGTACATTGTTTTAATTGGCATAAAACATATTGTTCTGTTAAACTTCCTTTAAATTCTTCAAATATTTCATTTCCTTCTAATAATGTTTTGGCATCGATTTTTGCCATTGCCGATAATAGCCCTACATCTAATAAGTATAATTTGAAAGCATTAAAATCTTGATAGGCTGATAGTGGAACTTTACTATTGTTTACTCTATTTACTTGATATACCAATCCACAATCAATAAGCCAAGACAATGCAGTTTCATATTCTCTTGCTCTTGCTCCTTTTTTTACTAAACCATAAATAAATTTTTTGTTTTCTTTTGCAAGTTGTGTAGGGATATTATTCCATAATTGTCTGATTCTTGGTACTATATTATTGGGAGCATGTTTTGAAAAATCTCGTTCGTAGGCTTCTAATAGTGTTTGTTGTATTTTTCTTACTTCAATTAAATCTTTATGATTTACATATGAATCTACCGCTTCTGGCATTCCTCCTATGTAATAATAAAGTTTTAAGTAATCTTTCAATTTAGTGTTAAATATATTTATCATATCAAAATCATTTTTTTCTAGTATGTTTAATAAATTATTTTCACCTATAGCCTTCAAAAATTCGAAAAAGCTTAACGGTGTTAGTTCTAAAAAGTTCACCTTTCCTACTGGAAATGAAGTGCCTTCATGAATAGCCACTCCTAAAAGAGAACCAGCAGATATGACATGATATTCATTGGCGTTTTCACAAAAATATTTCAACGCTTTTAATGCTTTTGGGTTTTCTTGTATTTCGTCTAAAATGATTAACGTGTTTTCAGGCTCAATATTTACACCTGATTCTATCTTTAATCCTTGCAATATTTTCTCTAAATCAAAGTCTTCTTCAAAAAGTTTTGCCATACGTGTATTATCGTCAAAATTTATGTATGCACATCTTTCATAAAATTTTTCGCCAAATTCCTTCATTAGCCAAGTTTTGCCTACCTGCCTTGCTCCTCTAATGATTAAAGGTTTTCTAGTAGTTGATTCTTTCCATTTTTTTAGTTCTTCTATTTTTTGTCTATACATCTTATTCACCATCCTTATAGAATATCTACTAATAGTATATCATGTATTTACACAAAAATCAAATGACTTTTGTGTAACTTTACACATTTTTATAAGGATTTTTTGTAATTATACACACATTTTTATATTGTGGAGTAGATGATATAATTTTCTTTTCTTCCTGTTTTGCTGTCTATTTTTCTATTTTTTAGAATAGCTTCTTGCTTCATTCCTGCTTTTTCTAAAAATTCACATTTACTTTTTGTCCATTCTGGATTTTCGTCGTAAAATTTGGATATGACTAATGGATATCCTTCTTCTTGTAAATGCTTAATTACTATTTGTATGGCTTTTTCTAATGATATTTCTTTTAATTTTTCTTTTTTGA
This sequence comes from Clostridiaceae bacterium, assembly GCA_021771025.1. Classification (GTDB taxonomy): domain Bacteria; phylum Bacillota; class Clostridia; order TANB77; family CAG-508; genus CAG-269. The sequence goes on from JAETPW010000002.1 coordinate 93,395, forward strand.
TTCCAAAATTGATTTCACATCTCTGGTTTTGTTTGCTTAGTTCTCTGGCTTGAATAAATCCTATTATTTGATGTGTTTCTTTTTCTTCCATTGCCCACATTGGTTCTCCTAGTTCAAATTCTTTTATAAATGAGTTTACCATTTTTTTGGTTTCATCTATGCTTTGATGAACTGGATACCCTATACATTTTTCTACTTTTCCTTTTCTGGTTAGATTTTCGTAAATTTCTTCACTGTCTTCTTTTTTGTACTTTCGTAATTTTATTTGTTCTGTTTCTAATTCTTTCATTAGTATAACCTCCTGCTGATTACGATAGCATATTTATTTTTCTTTTTATTTTGTTTTTTAGCTAATGGCTTTTTTGTTTTATAAAAATGTCACTTTTTGTCGTTGTATAGAGTTTGTTTGGTCTGTTGTTTTGCTTGAAAATATTTATGTTTTATGGTATGCTATTGGTTGTATAATGCACTATATCAGTTATGGTGAAAAAGTAAAACGAATGATTAGAAGAGATTGTCGTTTGAAGAAAAAATTTTTTTACTACTATGTGTACCTTTTAGCATGAAGCAAGGAATGAAGTAAGGAAGGAATGATATTTTTCATGAAAGAAAAAATTGGGTTTACGATTGGTAAGTTTGCTCCTTTTCATCAAGGGCATGAGTTTTTAATTCGTTCTGGTATAGATAAAATGGATCGTTTTTATGTGGTTTTGTATGAAACGGATTTGGTTCCTTTTTCTTTGGAAACAAGGGCTTCTTGGATTCGTCAGACATTTCCAGAGGTGAGTGTTTTGTTTGCTCGAAATCCTCCTTGTGAGTATGGTTTAGATGATCAAAGGGTAAAAATACAAACCCAATACCTTAAACAGATATTGGGTGATATTCCGGTTACTCATTTTTTTAGTAGTGAGCCTTATGGTTATTATGTGGCTAAAGAATTACAGGTGGAGGATTGCCGTGTGGATATGAAACGTCGTTTTGTTCCTATTTCTGCTACTTCTATTCGCCAAGATCCTGCTTTGGCTAAACAATATTTGAATCGATATGCTTATTCTGATTATCAACGTTGGTTGACTGATGTTAACTGATTTAACTCATTTGCTTTCATTTTCTTCATCGGATTGTTTTAGTCGTAAATAGCCTAATTCTTGCCAACTGTTGTAAGCTAGATTTAAACGAAACACTACTTTTGGTTTTGCTCCTGCTCTGTTTTTGTCAACTACACAAGCATAATAGCGTACATCTGGGTCTTTTTCTTTTTTTAGGTCATAAAATTTTGTGTCAACTTCTTCTAATGAATATTCATAGTCTGTATAATGGTCACGATGAATTTGTTTGATTAAACAGAGTGTGTCTAATACTTCTTTTACGGTTCTACTAACAGCTAAGTCATTGATGGTTAGGTTAATCGGTAAGGTTGTGGTTTCGGTCAATTGCAAGGTAGAGCAAATAAATAAGTTAAAATTTTGGGCTAAATTGGATAGAATTGTGGCTGTCTTTTTTAATTCTTCTCCATTTCCGATATTTTCTGTATCTGTTTTTAAGGTGTCATAGAAGATATATTCTACTTGTTCTTTATAATAATAGTTCATGATAACATTTCTTAGTTCTTCGTTGGTGTGATCGGTAATGTTAATGAAATGAATGGCATTGTTCATTTGCTGATTGATCCATTTGGTGACTTCAATGGTATCTTTGAATTCTGTAGAAATTTCGGTTAATCGCTTGACAAATTGAGGTCTGCTTTCGTTTTCTTCTGGTAGGATAAATCCTTTTTCATCTAGTTTTGCCTCTTTTCCCTCATCTGGTCTAAACTTAAATTCTAACAATTCTCCCTCGGTTTTATGTAGTTTTTTCCCATGGATTTTTTGGATTTCAGGATGGTTGACTATGGTGGTTAATAAGCATAATCTCATTTTGTCTTCTGACATTTCATTGGAAATGATTAAGACTTTCTTTTTTTCTACTAAAGCTGTATAGGCTGCTAAATTAATGGTAAATCTACTTTTTCCTGAGTTAGATGGCATGGCTACTGCCATGGTTTCCCCTTTACGAATTCCTTTGAAGACTTGGCTTAAAATAGGAAATGGCAAAGGTAATCCATTTCTTAAATTGTTGTCTCCATTTTCTAAGAAACTGGTTAGGTCTTGGTTTAAGATGGCTTGTTTGAATTTTCCAGTGATGTAAACCTGCTTAATGGCACTTTCTATTTCTTCTGCTGTCATTTGTTCATATAGCTCGTAATTGGCAATTTCTACAATTTTGTTTTGGGTTTCTTGTATTGGTTCTTCCGTATAGGCCTTTCTTAATAAGAATACTTTTTTTAGGGAAACATAGATTTCCTCTATGTCGTATTTTTTTTCTTTTGTTTTATTTTTGATTTGAAATTTTAAATCATAAGTAGTGCCATCTTCTTTGGCAAAATTAAATCCTTTTTTGGCTGGTTCTGGGGTATAATTGGCAGCTTCTGTGTAGAGTATACTTTTGTATAAATTTAAGAGATCATCATTGTCAAAATAACAAATTTCATGAGGGAAATAGTATTTAGTAATGGCTTTTGGATTATTAAGTAAAAGTCCAATGTAGGTCATCTCTATGGTATTATTGCGAAGAAGAGAGGGGTATCTGCTAATTTGGGTTTGTTTAGTGAGATTTTCTTCCTCTTCTTCCTCTTCTTCGTGTTCCATTTCAAAGAGATCTTTGTCGTGTTCATCGTATTCATTGAAGTTATTCTCTTTGCTCTCGTCATATTCGTTATTTTGCTCATTTTCATCATTCGCAACATTATTTTCATCCTCAAAGCTACTTTTTTTCTTGTTTTGTCCTACCATTTTTTCCTTTTTTAATAGTTGTTGCATTTCGGTAAAGGCAATTAGATAGTCTTCATTTTCTAATGCCTCATGGATTTTATCTATACTTGTTTGATTATCTGATGTTACTTGGATATTATCCAATAATTGATATATTTTATCGATATTTTCTTGTTTCATCGTTTATTATCTATGTAGCTTTTCTAGCTTACATATTTCTCCTTCCCTATATAATCGTGATATGGCTAAAATTACTATAAATAGATCATCTTTCTTTTATTAGCAAGCAAATTAATTATGTTAAACCATTATCTTCTTTATTTACTAATTTTGGTAAATTTTTTGGATTCCCTTTTGTTCCACTCACTAATAAGTTAATTGGTTTAGCTTTCATTTTTGGTTTAGGAATATGAATATTGCTTTTAGCAATATGGAATAGACTGCTTAATGTTTTTAGTACGATTTCTTTGCTCTCTTCATCTGCTTTTTGATACGTTTTTAGCATGGTTTTAGCATTAGAAAACCATTTTGTTCCCATTTCTGATAGGGTTTGCGCCTGTGTTGCATTTAAGATTTCAAATAAGGTATCAATAAATTTTCCTCTTTGTTCAGGACTCACTTCTTTTAGCCAATTCGTAATGGTATGATCAATAAATTCACTGGAATTGGTAAACTGATCCTCTACAAAGTGATCTCCCATAACTTGCCACGTATATAAATCATGTTGCATAATCCCTGTTTGTGTACTTTTTAAAATAGTGGTTTGCTCTTTATGATTTAATAATCTTCCAATAATGGAAGATTGTGGTAAAAACGTATGTATGCGAGGAAGGATTTCTTGATATTCTTGGCTATTAATGATACTTTCATGAAATCCCGGTCCATCATTATTATAGACTACGTTAACCCTGCTCTTGGTAGCAAAAGAACAAAAAGCTGCTGCATAAACGGCTAAATTTCCTCCTTTAGAATGTCCACCAATCAAAATGTGTTTTTCAGGATATTGAATTGCTATTTGCTCTAAATATTGTACACTATCTAATTGTGAAGGAACTAACTCTTGAAAACTCATGTTAAAATCTTCCTTCCAACCTACAATCGTATTGTCTGTTCCTCGATAGGCAACATACATATTTTGGTCAGGAAGATGTACCGTAACAGCAGAAAACTGTTTCTCTTCTTCAGGGCTTAAATAATTAACATAATTTGAAATGGTAAGATTTTTAAAACGAATACTTTGTGCTAAACGGGGAAATAAGTCAAGATCCTCCTTTTGTAAAATTCTTGCCCCTTCCTTTTGTTTCTGAAATCGATGGTATGCCTCCTCAATCGTAATATCTTCTTCTTTTTGCATTAAACCATCTAGAGGAAAATATGACAGTCTTGCCAAAATTAAATTATCTACTTCGTTAAATTCCGTTTTTCGTAAATCAATATCTCTCCAGTCCAGATAGTCAAATAAATTTGCCATGCCATTCACCTCTCTTTCATTTGATTGTAACGGAAGAAAAAGAAAAAGTCAATTTCCTTTAGCCTTTTTTACTACTTTTAGTCGAATAAATTCTTCTCGTTCTTGTTCTTCTAATATTTCTTCTATTTGTTTTTCTATTTTTTCATCTTCAGGAATAATTATCTCTTTTAGCGAATTTGCCCTTTTTTGTACTCCACTTATCGCTTGGCTTAAACGATAAATTGCATTTTGTCTTTGGGCCAGTTCAATAATCTGCTTACGTAATAAACTAAATTCTTGTATAGCTTGATCTACTACAATATTAGTATGATATAGTCCATAAGGAATATTTTTTATGGTTTTCTCTTGTTGAATAATAGAAGGAATCTCAACGCCCATAACTGTTTTATATTTAATATCAACACTAGTTACCAAAGGAATTTCATCGGCAATTTCCTTTACACGACTAATTCCCAATCTCACATTAGCCTGTTGTAAATGATCAAATGCTTTAGTTTTATTTTCTTCATAACATTTCCTTTTTTCTTCATCCTCTCTTCTTTGTTTTTCACGTTCTTGCCACAAAACATACTTCTTTTTTTCCAATAACTCCTGCCCTTGTTTGGCTAATTGAATTGTTTTTTTCATTTTTAACAAATTATTCTTCGTAGGAAGCATCTTAAATTCCCCCTTATTTTTATACATCCAGCCTTCATCTACTATATTACTTTATTTATTTTCTCATCTATAAAGTAAGCCCAATATCTTCTCCCCCAATGCTAAAGTTTCTTCAATGCTTCTTCTTTCTCCTTTATCTTGATGAATAAACTGTTCCTCTAATTCCTTACCAAAAGCCAAATACAACTGATCAGTTTGGCTAAGCTCCTTTTCCCCCAGCACTTTAGCCAAAGCCCTTATTTCTTGTGTCTTCGCATAAGAAGCAAAAATCTGATTTGCTATTTGGCTATGATTCTCTTTTGTATATCCCTTACCAATACCATCTTTCATCAAGCGAGAAAGAGAATCCAAAATTTGAATTGGCGGAAAAATTCCCTTTTGTGCCAAATCGCGAGACAAAACAATTTGTCCTTCAGTAATATAGCCAGTTAAATCAGGAATAGGATGAGAAATATCATCATTTGGCATAGTCAAAATAGGAATTTCGGTAATTGATCCCTCTTTTCCTTTAATTCTACCTGCTCTTTCATAAATAGAAGCAAAATCACTATACAAATACCCAGGATACCCTTTTCTACTAGGAATTTCTCCCTTAAGGGTAGAAACTTCGCGTAAACTCTCTGCATATGCTGTCATATCAGTTAAAATAACCAATACTTGATAACCTAACGTAAAAGCAAAATATTCAGCACAAGTTAAGGTAACTTTTGGTGTTAAAATACGTTCTATACTAGGATCATTGGACAGATTTTGAAACATAACCACTTTATCCAAAACGCCATTTTGCTTAAAACTTTTCTGAAAAAACTCAGCTGTTTCAAACTCTGCTCCCATTAAGCCAAAACAAATCATAAATTTTTCTTCTTTATTTACATTGGCCCCTGCTATCATACGGCTAGCTAATTCATTATGATTGATCCCACTTCCTGAAAAAATGGGCAATTTCTGCCCTCTGATTAAAGTCATTAATCCATCAATTGCTGAAATTCCCGTTTCAATAAAATTACGAGGATATTCTCTAGCTACTGGATTAATAGGTGATCCATGAATATCACGTTCTTCTTCTGCCTGAATTTCACCTAATCCATCAATTGGTCTACCTGCTCCATCAAAAATACGTCCTAACATACTCTGAGCTAAGGGAATACTAAGAGGCTTTCCCTTTCTTTTTGTTCTTACCGACCTTAATGGAATTTGATCAGTTCCCTCATATACTTGAATTGTCGTAACATTTTCATCCATCATAATCACATTTCCTAAACGTGTTTCTCCATTCGGCAAACTAAGTTCAACTTGTTCTTCAAAAGAGATCCCCTCAGGAGTCTTTAAAAAAACAAGAGGACCATTAATACGTTCTAAACCAAGATACTCAATATACATTTTCCTAGTATATGCTAGCTTTTAAAACCAACATATTCCTCCTTTTCTTCTTATTCTATCCATTTGTATTAGTCAACTCCTATGATTTTTTTCATGAGCTTACCACAAAAAGTCAATAACCATATCTACTTAGAACCAACGAGAAAAAACAGAACTGAATATTTAGCAGATTCTTTCAGCCTAAATGATCTTGATAAGACCTCTCTAATTCTTTCAATTTTTTCTCCATTTCATCCTCTTTTTGTCTCAATAATTCTAAATTTCCATTAGGTACTTCATCCTTGATTTTATTATACTCTCTAAATATACCTGTCTCTTGAATCTTAGACACAGGAATTCCCTTTTGAACCAAATCAAGTGTTTTTGAGTAAAGATCAATTATCATTTTCAGCATTTTTACTTGTTTATCCAAAGGAACAGCCATATCGATGTGAGACACTGCACTCTGCTGAAGAAATCCCTTTTTTATTGACTCACAAATCATTAACACCAATTTTTTATCTTCTGAAAGCACATCTTGCCCAACTACCTTGCTAATTTCATTTAGCTCACTTTCTTCATTTAATAATTCAATCATTTGAGCTCGATTTCTGATAAATTCCTCTCCTTCTTTTTGTTCATACCAATCGGTTAACTGATCGATATATTCACTATAACTAATCATCCAATTAATCGCTGGGTAATGCCTAGAATAGGCCAATTCTCGATCCAATCCCCAAAATACATGAACAAATCTTCTTGTATTTTGCGTAACCGGTTCAGAAAAATCTGATCCTTGTGGAGATACTGCTCCAATAATGGTTACAGATCCCTCTGTTTGATTATAGTTTAGTGTCCTACCTGCTCTACCATAAAATTCTGATAAACGTGAAGGCAAATAAGAAGGAAAGCCTTCTTCAGCTGGCATTTCTTCTAATCTTCCTGAAATTTCTCGTAAGGCTTCCGCCCATCTAGACGTTGAATCTGCCATTACTGCTACTTGATATCCCATGTCTCGATAGTATTCTGCAATGGTTATTCCCGTATAAATGGAAGCTTCTCTTGCTGCTACTGGCATATTGGAAGTATTGGCAATCAAAATCGTTCTATCCATCAAAGGTCTTCCTGTTTTTGGATCCATCAATTGAGGAAAATCTTCTAATACCTGTGTCATTTCATTTCCTCGTTCTCCACAACCAATATAAATGATAATATCTGCATCACTCCACTTAGCTAATTGATGTTGTAACATTGTTTTTCCTGTTCCAAATCCCCCCGGAATAGTAGCAGTTCCACCTTTTGCTAAGGGGAAAAGAGTATCAATTACTCTTTGCCCAGTTAGTAAGGGAATCGTAGCTGGTAGGCGTTGAGCAAAAGGTCTCTGTTTACGAATAGGCCATTTTTGTGCCATAGATAAAGAGATTATTTCCCCTGTTTCTGATTTTACTTTTCCAATGATATCCTTTACTGTATACTCTCCTTGATTTACTATTTCACACAGTATTCCCCTTTCTTGATGAGGATATAAAATCTGATGGTTAATGCTTTCCGTTTCTACTACAGTTCCTAAAATCGTATGATAAGAAATTTCATCGCCTACTTTAACTAAAGGTTTAAATGTCCATTTTTTGGTTAAATCAATTCCCGGTAAATTCACTCCTCTTTTGATAAATGGTCCTGAATTTTCCTTAAGCTTAGCTAAAGGTCTCTCAATTCCATCAAATACATTTCCTATTAAACCTGGACCTAGCCATACAGATAGTGGTTCATGAGTCCCTTGCACTATTTCGTTTAATTTCATTCCTGCCGTATCTTCATAACTCTGAATAACACTATGATCGCCATCTATTTTGATTACTTCTCCTAAGGTATGTTCTTCTCCTAAATAGACCATATCATGCATAGCGAAATCTTCTTCTCCTGTTGCTACAACGACAGGACCATTAATTTGGGTAATTCTCTTTGGTTCCATAAACTTTCTCCTTTATATTGGTAAGTAAGGTATTATCAAATACTTTTCTTTCTGTCTCTATGATCCAGCCTCCTATTTTATCTTCTGCTAAAGCCTTTATTTCACTAATCGTCCATTGATTTTCCCCTTGCTGATTAAACCAATCTCTCCATTTTTCTAACTCTTTTGATAATGCTGAAAAACGAATCATTCTACATCCTTTGATCTCCTTTAAAACACTTTCTAAGCTGGACTTCATATAAAAATCGTATTCTGGTGTACAAGTAAACTTTTTTAATTTTTCCTTTACTTCTTGTACTAATTCTGCTTTTAGAATTAATTCTGTTTCATAAATCTTCTTTTTTCCTTTTACTTTTTCATCAAAAACTTGTTCAAAGAAATGTTGTTTTAGTTTCTCTTTTTCTTTCTGTTCCCTATTGGCCAGTCTTTCCTCTTCCTGTTTTAGTTCTTCTTCAACCTTTCTACCGACTTCGTTTTCTACTATTTTTTCTAGTTCTATTTTTTCTTTTTCCGCTAACGCCATACAATGTTTTTCAAACCACTTTAGCTTATGTTCTATTTCTTCCATGAATCAAGCCTCCTTAATTTGTCTTTTTATTTTGTTTTTTCTTGTTACTCTTCTAATACAACAATTACAGGAGTTTGTCTATCCATTCTTTTTTGCCATTCTTCTTCGTTCCAATGATAAATTATGGAGTTGATGACAATTATTCCAATATCTTTGCTTTGGTCTATTTTCTCTAGGTCTTTACTTAGTTCTTCTTGGTTATTCACTACCCTACTGTCAATTCCTGCTAAACGATATCCTATTTGTCTATCGGTTTGGTTTACCAATGCTATCATTTTCATGATTCTTTCTTTCCCTTTCTTAATCAATACTTTATCATTTTCTATCATGTACGATTTTTGTGTCAGAGGGAACAAATATCTATTTTATACTTTGTTTAAAATCATAATGGAAATGATTAATCCATAAATAGCAATTCCTTCTGCTAAACCGGCAAAGATAATGGTTTTTCCTAAAAGTCCAGGATTTTCACTAATTGCTCCAATGGCACTAGAGGCTACCATGGCTACTGCAATTCCTGCTCCAATACAAGCTAGACCAGTTGCTAATGCTGCTGCTAATAAACCAATATCGTGGTTAGATAATCCACTCTTTTCTTCTGTAACTTCTTTTGTTCTCTCTGCTTGATTGTTTTCTAAATCGCCTTTTATGGTATTGTTATTTTGTTCTTCCCCAGTTTGGCTGATTTGATCACTATTCTCATTTGTCTGATTTCGCCCATTGGTTGATTCATTTATTGTTGTATTTACTGTATCTTTAGTGTTTCCACTTTTTGTTTGTGTTGCATAGGTTTGTCCACCTATACTTATTCCTATCATAAAACTAACTAGCATGATAATGCTAACTATTTTCTTTTTCATTTTTCTCATCCTTCCTTTCTTTTGTTAGTAAATTAATCCATCGGTTTATATTCTCTTCCGTTACCTGTATAGAAACGGCTAAATAACTCATAATATTCTAAACGTAATACTTGAATGGCTACAATTAATCCTTCTAAAACAATAACAATGGCATTTCCTATTACAGCCACTACTAGGCTACCTGCTCCTCCTACCATTTCTGCTAAAATGTATACTGCCATACATAGTCCTACATGGTTGATGGCAAAGGCTGCTAAACGAACAAATGAAATTGTATTGCTCGCCATAGAAAGTAACATTTCGATTATCTCAAAGATTTTTTCTACTATTGACGTTTTTTTGTTTTCTTTGCGGTGATTAAGGATATTTCCTAATTTTTCTTTTCCTATGATAAGAATAAGTGGTAAACCCAGTAAAATAAGTAACATTCCCAAACTAATGATTAGTTTTCCTTGTTGTAAAAAACCAATGACTACCACTAATATCGTAGTATAAAAAAGTAGCCCGGCTAGTCCATTTTTGTCAAAAAAAATTCGTTCTTTATCGCCATTTTTTAACCCATTTCGGATATTCACTATCATCGCTATTAGAATTAAAATAGCTCCTGATGCAATACCTGCTATTAGCATTGTGTTAATGTTACTCATTGGGCTAGGAAGGATTCCTTTGATGATTCCTTCTTTTCCAAATACACTACCATACACAAAACCAAATAGAATGGCTGAAATTCCTCCTGCAGTAAGTACTGGTCCTAGTGCCTTTTTGGCTTTAGAAAGAAGTAATCCGATGAATAAAATGACTGCTCCTTGTCCTATATCTCCAAACATGAAACCAAACATAAAAAAAGCAGTAATTGCTACCAAGGTGGTTGGATCCATTTCTGTATAGTTGGGAATTCCATACATGTTAACAATTGTTTCGAATGGTTTTACTAGTTTATGATTTTTTAAATGGGTCGGCGGTATGCTAGCAACTTCGTCGTGACTTTTTATGACAAACTCTAAGTTCTCTTGTTTTAAAGCTGGAACTATTGTTTTTACCTTTTCCATGGGAATCCAACCTACGAAATAGAAAGATCCTTTTTCATCATGAGCCATATATTTTTTTATTTCATTTACTTTTTCTAATACTTTTAATTGCTGAATGTAATGAAACAATTTTTGTCCTTCTGTTTCTTTTAATTCCATTAGCTTTTCTTTTGCCTGATTAATTTGTTGCTCACTTGTTTCATTAAAGTGTTTTACTTCTTTCATGAAATCTATAGCTTTTCCTTTTACTTCTGCGGGAAGCCAAATTCGTTCGAATTTCATTACGTTAAAATAACTATCAATCGAATTAGCTAAATCACTTGGCGTGAAGTAAATTAGCCATACTTTATCCTCGGTTCGTTCCAATTCAATGATAATTGCTTCTAAGTCTTTCTCTTTTTTTTGCATTTGTTCGTAATTTTCTATGCTCATATTTCCATAGCGAAAACGTAAATAACGTAAGTGATACAATTCTTCTAAGTTAACAGACAATGGCTTTAGGTGCTGAATGGGAATTAATTCTTTTTGGATAATTTTCATTTCTTCTTGTTTTTTTTGGCAAATTGCTTTTTGTGTATTTATTTTTTGTTCAATTTCTTCTATTTCTATTTTAATTTGCTCTGTCGTTTGGCTTAAACAAATTGATGGCAGTGAAAAACGATCTGCTATTTCATTTTCTATTCCTAATTCTTGTGCTAAGTTTTCCGCTTGTTTGATGATTTCTTTGATCTCAGACTCATACGTATAATAGGTAAGTTTCCATCCTTTTTCCAAGACCTTTAAGGCATTTTCTGGTTGGATTCCACTTCCTAGCAAAATATTGGCAATAGTATCATTTAATTTTTCTTCCTTTCCTGTTATGCTCAGTAATTTCATTCGTTCAATAGCCAAATTGGTTCACCTCTTTTGCTTGTTTTTTTAGTATTTACCTTTCTTAGTTTATCATACTACTATGAAAAAAAACTGCAAGAAAAATAAAAAATTATTGAGAAATTTATCTTTATCTGCTACCATTCACAGCCTTATCTATTGTAGAGTAGTGTAAAAAGGGATCTGTTTAAAAACGATCCCCCTTAATCTTATCACAAATACTAGTTTCCTTCGCCTAATGTTGTTTTTTATCTTATTAGTTATCCTTTTCTAAAACAACTACTTGCCTTTTCATTTCTTCTTTAGATAAATGATAGCGAATTCCTTCAATAATGGTAACTAATGCTTCCTTTTCCATTTCTACTAATTCAAAATAAATAATCACCAAACTAATATCCCATTTTGGATTTCTAAATTTTTTTCGATACTCTTGATACAAATATCGTTTAAAATCTAATTCTAAATCATTTTCCATTATTTCAGCATAAATTGTATGTTTTAGTATTTCTTTGAATTGTTCAATGGTTTGGACTTGTTTTAATTTGTTCTTCATTTCATCTGTTAAACGATAAGATACGGGAATTAATACTTTTTCTTGCTCATGTTGCTCCCATCTGTTCATTCGATAAATCCATTCCATGTTTAACATATCTGCTTCCATAGAAATCATTTTTTCCAGTTCTGCATTTTTCCCTTTTACTTGCCTTAAAAAGTCAATGAAATAATATTGGTCCAACTGATTCTCTCGTTCAAAATCTGTTTCAGCATTTTGTAAAATTAGTCTTATGGCTTTATCTTGATAAGGAACATATTCGAGTAATGTTTCTTTATTTTGTGCTTGTTCCATTCCTTCAAGTTTCGGGAAAATAGTTTTGATCCATCCTTGGATTTGTCTTTTCTCTTCTTCTAATACAGGTTCGTTTTTAGTGAGTAAATTAATCATTCTTTTCCACAAACGAATTTGGTATTTTTGTAAATAAGCATTCATGATTTTCTTTCCTGTATCATCTAAGTATTTCTCTATTTTTCGTAAATCACTAATGATTTCTTGTTCTAATGCTTGCTCTAATTCAATTCGATTGGCATTTGGTTTAATGTTTGCTAGAGAAGGTACTTTTTGTTTGAGTAGTACAATGGCATCTTTTAAATGATCTTGCTTTATTAAGTCTTCCCAATCTTCCCTTTTTAGTTTTTGAGCATACATGGCTTTTAGTTTAGCATTAACACTTGGATATTTAGCAATTTCTAACATCAACTATCCCATCTTTCTCATTTTGGTAATCGTTTTGGGTGATTTCAGTTACTAATTGATTTACTCGTTTTTCTTTATTTTCCCTAAAACTCTGTTTCATTTGTTCTATTTTTTGTCTTGTTTCTTCCTCTATTTGTTTCTTTTTTTCTGCGAGTTCATGCTCCCATTTTTGTCTTTCTTTTTCTATTCTCGCTTTTTCTTGTACTTCTTTTACTGCTTTTTTTACTGCTAATTCTTGTTTTGTCCATTCTTCTTGATTTTCTCTTTTTTCTTCTATGGATTGAACTACTTGTTTTGCTTTTTTGTCTATAGCTAAGAGAGTTTCAATGGTTTCTTGCATGTTTATCCTTCTTTCTTTTGTTACCTTAAAATTCATTTAAAATATCATTTTTATCGGTTACACCAACAAAGGTTTTTACTACTTTTCCATCTTTAAATACCAAAATGGTAGGAATGCTCATTACTCCATATTCCATGGCTAAATCTTGGTTTTGGTCAATGTTTAATTTTCCTACAGTGGCTTTTTCACCCAATGCTTCTGAAATTTCTTCCATGATTGGTGCCATCATTTTACATGGTCCACACCAATCGGCATAGAAATCCACAAGGGCTGGGACTTCTGATTGGATAACCTCCTTATTGAAATTTTCACTGGTTAGTTTTACTGTACTCATCTTTCATTTCTCCTTTTTCTTTTTATTTAGGTTTTATGGCAGAACCTATAACCCTGCTTTTTTAAGTATACTATTTTTTGTTTTTATTTAATCCTTAGTTTTTACTTTTACTTCTCACGTATTGAATGGCTTGTAAACCGGCCGTAGCCCCCTCATATACTGCCTTACAAACTTGAAGTAGTCCTCCTGTGCAATCTCCACAAGCATAAATTCCGGGAATATTGGTTTCCATTTTTTCGTTAACCACAATGGTGTTTTGTTTGGTTAAAATGCCTAATTTTTTGGCTAATTCTGTTCCTCCTGCTACCCCTTGGGCAACAAAAATACCGTCCATTTCTAAACTAGTATCGTCTTGAAATCTTACTTCTCTTACTCGATTTTCCCCTTTGATTTCTTGGATTGGCTTGGTGTTAATTTCTACGTTATTTGCCCTAAATTCAGGGGCTTTTTCACCATTGGTTAAAATCGTAATTTGATCAGCAATGGCCAATAACTCATTGGTTTCTGCTAAAGCATAGTTTCCATTTCCGAGTACTGCTACTTTTTTTCCACGATAGAAAAATCCGTCACAAATCGCGCAATAGCTAACCCCTTTTCCTTCTAGTTCTTTAATGCCTTTAATTTCTACTTGTTTCTTTTTGTTTCCTAAGGCGATGATAACCGTTTTACTCTGATAATCTTGTTTGGTGGTTGAAATTTGAAAACCATTTTCCGTCATTCCTACTTTGATGACTTCTTCTTTTTTTACTTCCACTCCTAGATTTTCTGCTTGCTTAATTCCTGTATCGTATAGTTCTTCCCCTGAAATCCCTTGGGAAAATCCATAATAGTTATCGATTTTCACTGCTTTTTCTAGGTTTGATGTTTCGTGATATAGAATTAATGTTTTTTGATTTGCTCTTTGGGTATACAAACTAGCAGAAATTCCCGCTGGTCCAGCACCAATAATAATAACATCATACATCATTAAGATATCCTTTCTTTTTGAATCATATTCATTTTCTTTTATTTTATGGTTATTTTTTTCATAAGTCAATAACTTTAGCAAAATATTTTCTTGCTAGTGTTATTAGTTAACACTTTTAGGCGGACTTATTTTTCAAAACTATTAACTTGCTATTTCTATTTTATCATGATATATTCTTATTAAGGAGTGATCATTATGTGGAAAAAAATTAAATCATTCTACCATGAAAATAAAAAAAGTACACTCACATTGTACTTTATTTTACGAATCTTAGTCATTATCAGTTTAATTATGCAAATTCTACATCAAAATTGGGCAAATGCTTTTCTCTGTATTTTGACCCTTATCTTATTTACCATTCCCTATTTTATCGATAAAACATTCAAAATTTCATTACCTAATGTTTTGGAATCAATTATTCTACTTTTCATCTTTTCAGCAGAAATATTAGGCGAAATTCAAAACTTTTATGGTATTTTTAAGCATTGGGATACCATACTTCATACCTTAAATGGATTTTTATGTGCAGCAATTGGCTTTTCCTTAATTGATATTTTAAATCGAAATGAAAAATTCCATATTCAATTGTCCCCTATCTTTGTTGCTTTAGTTGCTTTCTGTTTTTCTATGACAGTTGGTGTTTTGTGGGAATTTGTTGAATTTGGTGCTGATCAATTTTTACAAACGGATATGCAAAAAGATCGCATTATATCATCTGTTTCTACTGTTACTTTAAATCCTGAGGGGAAAAATGTACCTGTTGTTTTGAATGAAATTGAAGAAACTACTATAGTTAGTCATAACAATGATGGTAACCTAGTAAACACTACCATTGAAAAAGGATACCTAGATATTGGCTTACAAGATACAATGAAAGATCTTTTGGTTAATTTTATTGGGGCAGTAGTCTTTTCTCTTATTGGACTACTCTACATTAAAAATCGTGACAAATATTCTTTTGCGGAAAACTTTATTCCTACTTTGCACGATAATTAGTAAAATAGCTTTGGTATTTTTTCCCTCCCAGTAGTTAAGAATCATACCAAAGCTTTTTTCGTATGTGTTTGATGAATAAAATTTTTTTACCAATTCATTATTTTCTCCCAAGGTAAGTTGTCTTTTCCGAAATGTCCATAGTTAGTGGTTTTTGAATATATTGGTTGTTTAAGGGCTAAGTATTTGATAATTCCTTCTGGTGTTAAGTCAAATTTTTCACGAATATCTTTTACTAGTTCTTCTTCTGTTTTCTTTCCTGTTCCAAAAGTGTTTACCCATATAGATAGTGGTTCTCTCATTCCAATGGCATAAGACACTTGAATTTCGCAGGCTTTAGCTAGCCCATTGGCTACCATATTTTTAGCAATATGTCTTAACATATAGGCAGCTGAGCGGTCTACTTTGCTTGGGTCTTTTCCTGAAAAAGCCCCTCCTCCATGCCTACTGTATCCTCCATAGGTATCCACAATGATTTTTCTTCCGGTTAATCCTGTGTCTCCTAAAGGTCCTCCAATTACAAAACGTCCTGTTGGATTGATGTAGATATTGGTTTTTGGGTCCATCATTTCGGCGGGAATTACCGTTTTTATCACTTTTTCCATTAAGTCTTTTTTTAGTTGTTCCATCAATGTTTCTTCTGTATGTTGGGTTGAAATTAAGATGGTTTCAATTCGTTTCGGTCTATTATTTTCATATTCTACGGTTACTTGCGTTTTTCCATCTGGGCGAATATAGGGAATTTCTTCTTTTTTTCGTACTTCTGTCAAGCGTTTTGCTAGGCGATGTGCCATTTCTAAAGCATATGGCATATAATTATCAGTTTCATCACAAGCATAGCCAAACATAATTCCTTGGTCTCCTGCCCCTCCAACATCAACTCCCATGGCAATGTCTGGGCTTTGCCTTGTGATGTTGATGTGCACTTCGCAATTACGATAGTCAATATCAGTTTGACTATTATCAAAACCAATCTCACGGATTGTGTCTCTTACCATTTCTTCCACATTAATACTCGCATTTGAGGTAATTTGCCCTGCTATCGTAATCGTATTTTTAGAAGCAAAGGTTTCTACTGCGACTCTTGATTCTTTATCCTGTTTCATACATTCATCTAATATTCGATCTGAGATCGTATCACACAATTTATCGGGATGCCCCTCTGTTACACTCTCTGAGGTAAAATAGTAATGTTCCATTTATCTTCCTTCTTTCTCTAAATTCTCTTGCCCTACTATATACCATTTTTCTAAAAAATTCAACTCTATTTTTAACGTTACTCTGAAATTATGTTACTAGTTAAGACTTTTACTCTAAATTAGCTCTGAACCAAAGTTATCTGTGTATTTTCCAGATAAATTTACATCCGACAGTTCCCTAAGACCCGCGTCAGGCTTAAAACCCGATAACAGGCTTCTTTGTTAGGGACTTAAGGGTTTTAAAACGACTCTGCTATGGAGGATTAAATTTATCTGGAAAATACACAGATAACTTTGGTTCAGAGCGGACTTATTCCTCAAAACTTTTAACTAGTAACGAAATTATTAGTTAATCGTTTTGAGCGATAAGTTCGTCATTTTGAGCAACAAAAAACCAGTTTTCTTAAGAGAAAAACTGGTTTTTTGTCTATGTTTTTAATCATCTAAATCTAAATAATTTTTTACTTTTTTGATAAAAATTCCTCTAGTAATCAAATCAAGTACGGCATAAATGATAATGATTGTTCCTACCATTTGTATAGCTAATGTATTGCTTACTAAAATCACAATACCAGCAATAATCATCAACATAGCACAAATTACCGTTGTTGTCCAATAACCTGATTTTACTTGTTTCCAAGCAAGTGATGTTTGGAAATTCATGATACCAGAACCGATGATCCATACTCCTAAGATAATTCTAAAAATCGCTGAAATTAAATCTGAACAAAATAAAATCACTACTCCAAAAACAACAGCAATCAAGGCCATCGTTAGTAAATAATCTTCTTTGTCTTTACTAGTAAAATAATCCATTAATTTCAAAAATCCCATAATAACGAATATCATTCCTAATAAAATAGAAATCATAGACATTATTTCGGTTGGTTTGGCGATAAGTAATGCTCCAAAAATGATGAATACAATGGAGATTAAAAGATCAGCCCAACTTGCTCTTTTTAAAAAACGTTCAAACATGTGTATCTCCCTCTCTTTCTTTCGTATTTGATGACATTATCATATCATATTCGCTAAAAAATGTATAGTATTTTTTGACTTTTTATTCAACATTTTCATTTCTCCATTCCACGTTTCAATATCTCAATCTGCCTGATTAATGACTTCCTCCCTTGCTCTTGATTTACTCGATTCGTAATCACTTCCATGATGTTTGTCCTTACCGCATTAGTTACCAATTTCATCATTTCTTCTAAATCTTCGTCCTCTACTAAGTTTAATTTTGAACGATCAATGGGAATTTGATGAATAACTAAATGATGAGAATGTGGCATTTTATGTATTTCGTCGAACAATAATTTATTTTCATTTTTTAATTCTTGCATAACATTTTGACAAAGTTTCATTTCTTCTTTTTGGTGAATTCCTTCAACTACATGGTCAAAAATAGCTATGGCAGTAGTAAATAAATCTCCTTGGTTTTCTTCTAAAAGGTGACGAATTTTTTTCTTTTCTGTTTTCTTAAATTCTTCCATCATGTAGGTTATGGCATCTTCTTTGTCGTCAAAATATTGATAAAAACTTCCTCTTGGAATGTTTGCCTCTTCAATTACACGACTAATTGAGGCCTCGGCAAATGATACTCGGCTAAATTCCTTTTTTAAGGCTTGTTCTATTTTTCTCTTTTTCTCCTCTGGTAAACGAAAAAACGTCTCTTTAGGCATAGGATCACCTCACTAATTATCCATAATGACACCACGTCATTTTTTCCTATTATACTACTTTTATTTTTGTTCTGTCAATTACGCTATTTTGTCCCTATTTTACCGTTTTGTTCTTGGGGAATTTTTTACTAGGGAAATTTCTTATAGGGAAGAAAAGGGCGTCCCCCTTTTTCCCTCTTTTTCTCTTTGTTTCTCAGAAAACAAAAAATAGCACTTGGTGAAGTACTACTTTCTCATTTTACGCATTTTCAGTTTCTTTTTTTGCTACAACTTCTTTTCCGTTGTAATATCCACAATTACTGCAAACTCTGTGTGGCATGATTGGTTCATGACAGTGTGGACAAGTAGCAAAGTTTGGCTCTTCTTTTTTCCAAGTTGAACGTTTTGCGTGTGTTCTTGCTTTTGACCATCTTCTTTTTGGTTGTGCCATTTTTATCCCTCCTTGTTTAGATACAGGTATATATCTTTCCTTTTCTTCTTTATTGTCACTATAAGATTATACAAGTATTTTTTGCATTTGTCAACTAGTTGCCGACAATATTTTTGGTACCGCAATATTTTTGGTATAATTGTTTCACATTTTTCTTGGTTAATACGGGATCGATGCCTTTTTGGCTTACTTGTGTCATAAAGTCAGTAATTAATAATTTAATTTTTTCATTAGCCATGATTTTCTTTTTTTCTTTTTCCCAGTAACTTAATTCATATTCTTTTGTCCATTTCTTTCCTTGATAAACAATTCCTGCTGCTAATTTGTCACATAACATTTCTGCTAAATAGGGGTATGGCATGATTGGTGTTTGTTCTGGTGCTGTTAAATCAACCCAATATTCGTGGTGATGTTTATTTCTTCCTTTATG
The DNA here is from genome assembly GCA_021771025.1 of Clostridiaceae bacterium. Taxonomy (GTDB): domain Bacteria; phylum Bacillota; class Clostridia; order TANB77; family CAG-508; genus CAG-269. The sequence continues at coordinate 112,617 of JAETPW010000002.1, forward strand.
GTGTAACCATGCTTCTGAATATCCTTTTTTACGTTTACAATCAGAGATTGGTGAGTGATCTCCGTTAAAGTATTTTATACTTTCTCCAAATTCAGTGGGCGAATATTTGGATAGGTCATGAACTAGCCCTCTCCATGGTTCTCCTACTTTTAAGCATAAACGAAATACCACCCATTTGTGTTTGGTGATTAAGCAAAAATGTTTGATGATTCTTTGTGCTAAATTCATTTCTTTTTTCTCCTTTATGGTACTAGCTGGTTATTTTGAGTTATTTCTACTATTTCTACTATTTCTACTATTTCTTCTATTTTGGTTATTTCTAGTTATTCTTACTATTTCCGCTGGTTTGTGGTTATTCTTATTATTTCTGCTGATTTCTGGCTATTTGTAGTTGTTATTCTTACCTTTCTGCTGATTTCTGGTTATTTCTAGTTGTTATTCTTACCCTTCTGCTGATTGGTATTTATCTTTGTTTATTTTCTAGCCCAATTATATCAAATCATCTGAAAAAATCAAGCACATTTTTTGCTTTTTTGCATATACTACTTAGAGTTAATTTGTTCCTTTATTCTTATTTTTTAGAATAAGGAATGGAAATGGTGAAAGGAGATTTGTCGTTTTATGTGTGGTTTTGTTGGGTTTGTTGATTATAAAAAAGATTTGACGAAAGAAAAAACGATTTTAGAAAATATGAATCAAACGTTAAGTAAGCGAGGTCCTGATGAGTGTGGTGTTTACTCTGCACCTCATGTAGGGTTAGCTCATCGAAGGTTGATTGTCATTGATCCTGTTCGGTGGTAAACAACCGATGATGGAGTCCTTTTCTGATGGTGATTATGTTTTGGTGTATAATGGTCAATTGTATAATACAGAAGAACTTCGTGAGGAATTAGTAAGTCATGGTTATACGTTTAACGGTCATTCTGATACAGAAGTTTTGCTGAAAAGCTATTTGCATTATGGCGAAGAAGTGGTTCATCATTTGAATGGTATTTTTGCTTTTGCGATTTGGAATCCAAGGCAGGAATCGTTATTTTTAGCGCGTGATCATTTTGGGGTTAAACCTTTATTTTATACCCTATGCGAGGGCACTTTGTTATTTGCTTCTGAATTAAAAGCTTTGTTTGTTTATCCAGGAGTCGAAAAAGTAATTGATGATCAAGGCATAGGAGAATTGTTTGGTATCGGCCCTGCTCACACTCCTGGTACTACTGTTTTTCGTCATATTTATGAATTAAAACCTGCTCACTTGGCTGTTTTTAATCGTTCTGGTTTTCATGATGAGCGTTATTGGAAATTAGTTTCTAAGCCTCATGTGGATTCGTTTGAGAAAACTTGCGATACCGTTGAACATTTATTAGCCGATTCTATTACTAGGCAATTGGTTTCTGATGTTCCATTATGTACTTTTCTTTCAGGTGGTTTAGATTCTAGTATCATTACTAAATATGCTTCTGATTATTGTGTGAATAAAGGATTACCTCCTTTGGATACGTATTCGATTGATTATGTGGATAATGATAAAAATTTTGTTAAAAGTGATTTTCAGCCAAATTCTGATCAGCATTATATTGATATTATGACAAATGCACTTCACACCAATCATCATTCGATTGTGATTGATACCCCAGAGCTTGCTAATAGCTTAGAAGATGCTATGATTGCCCGTGATATGCCGGGAATGGCAGATATTGATTCTTCTCTTTATTTGTTTTGCCAGCGTGTTAAACCGGAAATGACGGTTTCTTTGACGGGTGAATGTGCTGATGAAATTTTTGGAGGTTATCCTTGGTTTTTCCGTGAAGATGCACTAACTAGTGGAACTTTTCCTTGGTCAATTGCTGTTTCGGAGAGGCAAAATTTGTTACACCCAGAAATAAGTAAGCAAGTTCATTTGAAAGAATACATTGATTATCGTTATCAAGAGAGTTTATCTGAGGTGGATATTTTGCCAGTTGATTCTCCTGAAACAGCGGAAAAAAGGAAAATATCGTATTTGACGTTAACGTGGTTTATGCAGACTCTTTTGGATCGTTCTGATCGTATGGCTATGGCTAATGGGTTTGAACTTCGTGTTCCTTTTTGTGATTATCGCTTAGCTGAGTATGTATGGAATATTCCTTGGGAAATGAAGGCTTTGCATGGACGTGAAAAAGGTTTGCTTCGTCATATTGCGGAAAAGATTTTGCCTGAGGAAATTGTAAAGAGAAAAAAATCACCTTATCCTAAAACACATAATCCTACTTATTTAGCGAAAGTGAAGGATATGTTTGGTAAGGTACTTTCTGATAAAAATGCGCCTATTCGTGATTTACTTAATGTTCCTTATTTGGAAGAAATTTTGGCTACTGATGGTAAAGCTTTTAGTAGGCCTTGGTTTGGGCAATTGATGACCCGGCCCACAGCTGATGGCTTATCTTTGTCAGGTGAATATGTGGCTGGAGAGGTATCAGCCTAAAATTGAATGGTAAAATGGTAAAGAGGTCACAATGCGACCTCTTTTTGTTTTTTATCTTACTATCAATAGTACGCATCCTCTTCTTGGAACCGCATAATATTCAAGTCCCAAGAAAAGAAAAAAGGCTTCCCAATAATTTTTCCCGTTCTTTCTCTTTATGGGACAATCTGTCATCTTTAAGACATCTATAGATACAGAATATACACCTTCTTCTTCAAGTTTAATTGCATTTCTTAATTCCGTACTGTTTTTAAAAAAATTCTCTGCAATTTCTGTATCATTTTTTGTCTCTTTCACTTCTCCTTTTGGTAATAGTTCTAATAATTCTTTTTTCATCATTTCCTCCCGCCATTTGGCTTATGCTTATTAATAGTTTCATTTATATAAACTTATCTCGATGTTGCTAAGATAAGAGGTTTTTCTACTAAACTCATGCAATTATATTAGCATAATTTCACTAACATTTCAACTGAATTCGCTCATTTTCTCCACATATTCCGTATCTTCTATTTTAGAAATCGCAAAACATTTCTTTCCTAAATCTTTAAGTGAAGCACCTACATGATATAATTCTTTATTATCTATTACTATAAATCTATCATGAAATTTGTTTGTCGTTGCTACTTTTAATATTGGATATTGTTTATTAAATTTATTAATATCTAATTTGCTTATATTACTATTTTGTGATGTTAATATAACAACTTCTACATCTTTATTTTTCTTTGATAACATTTTCAAAACACTATCATCTATGTAATTGTCTATAATTAAGATTTTATTTTTGGCAATTTTAATTATATCAACTATTAAGCTATAGCTATCATAAATTTGTCCATCAAAGAATATTTTTTGATTAAATTCCTTTTCTTTTTGACTTTGTAGTTCATCAAATACTATATCAAATTTTTTATCGTGTTCTAATAATTTACTTTTCATAGTATTTATTTCTTGAAATACTTTTCCATTGTGAAATAAAAAATTTCTCATTTCAATAAATGCTTTCATAATTTGAATACTAACATTAACTGCAATATCACTTTTCAATAATGCTGAAAGCATTGCTATCCCTTGTTCTGTAAATACATATGGCATATATCGTCTACCACCATAGTTTTGTTTTTCAAAACTTGAGGTGACAAATTGGCACTTCAAGTTTTGAAATTCTTTTTGTTCTAATTGAAAGCAAAATTCTTCTGGAAATCTTTCGATATTTCTTTTTACTACACGATTTACATACTTTGTTTCACAATTATATAACTTTGCAACATCACTATCCAACATTACTTGTTGTCCTCGAATTGTATAAATTAAATTTTTTATATTGTCTATATCATATTTTATTACATCCAATTCTTTATTTACAGGTATTATTTTATTTTCATCTTTCATCATTTTCACATCCTTTTAGATTGTGTTTATTATAAAACATTTGTTTTCAAAAGTCAATGAATTTTTTGTATAAATTCGCCATATATTTTATTACTTTTTTACTACTTTTTTTAAATAGGTAATTACATTTTTTTTAATGCTTTTTTTTCAGTACTTTCCATATGTACCATTTACTGATATCCTACAACCCGGACCACAGCTGATGGCTTATCTTTGTCAGGTGAATATGTGGCTGGAAAGATATCAGCCTAAAATTAAATTATAATAGAAATAGAGGGTTCCCGATTTGCGGGACACCCTCCTCTTTTTTTCATATTACTTTTGATTTTTAATAGTTTTTGAGTAAATTAATCTCCCCAAAATAAAGTATACTTGTTATTTACAATAATCGCATCTGAATTAAATTCATCATAATCCAAAGTGTTTACTTTTTCTCCTGTCTCAATCTTTCTTCCTTTTTCATCATGATAAATAATAGATTCTCCTTCTTGCACAACCATATCAGTGACCCCTAGCCTTTTATGGTGAGTTCCTGAGCAATTAATAGATGTTACAAGTGCTATTATTCGGTTATCATTCCGCTTACCCATATACTACTCCTTTCAAAAAACAGCTTATTGCTACGAACTTATGTTATCATAAATCTACTGAATCTTCAATATATTGAATTAATACCAATAAGCCAATTTCAAAAAAGAATTTATTAACTTGGTTTGTTCCTCTAGTTCTTCTTCTTTTGCTATATTATATTTTTTTCCATTCATATTTCTTGAACTTAATGTCCATAAAAATGCTTTTAGTTTAGGAAATCTTTCAACATTTTCCTTCATGAAAAAAATCAAGTCACACACTTTTTTAAATACTTCACTCTGCTTGCTTTCTTCTTTATACCTATTAACGTCTGCTATTAATTCTAGTGGTCTAGCTATTTTTAATCTATAGCTATCTTCATCGAATGAATTTATAAAATTTTGATAGCTTACACAAAAAATTCTATACATTCTATTTGTCCTTCTTCCAGTCTTATTTTATACTTTTTATGATAAATTATCAATGTTTTAACCTGATAATTACACTTTATTTTTCAATTATTCATAGATTAAATTCATTTTTCTTCTATTTTATTTCATTTAAAGATGAGGTCGCAAATTGCGACCTCATCTTTAAAATATTTTGTCCCATGGGATAAAAATCAGAGCTAGTCCCAATACCATTAGCCAGACTGCGTGCTCTTCTTCCCCATTGTGGACAATTATTCCTGCTAAAATTGTCACACATACACAGGCAATAATTTTTAGTATAATCATCCCCATATTCTTCCTCCTTGCCAATTGGCTTCCTAAGATACGTTAGTTAACTTGTTGCTATTAATAATCTGTTCATAAATTAGAACCGGATTTAAAAAAATATATTTATATATTAACATATCTTTCGTGCTTTTTCAATGGTATTTACTTTTTGTTACTATCTATTGTTACTGGTTAAGACTTTTACACTAAATTAGCTCTGAATGCAAGTCATTTGTGTATTTTCCGGATAAATTTACATCTGACAGCTCCCGAAGACCCACGTTAGGCTTAAAAACCGATTACCAGCTTCTTTGTGAGGGACTTAAGGTTTTTAAAATGACCCTGCTATGGAGGATTAAATTTATCCGGAAAATACACAAATGACTTGGGTTCAGAGCGGACTTTTTCCTCAAAGCCCTTAACTAGTAGCTATCTATCTATCTGTTTATCATCTCCACTTTTCAAAATGGCAAAGCATTTCTTTCCTAAATCTAAAAACATTTCTTGTATCAATTTTAAAAGTCTACAAAAAAGAAGACTTGATTGTCCTCTTTTAATAACGATTAAGATAATTGATTAATTCATCATATACTGGTTTTCTTTCCACTATCGTTTTTTTCTCACGCATATCTAGTAATTTGTTGATATCAATCCATTTAATTGCTTGAACTTCTGATTCTTGCATTTTTATGTTTTCTACTTTGATTCCTTCTTTTCTTAGAATGAAGAAATCATAAAACTGTCTTTCGATAAAATGGTTTGAAAATTTTTCTTCTATGCGATATGAAAGCATATATCTAAAGGCTTTGATGTCTACATGATATCCAAGATTGATACTTACTTCTTCATTGATTTCTCTTGCCGCTGCTGATAAAGCATCTTGACCTGTTGAAATGTGACCCGCTACTGAAATATCCCACATTCCTGCATTTTTTTCTTTGTTATTGGATCTTTGCTGTATTAAAATTTCATTTTTTTCGTTTACAATAGCTACTACAATAGCTCTGTGCCATAGTCCTTTTTTATGAATTTCATCTCTTGTTGCAATTTCTCCTGTTTTAACTCCATTTTCATCTAAAATATCAATTAATTCTTTGCTCATTTTAGTTGCTCCTTTGTATTTATTTTTTTAATCTATTACTTGGTCATTTTCTATTCCCCCAGAAGTAATCCATTCAAAAATATCTTCCCAAACTTTTTCCCCTTTTTCGTTAATAATTTCGTGCCTCATTTTTGGATATAACTTATAGCTTATGTTTTGGTATCCTAAATCTCTCAAAAATATTTGGCTTTGTTTCCACTTTTTTTGATTGATGATTACTGGGTCATCTTCTCCTGCTATAAACAATATAGGTAATGTTTTATGGCTTAATTTCCATTCTTTTGGCGAGTATATTTCTTTCATTAAGGTAAATAAATTTTGGAATCCATTTAAGGTAAAGATAAATCCACAAAGTTTATCGTTATCATAGGATTTGACTATTTCTGGATTACTACATATCCATGAATTGGTTGATGTTGCTTCTTTTATTTTTTTGTTGTAGCCACCAAAGGCAAGTTTTTGAATGAACTTGCTCCTATGTCTTTCTCCTTTTATTTGCTTTTCTAGTTTTACTAATCGTAGTGCTATATCTACATATGGATTTTTGCTAGGAGATCCACAAACAATTAATTGATCGATTGCATCGTCGTATTTTTTGATGTATTTTCTTACGATCATTGATCCCATACTGTGACCAAATAAGGTTATTTTTTGATGAGGAAATTGGTTTTTTATCCATTTGGTGATTTGATGTAAATCTTCTACTACATATTCTGCTTTTTCTTCTCCAAAATAGCCTAAGTCCTGTTCTTCTTTTACGCTTTTTCCATGCCCTCTGTGATCATGGATAACAGTGATGTAACCTTGTTTTGTTAGATATTCCATAAATGGTAGATATCTTTCTTTATGTTCTGCCATTCCGTGAGAAATCTGAATAATTCCTTTGCTTTCTCCGTCAGGAATTAGGGCTAGTACATCTAATACTAACCCATCATAATTTGATTCAATTTGGCAATTTTTTGTTTTCATGATTGCCTCCATTTTTTATATTTTTAGCCAGTTAACCAAATCTGTTAATGATGTTACTCGTTTATATTTTGTCTTACCCACATAATCATTTTCTCTATCCATTAAAATAGGAATTAATTGCTTTTTTTCGGCAATTGGCAATAATGTTGGATTGTCGTCCACAAATAGGGCTTCTTGTGGATTAATTTGAAAATCGTTAATTGGATAGTCGAAAAATACTCCTTGTTTTTTTTGAACATGATAAATCGAGGAAATGTAAATTTGGGAAAAATAACATTCAATTCCTAAATTTTTCATGATTCGGCTGGCAGATGGCCAGTTATCAGATAGTAATATTAGAGGATATTGCTCAGCTAATTTTTTTAAGGATTCTTTTGTGTCTTGATATAAGTTAACCCTTTGGTCATTAAACACAAAATCATAGGCTATTTTTTCTCCTAATCCTTCTGGATTTTTGATTTCTGGTAGTTCTTGTGCTATATGATTATATAAACTAGTAAATGCTTGGTATTCTTCTTTTTCGTCTTTCATTTGGCTAGATATGATATGGTCATATCGAGTTAAGATACGATTAAATTCATCTAAATTAATTTTTTCTTGCCCAATTATTGAATAAAAATTAGGAGTAATAAACCAATGACCTGTACTTGTGTCTGCTATTACTTTTCCAAAATCTAAGATAATGTATTTAAGTAGATCCATGTTCATGTGTGTCTCCTTGTTTTTCAATTATTTAAATATATTTCTAAATAACCCTCTTTTCTTTTCCTTGCTATTTTCTGCTGGCATTTCTTGCTCTTTTGGCATTTTTTCTTCTTTTGATTTATTTTTGCTTTTAGCGTTACTTTTTTTCTCTTTTTTGCGTTTTGGTTTATCTTCGTCTATTTCTCCGATTTCCTCATTTAGGTATTCGTCCTCTTCGTCTTTTAGTTCTTCTTGTTCTTCCTCTTCTTCATATTCTTCGTTGTCATCTATTTCTTCGTATTCGTCTTCTTCATCATCTTCGTATTCATCGTATTCGTCGTAATCGTCATAATCGTCGTATTCTTCCTCTTCATCATCTTCGTATTCGTCTTCATCGTATTCGTCATAGTCTCCAAATCCGTCATCTTCTAGTTCTTCCTCTTCGTCGTCAAAGTCTTCTACAAAATCGTTGTCTGGCTCATTTTCTTCTAGTTCTATCATTTCCTCTTGTTCATCTGGTTCTTCTAGTTCTTCCTCTTCTGGCTCTTTGATTTGGTACTCAGAGAAGTCTTTTTCAAATTTTTCGGTGAGTTCTTCTTGGAAAACGGTAAAGATATTTTTCATGCTTTCCATTCGCCAATAATTGGAGTTAATGACTGTTCCCATGTTTAGTTTGATGTGGTTAACTTCTTGTTCAAAACTTCTTTCTTTTTGTTCCATATCGTGCAGATAGGTGTTATTGTATAATTCTTTATAAGCTTTTTTGGTTGCTTTCCCTACTATTTCTCTTAGGATTAGTTCATGCAATTGATGAATTTGAGTGATATCAGAATCAAAGTTTTCGCATGCCTCATCCATCATTTGTTTATGTACTTGGTTTCCATTAATGGCTGTCATTCTTTCGTTGTCAAGGAAAGAAACAAGATATTCTTTTTCTGCTTGTAAAAAGGCAAATTTTACAGAAATGTCTCGTAATGTTTTTTGGTATTTGGTTATTTTGACATTGTCATTTTCGATTTCGTTTAATAGTCGTCTTAATTTATCGAAAACTAAGACATAACTTTCTGCTTCTTCTTTGGCAATTTCCATTCGTACTTTGACTGCTCTTTGAATTACTTCTTGATGAAATTTTACTTTTTCACTTTTTCCATTGTCTAACATGATTTTGATTAGTTCTTGTTCGACTAATTCTTTTTCTTGGGCTTCTAAAGTTGCATATTGTTTGATTTTTTTGATCTCTTCTACCGATGTGTTTTTGACTTGCTCGGTCGCTAGTTTGATCATTTCTAAATGATTTCCTTCAGCTAGTCTTCTGGTTCTTGCACATTTGTTTCTTTCTTTTTGCTTTTCGGAGAAGTGAGAATAATTTTCGATGAATTCGTTTCTTAATTCTTTTAGTTGTTCATTATTTTTCTCGATTTTTAGTTCTACTTTTTCTAGTTGCTTTTCTAGTTCTGTTGGTTCTTCTTCTAAATTATTAAATAAACGATTTCGTTGTTCTTCTAAGTTTTCGTTTTCTTTGACTAACTTTTCTTGTTTCTTTTGTATGGTTTGTATTTCTTTAGCAGCAGTATCGAATTGTTTGATGATGGTTTCTTCTTCTTCTACGATTGCTTGGTATTTTTGCCATTCTTCTACCATATCACGATATGTGCCGTAATTTATCTTTAGATTGCTCTTTTGGTCAAAGCCAAATTTTTTCTCAAAGTATCTTTCTAGTACGATTGCACTTCTTTCATACATGATACAAACCTCCATATTTTCTAGCATAAGTTAGCTTTCCCAACCAACCTATTCCCCTTTTTACTCTGGTAAACTTTGAAAGCTTACTTAGTCTGCAAAGATGAACATTATTTTCATTCTTCGACATTTTTCCTTATTATATCCGAAAATCTTCCAAAAGTCTAGCATAAAATCCCTTTTTTCTTGCTATTTTTTCTTGGGCGGTATATAATACTGTATTGTAATTAATTGTGTAAAGAAGGAAAACCGATGAATTCAATGGAAAATCATTATTTAGATTTGTCAAAATGCAATCATTCCTCTTGGGAGGCTTTGCAAAAACCAGCTGAGATATTACGAAATGGTGGTTTAGTGCTGTTCCCTACAGAGACCGTTTATGGGTTAGGAGCTAATGGGTTAGATGATTTAGCTGTTAAGCGTATTTATCAAGCAAAAGGAAGAGAGTCAGATAACCCTCTTATTCTTCATGTTTCTGATTTTTCTATGCTGCCTTCTATCGTGAAGGATATTTCGCCTCTAGAAAAAAAGTTGTTAACTGCTTTTTGGCCGGGTCCATTTACTTTAATTTTACCCCATACTGCCCAAGTGCCATCTTCGGTAACTGCTGGACTATCTACTGTTGGCGTACGTATGCCTAGTCATTCTATTGCTAGGTGGTTAATTCATTATGCTGGCGTTCCTATCGCTGCTCCTAGTGCTAATGTTTCTGGTAAACCAAGTGGAACAAAACTTTCTGATGTTCAAGAGGAATTATTAGATAAAGTTGATTTTATGATAGATGGTGGAGAATGTGATATAGGTTTAGAGTCAACGGTTGTACAGGTAATTGATGATATTCCTCATCTTTTGCGCCCGGGAAAAATCACCCCTGAACAAATTAAATCGATTTGTGGAAAGGTAATTATTGATCCCCATATTTTAGGAAAAACAGAGGATGATGTACCAATTTTATCTCCGGGAATGCGATATCGTCATTATGCACCGAATACTCCTTGTTTATTGGTTTGTAGTAAAGATAACCAAAAGAAAGTGGCAAAAATAAAAGAGCTTAAGCAACATTATTTGCGTCCTCTTATTTTGTGTAGTAGTGAAAATTTAGCTGATTACTCTTCTTCTCTCGCTTTTTCCTATGGTTCTCAGTATAACTTAGAAGAGGTGTCTCATTCTATTTTTCATTTATTGCGTCAGGTAGATAGCTATCAGCCTGATATGGTATTTATTGAAGGGGTAGCTAAAGAGGGCTTAGGATTGGCTATTATGAACCGTTTGCTTCGTGCTTGCGAATTTCAGGTGATTGAAGTTTAACTTTTTGTCAACAACTTTTTCTTGCTTTTTTCTGTTTTTGTGATATACTGTTTCTAAATCATTCAGTACTTAAATTGTCTTTGTGTTTTAAAGACTCTTATAGGAGGATCCTGATGAGAAGAAAAAAAATTCGGAAGAAATATTCTTCTAAGCAATTTCAAAAGAATAAAGAGGTAGAAAAATATAGACCAAAAGAAACAAGGAGAATAGAAAAAGTTGTTTTAGAATCCATAACTATTTTTCCTGAATCTATTGATTCCCTTTTGGTTGATGCTCTTTTTTCTAATGGAATTCGATTGTGTAAATTTTTTTCTATTTGCGATTTTGAGTATCTTACTTACTGGAAAAAGTTGACCTGTGGAGATATTCTTTATGTACAATTTCTTTCCAATGGAAGAACTGTTTCTTGCTTTCGTTATTATAATGAAAGAGAGGAAGAAGAAAATCAAGAATAATTAACAGAAAAAGCAACGAATACATTATTTCGTTGCTTTTTCTGTTGTCCAATTAGACACTATTTCATTTTTTCTTTTATTCTCACAAGCGTATTTAACGCATCGATTGGTGTTAACTCATTTAAGTTAATTTTGTCTACTTCATGGGCAATTTCTGCTAATTTATAATTGTATAAATCAAATTGTCCTTCTACTTGCTTTTTGTCTTGTTTTTCGATTTTTTGCCCAGTGAATGTATTTTTTCGTTCTATACTTTTTAAAATTTGGTTTGCCTTTTGGGTAACTGGCTTTGGTACTCCTGCTAGCCTTGCTACATGGATTCCGTAACTTTCGTCAGTTCCTCCTCTTATGATTTTTCGTAAGAATATGATGTCTTCTCCTTTTTCTTTTACGGCTATGGAGTAGTTTTTTACGCCTTCTAATTTATCTTCGAGTTCGGTTAGTTCGTGGTAGTGTGTGGCAAATAAGGTTTTGGCTCCACATTTTTCTCTGTCTGCTATGTATTCGGCTACTGCCCAAGCAATTGACAAGCCATCATAGGTTGAGGTTCCTCTTCCTATTTCATCTAAAATGACTAGACTGTTTTTGGTTGCTTCTTTTAAAATGGTGGCTACTTCCATCATTTCTACCATAAATGTACTTTGCCCCATGCTTAAGTCATCTGAAGCCCCCACACGGGTAAATATTTTGTCTACTACGCCAATATGGGCTGACCTTGCGGGAACAAAACTTCCTACTTGAGCCATTAGCGTAATTAAGGCTACTTGCCTCATATAGGTTGACTTTCCTGCCATGTTTGGCCCGGTGATGATGGATAGACGATTTTCGTTTTCGTCTAAGTAGGTATCATTTTCCACGAATGAACCTGCTCCTAACATTTTTTCGATGACGGGGTGCCTTCCTTCTTTAATGTCGATGATGCCTGATTCATCCACTTCTGGCATACAATAATTTAGGTCTTCGGCAACACTGGCAAAAGAACACAAAACATCTAACGTCGATATAACTGTTGCTGAAAGTTGTAATCGTTTGATGTTGCGAGCTATTTCTTCTCGAATGGCAGTAAAGGCATTGTATTCTAAGTTAACTACTTTTTCTTCTGCTCCTAAAATTTGATTTTCTAAGTTTTTTAGTTCTTCGGTAATATAACGCTCTGCATTGGTTAGGGTTTGTTTACGAATAAAGCGGTCAGGAACTTGGGCTAAGTTTGATTTAGTTACCTCAATAAAATAACCAAATACTTTATTAAATCCTACTTTTAAATTTTTGATTCCTGTTTTTTCTCGTTCTTCCGCTTCTAGGTTAATGATCCAATTTTTTCCTTGGGTGGTTGCTGTTTTTAGTTGGTCAATTTCAGGGTCATACCCTAGTTTGATGATTCCCCCTTCTTTGATGCTCATTGGTGGATCATCTACAATGGCTTTTTCGATGAGTTCATGAATGTCTTTTAATTCGTCTAAGTTTTGGTGTAATTCTTTTCCTAAATCAGACTGACAATTACTTAATATGGCTTTTATTTCTGGTAGTTTGGTAAGCGAATTTTTAAGCGTTACCATATCTCTTGCATTGGCATTTCCATAGGCCATTTTTCCTGCTAGACGTTCTATATCATACACTTTTTTTAAGTTTTCTGTGATGTCCCCTCTTAGGATGATATTATCCTTTAATTCTTGTACGGTTGATAACCTGTTATTTATCTCTTTGGTATCGATTAATGGGTCATTTAGCCATCTTCTTAAAAGCCTCCCTCCCATAGAAGTGGAAGTTTTATCTAATACCCAAAGAAGAGTTCCTTTTTTGGATTTATCTCGCATTTTTTCGGTGATTTCTAAATTTCTTCTGGCACTGATGTCTAGAGACATATATTTGGAAATTTGGTAAAGTTTAATTTGGTTGATGTGTTCTAAGTTCGTCATTTGTGTTTGTTCTAGGTAAGAAAGTAATCCATTAATGCTACTGATGGCAAGTATTTTTTCATTAAGGTACAATGCTTTAGTTCCATTTTGATCAAGTAATTCAAAACGTTTGGTGATTTTTTCTATGTCTGAGGCAAAAAATTTGTCTTCAAAATGGGTGATATAGCAATCAGGAAATCGTTCTTTGATTTTGTCTATTTCTTCCTTACAATTGGTGAGCATTGAATTAATGACTAACTCTGATGGGGTATAACGTGCTATTTCATCTAATAATTGGGGGAAATTAGCTTCGTCTTTGATTTCTGCTGCATAAAATTCGCCTGTAGAAATATCACATACACTGATGCCAAAGTAAATGCCTGATTTAACTATTGCCATGATGTAATTGTTTTTTCTTTCTTCTAGCATATTACTTTCGACTACTGTTCCCGGCGTAACTACGCGAATCACTCCTCGTTTAACAATTCCTTTGGCTGTTTTAGGGTCTTCTAGTTGTTCACAAATGGCTACTTTATAGCCTTTAGCAATTAACCTAGAAATATACATTTCTGCTGCATGGTGAGGCACTCCTGCCATAGGGGCTCTTTCTTCTTGTCCACAATTTTTTCCGGTTAATGTGATTTCTAATTCCCTTGCTGCAGTTATGGCATCGTCAAAAAACATTTCGTAAAAATCGCCTAAACGATAAAATAAAATACAATCTTTATATTGTTCTTTGGTTTCTAAATAGGTTTGCATCATGGGTGAAAATTCTGCCATATTTATTTCTCCTTTTTCTTTATTTTTCTTGCTTTCCTGTTAAATACCACATGTGTTCAGAAGTAATGGTTAGTGGTATCATTTGTCCAATTAGTGATTCATCTCCCTCGAATACAACTACTTTATTACTATCGGTTCTTCCCGTTAATAACTCATCATTTGTTTTGCTTTTCCCCTCCACAAAAACGGTTTGTACTGTTCCGATGTATTCTTGATTTCTCACCGCAATTTGCTTTTCTACTAATTCTTTTAAACGATTGAACCTTTTATGTTTAATTTCCTCTGGCACTTGATCTGGCATTTTATCTCCTGGTGTTCCGACTCTTCTGGAATAGATAAACATATAAACTTGCTCAAACCCTACTTGTTTTACTACGTCTAATGTATTCTCAAAATCTTCTTCTGTTTCTCCGGCAAAACCAACGATAATGTCTGTGGAAAAAGTAACGCCTGGAATTCTTTCTTTCATTTTTTGGACTAACTTTAGGTATTGTTCTTTGGTATAGTTACGGTTCATTCGTTTAAGTAATTTTGTACTCCCTGATTGTAAAGGAAGATGAACCAGCTTCGCAATTTTTTCCCCTTCGCTGATGGCCTCTATAACATCATCCGTAAAATCTTTAGGGTGAGGGGAAACAAAGCGTATGCGCTCTATGCCTTCAATTTTATTTATGGCTTTTAGTAAAGTGGCAAAAGAATTTACCCCTTCTGCTTCGGAGGTAGGAATTCCTTTTTCACGTTCTACTCGTAAATAAGAATTAACGTTTTGCCCTAAAAGGGTTATTTCTTTATATCCTTCTTCGGCTAATTTTCTGATCTCTTGTAAGATGTCTTTTGGACTTCTACTTCTTTCTCTTCCACGAACATAAGGAACAATACAATAACTACAAAAATTATTACAACCATTCATAATCGTAACCGAAGCCTTATACTTACTTTCACGTTTAATGGGTAATCCTTCATAGATTTTTCCGTCAATATCCAAAACATCTTCTTGTTTTTGGTGCTTCTTTAACACTTGATATAAATCCTCTGGAAATTTGTGTAAGGTATGAGTACCAAAGATAATATCGGTATAAGGGTAGGATTCTTTGATTTTATCCGTTATGTGTTTTTCTTGCATCATACATCCACCAATGGCGATAATGGTTCCTCTTTCTTCTTTTGCTCGTTTTAATTCCCCTAGTTTTCCAAATAATTTAGCTTCTGCATTTTCTCTTACGCAGCAGGTGTTAAATACACATAAATCAGCTTGTTTTGGGTTTTCTGATTTCGTGTATCCCATTTCTTCTATCATTCCACACAATTTCTCAGAATCATTTTCGTTAAGTTGACATCCCATGGTCAGAATGGTGTAAGTTAATTCTTTATTTTTGGTTAATTCTTTTACTTTTTCACTATAGTTTTTTTGTCTTTCTATTTCTTCTCTTGGCTCCATCTCTTGCTCCTTTCGCTTAACGTATTTTATACCATTTTTTGACAAAATGCAAGTGTCCAATTGGTGACGTTTCTGTTTTTGTCAAATTGGGGACGGGTACATTTTGGACATTTGGTTTTTTTATAGCAAAAAAAAAGTAGCTTCTATTTGCTACTTTTCTCTTAAGCAAGACCGTATTTTTTCTTGAATCTGTCTGCTCTACCACCGGCTGTTTCTTGTCTTAGATTTCCTGTCCAGAATGGATGACATTTTGAACATACGTCTACTTTTAAGTCTTTTTTGGTTGATCCAACTTCTAAAACGTTTCCACAAGCACACGTGATGGTTGTTTGGTTATAGTTTGGATGGATTCCTTCTTTCATTTTTTTCACCTCTTTTGATTTTTATAACTGACTGTTTTTTATCATAACATATTTTATTTTATTTTTCAAGTATTATTTTGTTTTATTTTCATTTTCTTGTTGTTCTGGGTGTTCTAATGCGTATTGGGCAGAAGATAACAGTTCTGTGTTTAATGAAAGTTTATTGATTAATTTGCTCATGATGTTGAATATACAAGCGATGATTAAAATTAACATTCCTATTTTTTTCCAGTATTTAGCAAGCATATCTTCTTCTCCTTTATTTTTTCGTTTTTTGGTTACATTTATATTATACTTGTATTTTGGGGAATTGTCAACTTTTCAATGGCTAAAATTTTAGGGATAATTTTGATTTTCCGCATAAAATTTTTTTTCCTGTGCAAACTAATTTTGGTGATATAGATGAAACAGAAAAAATGGATCATTTTTTTATTAGGATTAGCTGTTATAGGAGCGATTGCTTTTTTTGTTTGGCGCTATAATGCTTCTCCTCAAGTTGCTTCGGAAAATAGTAATTCTTCTTATGAAGCAAATAAAACGTCTTCCTCTACTTCTGAAAATCAGTCTAATACTGATACACATGAAGATAAACCACAAAATAAGGAAGAAAATCAAAATTCTGCTACTCCTCAGCCTACAGAAGAAAATCAAAATCAGGAAACTCCTCAGGATCAAGCTCCTGCTCCTACTATTCGTGAACAACAACTAGCAACCTTTACGACCAAAATCTACACTAAGGATAGTAGTAGACAAAATAATATGGAAATTACGAGTCAAAAACTAAATGGTACGATAGTTAAAAATGGGGCTACTTTTTCCTTTTGTCAGACCATAGGGCCATCGACTACTCAAAAGGGATACCAAAAGGCTGATATTTTTGACAATGAAGGAAAAAAGAAAAAGGGATTAGGAGGAGGAAACTGTCAAATTAGTACTACTTTATATAATGCTGTCTTAGCTGCTCCTAGTCTGACCGTTACGGAAAGGCATGAACATAGTAATTATGTTCCTTATATTCAAGAAGGAAAAGATGCTGCTGTGGCTTATGGAAGTTATGATTTAAAATTCAAGAATAATTCTGGTCATGATGTACGAATTGATTCACAATGTTCTAATAGTGCTGTTACGATTAATCTTATTTCTCTCGTTCCTGAATCTTAATGGATAAAGTTCTTTATCCATAACAAAAGAAACGGAGAAGGAAAAAAGAGAAAAGAGGACGAAAAAGGGAAGAAAAGGGGACGCCCTTAATTTCCCTAGTGAAAAATTCACTAGGGAAATTAAGGGCGTCCCCTTTTCTTCCCTTTTTCTTCCCTTTTTCTTCCTTTTTTTCCGCTTTTCTTTTTTTCTACTTTTGTTTTCGTTTATTTTTCAATAATAAAGGCATTTGGCAAATATCTTTCTCCCATTGGGGTAGATGTTTTGTTTACTACTTTACCGTCATAATACATAGTAGCTGATGATCCGCCATCTAGATTAGCAGCATTATAGGCTCCATATTTTTTAAAGATATTTTGTAATTCTAATAAATTTGTACCTAAGCTGTACCCTGGTTGTCTTCCATCAATGGCTACAAAGATAAATGTACCGTCTTTCTTTTGGCCAATTGCCATTCTTGGTTGAATTCCTCCTGAGTTTGCATTTTTGATTTGGTCTTTTCCATTAACGATGATGAATGGTCCAAATTCTACTGCTGAAGTAATTCCTGCTTTTATGGCTTCTTGATAATTGTATTTTCCTAAGACTAATTTACTAGATGCGTCTAACCCGATCAAGCTATATCTTGTATTTTTATTTCCATATATCATTTTTTTATCCATGATGACAGCATCACAAAGTACATTTCCTGCCCCTACTCCATTGGGATCAGCAAATCCTCCTGCGTTAGTTCCTCCAACAGCTTTATTTTCTTTTACGATTTCACTTAACTTAGATCCTCTTCCCGATTTTCGTCCATCGACCAATTTAACTTTGCTTGCATTTGGGACTATCATAACATATCCTACATACCCTTTTCCTGTGATTTTTTCTACTTTAATGTTATTTTTATTGTTCCTAATTTGAATCCCATTAGAATCAGAATTTTCATTATTTTCTACTGCTAATTTTTTCATGATTTCTTCAATTTCTTCATCACTCAAAAACCATTTAGCCAAATATTGATGATTCATTGTTGTCATTGCGGTTTGTACCCATAACTCCTTCCATTTTTGGAATAAGGGGGTTTTAAAAAATAAAAATAGGAAAACTAGTAGTAAGATAAAAAATAGGATTACTATTTTTAACAGTTTTCTTTTCTTCTTTTTCTTTGTTTTGGTCTTTTGTGCTATATGCGTTTTTTGTTGCTTTTTATTTTTTCCAAGTGGTTTTGAATACCTTTGCTCATCAGGTATTTCTGAATTCGTTAATGTGGTTTCTTGATGATTTATTTTGTGGTTATTTTCTTCCTCTTGTTCTTTATTTTTTTTATCTTGTTTTTTCTTAGGAGGTTTAGGAGGTTCATGTAAATTATACTGATTATTAAGAATCACATTAGTCATTGTATCAATATCCAATTTCAAGGACTCCTTTTTTGTTTTTTGCTATTGTACCATAAGTTTTTTACCTTGTCTATTTTTAGTCAAAATTTTAATAAAACAGATGTACTAGTTACTAGTTTTATTCTAAAGTAAAATGCTTTACTCTCATTTCTGTTTTTGCTTAAGTAACCTGCAAGATAGTCATATCTTCTTTTTTTTCTCATAAACTTAAATGGTGAATAAAATTTGAGAAAAGCAAAACTGTTTTTAATTAATGGTCTAATCTTAACCTTGACTGCCGTACTAATGCGTGGTGCAGGGTTTATTTTTAATATCTACATCGCTAACCAAGTAGGCTCAGAAGCAATTGGTGTTTTTACTTTGGTCATGTCTGTCTACCTTTTTGCTATCACCATTGCTACTTCTGGTATTAGCCTTGCTTGTACTTGTTTGGTCTCTGAAGCATTAGCAAAAAATGAACACCAAACAGTAACTAAAGCAGTAAGAACTTGTATATTTTTCTCAGTTATTCTCGGTTTAGTAACCATGGTTTTAATCATTTCTACTTCTTCTTGCCTTTCTCAAACTTGGCTTAAAAGGATGATCTCTGCTAAGCCTTTAATCATTATTGGTTTTGGTCTACCATTAATTGCCGTATCTTCTGTTTTGAATGGTTATTTTAGTGCAATTGGTAAATCGTACAGAAATGCTATTGCTCAAGTTGTAGAATTTACCGCTAAATTAATAGCCACTCTTCTTTTACTTAAGCTTATGCCTTCTGATACCATCGAATCTATCTGCGTAATTTTAATTTTAGCTGATGTTTTATCGGAAATTTTTTCGTTTAGTTTAAACCTTATTTTTTATTTTTCTCACCGTAAACTAAGTCGTTCTTCTTGCCGTGAAAAACTAACCATGAAACGCCAAATTTTTCGCATTGCTTTTCCTGTAGCCATTACTTCTTATATTAAGTCAGGTCTTTCTTCTTTAAAGCAATTTTTAATTCCACTCCGTTTAGAATTATCTGGTTTGACTTATTCTATGGCAGTTTCTAGTTATGGAATGATTCAAGGAATGGTTATGCCTGCTCTTCTTTTTGCTAGTGTATTTATCGGTTCATTTAGCAACTTATTGGTTCCGGAATTTTCACGCTTATTAGCTGGCGGAAATCCTAAGCGAATGAAAACAGTATCTGAGCAAATTTTCCACCTTACTTTTGTATTTTCCATTGGTATTGGAAGTTTGTTTTTCTTTTTTTCTCATGAATTAAGTTTACTTATCTACCAAAATATGGACTGTGGTAAATGGCTTAAGTTACTTGCTCCTATGGTTGTTTTTATGTATGTAGATACTATTTTTGATAGTTTGCTGAAAGGAATCAATGAACAATTTGGTGTGATGTGTTGTAATATTTTAGATTTAGTCTTAACCATACTATTTATCTATTTTCTTGTTCCTCATTTTGGTATGGTTGGTTATGTATTTACCATATGTTTTAGTGAAATTCTTAATTTCACGATTAGTAGTTATCAATTAAAAAGACGTATTCCTTACCGTATTCATTGGATTTACTCTATTTTTATCCCCTTACTGATTAGTGGCATAAGCTATATTTTTGTGTCTTGGATTGGTCAATTTTTGTTATCTTTACCATTTATTTTTGCCACAGTCATAAAGATTGCTCTGTTTTTACTTGTTTTCTCGTTAGGTTGTCTATTGATACATAAAAGGCAGAAATTAGTTTTTCCTTTTTTACCTCTTTTTCATCGTTAATCGAGTAAGGTATTTTTATCATTATTTTACGATGCTTTTTAAAATATCTTTCTTGATGATTTTGTGGTTTTAGGTATAGATTTCTTGCGTCCGTTCATACTACTATTAGGTGGTGATGATAATGACAAGTAAAGAGCTTTTATACGTTGAAGATGCGTTAGGGCATGAAACTTTTATGAAAACATGCAGTAAAAAAACATCTGAGCAATTAACTGATCCTACTCTTTCTACTTATATTGGAGAGTTGGAACAAAAACATACGCAAATTTTGAACAAATTTGTAACTTTATTATAGGAGGGTAACATGGAAGATAAAGATTTAATGGAAAAAGAATTGCTTATCATTAAAGGTGTTTGTGATTTATACCTTCATGGTACAATTGAATCAACAACAGCAGAGGTTCATACTGCTTTTAAAGATGCTTTAAATGAATCTTTGGATATACAAAACAAAATTTATAATTTGATGGCTGAAAAGGGTTGGTATAAAACAGATACGGCTGAACAAAATAAAATTGATACATTAAAACAACAATATGTAGCTAATTAAGTAAAAAAGATCCCTTCATTATTTTCATGATTGGGATCCTTTTTCATTTTCTATCATTTAAGAGGTTGTCTTAAGCTAACCCCTTACTTTTTTATTTGCTTTCCTTTTTCCATGATTCTTTTTCTATCTGTTTAAAGCGCTTATTTACTTCATTCCAATTCACAATATTCCAAAAATTAGTAATATACTCCGGTCTTTTTGTTGTGTATTGCAAATAATAAGAATGTTCCCACATATCTAAAACAAGAAGTGGAGTACAGCCCCATAACGTTAAATTTTGATGTTTTTCACATTGTAATATTTCTAATTTATTCCATTTAGGTACCCAAACTAGTAAGCACCAGCCAGATGCTTCTACTGCTTTTGCTGCTTCTATAAATTGAGTCTTCCACTGATCAAAACTGGAAAAATCTTTTTTGATTTGTTCCATTAACGCTAAATCTGGCTCAGTAGGAACTGCTGGCCCCATATTTTGAAAAAATAGTTCATGTAAGATAGCGCCTGAACCAAAGAAACTTAAATTTTTTTCTAAACATTTTATTGACGAAAAGTCTCCTGTTTCTCTTGCTTTTTGTAATTTTTCTTCTGTCTGATTGGTGTTATCCACATAGCCTTTATATAAAATGTGATAATGTAAATCAAGTGTTTTTGCCGAATAATAAGGTTCTAGGGCATTTAGTGGATAGGGTAATTCTATCATTTTTAACATACACATTCCTCCCTGTTTAGTGTATGCTAAAATGGTTTTTTTATTCTCAAATTTTAGGTTGTTTTAACATCAAAATGATTTTTTCATTAACGTTTTCTCATGAAAGCGAAAAAATTGAACTACTGCTTATTATTTTCATCTAAAGATGTTAAATATTCTTCTATTTGTGCTTTACTAAGCTCTGTAATTTCGCTAATCATGTCTATGGAGAAATTTTTAGCTACCATTTTGCGTATCATTTCTTTTTGTTTTTCTTTTGCGCCTAGTTGTTTTCCTTCCTTTATCCCTTCTTCTTTTGCATAATCTCTTCCACTTCGCTCATCCATTTCCCATTTTTCTCGTAGTTCTGCAAGTCTTCTTACGGCTGCATCTCCTGTTAAATAATTCTTTAATACCTCGTAATCACGGTGTTTATCTAATACAATTACTGATTCTGATACATATTCTTCAAACCCTAATAATTCATAATCAAGAATATTAATCATATAGACTTGTTTAATCTCTCGGTAATTCGATCCTCTTTCTGTTGCTTGTGATAATACTTTTGAGCTATAAAAAGTGGTTCGGTTTTCCATATCGTGGTGATTACAGATTTGTAACTCAATGCTCACAATAATTCCTTCGTTTAGTTCCGCTTGTAGATCTAATCTTCCTCCTTTTTCCTGAGGAGATAGTTGTTCTAAGTTTACTTCTTCACGAATGGAAATAGTTTTAATTTCTATTTTAAGTAAAGCGGATAAAAATTCAATGAGAAATTTTTCATTTCCTTTTCGTGAGAAAAATGTTTTGAAGACAATGTCATTTTTTAAATTTAATGTTTTTGGTGTTTCTTTTGCCATAAATAAATTCCTTTCTATTCTATCAAATAAACAGGTTTTTCACAACAAACGTAAAGCTAGTTTTTTCTTTTATTTTCTAACCTTTATTCTATCGTTCTTGTTTTTGCTTGTTTTTTGATAAATCAATTTAGTATTTTTATTTGCACAAAGTAAACTACCATTTTTGTCTTTAGAAAATGCGAAACCTCCTTTTTCATAATTTTTCTCTTTTTGCTTGGAAATTTTGAATACACCATCTAAGAAAAAATTTTTTGATGGTTATTTCGATTAAAATTAAATAGAATTAAACAAAATCGAGTAAAATGATTGATAAATTAAATGGGTAGCACATTTGTGCTGAAATAAATTATGTGTACTATATCATCTTTTTCCTCTTTTGTAAAGTACTTTTTGCTTTTTTTACTTGCTGTTAGTGGTTAATCGTTTTGAGGAATGAGTCTGCTCTGAACCCAATGTATCTGTAGTATTATTCAGTACCAGTTGCTTTGAGTTTCTGGCTTCACAAATTTTCTCAAAAAATACAAACAAACATTTGACATTTGTTTTTTCTTGTGATATAATCGTACAAACGTTCGAGGTGATGAAGAAATGGATATCTTTCAAAAATTAAAAATATTAGCCGATTCCGCCAAATACGATGCCTCCTGTAGTTCTAGTGGAAGTAAACGAAAAAACGGAGGTACAGGAATTGGTAATGGCGAAACAGCTGGTATTTGTCACAGTTGGGGTGCTGATGGTAGGTGTATTTCTTTGCTTAAAATCTTATTTAGTAATGCGTGTATTTATGATTGCAAATATTGTATTAACCGCCGTTCTAATCCAGTTGCCAGAGCTACCTTTACTCCTCGTGAAGTGGCTGATTTAACCATTGGCTTTTATCAGCGAAATTATATCGAAGGTCTATTTTTAAGTTCTGCGGTTGTGGGTTCTCCTGATGATACGATGATGTTACTCATTAGTACCGTTACGATCTTACGTCAAGAATATCATTTCCATGGCTATATCCATGCTAAGAGTATCCCTGGTTCTAGTAAAGAACTAATTACTAAGTTAGGGCTTTTGGTAGACCGTATGAGTATCAATATAGAGCTTCCCTCACAAGATAGTTTAAAATTATTGGCTCCGCAAAAAGAAAAAGATGGTATTTTAACACCAATGACTCATATTGCTAAATCTATTGCAGAAAATAAACAAGATCATTCCCGTAAAAAATCTCTCTTTGTTCCTGCTGGGCAAACTACTCAACTGATTGTTGGTGCTACGCCAGAAAGTGATTTGAAAATTTTGAAACTATCCCAAGGCTTGTATCAAAAAATGAATATGAAGCGTGTGTATTATTCTGCCTATGTATCAGTCAATCAAGATTCGTCTTTGCCAACCTTGGAATCTCCTCCCCTTTTGCGTGAAAATCGTTTATACCAAGCCGATTGGCTACTCCGTTTTTATGGTTTTCAAGCAGAAGAGTTATTAGATGATACTCACCCTAATTTTAATACCTTGCTTGATCCTAAATGTGATTGGGCTTTGCGCCATATCGATCAATTTCCCGTAGAAGTGAATACTGCCTCTTATTTTACGTTGCTCCGTGTTCCGGGAATTGGTGTTATTTCAGCCAAAAAAATCGTTATGGCACGTAGGCAATGTCATTTAGATTTTGCTAGTTTAAAAAAATTAAATGTCGTTTTAAAGCGTGCTCAATATTTTATTACTTGTCAAGGAAAAACGATGTATCCGAGAAAAGAACTATCTCCTTCATGTATTGAGTCTAGTTTGCTCCGTTTAGAACGAAATACCTCCCCTACCTCTTCTGCTTTATGGGGAGATCAGCTTTCTCTTTTTTCTCACTTACCACCGACAAAGGAGGATAAAGTAAAATGCCTAACTGGAAACTTATAAACCAAACACTACTTTATGATGGTACATTTGATGGTTTACTCACCATTGTTTTTGATTGTTATACCACAAAAACTCTTCCACAAAAAATTGCTTCTCACCAAACTTATGAGCCTAATTTTTTAGATAAGCCAAGACTTATTCAAACAGATGAGGCAAAAGCGAATCGTATTTTTCATGGAATTGAAAAAGTTATTGGACAAGATGCTCTTACTCATTCTTTTTACTGTTTTCTATGTACAGAAGCCAATAAAGAGATAACGATTTTAAAATATTTATGCGATGGTTTTGAGATTGGCCCTAAAATCAACCAAAAACTAACCATTTCCTATGTTTATGATGTTATTCGTATGCACCGAAAGGCCTTTGGTGAATGTCACCGTCTGAAAGGACTTCTTCGTTTGCAAGAAGTAGGACCTAACTTGTTTTATGGTTCTTGCCATCCTGATCATGCTATTTTAGAACCTTTAGGGCACCATTTTATGAGGCGTTTACCTAACCAAAATTTAATGATTCATGACCAAACTCACCATCTTTGTTTTATTACCAATGGAAAAACGTATCAAATCATAGAAGATACTCATTTGGTCATCCCTACTATTTCCAAGCAAGAAAAACAGTTCCAAGATCTATGGAAACTGTTTTTCAAGACTATTGCTATTCCTGAACGAAAAAATCCGAGATGTCAAATGCAGTTTATGCCGAAAAAATATTGGCAAGATTTAATTGAAGAACCTTGATTATTTTTACTCACAAGATTTTTACCTAAAAATTTTCATTATTTTTTTGGAAACTTCAAGTAAAAAATGTTACTGATATTTTTTTGGTAATACTTGATCAAACATTTCTATTCATTGCTTGATACTGCTTAATGGAAAGCTCTAGTTATTTTCTTGCCTAATGGTATCAATGGTATTTAGCCCTTCCGTTTTTTTCATGGAATAGCGCATAGTAATAAAAATAATAGCAAAAACAAACACGATAGAAATCGCTATTGGTCCCCATGGGAATCGATATGGTGTTTCGTATATATTGGTCGTTACTTTGTAAATGCCATACGATAACAATACCCCTATTGGTAAACCAAATACTAGTGCTTTTGTTCCATACAATAAACTTTCAAAATGGATCATTTTACGGAATTCTTTTTGTGTCATGCCAATGGATTTTAAAATGGCAAATTCACGGTTTCGTAAGGCCATATTAGTAGTTATGGTATTAAATACATTGGTTACACCAATAACCGAAATAACAGCAATAAATCCATAAAGGAAAATAGAAATGATAAGAACCATGCTTTGTTCAGATTGGTTTTGTTCGTCATAGTCAAAAATATCCTCTTTTAGCCCTGTATCTATTTTGTATAGTTCTTCTTTTACCTTTGCTGTGTTATCGCATTCGATAATCATCTTACTAAGAGTATAATCTCCCAGTTCTTTCATCATTTGATCAGAAACAATTAACACTGCTATATTATAGCCAGAATATAAAGCCCCCATAGGTGGTTTATCTGCTCTCCCAGCAATAGTTATTTCTTTTTTTCCGGTCGTTACTGCCTGATCTTGTTCTCCAGTGGCTGTGGTTTCATACGTCATTGTGTCACCTTTTTCTAGGTTTAGAATTTCATACGATACACGTTTACTTCCGTCTTTTCCTTCTTCTTGTTGATAGTAAATATTGGTATCGTATAAAACGGCTTTTCCTTTTGCCTCTTCGACGGAAATACCTACTTCTTTTAAATACGATTGATATACGTCATTTCCTAAGGAAACAATTTGTAAATTTTCACCTACTGTATTTGATTGTTCTCCATAATTTTTAAGGGAAATCCCCTTTTGTTCTATTGCTTCTGGAGTATAATATTTCGATGGATCAATGATAACTGATTTACGTTTTTCTAGAGCTACTTGTTTTACTCCTTCTGTTTGTTTGGCTTGCTCTGTTAGTTGTTGGGCATATTCTTCTGTTTTTTCATATAGATTTACGGTTAAATTGTATTTTCTATCTTGAAACTCTAAAGAAGAAAAGCCAAATACATTGTCTACCACAGAGTTCATGGAAATAAACAAAATAATGCTTAAGAAAATAGAAAAAATGGTGGTTCGATATTTTCTTTTACTTCGTTTAAAGTTTTTACTAGCAATTTCACCTTCTACGCCAAAGATGCGTCCTAACCATTGACTGGTTTTTAGCTTTTTGCGATTTTTTATGTTAATATCTTTATTCTCACGAATCGCATCAATCGGTGCAATTTTACTTGCACGAATGGCTGGTCTTAACGAAGAAATAAAAATCATGATAGCTGATAATATGGCAGACACCGCTATAGCTTGCCAAGATACGACTAGGGTTAAGTCAAAATGATCAACTAATGGAGTTCCCCCTCCTTGAATGATTGAATTGACAATCATTAGCACAATACCAATGGCCAAAATACCAAGAAAAAATCCAAGCGGTACAGAAATGACTCCTAAAATCACTCCCTCCCATAAAATGCTATTCCTGATTTGTTTAGCTGTTGCCCCAATACTAGCAAGCATACCTAACTCTCTTGTTTTTTCGGTTAAGGAAATCGTAAAACTATTTCGAATGACAAAGGCAGAAGTAAAAATAATGATAGCGATAACAATAAGAGCTAAAACAGCTATTGTTTCATTGGTTCTATCACTTTTAAATATGCCTTCTTGTGCTAGTAATGAGTCATGGGTATCGATGTTTTCTCCTAAAATACCTAAGTTCTTTTCGATATCTTTCACAAAAGAGTATACTTCTTTTGGTTTTTTTAGGCTTAAGGTAACCGAGGTTGTTTTACCTGCTAATGGTTTTTCCCATTTTGTGATAGCGGTATATCCTGGTGCAGAATAATTTTCAAAACTCGGTCTTTCCATAATTCCTACAATTTGATAAGTTTTTGTTTCCTTGGCGGTAAATGTTTCTAAGCTATCATCGTCTTTTCCATCTAAATAGGGATTATGCTGGTTTAAGTTTTCTCCTTCAATTGTTCTTTCTCCTACTGGCAAAGTAAGGGTGTCTCCTACTTTCCATTTAGCTTCTCCATTTTGTAGAGTATGCTCAGGAATAACGATTTCTTGATCATTTTGTGGTAATCTTCCTTGTGTTAGGGTAATTCCTTTACTTTGTATATCCATTTCATCTAGTGCTTCGATAGATAAATATGGTTTATCTTCATTTTTTAGTTCTTCTGTTTTAGCATAGCCAATGGTTTGGCTTATTCCTATCTTTTCTACTTGAACATTTTCTTTAAGGTATTGTAATTGTTCATTGGTGACAGAAGAAATCGTCATATGATAATCGCCTTCTTTGGCTTTTACACGATTTACCATACTGGTTTGAAAACTACTGACAAAAGTGGTTACTGCACAAATTAAGGCTACGGAAAGAGAGATCCCTAAGATGGTAACGATACTTCTTTTTCGATTCTTTTTCATGTTCTTTATGGTGATTTCATTTAACATCTTCATCGTAGTTTCCCCCCCTTAACCATTCATTTCATCTTTAACAATTTTGCCATCTTGTATAGTGATAATTCTGTCTGCTTCTAGTGCAATATTTTCATCATGAGTAATGACAACTAAGGTTTGATGGTATTTTTGATTGGATAGTTTTAATAAATCAATAATTTCTCTTGATGATTTACTATCTAAATTTCCTGTTGGTTCATCTGCTAAAATAATGGCTGGGCGATTCATCATTGCTCTTCCTATAGAAACACGTTGCTGTTGCCCTCCTGATAATTCATTCGGAAGATGGTTTATTCTATCTTCTAGCCCTAAGATATAAAGAAGTTCTTTTAGATAACTTTCATCTACTTTTTTTCCATCTAGGCGTGTTGGTAAGGTAATGTTTTCTTTTACCGTTAAAATCGGAATTAAGTTGTAAAATTGATAAATTAATCCTACTTGTCTGCGACGAAAAATGGCAAGAGCATCATGATTTAACTGATAGATGTCACTTCCCTCAATCCATACCTTTCCTTTGCTTGGTCTGTCTACTCCTCCCATTAAGTGGAGTAATGTTGATTTGCCACTTCCTGAGGCTCCTACAATGGCTACAAATTGTCCTTTTGGTATAGAAAAGGACACATCGTTTAAAGCTATAACTTCATTTGGCTTTTTGCCGTAAGTTTTGGTTAAGTTTTCTACTTTTAAAATATCCATGATTTTCTCCCTTCTTTTTTCTTGTTACGATTATTTTAAAATAGAAAAGTGACTTTAAAGTGACTTTGGAAAGTAAAAATCCAATCTTACTTACATAAGATTGGATTTTGTTGTAAATTTAGCAACAACTATTTTGAACAAAAACTATTTACACTGATGATTAATAATTCTCCATCAGTGTTGATTGATATCTTCACTTCTTTTTCGGCATTGATTAGATGTATCATTTTTTCGAAATGAACATCATATAAACTTCCCATTTCTTTTAGTGTATTTCTCAATTCTTTTATTATTGAGATCATCTCTGGTAGATAATCTCCCTTTATTTTCATTTTTATGATAGGCTAAAATACATTCATCTTCTATCTCTGTGAATTTCTTTTCTTGGTAACTCATTTTCCATGGTGTTTTTTCTTGATGAGTTAGATTGACCAATTCAGAAGCTGGTAAATCGCCATATTTTTGTATAATTTGATCAATATATTTTACTTTCTCCGTTCCTTCTTTTGCAAATAGAATTCTACTTCTAGAAGGCATTTCAGAAACATGATCTGCATTTATTTTTTCCTCTAATTTTTCTTTTCCTTGTGTCTTATAACGATGGAAAACTGTCTCTACCACTGGTCCATATTGAAAAGCAAAAATTTTATCTGGAAATAATTTTTTTCCTGTACCAACTAAATATTCTGCATAGCATAGATAAACTAACTTTTCTAGCTTTAAATGAGTACAATCATTTACCATGGAAAGGATATATTTAGCCACATCGGTTCCTTTTAGTTCACGATCTTGATTAATTAGTTGAATAAATTTTGTTGGGTTAACCACCAAAACATCTTCAAAAAAACTATCTGCCTTAATTAACGATTCCCATTCCGTTGTTTCTGTTTGTACAAAATGTGTTGAAATAGAAACATCTTTTCCGCATTGTTTTATAATTTCATCAATTTGTTTGTTAATGATGTCAAAGTTTACCTTATCCTTACTAGAATAATCTATGGCAATTCTTTTTCCTAAAGAATAAGAACTACTCATGATCACAAAATGTCTCGCCATGTTTTTCGCCTCCTTTGTTATTGTTTTCCCATTTTATATAATCCTGTTTATACATTTTATGTGATAATATATTTTCTTCTTCATCTTTTTTATTCCATATCTGTAATTCCCAAGGAAATGAAAAATTGTCTTTTTTAAAGTATACATGAGTTGCTATATACTTATTTTTAGATGAATCTATACATTTCAAATTAATATGGTTTTCTTTTATCCAATCACGTATTTTTTCATGGGAAATATATGATTCTAAAATAATGCGCAAACCATAAATATCATTAAAGCATTTATTAATGGATATATTCCCATTTTCATGATTTTGTTTATAATTTTTAAATTTATATTCGATTGAATTTTGAGCTTTTATTCTTGTATTAATTTTACACTTGCCAAAATCATTGTTTTGTAAATCAAACGAGAATGTATTAATTGTTTGATTGATGAATAATCGGTAAGCAAAAACTAGAGGCAATAATTCTCCTGTTTGGGCTAAATCGTTTATTGTTTTCTTTTTTAAGTTGACTTTCTGATAACTATCACATTTTTCCCAATTACTTGCCTCTTTCTTATATTCGATTTCAATCATTTGAATTAATTTATTCAATGTGGCAAACATATATCTCTCCCTTTTTCATGATTAATTATAACAGAATATAATAAAAAGTCAATAGTTAATCAAACATTTTTTCGTTTTTTTTGTTACTGGTTAACACTTTTACACTAAAGTAGCCTGAAAGTCAGTAATCGGTAATGTTATATAGCCTTAATTTACGTTTAACAGTTCCCTAAGACCCGCGCCCAAGCTTAAAACCCGATCATCTGCTTCTTTGTGAGGGACTTAAGGGTTTTAAAAAGCGACTTCTATGGAAAACTAAATTAAGGCTATATAACATTACCGATTACTGACTTTCAGGCGGACTCATTCCTCAAAACTACTTTAGGTGCACTTATTCTTCAACAAAAGGTCTATCCACAGTAATGACAAAATAATACGGTATTGTTTCTTCTGCAAAAGCCTTTGCTAGCACCTGAACCAGTTCTTCTTTTTCTCTATTTTTTCCAAAAGGAACCACAACATCAAAAATAACATTAATATGAGATTTAGCAACTACCATACGAAAATCGTGAATTTTCAAACTTTTATCATATTGCCCGTAAAGCTTGTACCACTTTTCTTTCAGTTTCTTGTGTTTTTTGATCATTTAAGTTTAGTGGATCCATATGTATGGTTAGTTGGATACCTAATTCTTCTTTAAATTCACGTTCGATTGTATCCATTAAATCATGAGCAACTAGCATATCCATATCAGCTGGAATTTCAGCATGGACAGTCACAAAATCATTTCCTACTCCGTAATTGTGAATGACTAAATCATGAATTCCCTTAATTTCTGGGTGAAGTAATATCTTTTTCTTGATCTGTTTTACTTGTTCTTTACTCGGAACTACTCCTAATAAGGGATCCATTGTTTCTTTTACCATTTTAGCAGCAGAGATAATGATAAATAAGGAAACGATTAATCCCATATAGGCATCTATATTAATATGAAAAATACCCATGATTATCATTGCTACTAAAACTGCACTAGTCGATAAAATATCGTTTCTCGCGTCCATGGCAGTTGCTTTAATGGTTTGGGAATGAATGGATTTAGCAAAATCTAAATATACTAACATTTGCCCTACTTTTCCTAAAATAGCAATAATCAAAACAAGATAAGTAGAAGTAGTAATCAATATTTCCTCAGGGGCAAATATTTTATCGATCGAAGATTTAGCAAAAAGTACTCCCATCATTAAAATTAAAATCGCTACCCCCATTCCTGTCATATATTCATATCTCGCATATCCATAAGGATGCTTTTGGTCTGCTGGTTTATTGGCTAGTTTAAATCCTAAAATCGTCAATAAACAAGATCCAGAATCTGATAAATTGTTAAAAGCATCTGCCATGATGGTGACACTATGAGATAACAGCCCGATGATACATTTGATGGTAAATAATAAAAAGTTCGTGACAATCCCAAATATTCCGGAAACTACACCATAACGGTTTCTTACTTTTGGATCATCTACTTCTTGGTAATTTTTAATGAATAATTGTTTAATCATATTTCGCCCTCTTTTACTACGTTTATTTTTAATTATACTACTTTTTTACTTTATTTTTTTCATGGGAGCATATAATTTCAAGGTAAAGGTAGTTCCTGTTTCTCCTTGTTTTCGTGAGCTTTTTACTTTGATTTCTCCCCCTTGGTTAAGGATAATGCTTTTGGTAAAGGCAAGCCCTAGCCCCAAACTATCCTCTTTACTATTTTCTGCTTTATAAAATCGTTCAAAAATGTGGTGAATATCGTTAGGGCCTATTCCCTCTCCATTATCTTTGATGATCATTTTGGTAAATAAATGATTTTGCTCTACTTTAATGTGGATAATTTTCCCTTGATGTTCAATAGCATTTTTTATGATATTACTAATAGCCTCTTGTGTCCATTTTTTATCACAAGCTACTTTTTCATCTCTTGCCTCTATTGTTATATGGGCTTTTTCTACTTCACACATGGTATGAAAATTTTCTTTAACTTCTTGTAACAGGGGCAGGCAAGGTTCCCACTTTTTTTCTAAACGCAACGTTTTGGAATCCAGTTTTGCCATATCTAGTAGTGTTTTGATTAACCATTTCATTCGATCAACTTCTTGTGCCATTTGATCTAAAAATTCCTGTTTCTTTTCTAGTGGAAGTTCCTGATACAAAAGGTCATTAATCATCGTAAGTGAGGTAAGTGGTGTTTTTAATTGGTGAGAAATATCAGCCATTAATTTTTCGGTTTGTTTTTGGTTTAAGGCTAATAATTGATTTTGTTCTTTTAACATAACCGTCATGCGATAGATGTCATTTCGTAAAAGGCTAAATTCTCCTTCTTCTTGTTCTTTAATTCCTACTATTTCTTTCCCTTGTAAAATTTCTTGGCAATACTGATCTAAGAGTTTAATCTCTTTCTCGTGTTTTTTCTTCGTTTGATAAATAAGAATGAAAACCATAAACATTCCTATAAGCCATGTAAGCCCAAAATATAAAACGAGTTTAGTTGTTATTTGACTTAAGTTTGTTTGGTTAAAAAACTTTTCAGGAGAAAATCCATATTTTTTTAATTCATCTTTGTCATTTTTTCCTTCGTTAAGCTTATCGCTTCCCGCTTCTCTTTCTTCTTGTGATTTTCTTTCTTCTTTTTCTACTTCTTGTATTTTTTGGATGATTTCCTTATTTTTGCTTGGGTCATCTTCACCGATTACTTCCATTATTTGATTGGTGTAATGGTACCATTCTTGCTGATACATTTGCTCTAATCCTATGGTAATGCCTATGGTTGCTATCGTAATTAGAAATATAATCATGAGTAACAAAACAATAAATTTCTTATTTTCCCTTTTTTTCATCATTTAAACCTTTTCCTTGTTCAATTTTGTATCCTAGTCCTCTTACTGTTTGAATAATTTTCGGATGATTGGGATCTTCTTCTATTTTTTCTCTAATGCGTTTGATATAAACGGTTAATGTGTTATCATTTACATAATTTTCATTATTATCCCATATATTAGCTAGAATTTGTCCTCTAGAAATAATTCTTCCTTGGTTTTCTCCTAATAAAACTAAAATTTTATACTCTAATGCGGTCATTTCTACTTCTTGTTGATTACGGAAAACTTTTGCCTTATCTAAATTAATGGTAACATTTTGCAAGTGTAATAACTCCTCTTCATTAGGTTGTTTCGTATGACGTAGTACATTTTTTATGCGAAGCAATAATTCTCTTGCATGAAAAGGTTTGGTAATGTAGTCATCTGCACCTAGTTCTAACCCTTTAATAATATTTTTTTCTTCGTCTAATGCTGTCAAAAAGATAACCGGTATGTTTCTCTCTTTTTTTATCTTTTGGTATAATTCATAACCATCACTATCTGGCAGAGTAATATCCAATAAGGCTAAACCAAATGGTTTAGCCTTTAACTTCTCTATCGCCTGTTTGCCGATTCATGGCAGACGTAAGTTCAAATCCTTCTTGCTTAAGATAATATTTTACTGTACTTTGTATGATTTGATCATCTTCTACTAATAAAATGTTTATCATTTTAACTTTACTCCTAATGAATTATATTGATTCAATAACGTATAATTTTGGAAAAGTATAGTATTGTTTTGTATTTCCCACTTTCCTTTATTTTGCTTTAAGAAATCAATTATCTCTTGAACTGTTGTTAATTTATCTTGTAGATTTTGTATTTGTGTCTCCATTTGTGTTTTCACTTCTTGTAGGTCTTTTTTCGTTTCTTCATCAAACATAAGAGACAGATATAATTCTTCTTCCTTTTCGGTTAATCCTTGTTTTTTGGCAAACTCATTTACGGCATTTTCTTGTAAATAATAAGTAGCCTCATTAGCAGTATTGCTTATTTTATCTTTCATTTCTGTAATAAATGCTGTAGTCTTGGTAAACTCTGGTCCATCTTCTTCATAATTTTTAGCACTAAGCATATTCATCAATTTTTCATCTTCAATCAATTCCATCAATTTTTGTGCTGACTCTGCAAACTGATTTAAGTATGTTTTCATGGTTTTCTCAATCTTAGCATATTTCCCTGTTGTTTTAATATCTTCTACATCAATAGTCTGTGTTAGTAAATTCATCTTTGACAAACGAGTAACTTCTTCTGCTAACAATACTCGTTGAGAGGTCTCTATCCCTATCATCGCTCCTATTATTCCCATGCCAATTAGCAAAATAAGAACAATTACACAAGTAATAACAATACCTTTTTTCCCTTTTTTTGGCTGTTGTGGTACCTCTTCTACTCTTTTTACTTCTTGCAGCTCTTCTTTTCTTTCTTCTTCCATTTAACTTCCCCCTTTTTGCCATTTTATCATATGATTCTTTTTTTGGCAATACCTTTTAACTCCCAAATTGGGGACGGGGTCAAATGGGGTAATTTTACCCTTTTTGACCCCGTCCCCAATCTGGGCAATTTTTTGTTATTTCTTCCCATAAGCATTGTTCTACATATTGTAGAGCTTCATATGGGGTGAGCATTTTTCCGTCTAGGCGATGTCTTGGCGTTGCTCGTATAATTTTTATTTTTTGGTTATATTCTCGCCTATATTTTTTGGCTAGTGTTTCTTTGCTTAGTCCTTGTTTCCATTGTTTAATGATTTCTTGCTTGGTCAATACTAACACCTCTTTAATGTTAGTATTGACGTTTTTTTGTTTTTTTATGTTGCATTATTAGTATAATTGATTATTTTATGTAGCAACTATTAAAAACTATTAAATGAATAGCCCAACTTGGCATTGAGATCTCTTCCTTCATTAACTAGTGAAAAAGTCGAATATATTCATGGCTGCTGAAGTGTCTGATCGATATAATTCGGTAAAACCACATTCCTTACAACTTATGGTGATGAATTTTTTGTTTTGTACGTCAAATAATTTGGCAAAGTTTCCTCCTGTTGCTTGGAATTGGCCTTGCTCATATTTTTTACTTCCACATTTGCTACATTCCCATTGTCTTTTTTCCATATTATCCCTTCTTTCTTGTTTCATAATCGTATTCACGGATTTCCCCGTTTTGTAAAATGGCTGATCCTAAGATACCTGTAAAATAATATTGTATTGCTTTTGCTGTTCCTCCATGCGTGACTAATAAAATTTTTTTGTCTTTGTATGTTTCTTGAAGTTCGTCTAAAAAGTTGGCTATTCTTTGGCAAAGGTGTTCTGTAGATTCTACTTTGTTTTTAGTCATATCGTAGCTTTCGATCTCTGAAAGAAGATTAAGGTCTAACCCTTCTAGTTTTCCAAATCCTCTTTCTACTAGTGATTCGGAATAGATAATAGGTGTATTTTCTTCTTTGGCAAGTTCTGCTGTTTCTTTTGCTCTAGATAGTGGTGAAGATATGATAAGGTCAAAGTGATATTGTTTTACTTTTCCCTTTGCTGCTAATGCTTGTTTTCTTCCTTCTTCATTTAATTCTATATCGCTCTGTCCTTGTAACTTTTTTTGTACATTCCAATCGGTTTGGCCATGTCGCATAACACATATTTTCATCACTTTTCTCCTTTTAGATTTTCTGTGGTTAGTATACCATAAATTATTTTGTGTGACAAGAGTGGACCATTTTTTTAAACTAGTAACTAATAACTAGTTTTGAATTGTTATTTTGCCCTGGTACAGCAAAGTATACATTTAAATATAACTTTCATCCAGTCCCAACTCCTTCATCTTCATATCGAAATGAAACTTTATAAAAAAATACCACTCTTACTATCAGAATGGTATTTTGAGAAATTAATTATGATGCAAAAAAGCTTTAATTGCTCCTTTGCAACCAGAAAATCTTGGATTTTCTGCAATTTGGAATTGCAGAGATTCTTTTGTCAAAAAAATAGCGATGTATTCATTTGCCATTCCTCCACCTGCTAAGAACAAACTCTTAGCATCTGTCTGTTTCATTAATACCTTGCAAACTTTGGCGAGTAGCTCTGCTGCTCTTTTCATTTTTATCACTGTCTTTTTTTCGGGCACAATTGTGATCCTAATATGCCATTAATAAGTGATAGAACGAGAAAACCTTTAAAAGATTCCTGTTCAAACGGGTAAGCTCCTATATAAGAACCTACTGTAATTGTAAGAACTTCACCCTTGGGCATACCAGAATCCCAAAATACTGCTTCTGCATCATTAAAAATGCTAATTTTGGGAACTCCTAATGTTTCAAAATCTTTTGGTTTTAAACCTATTAATGCAGGTTGCCCCCAATAAAATTTTAGGTGATTATCTTTAACACTACCTGCACAAGCTATTGCAATACCATCAAATTTCATTTGGTATTCGTCACAAATACTTTTGATAGTATTAAGAAGATATCTTTTTGATATTCCCCATACTTTGTGAGAAATTTCGCGTTGTATTCTTCCATCTTCTGTGTAGAATTTCAAGCTCCGTGCTCCAATATCAATGGCTAAAATATTGTTTTTCATAAAATTTCTCCTTTCAAATATTATAATGAAATTATACCATATCATATCTAAAATGTAAATTTTTTATTTTTAACTAGATACAGTTTTGAATTGTTATTTTTTACCTATTGAATTTTTCAATAATCTATTATATACTATTAATCAACTTCTGTATTACTCTTCCAAGCTTTATGAATAATGCAAGAAGAATCTATTTGATTGAGAGGAAAAAGTATGAAGAACGAACCGAGTAAAATTTGTATCCGGTGTATGAGACCTAGGGCAGGAATTGAAAAAAAGATACGCTGTTCTTTTCAGCGTGTTTTTCAGGAAAACCCGAATTTAATTCCTAAATACAAAGAATTTTGGTTGACTTCTTCTCTTCCTTTGAAAGAGAAGAAGGTTCGGAAATTTATGAAAGAGTTTTCTTCTACTTCCGAGTTAAAGAAGGATGAAAACTCTTACTATTTCCAAATCTAATGAAATCCCCAGTTTAACATATGATGTTAAACTGGGGATTTTGCTTTACCTACTTTAACATTTATTTTTAACTTTCTTTTTCTTTCTATCTCCTAGCTAAATGATTGTCATGTTCTTTTTTTCCCTTTGACCTCATATAGTGTATTAACTGCAAAGTTCAGTCATCTCATATGAGGAGGGATTTTTTATGCGAAAGTTTCGTTTTACAATTTCGTCAATATTAGTTCTTATTTTAATCGGGTGTTTATGTTTTCCTTGTTTTGCCCTAGATGATAGTGTTTATGTGTGGTCTACTACACAAAATCAAATTTCTACCAATGAAACTTCTTCTTCTACCAATATGAATAATGCTAATAACTCTTCTACTAACCAAAGTATTGATCGATCGATTGGGCAAGCTAATTTAGTTAATTCGTCTGCGACTAATTCATCTACTGAAAATTCTTCACGTAATACTGCTTTGACTACAAGTAGTGAAGTAGTTACTGATAATCCTCTTAACTTAGAATCTGGCTCGGCTATTTTAATTGAACAATCTACTGGTCAAATTTTGTATGATTATCATATGCACGAACCTTTACGCCCTGCTTCTGTGACTAAAGTAATGAGTATTTTGCTCATTATGGAAGCGATTCATGATGGTAAAATTTCTCTTACCGATTCAGTTCCTTGTAGCGAAAATGCAGCTTCTATGGGTGGTTCTCAAATTTGGTTAGATCCAAGAGAGACCTTAACGGTTGATGAAATGTTAAAGGCAATTTGTGTAAATTCTGCTAACGATTGTGTTGTGGCAATGAGTGAGTATATTGCTGGTTCGGAAGAGGCTTTTGTTCAACTGATGAATGATAAAGCCAAAGAATTGGGAATGAATGATACTTGTTTTAAAAATTGTCATGGTTTAGATGAAGATGGGCATGTAACTTCTAGTTATGATATTGCCTTGATGTCTCGCGAGTTGCTAAGTAAATATCCCGAAGTAACTAAGTATACTACCATTTGGATGGATTCTCTTCGTGATGGTAAGTCACAACTTTCTAATACCAACAAATTAATTAAATCTTATCAAGGGGCTACTGGCTTAAAAACTGGTTCTACTTCTTTAGCGCTATACAATCTGTCAGCTAGTGCTACTCGTGATGGTCTTTCTTTAATAGCGGTAATCATGAAGGCTCCTTCTACTAAAGTGCGTTTTGCTGAGGCAACTAAGTTACTGGATTATGGATTTGGAAAATTTGCTTTTAAGAGTTTTGGTAATCAAGGGGATTTAATTACTTCTGTTCCTGTAGGTAAGGCTAATAAAAATTCGATTGATATTGTTTTGGAAAATAGTACAGGGGCTTTGATGGAAAAGGGGAAAGAAAATCAAGTATCACAAGTAATTACTTTGAACGAAAATGTTTCTGCTCCCGTTTCTGCTGGGCAAAAATTAGGTGAGGCTAGTTTTGTTTTAGATGGGCAAACGTTAAGTACCGTAAATTTAGTGGCAAAAGATAGTGTGGAGAAGAAAAATTGGTTTAGCATGGGAAAACAGATTATTTATTCTTGGATTGATTTGCTAAGGAGTTGAATTTAGCCTAGTATCATTCTCTATTATAGCTAAGGGATTTCTCTAACGTTTTTTAAAGGTGCCTAATATAGGCACCTTTTG
This sequence comes from Clostridiaceae bacterium, assembly GCA_021771025.1. Classification (GTDB taxonomy): domain Bacteria; phylum Bacillota; class Clostridia; order TANB77; family CAG-508; genus CAG-269. Next base: position 151,141 of record JAETPW010000002.1, read on the forward strand.
GCATATTTAATGATTTAATTATGTCTTTTTTTGTTTTTGATGATTTCTGCGATCACAGTTTCATCTTTTTTGCTCTCTAGCATTTGGTCTAATAGCTTTGATGTCATTTCTGGCCAACTTACTCTTGCAAAATCGATTTCTTCTATAATCATTTTAGTTCAAATGTGTCTGACTCTGCTATCCTCCTAAATTTTCGTTTACTTTTCTTAGCATTTCTTGATATCTTGCTAGCTTTTCTTTTTCTTCTTTGATCTTGCTTTCTGGTGCTTTACTGACAAATCCTGGATTAGCTAACATTTTTTCGCATCTTGCCACTTCTTGCGTAAGTTTTTGTTTTTCTTCTTCTAGCCTTTTTCTTTCTTCTGCTAGATCAACTAGTTCTTCTAATGGAAGATATACTTCTATATCTTCTCCTAGAATGCCTATAGCATTTTCTTTGATTCCCGTTTTGTCTTTTTGGATGATTAGTTTTTCCCCGAATCCTAATTTTAGGAGAAAGTCTTTTGCCTCCCAAATGGATTGTTCTTCGTTTTCGGTGACAAAGATTAGTTCTGCTTTTTTGGATGGATGAATGTTTCTGTTTGCTCTGATGTTACGGATTTCTACGATGATTTGTTGTAGTTTTTCTATGGTTTTTGCTTCTTTTTCGTATTTTGCTGTTTTTGGTGCTTCTGGCCATTGGGAGATGATTAGTTCTGCGTCTTGTGGTTGCATATGGATTAAACTTTTACTGATTTTTGTGGTGATAAATGGCATAAACGGATGTAATAATTTCATGGAGCTTAAAAAGATTTCGTTTAAGACATATCCTACTCGCACTTTTTCTTCTTGATTTTCACTATATAGTCGTGGTTTTACCATTTCGATGTACCAATCACAAAATTCGTTCCAGATGAAGTTGTATATTTTGTCTAAGGCTACTCCTAAGTCATAGTTTTCGATGTTGATGGTTACTTCTGTGATTAACTTTTGTAGCCTATGGATAATCCATTTGTCTTCAATTTTTAGGCTTCCTTCTCGATATTCCCCTGTTTTTTGGTCTTTATTTTCTTTTCCGAAAGCTACTATTTCGTCTGCTTCTACTTGGTTCATCGTGATGAATTTGGCTGCGTTCCAAATTTTATTGGCAAAGCTTGCTGCTTGCTCTAGTTTTTCTGGCATATAACGAATGTCATTTCCCATGGTGGTTCCTGATAAAACAGAAAAACGTAGGGCGTCTGCTCCATATTGTTCGATAACTTCGATTGGGTCAATTCCATTTCCTAATGATTTTGACATTTTTCTTCCTTGGCTATCACGTATGATTCCGTGGATAAGAACGTCTGAGAATGGATTTTTTCCGGTAAGTTCTATTCCTTGGGTCATCATTCTAGATACCCAGAAAGTAATGATGTCATAAGCTGTTACTAGTACATTAGTTGGATAAAATTTTTGGTAGTCTTGTTCATTTTCGTTTGGCCAACCTAAGGTAGAAAATGGCCAAAGTGCTGAACTAAACCAAGTATCTAAGGAATCTTCGTCTTGATGGAAGTGAGTATCTCCGCATTTTTCACATACTTCTGGCATAGTTCTGGCTATTTGAATATGCCCACATTTATCACAATAATAAGCAGGAATTCGGTGTCCCCACCATAATTGCCTAGAAATGCACCAGTCTTGAATATTGTCTAACCAGTTAAAGTACATTTTTTCGTAGCGTTTAGGTACGAATTTTACTTCATCATTTCTTACGGCATCTGCTGCTGTTTTGCCTAAATCTTTCATGCTGACAAACCATTGCTCGGAAATTCTTGGTTCTATGGTGTTATGGCAACGATAGCATTTTCCTACGTTATGAGGATAGTCTTCTATTTTAAGTAAATACCCTTCTTCTTTTAGTTTTTCTACGATTGGTTTTCTGGCATCAATTGCTTTCATTCCTTGGTATTCAGGAACTAAATTTCCCATAATGGAACTGTCGTCAAATACTTCTACGATTGGTAAATTGTGTCTTAGGGCTGCTTGATAGTCGTTTGGATCATGGCTTGGTGTTAGTTTTACACAGCCTGTTCCAAATTCTTGGTCAACAAATTCATCAGCGATGATCGGAATTTCTTTATTCATGATGGGTAAGATACATTTCTTTCCGATTAGGTTTTGATAGCGTTTATCGTTTGGGTGAACCGCTACTGCTGTGTCACCTAACATGGTTTCTGGTCTTGTGGTGGCTACCATCACATAACGATCTTTTTCCCCTACAATTGGGTATTTAATATGCCATAGATGAGATGCTTCTTCTTCATGTTCTACTTCTGCATCAGAAATGGTTGTATGGCAAGATGGGCACCAGTTGATCATTTTTTTGCCTTTATAAATTAGCCCTTTTTCATATAGGCGAATAAATTGTTCTGTTACTGCTTCTGATAAACCTTCATCCATGGTAAAACGATTTCTAGACCAATCACAAGAACAACCTAGACGTCGTTGTTGGTCTTGAATGGTTCCTCCATATTCTTTTGTCCATGCCCATGCTCTAGTTAAAAATTCCTCTCTGGTAATGTCGGCTTTGGTTAGGCCTTCTTCTTTGTTCATTTTTTCTACTACTTTTACTTCTGTGGCAATGGCTGCATGATCTGATCCGGGTAGCCATAAGGTGTCATATCCTTGCATTCTTTTGAAACGAATTAGGATATCTTGTATGGTCCCATCTAAGGCATGGCCCATGTGTAATTTTCCTGTTACGTTTGGGGGTGGCATCATAATACAATATGGCTTTTTTGTCTTGTCCATACTTGGTTTAAAATAGCCTTTTTCTTCCCATTCTTGGTAAATTTCGGATTCAAAGTTTTTTGGTTCATAAGTTCCTTGAAGACCTTTTGCTTGGTTTAGTTTAGTTTGATTTTCTGGATTGTTCATTGATTTTACCTCCTTTTATTTAGTGAAATCAAAAAACTCGCTCTTATGTTTCCATAAGGGCGAGTTTTATTTCACGGTACCACCTTATTTATGAATTAGAACTGGTTTTCTTAATTCATATCTCTTTGTCTTAACGCGACTTCCACGGATTTTTTTACTTTTCGTTCAAAAAATCAACTCCAAAGCTACCTTCCGTTTTTCTTTACTTAAGAAGTTTTCAGCCTGTGACTTCTTTTCTCTGTGAGCTAGGGGAAAACGTACTCCTCTTTTTCTTCGTTTTTGCTATTTGTTTATTATTATACCATATTTTTGGAATTTAACAAGTGGTTTGGACAATCTTTTAAAAAAAATGCCACAAATCCCTTCCTATTTTCACCATTTTATGATACAATGAGTCCATAAAATTTACCAAAAGACAAATGGAGGGAAAATCATGGAATTTAATAAGTGTAGTAGATGTGGAAATTTTTATTTAGCTGAAGGAAACGTTTGTCCTAAATGTAGTACAAAAGATCATTTAGAATTCTCTACTTTTCAAGCCTATGTAGAAGAAAATGGGCTAACTGAAAATTTAGATATTATTTCTGGTGAAACAGGAATTTCCGTTAAAAATTTGAATCGTTTTATTCATACCGAAGGGTTAATTAATGGGTCTGATCCTTTAGGAAATGTTTCTATAGGGAAAGCAAAAAAATCGGAAAATTCAGGAAATTTAACGGGAGGCATTACTCTTTAAGATAATGCTTCCTATTTTTAAAAAGAAAGGATTGTGAAAACAATATGGAAAAGCAAAATGTGTTAACTCTTTTAGAAGAAAGAGGTTATGTTGAGCAAATGACTCATCCCCAAGAAATGAAAGACCTATTTGGAAAAGGAACACCAATTCCTTTCTATTTAGGAATTGACCCAACAGCAGACAGCTTGCACGTTGGTCATTTTGTTTCTTTAATGGTAGCTAGTCATATGCAAAAATGTGGGCATAAGCCAATCATTTTAGTTGGTGGAGGAACCGCTTCTATTGGTGATCCATCAGGCAAAACTGATATGCGAAGAATGATGACTCGTGAAGAAATCAATGGAAACGTTGAAGCCATCAAAAAACAAATTGAACGTTTTGTTAGTTTTGAAGGAGAAAATGCGGCAATTATCGTCAATAATGCAGATTGGCTATTATCTTTAAATTACATTGATTTTATGCGTGACATTGGTAGTCTATTTTCTGTTAATCGTATGCTTGCTGCTGAATGTTATAAAAATAGAATGGAAACTGGCTTAACTTTTTTTGAACTAGGTTATATGTTAATGCAATCGTATGACTTTTTGCATTTGTACAATACCTATGGATGTAAATTACAAATTGGTGGAAATGATCAATGGTCTAACATCATTGGTGGTGTTGAATTAATTCGTAAAATTGGAAAAGACGATTCTTTTGGGTTAACCTTTAAGTTATTAACCACAAAAGAAGGGAAAAAAATGGGAAAAACCGAAAAAGGTGCTTTATGGCTTAATGCCCAAAAAACTTCTCCTTATGAATTTTATCAATATTGGCGAAACATAGAAGATGAAAGTGTAGAGAATGTTTTAGCTCTTCTTACCTTTTTGCCAATGGACGAAGTAAAACGTTTAGGTTCATTGCCTGGTGAAAAAATTAATGAAGCTAAAAAAGTAGCTGCCTATGAAATCACTAAACTAATTCATGGTGAAGAAGAAGCAAAAAAAGCGGAAGAAGCTTCAAATGCTCTATTTAATGGTCAAGGAAGTTTAGAAAATATGCCTACTACTGAATTAGAAAACTCTTCTATCTCTTTAGTGGATGCTATTGTATTAACTGGTATTGCTCCTTCTAAAGGGCAAGCTAGAACATTAATCGCTCAAGGGGGAATTTCTCTTAATGATCAAAAAATCGTTGATCAAAATTATCAATTAAGCGAAACTGATTTTACCGATGGATATGCTATTTTGAAAAAAGGAAAGAAAATATTTCATAAATTGGTAAAATAAAAAAATAGGGATAGGGATAGGGAAAAAAGGGGACGCCCTTAATTTCCCTATCCCTTATCTACTCTTTTCTACTATCTCAACGATATCAGCAATATATTCACCAATGATGGGAATATTTAATGTTACTACTTTTTGTAGCAAAATGATGAGGAGTGCCGTTATTACGGTTACTCCTATTCCTATTCCTATCCCACGAAATATTCCAGCAATTAAATTTCTAATGAGCATTTCTTTCTTGTTTCCTAATAAATAAGAAAGCTCGATGATATTTCCTTCTTCTATGGCTTTATTTAATTGTTCTATTGAACGAGTTAACAAATCATATTTCTTTTTTCTTATAAACATAAAATCCACCTATAGTTAAGATGGATTTTTTGCTTATGTTTTATTCATTTGATTTTACTCTAGCGAAATTTTTTATCTTTTTCAGTTATGTTTGTAAGCCTAATCTCTTTTCATCAGTTGGTAAGTATTACGTCTTACCTAACTAATTCTAACTCTAGTAATCACCGTGTCCCAGAAAAGGGTAAAATTGCCCTATTTTACCCCGTCCCCAATTTGGTTAGTCATCTTGTTTGTATTTGTTGTATTATTGGTTTGATTTGTTGTTCCGTTTTCCGCTGCTTTTTTCTTGTCTTCCTGTGCTTTCATTTGTTCTAATGAATTGATGAGTTCTTGTATTTTTTGGATGTCTTTTCCCATCATTTCCCAATTGTCATTTTGGTTAGATTCGGTTAAGTTTTTGTTGGCTTTGATGATGGCTTCTATTAGCCCTTCTATGTCGTCTGTGTTTTCTACTTCAATGTCTACTGCATATTTGGATAGTAAGTTTTGTAGGGCTTTTTCTAGTGTGTCACCTATAGCTACTTTGTTTCCTGATGATACGACTACTCGCTTTAATAATGGAATTTTGGATTCGTTTAACATGGTTTGATAGATTGGTTCTACGTATAATAATGTGTTTTGGATAGGTACTACAATCATTTCTTTGGTGATTTTGGTTCCTGTTGTGTTTAGGCTTTCTATTTCGCTAGATATTGCTTCGTCTTCTTCGATTTGTTTTTCTAGTTGCATTGGTCCTACAATGTTACTGTCTTGAGAGAATTTGTATAGTTTTAATTCGTTTTTCCCTTCTTCTGCTGTTCCTACTAAGTAAGATATTAGGTTTTGTTTTTCGTTTGGCGTATAGATTTGAATTAGTCCTAATTGTTGTTTTCCGTTTTGCTCTACCATGGTGTAATATGGTTCTAAGATACTTCCTGATGATTTAGCAATTTTGGTATTGTTGTATTTGGCAAAGTCCCAGATGTCATCTGCACGGTATAATATGTCTGGTTTGGTGTTGTGATAAGTTTTTAGTAATTCTGCTTGTACTTTGTATAGATATTTTGGGTAAACAAAGTGTTTGGCTATGTCAGTTGGTACATTTTCTTGGAATAGCCCTTCGTATATATTGTTGTATGCCATAGCAATTGGGTCTGTCTTGTCTGTAATGTAGTAGGTTAGGGTTCCATCGTAACTGTCGATGATGACTTTGACGGAGTTACGAATGTAGTTAATTCTTTGTTTACTTCCTTCATATTCAATGTTTGTGTATTGAGAGTAAGGATAATTGCTTGATGTCGTATAGGCATCTAATACCCAGACAATTTTTCCTTCATCGGTTACTACAGTGTATGGTTCATCATCGTATAATAGATATGGCATGGCTTTTTTGGCTCTTTTGATAATATTTCGATTGATTAATATTTTGCTATCTTCTGTCATTTCTCCGGAGAAAGCTAGGTTGACATCCCCTTTTGTGATTCCTAAAATTAGGCGATCGAAAAAGTTTAGGTTTAGTCCTGCTTTTCCGGTATAGTTTGAGGTATGTTCTGTTCCGTTTTCGTCTGTGTAGTCATATTCTTGTTTATTTTTGGCGTTGGTGGCAATGGTTTCGTTGGTTTGCATTCCAAAATAGATGCGTTGTTCCGTGGTGTTTAATTTGTCGTCTTTTCCGGATACTTCTTTTTGGATATATTCAATATTTCCAGTTTGTGTACTTGTTGTAGCAGATACGGCAATTTGTCCCATACCATGGGTATATTCATAGGTTTTATTGGTATAGGTTCTTCCTGAATTTACCATTTCTCTTGGTGATAGATAGATTAATTGATTGCTTCCACCAATGGTGTAATTGGCTAGTGTTGCATTTCGATAAGAATAATATCCTGTTCCTGTTTGATTATCTTGTAAGGTCTGTAATACTGCACTTTTGCTGATGATCGGAATATTGTTTAGAATGGCTTTGTTTTCTTTTACTTCTTCCTCTGTTATGGTTCCTGAATTTTCTAAGCTAGTTTCCTCTATGTTAATTTGGTAAGCATTTTTGGTGTGATTGATGTTATCGGCTAAGTATTTCTTTTCCTTGTCTAGTTTATTGGAGTTAACAAAAATTAAATTAAAACCAATAAGCACAACGAACATACCTACTAAATAAATAGGAATAATGGCTAAATATTTCATCGTTTTTTTGGTATTTTGGTGACGGAATGCTATTACTGCTTTCCAAATAGCAAATACTATGACTACAGAAAATAAGGTATATCCCCAACGCTGAATGATGGCATCGGTATAATTTGCTCCTGTTAGCTCTATGTTTCCAGTTGTTCCATCTAATCTTGTGGTTACTGAGTTATCAATCGTAGTTAATTTGTTCAAGAGAATATTTTGTGTATTAAGTAGTGTCATCGCACCAATAGCAATAGCAATAAGAATGATGTTTCTGGTTAATTTCTTCATAAAAATGCTTTGACGAAGCATTTTGCCATCAATTCCCTCAAAATAGCGATTGAAAACAATAATGTAATACAATGCCATATAAATGGTTAGTCCAACTACGATGCCCATAAAATAGTTTATTCCTGTTTCAATAAGTGGTTTTTGGAAAATATAATAGCCAATATCTAAGCCAAAGATAGGGTCTGCTTGTCCAAAAGAGGCTTGGCTAGCACACAATAAAATTTTTTGCATGAATACACTTGACATGAAACTACTTACTACTGCTGCAATGACTAAGGCAATTGATTTATTGAGTAACTTGGGCATTTCTTTTTTTTCTTGATCAAAAAATTGTTTTAATCCCTTTTTTATTCCTCGGTTTGTCCAATAAACAATAAAGTATAAAACAACAAAATTAATTGCCATAATGCTGTATTTGAATTTTAAATTGGTGAAAAATTCCTGTAGATAATTTTCTCCTAACTCTTTGTATTCTAAGTAACTCCCTCTTAAAAACACATAAGAAATTCCGGCAAATAATAAGATGAATAAGATAACTAATAACATTCTGGCTTTTCCACTAATTCCTTTTGTAGTGATCGTTTTGCTATTTTCTCCTGTATGTTTACTAGTTTTTGTGTCAAGTTGATCTCTATTTTCTCCTGTATATTTATTTATTTGGGTGTCAGCTTGATCTCTATTTTTATCTTTTGACGTTATGGTATTTGGGTCACTTTCTGGTTTTCCTGAAGTTTCCATGATTACCCTCCTTTTTGTTATTTGTTATTTGTTTTTTGGTTTTCTGTTTTTGTTTTTTATTTTTTTGTTTTTTATTTTTTGTTTATCTCAATAGGGAAAAATTCCCTAGGGAAGAAAAGGGCGTCCCCTTTATTTCCCTCTTTCTTCTTTTCTTTTGTTCTCTTCTTGTTTCTTCTTTTTCATTTATATAATTGCCTTAACAAAGTCTTCGGCATGGAAGATTTCCATATCGTCGATTTGTTCTCCTACACCGATAAATTTAACGGGGATTTGATTTTCTTCTACAATTCCGATAACTACTCCTCCTTTGGCTGTTCCGTCTAGTTTGGTTAGGATAAGTCCAGTAATGTCTGCCTCTTGTTTGAAGGCTTTTACTTGTGATATGGCGTTTTGCCCTGTTGTTCCGTCTATAACCAGTAATACTTCTTTATCTGCTTCTGGCATTTCTTTGTTGATGACTTTTTGAATTTTGTTTAATTCGTCCATTAAATATTTTTTGTTGTGTAATCTTCCTGCTGTATCTACAATTAAGACATCTGCGTTCATTTCTTTGGTTATTTTCATCGCGTCAAACACAACTGAAGCTGGGTCTACTCCTTCTTCACGTTTTACGATCTCTGCTCCTGCTCGTTTTGCCCAAATTTCTAGTTGTTCTACTGCTGCTGCACGGAAAGTATCTGCTGCTGCTACGACTACTTTTTTTCCTTCTTTGGCTAGTCGATTGGCTATTTTCCCTATCGAGGTAGTTTTCCCTACACCATTGACTCCTATGACCATGATGATGGATGGTTTGGTAGATAAGTGTAACTCTTTATCCTTTATTTCTAATATATTTTGCATCTCTTCTCGTAAGACTTGTTTTACTTGTTCTTCTTCCTCGATTTTTTCTTTTTTCATTCTTTCACGTAATTGATTGATGATCTTTACTGAGGTATCTACTCCAATGTCTGACATAATTAACATTTCTTCTAATTCTTCTAAAAATTCTTCATCTACTTTTCTAAAATTACTAAATACATCATTGATTTTTTCGTTGAATGATGTTTTGGTTTTGGTTAACCCTTGTTTTAATTTATCAAAAAATCCCATAACTTACTCCTTTTTTCGTTTTGGGGACGGGTCTCAAAAGGAAGTTTTTTTCTTTTTGGGGACAGGTCTCCAAGTAATATTTTGGTCTTTTCTATTTTAGCATAGTTTGGTGAATATTTCCAGCTTTTTTCTATTTTTTAGTTAATGGGGCTCTGAAAATTTTTTAAAATTTCTTGTACTTTACCCTAAAATATGTTATGATGGTAACATATTTATCGTACTTACACAGCAGTACCAGATTATTTTGTAACTATCTGGAGGCACTGTGTATACCTCCAGATTTTATCAGCTTATTATACAAGGAGGTAGAACAAATGAATTTTGTGGAAACACATATTTTCCTTTCCGTAGATAGATAAAGCATTGATTTTGAGTAACCCTCTGAGATACGCTCATACTCTCCTGATTAACACATTCTAATTATTATCTATCACTAAATTTTAGGTAGTGAAAACACTATAAATTGTTCAGTCCTTCGAAAAAAAAATTTTTTCTACTATGACTTCTGCTGACTACTTGTG
>JAETPW010000023.1 GCA_021771025.1 Clostridiaceae bacterium
ATCGAAGGAGATATGTTAAAAATCTATGACCCTTATTTGTATGCGGGAAAATTCGATACTTCTACTAGACGAGGAAAAGTCAACATTCAGGGGAATACAGTATACTGCAGTATTGACAATTTTAGAAACTATGCAAACTATACTAAGTTTTTTGCATATAAGCATAGTGGAAATGTACAAGAAAATAATCAAGCTGTAGTAACTTCAACATACACAAGATACGTAAAAGTAAACACGTTATTGAATGTTAGAAGTACTCCAAATGGAGTAGTGATCGGAAGTCTAAAAAATGGGGAAAAGGTAACAGTTTATGAAACAAGTGGAAATTGGTCACGAATTGGAGAAGGCAGATGGGTATGTAATACCTATTTATCAGAAAATTATACAAGTAATAGCGTAATTCAGTCGAGAATCGGTTCTATCAAAAAATTATCAAGAGCCTGTACCTTATATGCCAATTCTGATTTAACGGGAATAAGATATAATTATAAGGCAAATACGACTATAACAATTCTACAGAACGTAAGTAGCAATGTAGATAAAGTAAGAGTAAACGCAACGGGTAGAATAGCATATGTGAATAATTCATATTTTACTAACGTAGTGATTTCACAATCAAAAAGTACGACTAGAAAGCTGAAATCTTGTACTCTATATTCAAAAAGTAATTTGAGCGGTACACAATATCAGTATAAAAGTAATACTACAGTTACCGTTTTACAGCGTATTAATTCTTATATAGATAAAATTAAAGTAAATGCTACTAACAGACTTGCTTATGTTAATGTGAGTAATTATCAATAAAATTAAAAAGCCAATTTAGTTAACACTAGATTGGCTTTTACAAAAAAAATAGTACTTTTCAGTACTACCGCTCGTGCATACGAGCCCCGTTGATGATCAGATCTAACCGAATCATCATTACGTTGTTAAAATATTAGTATGAATACGTTTAATTGTCAAGTGTTTTTTTATTATATTTTTCTAGAATCGGTTTGAAAAATTTTTCTTCTGCTTTTTCTCGAGCTCGTATAGCGTCTTCTAAATTATCATATCGACCTAGATAGTACCTTTTACCTTTAAATTCAATTTGTGCTATCCACTTTTTTCTTGCTTTATCCCAAACTACCCCTCTGTGACCACTAGTGTTTGTAGAAATCAGTTTATGAGAAATCAAAGATAGTGAAGTACCCTCTTTCAGATATTTTTCTTGGAATTGCTTATTTGCTTTTTTTAAATTAGCGGGAGTATAGTTTATATTAGAACAGCCACAGCTTTTGATTTCCCTCCTTTTTATTTTTGATAAAGGGGCATAGAAGATATTACCGCAAAAGCATTTACATTTCCAAACAGCCAAGCTGTTTTTTCTAATATCTGTTAGTTCAAGTAGAGTTATCCCATTTATAACTTTTTCTTTCGGAATTTGAGGCTTAAATTGATTAGATTTTGACTTTTTAGCCTCACAGCACTTTGTATTCTTTATATGCTTTAAAGCTATCCATTTTTCTTTATTACATTTCATACATCTACAGAACAAATAAGTGATTCCTTTTTCTCTTTTCTGATCTAATATTTTAAATTTTCCAATTTCTGTGCCAATATAATTTTTTAGATAGTTCACTTAAAACCCCATCCTCTGGAGAAAGTGACTACTTAGTAGTCACTTTCTAAATTAAAATTTTTCATTTATGCTATCATAGTATTCTTCTACACCGTCTAACATATTTGTTTTTAATGTAGTGATTTCATCTTCTGTTAATTCTTTTTCTATTTCTCCATTTTCATCTTTTTCAAAATCATCGTTGTATGTAATGCTGTCATCAACCATTTGTAAAATTTTGTCATATTCAACTTCGTATTCTTTTTCCTCTTTTTTCATTTCTTCAAAAATAAATTTTGCGATTTCTGTGTTTTTAATTCTTCTCATAATTAATCTCCTTCTTAGAGTGCGTTGCATTTGCTAACGTCTTATCTCTTTTGTTAATACTATTATAGCATACCGTACGGTATATGTCAAGTGTTTTTTTAAACTTTTTTAAATTTTTTTGGATTTTCTAAAAAGTCTTTCATCGCAGGAACTATAATATCGGATCTATCTAAACCATGATCTGCTAATACTTTATCGAACTGCTCACCAAAATCTTTTCTTACATCGACATAAATCCTTTTCAATTTTTCTTTTTGATATTTTGTTTTGTATGCTTGTTTTTTCTCTTCCATAGAAATCCTCCTTGATTTTTTTTATCATATCATGTATAATATGTTTAATCAAGAGAGGAATTATCCTCTCGAGATTTAATTTTTTGAAATAGTATTTGCTATTTCTGTTATTGAGCGTTTACTTAAGTACAAGTCGATTAGTTTGTCCGCTATCTTTGTTCTTAGTAACGCTCTTATTATTTTTTGTTTCATAAGCGTTTCCTCCTTTCTCTTAATGTAATTATAGTATAGCATACCGTACGGTATATGTCAATACCTTTTTCAAAAAAAATAAAGAAATTTTTCCAAAACACGTAAAACGTAGCAATATCAAGCTATATAAGTACTTAAATAAAAAATAAAAACGGCTTAAAACAGAAAATAAGAAGACCATTTCTAGAAGAAAATGCAGTAATTTCAGTTGATTGACAAGTTTCGACACGTAAAAGTAACATAATGTGATATAATCAAAAAAAGGATGTGATTATATGAAAGAAAGATTAAACTACACAATACAAATGATAAAAATTCTACGGAATAGATCTAACAAGAAAACAATATAATCAATTAGCTAAGAACTTAGATTTATTAAGTAGTGAAAGTTTGAAATACATAACACAAATAAAAAGTTTTCGTAAAATGATGAAATATTTAAGAGAAGTCGCATAAGACTTCTTTTTTAATGTCATTTTCGACAAAAGAACAATATGAAATTCTTATAAATAAGAATATTAAACCACTTTCTGCAAAAAATAAAAGCAGGAGGTGAAAAAATGACAGTAAAGTTCAAGATTAGAGAAAAAAGAAAAGAAAAAGGAATGTCTTTGACAGAACTGGCAAGACTAACAGCAATAGAAGAAGATCATCTAACAGATGTTGAAAATAATAAGATTCCGGCAGATGAAATTTTATTTGCAGAGATATTAGTAATTGCAGACACATTAGAATGTAGCATTTTAGATTTATATGATATCGGACACTTAGAAATAAAAGGGATTGGAGAATTTTAAGAACAAAAACGAAAAAATTTACGCATATAGTTTCGTAAACGATTTTGGCACTTTCGTAAAAAATAGAATAAGATAGTAAAATAGCAATGTATAATAAAAAACAACAAAAAATCTAGATTTTATCATAAATTTTATGAGAGAAAAATAGCTTTTCATGAAAATACAAAGACAAAATGTCACTCTTAGTATAAAATGACAGTGATAGTTTTACACAAGAAACAGAAGAGATATACAATCGTCGAAAATTCAATATCTCTTCTACTCAACATACACGAAAAAGAGTATGTTAGACTTAATATACCCTTTTTCGTGTAATGTGTCAATAAAAAATTACATGAAAGGAGGGTTTTCTTTTACGAAACGACTTTTTAAGTCAAGAAAGTTAAAAAATATTGTTATAATAAGTATAAAAAAAGTGGTAAAATAAAATTAACAAAATAAAAGATTAAGGAGTTAAACGTATGAAAAATGTAATATTAAATGGAATAAAAAAGAAAGCAAAATGGTATCAAAGAATATTTTTCTTTATATTCAAAGACTTGTTATACTATGCTTATAGAAAAGGAATGATAGATTGTTTCAAGTATTATAATAAGTAGTACTTTTTTCTACAACCATCTGGTAAAGTAATATCAAGGTCGAATTGTTTACCTCCAGAAATTATTCCATCAACATCTAAAATTGGACAAACTGGTTTGTTACAATCCATATCCATAATAATTACATCCTTTCTTTTTTGTAAACCTATTTGTTTACTAATATATTATATGAAAAAAATGTCATAAGTTGATGAAATAAAGTAGAATTTTCGAAAAAATAGAGGTATAATAACCAAAAAGAAAAAGGAATGGGTAACTAAAAGGAGATAAGTCATGAAAGCAAAAGAAAAAATAAGTAATTTTTTTCAAGATATATTTAGTATAGAAGAAAATCGAGTAGCTAATGCAGAGATAAAAGCAAATATCAAGTCAGGAGCAAAATTAAAAGGTGCCAATATGTGTATCTTAATATTAGCCATTATCATAGCTTGTGTTGGGCTTAATATGAATTCATCTGAAATCATTATTGGAGCTATGTTAATTTCTCCTATGATGGGGCCTATTATGGGAATTGCGTATGCACTGGCCACTGATGATTTAAAGTTTTTTCGAAGAGCATTTGTGGCTCTTTGTATTCAAATCGTAATTAGTGTGATTACTTCTGCAATTTATTTTTTATATACTCCAATTTCTAGCCCGTCAACAGCACTATTAGCCAGAACAAGACCAACAGTATGGGATGTTATTATCGCTATAGCAGGGGGACTAGCAGGAGGAATAGGGCTTACTAGAAAAGAGAAAGGAAATATCATTCCGGGAGTGGCTATTGCCACAGGATTAATTCCTCCTCTTTGTACTGCAGGCTTTGGAATTGCTAGTTTTCAAGGAAAATATTTGTTAGGAGCTTTATATTTATTTTTTATCAATGCTTTTTTCATTTGTGTATCAGCAATTATTGTATTTAAGTTGATGAAAATGCCAAAGAAAAAGGGTGAAACGGCAAAAGAGGAGAAGATGATTAAAAGAAATTTAATTATCATTGCGATTATTACGGTTATTCCAAGTATTATTCTAGCTTATCAAATTGCCAATGAAAGCATGATCAAGAATAATGCGCAAAAATATATTGATAATGAATTTAAGTATGAAGGAACGCAAGTAGTTAAGTCAGATGTTGATGTTAAGAATAAGAAAATACAGATTGCCTTGATTGGAAAGGTATTAGATCAGAATGAAATTTTATACTTAACGAATCGTTTGAAGATTTATGATTTAGAGGAAATGAATTTGAAAATTACACAAACAGAAATAGAAGAGGGAATTTCAAAGGAAAGCGTAGAAAAAATGATACAGAGCCAAATGCAAAAAACAGAATCGGCTACTGATATAAAATCAACAACAAAGGAAAAGATAGAAGATGTTAAAGAAAAAGCTACCATTAACTTTGAAGAGACAAAAGAGCAAGTGAAAAAAAGATATAGCCAAGTTAAGGAATGTACCATTACGAATAACCAAACTGTTTCTTCAGGAAATTTAGATACGAATACTAGTGTTATTGTGACGATTGTTCTTAAAGAAGCATTAACTCCTGAGGAGAATCAAGAGATGAATGAATTTTTGAAAACGAAATTGGGTGAAGAAGTGGTGATAAATAAAAAATTGTGAAGTTTAATAGTTGGATAATGGTTTATTGTTATTGGCTTTGAAGGCAAGTCCGCTTAAGCGTCATGTGTATGAAGTTTCTTTATTCCCCATTCATTTAATCTTCCATAACAAAGGGGAAAAGATTAAATTTTGCATTTTTTTAAAATAAGTGGTATAATTGAATTAGGTTGTTAAAAAGGAGGGATTTTCATGGAAATTGATAAATCTGAATTAAGAGGAAGATGGGTTCAAGCAGCGATGAAAAGGCAACAAAAATTAGGAAGAGAACTTAATTTACTAGAAAGTCAAATATTAAAACAACAAATTAAGAAAAAAATGGAAATAGAAAAAAGATATGAGATTGAATACCACAAGGCAAAAAGGGAATTAAATCGTGAGTTAGTACCAAGAGAAGAGAGAAAATTAAAAAAAATAGTAAAACAAGATATCAAAACAAGAAGTACTAGAAAAATGATTACAGGAATAGCAGGAGCAGCAGCATTAGGAGGTGTGGTTCTATTTGGAGTAATTCCTCAAATGAAAGTTGCCTCTGAAAAAGCTCATGAAACAAGTGAAGCCCAAATGGAAACAAGCAAAATTCAAACTAAAACAAATAAAATAAAACAGGAATCTAGCCTTACATCAACAAGCCAAGTTCAAGCAAAAGAAATATCCCCTAAAGAAGAAAATTCAGTACTAACCTACTTTTCAGAAGAATACAATAAACAATTTCCAGAAGCCAATCTTTCCGAAGAAGATTTGAGCGTTATTGGAAAAACAGTCAATAAATTTTATATAGTAGACCTTGACGAGCAAGACAATATTTTACGCTATTCACAAGACACGAATATAGCTAGTATGGATCAATTGGCCGAAAACCAAGACTTTCTACTAGAGGGTGACTATGGAGTAAGTGATTTAGGAAAAAATTACGTTGTGGTGAATAAAAATAACAACAGAATTATTGCTCCTGCCATAGGAGAAATTAAATTAGAAGGAAAACAAGAACCAGAGATGATCTTAATTGATACAGATAGTGTAAGATTATCATCAAACGGAAAAGAATATATTCCGGGAGATAGTGTAATAGAGCTACCAGAAGATCAAGAAAAATTAAAAGAATTATACGATCAATTAGAAGACAAATGTCGAGAAATAGAAGAGAAGAAAAATAAAGAACAAACCCAAGTAACAATAGCAGAAAATGATGATTATGAACATTAATCATGTATAAAAATTCCACTTCTTGCAAACAATATAAACAAAAACATATTGTGCAAGGAGTGGAATTTTTTTGAACGAGAAAAGAAAATTAAAAATAGGCGGAACCATGCTTACCAAGGAACAATTGCAAAATCATCTAGAAAAGGTAGCAGCAAGTCATACCATCTGCCCAAAATCGAATAAATCAACGTATCCGGTTCCCGGTTTATTAGACGACTTTGCCATCATAGAACAAGTATATCAAATGTTAAATGAACACCTAAAATTAGGAATCCACATCCATCCAGCAGGAGAATGGTTATTGGATAATTTTTATATTATTGAAGAAACAGTGAAACAAATTCAAAAAGAATTGACACTAAAAAAATACACCAATTTTGTAGGAATAGCCCAAGGTGAGCAAGAAGGATTTGCCAGAATCTATGTGCTTGCCGCAGAAATTGTCGCTTATACTGATGGAAAAATAGAAAGAGAAAACCTAAAAGATTACCTCATCAGTTATCAAGCCAAAAAAACATTAAGCATGGACGAGATATGGAATATTGGCATCTTTCTTCAAATTGTCCTCATTCAAAAAATTACCGAAATATGCACCAAAATAGCCAGTTCTCAAGCACAAAAATATCGTGTAGAAAATATTGTAGAACGACTAGTAGAAAACAAACCAAAAGCGGAACAAATTTTTAAAAATACGTTACTCTTAGGAAAAGAACGAAAAGAAATTTTTCAAGATATGCGTTATCCTTTTATTGAATACATGTCCTATACGCTAAAACGTTATGGCAAAAAGGGAATAGGATATCTTTCTATTTTAGAAGAAACGGTAGAAAAACTGGGACTAAATTTATCGGAAGTCATTCAGAAAGAACATTTTGAAATTGCTGTGCAAAAAGTGCTGATGGGTAACTCAATTACTAGCATCAAAAAGATAGGAAGAATTAACTTTTTAGAAATCTTTGAACAATTAAACGGAGTAGAAGATTTACTAAAGCAAGATCCAGCCCAAATTTATGACAAAATGGATCATAAAACGAAAGAATATTATCGAAATAAAATTAAAGAAATCTCCCAAAAAACCAAAATATCGGAAATGTATATTGCCAAGAAAGTAATTGCCTTGGCAAGAGAACAGGAAAAGGGAACAAAAGCCTCTCATATAGGGTATTACTTAATTAGCCAAGGAATTAATTCATTATATGAAGCATTAGAATATCGTAAGGCAAAAGAAATGACGCCAGAGAAAAAAACAAAACGATATGAAATAGGAATTAGCTTAGGAACAATTATCCTTTCTGGACTAATTAGTTTACTCATCTATCACCAAACGCAAACCATTTGGAGTGCTATTCTTAGTTTTCTTTTATTTTTACTACCAGCTAGTGAAATTTGTTTGCAACTGGTGCAAACGATTCTCAATCGATTAGTGAAACCAAAACTCATTCCGAAACTAGATTATGGAAGCGGAATTCCAGAAGAAAATGCCACAATGGTAGTCATTCCTACCATTATTCAATCAGCCGAAAAAGTAAAAGAACTCATGAGAAAACTAGAAGTTTACTATTTAGCCAACCAATCGAAAAATTTATATTTTACTTTACTAGGAGATTGTAGTCAAAGCGACAAAGAAGAGGAAGAATTTGATCAAGAAGTAATCGAAGAAGGAATCAAACAAACCAAGCTACTCAACCAAAAATACCAAAGTGAAACACCAATTTTCTCCTTTATTTATCGCAAAAGAACTTGGAATGAAAAAGAAAAATGCTATCTAGGGTGGGAACGAAAAAGAGGATTACTAAACCAGTTTAACAAATATTTGCTGGGAAAACAAGAAAATCCTTTTCGCGTAAACACCAGAGAAGAAATAGAAAATCAGCCAGCCATTCGTTATATCATCACATTAGATGCAGACACAGATCTGATTTTAAATTCGGCATTTGAACTAGTAGGAGCTATGGCACACCCATTAAATACACCAGTCATTGACAAAGAAAAACAAGTTGTGATTGATGGTTATGGCATTATGCAACCACGTGTGGGAATTAACTTAGACATCAGCCAAAAAACAGTATTTACCAAAATATTTGCTGGGGCAGGAGGAATTGATAACTATACTAATGCAATATCAGACATCTATCAAGATAATTTTAAAGAAGGAATATTCACCGGAAAAGGAATTTATGATTTAGCCGTATTTTCTCAAGTACTAAGTGGCCAAATTCCAGAAAACACGGTCCTTAGCCATGACTTATTGGAAGGATGTTATTTACGCTGTGGATTAGTATCAGATGTTATGCTGATGGATGGATATCCTACCAAATATACTAGTTTTATGACTCGATTAGCCAGATGGATAAGAGGAGATTGGCAAATCACTAAATGGCTAACATCCAAAAGCCTGAATCAATTATCCAAATATAAAATTTGGGATAATTTAAGAAGAAGCTTATTAGAAATAGGAATTATGGTAGATTTTATTTACCTCATTCTTCTTTCGGTAAGTTTAGCAGGAAAACAAGGTCCAGCACTTTGGCTATTGACCCTAACGGTAATCCTTCCTTTTATTTTAGAAGGCTTAAATCATGTCATCTTTAAAAAAGAAGGAGAACAAAAACAAAAAACATTTACCCCCAAAATAACAGGAATCAAAGGAATTTTGTTAAGAGCGTTACTAACGATTGGATGTTTACCCAATAAAGCGATGCAGTCAGCAAAAGCCATAGGAAAGACCATTTACCGTATGCTCATTTCCCACGAACATTTATTAGAATGGACTACCTCAGAAGAAGCGGAAAAACAAGCCAAAACAGATTTAGTTTCTTATTATAGGCACATGATAGCCAATATTGTATTTGGAGCCTTAGCGATCGTAGTTGCCATTTGGCAAGACAGGATAGGGGCAGCATTATTAGGTGTTCTATGGCTAATCACACCAAGCATTATGTTCGCCATCAGCAAAGAAGTAAAACAAAAATCGATGGTGCAAACCTTACCAGAAAAAGATCAAAACTATTTAATAGAAGTAGCTTATCAAACATGGAATTACTTTGAGACATACCTAACCGAAGAAAATCATTATCTCATTCCAGACAATTACCAAGAAGACCGCAAACAAAAAATAGTAAGTAGAACATCCTCTACCAATATAGGCCTATCATTACTCGCTGTCATTTCTGCGTATGACCTACAATTTATTTCCTTAGAGACAGCATTAAAACTACTCATTTCTATCCTACGTTCCATTGAAAGTTTACCAAAATGGAACGGACATTTATATAACTGGTACCAAATCAAAACCAAAGAACCACTTATCCCTCGTTATGTATCTACCGTAGATAGTGGGAATTTTATCGGCTATTTATATACCACAAAAGCATTTTTAAGCGAGGTTTTGGTAGCAGAAGAGGAAACACAAACAGAACAAGAAGAAAATCAAGAAAAAAATCAAGAAACAACCATCAACTTAGAAGAAATAGAAACCCAAATCAAAGCCATAGATAGCATGATCAAAAACACTGACTTCAAACCATTATATGAACCAGAACTACGCCTATTTTCCATTGGTTACAATATAGAAGAAAACAAATTAACCGATTCTTACTATGATTTACTTGCCTCAGAAGCAAGGCAAGCAAGTTTAGTCGCCATTGCCAAAAAAGATGTACCAGTCAAACACTGGAATTCCCTTAGCCGAACATTAACCACACTAGGAAAATACAAAGGGTTAATCTCTTGGTCAGGAACATCATTTGAATACCTAATGCCAAACATCAATATTCCTAAATATCAAGGCAGTTTATTAGACGAATCATGCCGTTTTATGCTCATGAGTCAAATGGAATACGCTAAAAAATTGCAAATTCCTTGGGGCATATCGGAAGCAGCCTTTAATTTAAAAGACCTGCACGCCAATTACCAATACAAAGCCTTTGGTATTCCTTGGCTTGGCTTAAAACGAGGGCTAGCTGATGAAATGGTAGTAGCGCCTTATGGAAGCATCTTAGCTGTAAGTGACATTCCACAAGAAGTCATGACCAATCTAAAACAACTAGAAAGTTATGGCATGAAAGGAAAGTATGGATTTTATGAATCCATCGATTTTACCCCAGAACGAGTAGAAAAAGGAAAACAAGCAAGTGTCGTAAAAACTTATATGGCCCATCATCAAAGTTTAATTTTGTTATCCATTAACAATTTAATCAACGACCAAATTTTCCCTAAACGTTTTATGCACAATCCAGAAATAGAAGCCATTCAAGTGCTACTCCAAGAAACCATGCCAGAAACCTTTATCATTACCAAAGAAAATAAAGAAAAAGTAGAAAAACCAAAATACAAAGACTATGAAGATTACAGCCAAGTCACCTACGAAAAATTTGATGAAAGGCTCATTCGTGGAAATGTAATTGCTAACGAAGACTACACCATAATCATGAACCAAAAAGGAGAAGGAGTCAGCAAATACAAAAATCTCTACGTCAATCGTTTTCGTAGCACAGAAGATTATCCACAAGGGATATTTTTAGCCTTTAAAAACATTCATAGCAAAAAACTGTGGAGTTCATGGGGCATCAAGGGCAAAGAAAATCATAGTAAAATTAGTTTCATGCCAGACAAAATAAAACAGGAAATAAGAGAAGAAAACATCAAAACCAAAATAGAAACCATTATTAGCCCAAATGACCCAGTAGAAATCAGAAAAGTAACACTAGAAAACTTAGGGCAAAACGAAGAAATCATAGAAGTTACGGGATATTTAGAGCCAATTTTATCCCACAAAGAACAAGACGATGCCCATCCAGCATTCAACCAATTGTTTTTACTATTTGATTACGACGAAAAAAGCCAAAGTATTGTCGTCAGAAGAAAAAAACGTGAAGAAAAAGAAGAAGATGTATATCTATCTGTTGGATTATTCACCTCAGGAGAAACCATTGGGGATTTAGAATATGAAATTGATGGAGAAAAGTTAAACGGAAGAGCTAATATTGGTATTCCGCAAATGATCCAAAATTCCATTCCTTTCTCACAAAAAACAGGTTTAGTCACAGAAGCAACCATTGCCTTAAAACGAACCATAAAACTAAAACCAGAAGAAAAAACAGAATTAGTTTTATTGCTTTCTTTAGCAGAAACAAGAGAAAAAGCTATTGATAATAACAAAAAATATCAAATTCAAGAAACCATTCAAAAAACATTTGAATTATCCAAAGCACAAGTAGAAGCACAAAGTAGATATCTTCGCATGAAGGGAAAAGAAATAGAGAACTACCAAAAAATGATATCCTATATCATTTTCCAAAATCCAAGTAAAGTAGTCAGGTTAGCCAAAGTAGCCAAACGCCACTATGAACAAAGTGATTTGTGGAAATATGGTGTATCAGGCGATCTGCCAATTATTTTGGTAAAAATCAGAGATGTAAATGACAGCTATGTGGTACAAGAAGTCTTAAAAGCCTATGAATTTTTCCGCACCAAAAAAATTGATGTAGAAATAGTCATTTTAGATGAAGAAAGGCACAGTTATGAAAACTACGTTAAAGAAGAAATCGAAGAAATGATCTTAAATGAACACATGGTATACCTAAAAAATAATCGAGGAGGAATTTTTACCTTAACCAAAAGCGAGATGGAGAAAAAGGACTTAGAATTATTTAATGTGGTAGCAAGCCTAGTCATCGACAGCAGCAAAGGTGGTATTGAAAGCAATCTTCACGACATCGAAGAGGAATACCTAGAAAAAACAAAACCAATGGAAAACGAAAAAGTAAAACCAGTAACAAACGAAGATACCACAAAAGAAGTAGATATTTTTGAACACGCCGAAAACTTCCACTACTACAATGAGTATGGAGGGTTTGTGCAAGATGGCAGCGAGTATTGGATGCAAATTAAAAAAGGAAACCGCTTACCAATGGTTTGGTCCCATATCCTAGCCAATGAAAAATTTGGAACGCTAGTTACCGAAAACATGGGAGGATACACTTGGTATAGAAACAGTAGGTTAAACCGTATGACATCATGGGAAAATCAACCAAACTTAGATATTCCATCAGAAATTATTTTCTTAAAAGATGAAGAAACCAAAAAAACATGGTCAATTGGCTGTAGCCCAAAACCAGATGACAAAAATTATCAAGTCATCTATGGATTCGGGTTTGCTGAATATTGGCACAAAAGTGAAGGGTTAGAACAAAAAGTAGAAGTATTTGTGCCTAAGGAAGACAGTGTAAAAGTACAAATTGTTACCCTTAAAAATACCACGCCTAATCGCAAAAAAATGAAACTCATCTACTATGCCAAACCAGTCATGGGAGAAGATGAGAAAAAGTCAGACGGATATTTGACCTTAACATGGGAAGAAAACAGTAATCTATTGTGGATGAGAAACCTCTACAATCGAGATTTCCCACATGACATACTATCAGTATCGTGTAGCGAAAAAATTACTTCCTACACGGGAAATAAAAGCTTTTTCCTAGGGAAAGGAGAAATAAATGATCCAGATGGGCTAAAGAAAGCCAGTTTAAACCAAGAAAACAGCATAGGACGAAAACCATGTATTGCCTACGAAACAGAAATTGAAATCGAAAGTTTTGGGCAAAAAGAAATTGTTCTAACTTTAGGTGCAGAAGAAAATTTAATCGATTGCAAAAATATAGCTTATAAATATAGCAAAGTAGCCAATAGTAGAAGAGAATTAGACAGAGTAAAAAATGATTGGAAAGAACGTTTAACCAAAATACAAGTATCTACCCCATTAGAATCGACGAATATCTTACTCAATGGTTGGATTATGTACCAAATCATTAATAGTCGACTGCTAGGAAGAACAGGATACTACCAATCAGGGGGAGCTTTAGGTTTCCGTGATCAATTGCAAGATACGCTAGCTCTTCTTTACACTGAGCCAGAAATGACCAAAAGGCAAATCTTAAAACACGCAGCACATCAATTTCCAGAAGGAGATGGAGAACACTGGTGGCATGAAGAAACGGGAAGAGGAATTCGTACTCGCTTTTCCGATGATAGACTTTGGCTTCCCTACCTTATGGCAAAATATATAGAAGTAACAGGAGATAAATCCATATTAAAAGTGCAGGCTCCTTATCGACAAGGAAAACCATTAGAAGAAGGGCAAGACGAAAAGTACGACAAATATGAAGAGACAAATGAAACAGAAAGTCTCTATGAACATGCCATAAAAGCCATAAAAATCAGCCTTAATTTTGGAGAAAATGGTCTACCAAAAATAGGATCAGGAGACTGGAACGATGGGTTTAACAAAGTAGGAAATCAAGGAAAAGGGGAAAGTGTATGGCTTGGATTCTTCTTGTATGAAGTGTTAAACCAATGGATACCAATCATTAAGCAAAAGGAAGAAAGCGAACAAGAAAACAGGGAGCAAGAAGAAAAAGAAACACATCAAGAAATAGAGAAAAAACAAGAAAATCAAGAAGAGGTAAAAGTAGAAGAAACCAATAGAAAGTGGTCAGAAGAATTAAAAGAAATACAACTTCATTTGAAAAAGGCATTAAATACGAAGGCCTGGGATGGAAGATGGTATAAACGAGCTTATATGGACAATGGAAGTGCATTAGGAAGCATGGAAAATGACGAATGTCGCATTGATAGTATTGCTCAAAGTTGGAGTACGATATCGGGTGCAGGAGACAATGACAAAAAATATATTTCTATGGAAAGTTTAGAAAATCATCTGGTAGACCGAGAAAATGGAATCATCAAATTATTAGATCCACCATTTGAAAAAGGAAAATTGGAACCCGGGTATATTAAATCGTATCTACCGGGAGTAAGAGAAAATGGAGGTCAATATACTCATGCTAGTTGTTGGGTGATTATTGCTGAAGCCATGCTTGGGTTTGGCGATAAGGCATTAGAATTATATCGTATGATTAACCCAATTGAGCACAGTAGAACAAAAGATGCAGTAAATAAATACAAAGTAGAACCATATGTGATTCCTGCTGACATTTATGGGGCAGGAAACTTAGCCGGAAGAGGAGGATGGACTTGGTATACAGGTTCTGCGAGTTGGTATTATTTAGCTGGAATCGTATATATTTTAGGGTTAACCATAAAGGCAGGAGTACTCTCTATTCACCCATGTATTCCAAAAGATTGGAAAGAGTATCAGATTCATCTCAAATGGAAAAATAGTGTGTATCATGTTACCGTTAAAAATCCGGAAGGGAAAAATACGGAAGTAAAGCAAGTATTACTAGATGGACATGAAGTAGAAAATGCCATTCGTTTGGAGGAGAATGGAGTGTATCAGGTAGAGGTAATACTGGGATAGTTTCTGTTTTGAACCATTGTAGCCGTGAAAAGAGAGTGGTCATTTCATTAAAATGTACCCAATGGAATAGACACTAAAAAGAGTGCCTTCCCATAGGATATAGTTTAATGGATAATCACACTCTTTTTCACTACTCTACAATAGTAAGTGTTGCTACACATTACACACATATGGAAGTCTGTACGTTGCTAGAGTTAAAGAATTGACAGTAGTACTTAAATTTACTAGCTTTCAAAATACCATATTAAAAATTCATGATGATGAAACTTGTGAGATTATATCTTATGATATTACAAATGGAATGAAGAGATTTAAAAAATGGATTGAAGAAGAAACAAAATAAATAAACTGTAAAGGAAGTAATAATATGAAGATATTCAAATTACAAAAAATGAAGATGATATTCCTGAATTGGGATTTCAGTCAATAGAAAAGGCAGAAAAATTTTTAAATGGAGCGAGTGAATTATGGTATTTATGGATTATTTGTTAATTAGAACATATAGATAAAAAATTAGAAAATTACAATCATGTTAAAAGAATATATAGTATGGAAATTTAATAAGATTCATACTATATATTTTTTTAACACTATAGTAAATAAATTTTTTACAAATTTTGTTAAAAAGATTGAATATATTTAAGAAGCATGATACAATACAAATGTTCGCAAAATACAACTGAAAGTCAGAAGGAGGAATATATGAATAAATTGCAAGTATTAGAATATGAAATAAATACAAAAGTTATAAATGAAGAAGATTATGTGTCTCTAACAGATATTGCTAAAAAGGTTAATGGAGACGAGCCTAGATTTGTTATTCAAAACTGGATGAGAAATAAAGATACAATTGATTATTTAGGACTATGGGAAAAAATATATAATCCAAATTTTAACCGTGTGGGATTCGAGGCGGTTAAAAATGAGGCAGGAAGAAACAGATTCACAATGTCTCCATCAAAATGGATAAAATCTGTTGATGCAATTGGAATAATTTCAAAATCTGGAAAATATGAAGGAGGAACCTATGCACATTTTGATATTGCAATGGAATTTGCTAGTTGGATAAGTCCTGAATTTAAACTATACATAGTAACAGAATTTAAAAGATTGAAAGAAAAAGAACAAAGAGGACAGGGCTGGAATTTAAAGAGAACTTTATCAAAAATAAACTATAATATTCATACAGACGCAATAAAAAATAATTTAATACCAGAAGAAGTAACTCAAAGACAGATTAATATGATTTATGCAGATGAAGCGGATATCATTAATGTTGCATTGTTTGGAATGACTGCAAGAGAATGGAGAGAACAAAATTCTGATAAACAAGGAAATATTAGAGATTATGCAAATGTTGCAGAATTAGTATGTTTAGTTAATCTAGAAAATTTAAATTCTGTTTATATAAATGAAGGTATAAGCCAAAGTGAAAGATTGGTAAAATTAAATAGTATAGCGATACACCAGATGACTTTATTGACAGCGGATAATAGAATTAAAAAATTAGAAGATATTACAAAAAATAAGAAACTATATTTAGAAAGTTAAGATGCTAGAACAGGAGAAGATATGATAATAAAAAATATGAGGTGAAAAAGTGGATAAAATAACAGATAGATTTTTAGAATTATTTTATAAAATATCCCAAGTACCAAGAGAATCTGGGAAGGAAAAGAAATTTGCTGATTTTTTAGTAAATTTTGCTAAAGAAAATAATTTGGGATACTATAGAGATAAAACTAACAATGTGTTGATAAAAAAACAGGGAAACAAAGAGGATAATGAGCCAATAATATTACAGGCACATATGGATATGGTATGTGTAAAAAAAGAGAATAGCAATCATAATTTTGAAGTAGAACCAATTGAAATAGTTAAAAGTTGTGATGTTATATCAGCAAAAGACACCTCGTTAGGAGCAGACCAAGGAATCGGCATAGCTATTATGTTGTTAATATTAGAAAGTAGTAAAATAAAACATCCAGATTTAGAATGTTTGTTTACAACTGAGGAAGAAACAACTTTTAATGGTGCTATAAATTTTGATTATTCAAAATTGACTGGAAAAAAATTGATTAATCTAGACCATTGCAAGGATAATTCGATTGTTATAGGTTGTGATGCTGATATAGGTAATAAATATATTTTTGAAGGAAAACAAATTGAAAGTAACATACCATCTTATAAAATAAGAATAAGTAATGTGAAAGGTGGAAATTCAGGAATAGAAATTGAAAGAAGCAATAAAAGTGCGATTATAATAATGGCTAAAATAATAAAAAAAATACAAAAAGAAGACGATGTATTAATCTGTGAGATTTTAGGAGGAAAGTCAGAAGGAGATATAGCAACTTCATGTGAGTGTACCATAAAAACTAGAATTAAAAATATAGAAAATAAAATTGAAGAGAGCTTATTAGAAGATAATACACAGATACAGGTAGAGAGGACACAAAATGAATTATCTTTTTCAAATGAAGACAGTAAAAAAATAATTAATGAAATAATAAATTTAAAACAAGGAATTATTGCAGCTAAAAATAATATAATTACATCAGGAAATATAGGAATGATAAAAACGATAAAGGATAAAGTTATTATAATAGGAGTTTTAAGAAGCATAGAAGAAACAGAATTACAGAAACAGAATAGAGAAAATTATCTTATTTCTAGCAACAATGATTTTGAAGTTGAAGAACTTTATCAAGATTCAGCTTGGAAACCTAAAATAAATTCAAAACTAAAAGAAAATTACAAAAATAGTTATTATCAAGTAAATGGAGATTACCCTACTTTTGAAATTACACATGGGGGATTAGAATGTAGTTGCATTTCTAAAAGAATAATAGGTTTAGATATGATTTCCATTGGAAGTATTATAGAAGACTTTCATACGATAAATGAAAAGATGTATATTAGTTCTTGTGAAAAAACAATAAAAACATTATTAGCGTATTTGGAATCTGAGAATAATTAGATAAAATGTATTCAAATGTATATTTGAAAATACTAGAATTTAAGCCTAATAGTGCTAATGTTAAATTAGTAGGAGAGGAAGGTATTTTAGAATAATTAAAAGGAGAAAATTGATGAGTAATGAGCAAATAACAATGAAACCAGAAGAATCATATAAAATTATTAGAAATAGTGTACTAACAGCACAATTAAAAGTATATACAGTAGTAAATTCGGCAATGGTACAAGCATATTGGGAGATTGGACAAGAGATACACAAAGCATGTGGAGAAAATGACAGAGCAGAGTATGGCAAAAAGTTATTGCAATATTTGTCAGAACAATTAACAAAAGAATTTGGAAAAGGATTTACAGTTACAAATTTAAAATATATGAGACAATTTTATCGTGCTTTTCCAATTCGCCACACACTGTGTGACGAATTGAGTTGGTCACATTATAGACTATTAATGAGAATTGAAGATGAAAAAGCAAGAAAATTTTACCTAGAGGAAAGTGTAAAATCTAAATGGAGTGTTAGACAGTTAGAAAAACAGATTGGTAGATTTTACTATGAAAGATTATTAGCAAGTCAAGATAAAGAAAGTGTTGCAAATGAAATAGGATTACCAGAAAAAGTAGAGCCTAAAAATATGATAAGAGATCCTTATGTACTAGAATTTTTAGGATTAGAAGGTAATACAAATTTTTATGAAAAAGACTTAGAACAAGCAATAATAGATCATTTACAAAAGTTTTTATTAGAACTTGGAAGAGGATTTTCATTTGTAGCAAGACAACAAAAAATAACATTTGATGGCAGACATTTCTTTATTGATTTAGTATTTTACAACTATATATTAAAATGCTTTGTAATAATTGATTTAAAATTGGGAGATTTAACACATCAAGACTTAGGACAAATGCAAATGTATGTAAATTACTATACAAGAGAAATGATGAACGAAGGAGATAATCCACCAATAGGGATTGTGCTTTGTGCTGATAAAAGTGACCAAGTTGTAAAATATACTTTACCAGAAGATAATAATCAAATATTTGCTTCAAAATATAAATTATATTTACCAACAGAAGAAGAACTTAAGAAAGAGCTAAACTTAGATAATTATGTGAAAAAAGATGATGATGACAATTAAAAATGATCACATTTCTTTCCTACAACAAAAAAAGAGCAAAAAAACTTGTATAATTCTTACAAATGTGATATAACTAAAAACAGAAAATAAGGCTAAAGAAAGGCGGAGTTTTTTGTGGAAGAAAGTTTGGAAAAGGATGTTAAAACCATACTAATTGTTGATGATGAACAACCAATTATAGATGTATTAGTCTATAATTTAAAAAAAGAAGGATATCGAACGATTGAGGCAACTGATGGAATTACAGCTGTCAATATGGCTTTAGAAGAAAGACCAAATTTAATTTTATTAGATATCATGTTACCAAAATTAGATGGATTATCCGTATGCAAAAGAGTAAAAAATTCACTCAATATTCCCATCATTATGCTAACGGCAAAAGATAATGAAATTGATAAAATTTTAGGATTAGAATTAGGGGCAGATGATTACATTACCAAACCATTTAGTGTAAGAGAACTAGTGGCAAGAGTAAAGGCAAACCTACGTAAAGTAGAAGTAGTAGCCAATCCACAATATATTCCTGAAAGTCCAATAGAAAAGAAAAAAGAAAATAAAATCAAAGTAGGAGATTTAGAATTAGATTTAGATAAATTTGAAGTAAAAGTCAGAGGAGAAGTGATTGATTTAACTTTGCGAGAATTTGAAGTATTGAAATTTTTAGCAAGCGAACCAGGGCAAGTAGTAACCAGAGAAGTTCTTCTAGAAAAGGTATGGGGATATGAATATTATGGAGATATTCGTACAGTAGATGTTACCGTAAGAAGAATTCGTGAGAAAATAGAAAAAGATACATCAGCACCTAAAATTTTAATTACCAAAAGAGGAGTAGGATATTATATTGCTTCTAGATAGGAGAAAAGTAAAAAAGTGGATTTTAACTAGTCCACTTTTTAGTTTTGGCTAATTTTTTTTGAAAATTTCACCAAAAGCTTGCCAATAGTAAAAACTTTCAGTATAATAAAAACAAATCCTAAAAATATAACTATATTTTTAGTTACCTTTCTAGAAAAGAGGTAGTATTATGAAAAAATTTTTATCTCATTACAAATCCACGATTATTCTTCTTGCTTCTATAGTCGTTGGAGCCATTTTAGGCATTATTTTACAAGAAAAAGCAACTGTGTTAAAACCATTTGGTGACTTATTTTTAAATCTTCTTTTAGTCATCATCGTTCCCCTTATTTTCTTAACCATCACCACATCTATTACTAAAATGAAAACACCAAAACGATTAGGTAAAATTATGATTACCATTGTTGGGGTCTTTTTGTTTACTTCCATTATTGCGGTTTTTATCGGAATATTAAGCACCTATTGGGTAAAATTAGTTGATCCAGAAGATGGGGAAAAAATCAAGTCTTCTTTGCAAGAAATAGCACCAGAAGAAGGCGAAGAAAAGGAAGATCTTACCATAGCTGAACGAACGGTAAATTTAGTAACCGTAAATGATTTTTCCAAATTATTATCGAAAGATAACATTATTGCCTTACTGATTTTTTCCGTCATTTGTGGATTAGCCATACAAATGACAGGAGAAAAGGCAAATGCAGTGAGAAATCTGTTAGAATCAGCAAATGCAGTAATTGGGCAAATCGTAAAAATTATCATGTATTATGCACCAATTGGATTAGGCTGTTATTTTGCTTATTTAGTAGGAACATTTGGGGCATCTATCGCTATTGGTTATGCAAAAACATTTGTTATTTATACGTTAGTCGCCATTACTTTCTATTTTATCATGTATACCATTTATGCTTATCTGGCAGGAGGAACAAAAGGAATTAGAGTTTTTTGGAAGAATGCTTTACCATCAACATTAACAGCTTTAGCTACTTGTTCTAGTGCAGCATCTATTCCTGTTAATATAGAATGTAGTAAAAAAATGGGTGTACCAGAAGATATTGCAGAAACAACCATTCCCTTAGGAACAAGTTTTCACAAAGATGGATCAATCATTGGATCTGTAGTAAAAATTATGTTTTTAGTCTGTTTATTTGGCACAAGCTTAGCCACAGCAGGAGATATATTAGGTATTATTGGGATTGCTTTACTAGCTAATTTATTAATTACAGCAGTACCAATCGGGGGAGGAACTATATCAGAAATGTTAATTATCACCATGATGGGATACCCAGTAGCGGCTTTACCCATTTTAACCATGATTGCTACCATTATTGATCCACCAGCAACCATGCTAAATGTAGTTGGGGATACGGTAT
Source organism: Clostridiaceae bacterium (assembly GCA_021771025.1). Classification (GTDB taxonomy): domain Bacteria; phylum Bacillota; class Clostridia; order TANB77; family CAG-508; genus CAG-269. Next base: position 21,271 of record JAETPW010000023.1, read on the forward strand.
CATCTATGATGGTAACAAGAGTTGTTGAAGGAAAAGACTGGATAAAAGAAAACAAAGAAAATTAAAATGAAGAATAAAAGTTGCTTAAATGGTCAGAAAATAGTTAAGTAACTAAACAGAATAATAGAATAATTTAAATAAAAAAGTACCTAATAAGTAGGTACTTTTTTCTATAAAAGTGCGACAGGCATGTTGTTTAGCTAAACGGTGAAAGTCCGTATTGGAGGTACATATCGCCAACCAAATAGAGAAGCACAAGCTATCCATCGTGAGGTGGAAGTGGAGGAAG
>JAETPW010000024.1 GCA_021771025.1 Clostridiaceae bacterium
GAACTTAAGTGGTACGAACATAACGAAATTGCCAGACGATTTAACAGTAGGAGGAAGCTTGAACTTAAGTGGTACAAACATAACAGAATTGCCAGACAATTTAACGGTAGGAGGATATTTGGACTTAAGTGGTACGAACATAGCAGACATACATAAAGCTGAAAGAAACGTAAATAAGATATCGCAAGGATATTGCAAGGAAAAAAAATACATATACTTTGATGGTATTTTATGGGGAAATGTAAGGCATGTCAAGAAAAAAGGAAATATTACAATATATAAGACACCATTAGGATTTTGTGTAGAAGAAAATGGATTATCAGCACATGGAAAAAACTTAAAAAAAGCAATGGAAGACCTAACGTTTAAAAAACTAAGAAACAAAGACATATCAGAAACAGTTAAAAAAATAAAAGAAACACAAAAAGTAACAAAGGCACAATATAGAGTGATAACAGGAGCATGCCAAATGGGCACAGAAAGATTTTGTAATACTCATAACATAACAGAAGAAGAAATAAAACTAGAAGATTTAAGAAAAATATTAATTGATGATTATGGAGCAAAAAAATTCTGGGAATTAATAGATGAAAAGTAGTTATGAAAGAAAAGGTTTATTAGTTTTAGAAATTTAGCTTTACCATAAATCTATTCCTTGAATTAGTTTCCTCCTATTTTGAGTCTTCCTATACCTTTACCATAAAATTTTTTTAGAAAGGAGACTAATGATGACAAAAGCAGATGAAATGTTTGAAAAATTAGGATACGAAAATTTAGAAGATAAAACAATAGGCTATTGTATGTATTTATACGCAAAAGGAGATAAAAGAATAGGTTTTTATACAGACAAAACATTTGATATTTATGATTATTACGATGAATTTGAATACGTAACAATGCAAGAGTTACAAGCAATAAATGAAAAAGTAAAAGAATTGGGGTGGAATAGAATGACAAAAGAACAAGAAGAGGCGATAAAAATGTTTGAAGATTTAGATATAAGAGAAGATAAAGAATTTATAGAAGCAAGAGAAACAGTATTAAATCTAATACAAGAGCAACAAGAACAAATTAAGTATCATAAAAAACAAAAGAAATATGATGATGAATTTAAGAGTGAACTACTAGATAATATTCGTTGCTTAAATTTAGACAAAGAAAATTTAAAAGCAGAGTTAGAAAAGAAAGACAAGATAATAAACAGCATAAATGACAAGAAATTATTAGAATTGCTAGCAGACTTAGAACATAAGCGTTGGTCATCGTGGCAAGAATGGGTACACAGCATTAGCACAAGAAATAGCGATGGAAGTATAACAATATCTAAAAGCAATGTAAAAAGTTGGGATAATTTAATTAATACAGATTATAAGCATTTAAGTGAACTTTCTAAAGAAAGCGACAGAAAAGAAGTAAGAAAAACACTTGAAATTATAAAACAATATTTTGAAAGGAGAATAGAAGAATGTTAAAAATAAAAGATAATGTAGATTTAAGGGAATTAGAAAAATTTGGATTTAAATATGGAGCAAAAGATAAGTTTTTATATAAAACAACAAGATACGGAACAGAACATAAGATATATATAGATTTATTACCATGCCATAGCAATGGACATGAGATTAAAATAGATTGTCCAAGCTATTCTATTCCAAAAAAAATAACGGACAAACTATATGATTTAATAACTGCAGGATTAGTAGAAAAAATATAAGGAGAAATAAAATGATTGATTGGAACTATGTATTCTTATCAGACGTGAGAAGTAGAAGCATCTGGAAAAAATTAATAGAAATAAAAGAAATAGCAAAATTTTATAGATTACCATTTTGGTATGTTTACAAAATATATAGAAATTGGAACAGTAAACAATAGTGTGGAACAATAAAAATATAAACGGAGGTAACGAAGAATGAGAGAGATAGAATTTAGAGGAAGAAGTAAAAAAACAGGGAAATGGGTGTATGGAAATCTAATAATAAAAAAATATGATAGAAGATTACAAAATTTAGATAATTCTGAAAATTGTGATTACAAATACTCTATACAACATAAAAACAAAAAAGGTAACTATGTAAGCTGTGAAGTAGATGAAAGAACAATACGGACAACTTGTCGGAGAAGGAGAATATGGAAGAATATACGAAGGCATGGAATTATATGATGAATATAGAGAAGAAAATTGTGTAATTGAATATCTTGAAGAGGATTTTGGATTTAGATTATATTATGATAACTGTATAGAATATATAGAAGATTTGAATGGATTACAAATAGTAGAAAAAATACAAACAAAGGTAAAGGAGGACAAACAATGTTAATATTACCAATTAAGAAAAAATGGTTTGACATGATCTTATCTGGAGAAAAGAAAGAAGAGTACAGAGAAATAAAACCATATTGGATTACAAGATTCGCAAATGATTTATTGAAACGTGAAAATAATTATGAATACAAATGGGAAGCAGAAAGCGATATTGTTAGACAAGAATATCAAGTACTTTTAAAAAATGGATACAACAAGAATAGTCAAAAAATACTTTGTAACTGCATATTAAAAATAGGACAAGGCAAAGAAAAATGGGGAGCAGAGAAGCGGAAAAGAATATTATATATTAGAAATTTTGGAGGTAGAGCTATGTTAAATAAAGAAGAGATAGAAAGTAATAGAATATCAAAACAAATAGCAAAAGCATTACGGATTAGAAAAAGAGGACAATGATACTTTAATTGTATTTAAAGAATATTTGTCTGAAAAAGCAGTAAAAGAAAATGTACAACTAAAAAAGAAAGTAGAACAACTAGAAAACAAAGTAAAAGAGCAAGAAGAAGAACTAGAAATGTACAAAGACGTAAAAGAAATATTAAATACAAAATTAGTAGACTTTATAAAACAAATATTAGGAAATTAGGAGGAATTTAATAATGATAATTGTAAGTCAAGATAAAAATAAAATAGTAAATTTTGATAATATTGCACATATTTTTATTTCAAAAGATAGTGATAAACATTATTTAATAGAATATGGAAAAATGAATGGTAGTTCTGAATTATTAGGAATATATGCAACAGAAGAAAGAGCAAAAGAAGTATTACAAGAAATTGTAAGTAAATATAGAGAATATGTAACTATATCAAATCTATCAGGTAATGATATTAGAGGAATATATAATGTCACAAAAGTATATGAAATGCCTAATGATTAGGCAAAAATGAAGTAATAAAATTTGAAAATTATCAGCAGAAACACAAGTCAACATAACATTAAAATAAAGAAGCGGAGTGATAACATATGACAATCCCTAAAAAGCTCGCAAAAGAAAATAGAAAGTACAAATTCGTGAAAAATTATAACGGATATGCAAGATATCAAGAGAGAAGCGGATACTATGAATGTTTTACATATCACGAACTAGGCTTAGTAAAAGAAAAGTTTACCATGAAAGGATTTGCAAAAAATCCGGACAAAGTTAAAATTTAAAGGAGGAACAAATGACTAAGGAAGAGCTTATTGAATTATTTGATAAAAACAAAGAAGATATTTCAAAACATCAGAAAAACATAAAAAGAATAAAAGAGATAGATAACTCTATTCAAAAGTTGAAAAAAAGTAACGAAACTAAAACAACTACATCTTATAAAGAAATAGCTAATACTAATAATATGACAAGCAAAATTGAAAACTGCATTGAAAAAAAAGAAGAAAAAATAGAAGAATTAAAACGTGAAAAAGAAGAACTAGAAGCGGAAAATATAGTATTGAAAAACAAAATTGAAGATGTAGAAATAGCTTTAAAGGCATTAAAATTCAAAGAGAAGACAATTATAGTAGAACATTATATAGAAGGAAATAGCTATGAGGACATCGGAAACAGAATTTATTGGAAAATTTTTGGACAAACAAGAGGCTGGGAAGCCATAAAAAAAATAGCTGACAGAGCGATAGAAAAAATGATAAATTTATAAAAATTAAAAATGTCCCTATTTTTTCCCTGTTTTTTCTATAGTAATCACCTAAAATATATAGTATAATAACAATAGTAAAAAAGTCACAAACAAAAAAGTGACACAATAAAGGTCTATACAAAAAGAACAGGCGTTATCTTAATGTTTGTTCTTTTTCTTTCCCCTTATTATTAAAAAAATACGAAAGGAGAATTTTTAAATGGGAAACGAAGAATTTATTCTAAAATGTAAAGAAGTTGTAAAAAATTATGCAAACGAACATTTAGACAAATCGGATAATAAGCAAATAACAACAGATGATATTTTTGTTGTTTGGAGTTGCAAAACACTTCAAAACAATAAAGCGTTATTAAGTACAACGCTATTTGACGGAATGTACTATGAACTTACATATAACGGCGATAAGAAAGAACTATATTTCGATGCCTATAAAAAATTTGAAAATAGATGTATTAAATTAGTTTAGTTATTATCAGTTGCTAGGACTGTTAATATAAATGAAAACTCCTTACATTGTCTTTATCTTTATCTCTTTAAAGTATTGTAAAAAAAGAACTTTCCTAGCGAGTTCTACCATAAAATTTGGAAAGATGGCAGAGTGGCTTAATGCAACTGCCTACTAAACAGTAGAGTGTAAAAGCTCCGCAGGTTCGAATCCTGCTCTTTCCGCCAAAAAAAGGTGTAGTATGATAGATAAAATAATTGAATTTATAAAAAAAATATAGCAACAATATAGAAGAAGCAATAAAAAAGATAGGAAAATACAAGACAATTTCAATAGCACTAAATTTAATGATAGAAAGAGAAAGTTTTACCATTGACGAATTAAGAAAAGCGCTATCACTTTATATTAGAAGAATTATATCTGAAAAAGAATTTAAAGAATTATTAGATTATGACAAAGTAGAATATGCTTATTTTTTATACAGATAAGAGGTAAAAAATGAAAGAATCAATATACGAAACATACGTAAGAAAGAAGTAGACAATATAGAGCTATCAGAAAGCCTAATAGGACAAACAAGATTTCAAGAAAAAACCATATTGTTAAAAAAGCTAGATCAAGACTTAATGATTAAAACACTAAAACACGAATTAACTCACGTCTGGCTGTATGAATACGGACATTCTCAAGATGATAATGCAACATACGATTATGAAGATATTTGTGAAATAGTAGCTTGTAGTAACGATTTTATTAACGAAGTAGTACAAGACTACCTAGGAATAGAAGCACTATATCTATGCGACAAGGAAAAAAATACAGAATGTGACAAGAGAAACTGCGATGTGTGTATGACAACAACCAATATTGAATTTGCAAAGAAAAAAGGAAGATAAAAAATGAAAATTCAAATCATATATAAAAAGACACAAGAATTAAAGCCTTATGAAAATAATCCAAGAAAAAATGACGAAGCAGTAAAATTCGTAGCTAACAGCATAAAAGAATTTGGATTTAGAATCCCTATAACAATTGATAAAAACGACCAAATAGTTGCCGGAGAAACAAGATACAAGGCAGCGAAATTATTAAAACTAGAAGAGGTTCCGTGTATACTAGCTGACGATCTGACAGAAGAACAAATTAGAGCTTTTAGATTAGCAGATAATAAAGTTTCAGAAAAGTCAGAATGGGACTTTGAATTATTAGAAAACGAGTTAAAAGAAATAAATAATATAAATATGGAAGACTTTGACTTTGATTTAGACTTTGACTTTGATTTAGAAGATGAAGTTCAAGAAGACGATTATAGTGAAAAAGAAATAGAAGAACCTAAATCAAAAGTTGGAGATATTTATAAACTAGGAATACATAAATTAATTTGCGGAGATAGTACGAACATAGAAACAGTAAAAAAAATTATGACAGATGAAAAAGCAGATACCGTTTTCACAGATCCGCCTTACGATTTTACAGAATGTAATTACAATAAAAGTATTGAAGAGAATATAGAAAATGCAAACGTATTCATAATGAATGATGACGAAAATATGGTTAGGTATTTAAGAAAATCAACACTACAATTTAAGGATTTTTTTGTTGCAAATTTTGGATTTGCAAGTCCACGTGGGAATAATCCATACGTACAGCATATTTTGATTTCACATGAAATAAAAGGGAATGCAAATTCTAATATAAATTTAGGCGATGGATTTAGAAGTATAATAAAAATGGATTATAGAGGAAGATTGAAGGACGAAAAAACAGAACATAAGCATCAAAAGAGCATAAAGTTTATAGCTGACTTTTTGAAACATTACAATGCAAATAAAGTTTTAGATTTATTCGGTGGAAGTGGGAGTACATTAATTGCTTGCGAACAATTAAAAATACAATGCTTTATGATTGAACTAGAACCGAAATATGTAGACTTAATAATAGACAGATGGGAAAAATTAACAGGAAAGAAAGCTGAAAAAATATAAAGCAGGTGAGTGAGGTGGCAAAATATGACTGGAAGCAGTTAGAAAAAGAATTTATTCTAAGTAACTATAAATCAGTAAGTGCTTTCTTAAAAAATAAGAATATAAAAATAAGTGGAAGTACTAAAAATAAAACAAAAGGATGGAAAGAAAAAAAGGTACAAAAAGAGTACAAAAAGAGTACCAAAATTGTTGAAAAAGTTATTGAAAAAGAAAGTGAAAAAGAAGCAAAGAAAATATTACAAGTAAAAGACGTAGCTAATGATTTATTGGACAAGATATCAAAGGCTAATGAGGAGTTAAATGTACATTTAGCAAAAAGCAAAAAAAAAGTAAGACAAGCAGTTTATGACAAAAATACAAATAAAATTATAAAAGAAGCAGTAAAAGAAGAAGAAGAAATAAAGTCCTATATTGACATCATAGACAGAAAAGGACTAAAAGAATTGACATCTGCATTAAAAGACCTAAATGATATATTAAACAACAAAAGTAATGACGACAACTCCACCCAATCGCTTGCGGAAATAGTTCAAAAAGCATACGAAAGCAAAGTAGGTGATAAACAATGCTAACAACAGAAGCAGTACTATATTATAAAGACAGACCAGTAGAATTTGTAAAAGATATAATCAAAGTAACACCAGACGATATACAAGGAGAAATATTAACAAGCGTAGCTGAAAATCAACTGACAAGTGTTCGCTCTGGTCACGGAATAGGAAAATCAGCAATAGAAAGTTGGCTAATTTATTGGTTTATGTGTACTAGACCATTCCCTAAAATACCTTGTACAGCTCCTACGAAACATCAATTGCACGATATTTTATGGGCAGAAGTAGCAAAATGGAGAACAAAAGCTATACAAACCGAAATAGAATGGACACAAGAAAAACTATATATGAAGTCTAATCCTGAAAATTGGTTTGCAGTACCAAGAACAGCGACACAACCGGATGCCCTACAGCGGATTCCATGCTGAACATTTGCTATATATAATAGACGAAGCTTCAGGAGTAAAAGATGTAGTTTTTGAGCCTGTTTTAGGAAGTTTATCAACACCAGATGCCAAATTAATAATGTGCGGGAACCCAACTCAATTAAGCGGGTTCTTTTTTGATAGCCATAACAAAAATAGAAGTATATACCATACTTTCAAAGTGTCAGGAGAAAACTCCAAAAGAGTATCAAAAGAATATATACAAATGATCATAGATATGTATGGCTTAGATAGTGATGTATATAGAGTACGCGTTGCAGGAGAATTTCCAAAAGCAATGCCTGATAGTTTTATTCAACTTGATTGGGTAGAAAACTGTAGCCATAAAAAGACAACCAAGAATTATCCAACTTTGAGAATAGATATAGGGGTTGACGTTGCAAGATACGGAGATGATGAAACAGTTATCAACACCATGTTTGACAAAACATACCAGCAACCGTTTGAGATCCTACACCATAACGACACAATGCAAGTAACTGGAGCAATAGTTCAGAAAATAGAAAATTTAAGAGTCAAATTCATTGGGATACCAATTCACATAAAAATAGACTGTGATGGCTTGGGTGTAGGAGTTTACGACAGATTAAAAGAGATAAAAAAGCAAAAGAATTGGTCTACAGTTAAACTCTATGAATGTCACTTTGGTGCAGCAGGAGGGAAAAACAAACAAGAAGAGCCGGTCGAATATTCTAACAGCACAGGACTTATGTGGGGACTATTAAGAGAAAAACTAAGAAGACATGAAATTGAATTAATATATGATGATAAGCAAATAACACAGTTAAGCAATAGAAAATATAGAATAAACAGTGATGGAAAGATTGAATTAGAAAGAAAAGAAGAAATGAAAAAACGAGGACTAACATCTCCAGATAGAGGAGATTCGTTAGTTCTTTCTTTATATGAACCAAAAAAAGGCGGTTTATCAATATTGAAATAGAGGTGTAAAAGTGGATATAAACAAAATTAAAAGAATAATTTCACAAGATGGAGAACGTAGAAGGCAAATTGCAATAGAAAAACGATACTATGAAAATGATAATATGATAAAAGATAAAGGGATATTGCCAACTAATACAGACCCAATGCGAAATGCAGATAATAGAGTATCACATAATTTTCATCAACTAATAACAGATGAGAAGACTGCCTATATGTTTACAAACCCTGTTTTATTTGACGTACAAGATGAAAATGTAAATAAAAAGTTAACCGAAATATTGGGTGATGATTTTAAAAGTGAGAGTGCTTACCTATGTACGAATGCAACAAATAATAAAGTAGCTTGGTTGCATTACTGGATAGATAGTGATGATGTGACTTTTCAATATGCAACAGTAGAAACTGAACAATGTTTACCTCAATTCGATGGTAATTTGAAAAAGAAATTAATTGGCTTTTATAGATACTATGAAGTATTAGAAGAAGATTATACAGGTAGAAATAAAGAATATGTTTTATTTGAGTTCTGGGATAATAAACATTGTGAAAAATACAAATTTAAAGGAAACTTAAGTGGAACAGGTCTTACATACTTACCGGAAGCATATGAAGAATTTAAGCATAATTTAGAAGCAGTTCCTTTCATAGAATTTAAAAATAATCGCAATATGATAAGCGACTTAAAAAAATATAAAGACTTAATAGACATATACGATAAAGTAATGTCTGGATACGCCAATGATTTAGAGGACATCCAACAACTTATATACATACTTGAAAACTATGGTGGAGAGGATTTAAAAGAATTTTTAGGAGACTTAAAAAGATTTAAAACTGTTAAAACAGAAACAGGGGAAGATGGAAAAACAAGTGGAGGCTTAAAAACTTTGCAAATAGAAATACCTGTTGAAGCTAGAAACTCTATATTAGAAATTATAAAAAAACAGATATATGAAAGCGGACAAGCATTACAACAAGATACTGAGAGTTTTGGAAATGCAAGCGGCGTAGCCTTAAAGTTCTTTTACAGAAAACTAGAACTAAAAGCAGGGTTAACGCAGATAGAATTTGAGAAAGGCTTTAATGGGCTTATAAGAGCAATAATGAAATTCTTAGGCATAACAGATTGGAAAACAAAACCCATTACGCAAACATGGACTAGAAATATGATTAGCAATGACTTAGAAAATGCCCAAATAGCAAATGAAAGTAAGGCAAATGAAACCATATCAGATGAAACAATACTTAAAAATCACCCTTGGGTAGAAAATGCAGAAGATGAACGCAAGAAATTAGACAAGCAAAAGAAAGAGAAAGAAAAAAGACAGCAAGAGTTATTTGCAAGTGCAGGTGGTTTTGATAATCATACGGAAGGAGAACAATAACATATGTTTGATAAATTATTCGGAAGAAAATTGACAGAAGAATAGAGGTGGTTTAATGGCAAGAAAACCACAAGGATACTGGGAAGAAAGACAAACTAGATTAATGAAAAGAATAGAAAAGGATACAGTAAGTACGATAGCCGATCTAGTTAAAATATATAGCAAAGCCTCAAAAGACATTGAAAAGGAAATAAATAAAATATTCAATAAGTATGCTACTGATGGAAAATTAACAAGACAAGAAGCTAATAAATTATTATCTATAAGGGAAACACAAGTTTTTTACAAAGATTTATTAAAACAAATCAACACCATTGATGATATAGAGATAAAACGTAAATTATTAGCAAAATACAACGCGCCTGCGTATTCATATCGTATTTCCAGATACAAATCAATGCAAGCAAACATAGATTTGGAATTAAAAAAATTAATGACACTAGAAGAACAAATAACAAAACAAAGATATATTAAAACAATACAAGAGACATACTATGAAAACATATTTAATGTACAAAAATATCTTGGATATGGGTTCGAGTTTGCACATATAGACAATAGAACAATACAAATGATGTTAGCTGAAAGTTGGATAGATAATAGCAATTTCTCAAAAAATATTTGGGAAAATAACGAAAAATTGGGAGAATATTTAAAAACACAATTAACAGCTGACACTATGAGTGGTAAATCCATTCAAAAGATCTCAAAAGAATTAGTTGAACATATGAATGTAGGTTTGTATAATGCTGTTAGACTTGTAAGAACAGAAGTAAATCATTTTGCCAACGAGGCTGAAATGTTATCTTATGAAGAATTAAATATAGATAAGTATAAATTTATAGCTACTCTAGATAACGTTACTTGTGGTGAATGTGCAAAATTAGACAATAAAATATTTAAAGTAAAAGATAGAATACCACGGTAAGAATTATCCACCAATTCACCCCAACGATCGTTGTACAACAGTAGTAGAATTTGACAATGATGTGACGGAAGGATTACAAAGACGTGCAAGAGACGAAAATGGAAAGCCTATATTAGTTTCGCAGGATATGAATTACCAAGAATGGTACAATAAATATATTGACAAAGAAGAAGGAATAATAGATAATTTATTCAACAAAAATAGGAAAGTACAATTAACAGATATAACAAATCAAAGAGTAAGCATTATAAATCAAGCATTTAGTAATAATAACATTAAGACTATAGCTTTAAATACAAACATAAAAAGTATAAAATTAGGAGAAAACAAAGCATATCATAGACAAGGAAATATAGTGTTAAAACATAATTATGATAGTCACACAGTAATACATGAAATTGGACATACAGTTGATTACAACAACAAATGGTTATCTTCCAATAATAACTTTGTAAAAGCTATACAAGTAGATAAGCAATATATATTGAATAACAAAGAGATTTATAACAAATTAATAAAAAATAATAGCAATTACAAAGAATTAAGTGATATAATTGGAGGAATGACAAACAATGAAATAGTAGGTAATTATGGACATTCAAAGAAATATTGGAAGAAATCTAATAAACTAGAAAGGGAAACATTTGCTCAAATGTTTACTATGGCAGGTAGAGATGATTTAAAACAATTAGAATTATTTCAAAAATACTTACCTAATATTTTTAAAGAATTTGATGATCTAATTAGGAGGTTGTTATAATGTACTATGATGTGATAGATGAAGAATTAGAACAAAAATTAAATGATTATAGAGTAATGTTTTCAGATATTTTTCCATTGGCACAGTTTGACGGAAATAGGAAAGAACTAATAGAAGAAATAGACAAATGTATCAGAATAAAAAAGGAGTATGACACAAGTTTTTGGGATGAACATCCAGATTATGATGACTAAAATTGATAGGAGAACACAATGAACAATTTTGAAACTATACAAAAAATATTAAAGGAAAATAATATAGAATTTAGAATTAATGATAAAGAAGCTTGTAACGATAATGATTTGAAAGAATTTGACATTATATCATTAGAGCAGGGGATGAATAACGTAGAAGGATATGCTTTCTTTTGCACATGGCTATTTTTTAATAGAAAAAATGGAAAACTGCAAAAAGTTGGCATATATGAATAAATTAGTTATTAACATTTTAAAATTATAAAGTATGTGGTGGCGGAATAGGTAGACGTTAATCAGATATAAGAGAGCTATTCGGGGCTAGGTAAGTAGAAATGCAAATGGCCGAATAGAGATGGAAAATAGTGTGCACTATGGTACATCTACCCATAGCAGTAAAACGAGGCGTCCAGTCCACGCCTATCTTATATTATGTTAGGTGCAAATCCTAACCCACATACAAATTATAGGTGCTTGTGTTTTAGAGCAAGTTGAATGGAGGATGGAAACCTTACAGCCTATACCCATTATAGACGTAGAAATACGTCTTATTTTTATGCTTGAAAAAGCAAATACATATAGTTGCAGAAATAGCAACGGAAAAGGAGAAATACCAATGGAGTTTTTAGAAGAAATTTTAGGAACGGACTTGTATAATCAAGTTAAAACAAAAGTAAGTTCTTATAACGAGAAAGCCGATAAGGACAAAAAAGTAAGTATTGTTAATGTTAATAATGGAGAGTTTGTTAACAAAACAAAATATGACCAATTACAAACAGATTTAAACAATACTAAGACTTCTTTAGAAACTGCTAATACAACAATAGCAGATTTAAAGAAAAACAATGGAGATAATGCAGATTTGCAAGCAAAAATTACTGCCTATGAAACTGAAAAAGGGAATTTAGAAACACAACACAAGGCAGAAAAAGCAGAAATGATTAAGAAAATGGCAATTAAAGACGCATTATATGCCGAAAAAGCAAAACACCCAGAGCTATTGATTTCTAAATTTGATTTAGAAAAAATTGTACTAGACGAAAAAGGGGAAAAAGTAGTATCTGGAATAGAAGAACAAATGAAACCTAACAAGGAAACTTACAAAGATTTATTTGGAGGGGTTGAACAACCAAATCTACCATACCACTATACTCCAGCAAGTGGCAATCAAAATAAAGATACTGGGGCGACAGATTTTGTCGGAATTATTAAAGAAAATCAAGCAAGAAAAATTTAAGGCACTTACGTGTCTTTTTATTTTACCCAAAATTAGAAGGAGGAATAAAAAATGGGTTATTTAAAAGATGAATTACAAGGTTTTGTACCAACACCACAAGCAAAAGAAATCATGACAGATGTAGCAAGAGGATCTAGTATATTAAGACTTTCTAAAGTGTTCAACATGGAAAGTGAAACAAAGAAGTTTCCAATTTTAGCAGAAGGACCAGGAGCATACTGGGTAAACGAAGGAGAAAGAATAGAAACATCTAAAGCAACATGGATTTTTCCAGAAATAACAGCTAAAAAATTAGCTGTTATTGTTCCTGTTACAAAAGAAAAATTAAATGATACAACAATATCAGTATTTGAAGAATTAAAAGAAAGCATAGGGGAAGCATTTTATCAAGCGATTGATAAGGAAGGTTTCTTTGGAGCACAAGGAGTTTTTACTAAAAATATTATAAAATCAGCAACAGAAGCAGGAAATATCATCGTAGACGGAACTTCTGCTTTGGATTTAGATGTAGCAGATGTTATGGCGTTAATTGAAGCAGAAGGAATGGACGTAAATGGTTTTGCAGCACATTATGGTATTAAGAACAGAATAAGAAAATTAAGAGATACAAATGGAAATGCTTTATTTGTGCAAGGGGTAGACCAAAACAATTTCTATTCTAATCCAATCGAATTTTCAAGAAATGGAGCATGGGATAAAACAAAAGCTGAATTAGTTGCAGCTGATTGGAATAAATCTCTTGTAGGAATTAGACAGGGGCTAGAATATGAAATCTTGAAAGAAGCAACATTACAAGGAACAGTTGATGAAGATGGTAAACCAATTTCATTAGCTGAACAAGATTTGATTGCTATTAAAGCTACAATGAGAATTGGATACTTACCAATCAAAGATGAAGCTTTTGCAATTTTAAAGCCAAAAACACAAGAGGGGACTTAGAATATGAATAAATATGTAAAGAATAATAAAATTATTGAGGCAACTGAAAAAGCTTATAATTGTATCTATAAAGAACAAGGCTATGAGCTAGTGGAAGAAAAGAAAGAAGAAGTAAAAAATATTTCTAAGATGAACAAAGATGAACTTTTAGTAATTGCAACTGAAAAAGGTATTGAAATACCGGATAATGCAACAAAAGGAGTTCTTGTATCTTTAATTAAAGAAGTAGAAGAAAAGAAAGAAGAAGCTGACGAGTAGTTAGCTTCTTTTGAGGTGTTAACTATGTCAGAGAATATTGAAAAGATAAAAAATATATTGAATATAACAGATAAAAAACTAGATAACTACTTAGAGTTCTGCGAACAAAACATCAAAGACAAAATATTGGATAGATGTCACATAGAAACCATACCAGAACGATTAAATTCACTTATTCAAGAGTTTTTGATAGAACAATACAAGTTGAATGAAAAAGGTATTTTAGAAGGTAAAAAAGAGGCTACAAGCGCTTCTGATAATGGACAAAGCGTTAACTTTCAAATCATAGGTGGAGCAAGTTCAATATCTAAAAATGTAGATGAGTTCTTAGATAGGAATATGAGCACGTTAATAAAGTACAGGAAGATACCGAGGTGATAATATGCAGTTAACAAATGAGTTCAAACAAGTTATAGTAGATACATTCTACGACAAGGATATCGAAATTTGGACTTCTGGAACGATAAAAGACAACGAAGGGACTGTAGTTGGAAGTGGAAAACTAGATAAAATAGATAGCTTCAAAGGTAATTTTCAATTTAGAACAAAAGAATGGATCCAGCAGGAATATGGAAAAGAAATAGAGGCAAATGCAGTTATTACTTGCGAAAAAACATTAGCAAAAGAAAATGATATTCTAATTTATGTTAGAAATAGGAGTAATTTTGAATTGTCAAGATATACGCATGAAGAATTATCTGAAATGTCTTATGAACAACTAGAACATTACATATATGAGTTCGTAATAAAATCAGTTATCCCATCAGACAGCCATATAACTATTTTAGCCAAAGGAAGTATATGAAAATGAGTAGTTTAGAAGGTTTAGATCAGTTGCTCGCTACCCTTTCCCGGTTTAGGAGGAAACATAAAAGAAAGTAGTAGAACGGGATTAGAACGAGGAGCGAAGAAGATACAAAAAAATGCCAAATATTTAGCACCTGTAAAAACAGGAGTGCTTCGCAATTCCATAAAAACGAAATCTAAAATAGTTCAAGATGAAGTAGAAGCACAAGTATATACCAATCTTGAATATGCACCTTACGTTGAATTTGGAACAGGACAGAGAGGGGCGGAAAGCAGTATAGATAGACCAGAACGGAGTATCATATAAAGCAGATTGGAAAGGACAAACTGCTCAACCATTTTTAATTCCTGCGTATCTCCATGCCAAAAACACAGGAGAAGTAGAGCAAGAAGTAGTTAAATCAATACAACAAGAAATCAAGAAATTAGGTGGTAAATAATGATTAATCAAAAACCAATTGTTTACAAGAAACTAAGCGAATTACAAACAGAAGGGGAAGCAAAACAAGTATGCGAAGAAGGTTCACAAGATTGGTCCAAATTACCATGTGTAACCTATTTTGAAATACAAAATGAACCGTCGGATCATGGAGACGACAAAGAATATAGTAGTGCATTAGCCATAAAAGCTGATGTATGGGGAAAAACGTCTAGTGAAGTGTCTAAATTAGCAATACAAGTAGTTTACAAAATGCAAGAGATAGGCTATGAAAGAACATTATATCTAGATGTAGTTGATCCAAACAGTAAACAAAAACACAAAACAATACGTTTTGAAAAAGAAGAATTTTTAGAAGAGGAATAACCTCTTCTTTTTTAAGGAGGATTTTAAATGAAAAAATATTTAAAAGGATTTAGCAGATTTACATTATTCCCACTTACTGAAAACACTTTAGAAAAATATTTAGTAGGTGAAGGGGTAAAAATTCCATCTGCTCAAAAGTTATCAAAAGAAATAGACGCAGAAGAAGAAAATATCTATGCAGATGATGAAGTGTGGGACATTGATAAAACTGTAAATGGAGAAAAATTCACATTAACACTAAAAGAACTATCAAACGAATTAAGAAAACTATTTGAAGGTGGAAAATACAACGAGGAAACAAAAGAGTATGATTTCTCCACAACAGATAATGCGACTGAGTTTGCTTGTACATATCGTGGATTATTAGCTGATGGAACATATAGAATGTTCAGACAATATCGTTGTAAAGTAAGCAAAGTAAAAATGGATTTAGAAACTAAAGGCAGTGGGAATAACGGTTCTGTAGAAATTGAGGGAATGTTTATGCCAAGGGCATACGACAATAAATTATTCACCATCAAAGATACTGAAAAAGGAAATGCTGATTTAACATGGTTAGATACAATTCCTACCACACCCGCATCAGAACCAACAAATAACTCATAACCAACAAATAACTAGGAGAGTGAAAGCTCTCCTTAAATTTTAATTAGGAGGAAGAAAATGTCCAAAAATAGCGAAGAATTAAGTTTAAACAAAACAGTAAAAATGTATGGTGTAGAGGTTAAAAAGATGCCTTGTGGCAAGTATTTTGAAGCCCTACAAACTTTAAAGGATTTACCAGAAGATTTCATAAAAGAACTTTCTGCAGAAGGACAAGATTTTAAACTGTCTGAAATGTTTACCATAGAAAATATAATGAATTTAATCACGAAATTAGTTATAATTGCACCAAAATTCTTGTTTGGATTTTTGAGCCAAGTACTAGATATAGAAGAAGATAAAATAAGAAACGAGTTATCTCCTACAGAACTAATAGAAATTTGTATTAAATTTTGGGAAGTGAACAAATTAGAAAGTTTTTTCGATCAAATGAAGCCAATCATGAGCAAAGCGACAAATCTAATTGGCTTCAAAGGACAATTGCCATCTGCATTAAAATAGGAATAAGTAAAAAAGAATTTCTAAATGACTATTACCCCGATGAAATAGCAGTTATCATGCAAGAGTATGCAGAATTAAATAAAGCGACAGATAGCTCAGAAGAAACTGTCAGTGCCGACGAGTTTTAGGGAGGAATATTATGATACAAATAGTAATTAATGATGAGAAAACCAATATTAAAACGAAGGATTTAGAAATAAATATAGAAGGAACTTTTGAGATAAAAAAAGAAGGTGCCGAAGCACCAGTGATTAATGTGGCATCTGTATAAAAGCAGAAATAATTTGTGCGATAGCCAGAGGTAGCCAAGAATGTTTAGAAATCAAGTCACTAAATTTGGATAGATTGCCTTTATGAAAAGTATCTTCTAGCAATAGTTTTTCCAATTGAGAAGACAATTCATAAAGTTGCTTTTTATCATTGTTACCATATAATTCAATAAGCTGTTTTAAATCATCAATATTAAAAGAAGAATTGTTTAAAATAGCTTGTTGTTGATTGCCAATTATAGAGTTTGAAGGATTATTGATATTAAAAACTGTAGATGAAGGCGATTGTTCCGCTGGTGGTTGAGTTTGATAAAAAGCTTTTCTTTCAGAAACATTCCCCATCCAAGTTGATATGTCTACATCAACTACAAAATATTGTATGTTAGCTGAAATATTATATAATATATCTCCTGATTGCACATCTACTTCAGGGAAAAAACCAACATATTTTTTCTTTGTGCTAGTTTCCGTATTCATTAACCCTTTGACAGTTGATAGAACATTAGAGTTGCGAATTATTTGAAAATCTATCATCATATCTTTAAAATGGCTTAAAGGATTATTGAGCTTCATATTGTATCACCTCACTTTCAATAGCATTATATAAAATAATTTAATTTCTTGCAATATTTGGAAATATATTGTAAAATATTGGCAGGAGGGGAAGAAATATGAAATGTCCAATTTGTAAAAAAGAAATCGATGAACTAGAAGATATTTGTCCTTATTGTAAAACTAATTTCGATGAATATGAGAAGGATACGCATAGCAAGGAAACAAAGCATAAAGGGTTAGGATGTGGTATTGTATTATTAATATTAGTTGCAATTATATTTGTACCAATGATATTTAACTCTTTAAGTAATTTAAATAAAACTAAACAAGAAGGCAAATTAATTCAAGAAGGTAAAATAATACCAGCAAGTGAAATAATAAATGAAATAGTTGATATTCTTAAAAATAAAGATGAAAATAAACTAGAAATGTATTTATCTGACAACTTCAAGTATTATGATAATAATAATTATGAAAGTAAATTTGCAAGTGGATTTTTAAGTGATTTAAAAATACTATCATCAAGTTATGAAGTTGAAAGAAGAGGGGATACTGGACAATCAGAAGTAGCGACATATAGAATATACTGGAATGTAGTGGAAAACAATAAAATTAATGGATTTGACAAAACAAGTCAATATTATTGTTTACAAGAAATAACCATAATGTTAAAAAAGGTAACAAAAGAACACGTTATAACTTATGAAATAGACAAAATAATTTTAACAGACAATTAACTAAGAAAACACTTATTTGTTTAAGTGTTTTTATTATACTCTAAAGAGGTGAAAAATGAACGAAACGCAAATTGGAGAATTAGTAATTAATTTAAAGATGAGACTAGAAGGAGTTGAAAAAGGCCTTGAAACAGCAAAAAATAAATTACAGGAAATAGAAAATGAAAATAAGCAAGTGCAATCTAGCAACAATCAATTAGATGCTAGTTTTATAGCAATGTCAGCAACAGCTGTTATGGCTTTAGCAAAAATAGGAAGTGCTATAAAAGATTGTATAAATGAATATAATTCATATACGCAAGCAATGAGTTCACTTGAAAATGTTTCAGATTATACTGGAGAAAGTATGGAAGATCTTTCTGCAATAATGAATAAATTTTCAGCTTATATGACTAAATCTGATTTAGCAACTACAATTAAGAATTTTAGTTTAATGGGTATGTCAGCAAAAGAAACAGAAAAGATGATAGAAGCATTAACTAATTCAGCTATAAGAAATAGAAATGCCAATTACACCGTATCAGAAGCAGTAAGAGTAGCGAGTGAAGGATATAGGCAAGGCTTGTCTACATTATCAGATAGTGCAGGTGTTACAGAAAATTTATCAGTTATGCTAGACAATTATGCGAAATCAATTGGAAAAACAGCAAGTCAATTAACAGAAGCTGAAAAAAATCAAGCATATTTAAACAGAACAATGTATGCAGCGGAACCATTTGCTGGAGCTATGGCAGATTATATGGATACATTAGCAGGGAAACAGGGACAATATAGTCAGGCTATGAGAGAAACTCAAGTTGCTTATGCAGAAGCATTAGAACCTACGATGACAAAAATTTTAGAAAGCGGTACAGGGTTACTAAATTTATTAAATTCATTAATATCGGCAAATCCTACATTAACAGCTGAATTAACAACATTTGCAATTACTTTAACAGCAACTACAGTAGCAATGATTGCCTTGAAAAAAGCAAAGGAAGCATATACTACTTCTACATTTGCAGCAACAGTAGCAGCTGAAGGTTTTACTGCTGCCTTAAAGGCAAACCCAATTTTTCTAATTGTTTCTACAACTGCTACAGTAATTTCAGCAATTAGTATGTTATGTAATGCTATAAATGAGAACCAAAAGGCCCAAGAAAAACTAAACGAAACAACTGAAAAATACAAACAAATAAAAGAAGGAACGTACGAATACACAGATGAAAATATTAGATCAGTAGAAGATGATAAATCAAAAATAGAAGAACAGATAAAATTGCTTGAACAAAAAATAGAAAAAGAGAAGCAAGTTGAAGAAATCAAGAAAAATATGAATAAATATAGTGCATTTGGAGAGGAAGCGGATTTAGGAAAATGGAACGATGCCCAAAAACAAATTGACAATTTGAGAAGAGAAGCTAGAGATCTAGAAAAGCAATTTAAAGAAAATCAGAAAACTAATGGAACCTTTGGGGATTCAGTAAATGAATTAAATGAAAAATTGAAAGAAGATAATGAATTTCTTAAGAAATCAAATTCTATAAATAAAATTAAACAGAGCATAGATATAGATTCCATTAAAGCACAGCAAAAAGAAGCGGCACAATTAAAAGTAAATGCTCAAACAATGCAAGATTATTTGAATGTAATAAAAAAAGGAGATACTTCAACTTCTCAATATCAAGAGTCAGTAAAGCAATTAGCTAAAGCATATCCAGAGGCAGCAAATGCGGAAGGAATAATAATTGATAAAGCACAAGATTATATTAATGCGGAAAAGGCAAAAGCTGATCAAGCATGGAATACTTCACAAACTACTATACAAGGTAGCATAGAGGTTATTAATAAGTTTATAGAAATGGCAAATGCCGCTCAAAATGACACTGCAATGCAACAAGAATTGGCAAACGCCATAGGAATATCATATGCCAATATAATTCCTACTTTAAGTAGTGTTGCAAATATATTAAATTCTATGGGAAATATAGCACCGGCAAAAGTAGCAGGAGTAACACCTGTTTCTGTTTCTGCTCCAAAATTAAAAAATTCTTCTGGAGGCTCAAAAGCATATTCAAATAAAGCATTAGATAATTATAAGAAACAAATAGAATATAAAAAGTCTCTTGATCAAATTAGTTTACAGCAAGAAATAGCAATGTATCAAACAGCCCTTAAAAAGTATGCCAAAACCCAAGATGAAAAAATGGAGTTAAATACTAAAATATACGAACTCCAAAAAGAACTCCAAGAAAAATCTTTAGATGATTATACAGCGGATATAGAGCATAGAAAAGCACTTGATCAGATTAGCCTACAAGATGAAATTAATATGTACCAATACGCCTATAACAGCTTAGCAAAAACTACAGAGCAAAAAAGAGAACTAGAAGAAAAATTGTACGAACTAAGAAAGGAATTAGCACAAAAAAATAAGGAACTGTTAGATCAGCAAACTAGTGACTATGAAAGATATATTGAAGATCAAAAAAGATTACGTGGTGCTGAGTACGACGTAAAAGAACAAGAAAATGACTTAAATAAAATAATAACATTACATAGAAATTATTTAAGTCAAATCATGAGAGATGAAAGGCTATCACTCGAAGAACGAAAAGAACTGTATCAGGAAGAGCTAGATGTTATCAGAGATTACGAAAAACAAAAAAGAGATCTAAGAGTTCAAAGCGTAGATGATACAGTATCACAGTTAACGAGTGCAATTACCAAGCAACTAGAAGAGATGGAAGAAGCTGACAAGAAAGCTATTGAGGAAAATATAAAACTAGTAGAAGAATGGAAAGAAACACGTATCAAAGCAATTAACGAAGAATATGAGGCAAGAATACAAGCAATACAAGATGAACTTGAAGCTTTAGATAAATCAGAAGAAGAAAAAACAAGAGCCGAAGAAGATTTAGAACATGAAAGAAAGAAAAAAAGGCTTGAAGAATTAATTGCTTTTGAGCATGACGCAACAACAAAAGCCAATTATCAAAAAGAACTAGATAAACTTGTAGCAGACTATCAAAAAACATTAGATAAAAGAGCGTTACAAGACAAAAAAGAAGCATTAAAAGAACAACAAGATTTATTAAAAGAAGAACAAGATGATAAAATTCAAAACATAGAAGACGAAGCAGAAAAACAAAAAGAGCAATATGACAAACAGTTAGAAGATCTAGAAGAATATTATAATAAACAAAAAGATTTAGCACAAGAAACAGCTGAAAAAATGCTACTAAATGTAGAAGAAAATCAAAATAAAATAATCGAACTTTTAAACAGCTATGGCAATGCCTATGAAATAACCGGACAAACCTTGGGTGAGAAATTAGCACAAGGAATTAATAATGGAATTGCTGATAAAATTCAAAACATAATTCAAAGGATACAAGATACAATAGACGCTGGTATTGAAAATAAAATAAAAGAATGGACAGCAGGAATGTATAAGTACGAAGCGGGAGCCAATAAACCACAAACAAAAACCATAAATGTAACCCAACAAAATTTTATCCAGCAAAATCCGGAATTACCATCTGAAACTTATAGAAAACTAAGAAACATAGATGAAGAATTAGCGACAAGCTTAGCAGGAATGTAGGTGATAAAATGCAAAAATTAGAAGTAGTCAATTTAGCTTTAAATGAAAGCCTATTATTTGATAGTGTAGGAAATATTGAACAAGATATATTGCTTAGTCATATAGAAGGCTTAGGACACCCTCGGAGCAACTTCACAAAAAAGTCAAGGAGTAAATCAAGATGGTTGTAATTCAGAAGATAGTTTATTAGATCCTCGAGTGATAAAATTACAAGTTACAATAAAAACAAAAAACAGAGAAAAATTATATGAATTAAGACGTAAAATTATGAGAATAATCAATCCAAAAACTTACAACCAAGCGACAAAGAAAAGAGGGGAGTTACTTATTTATTATGCGAACAATTATAAAACGTATCGCATTTATGGAAAAGTAGAAGATAGTGCAGATTTTAACAATAGAAAGAACAACCATGACAAAACCACTATTTCTTTCTATTGCCAAGATCCTTACTGGCTTGACGAAGAAGGGGAAGATATTGACATAAAATCAGTCACAGGAGGATTATCTTTTCCCTTAATTCTTCCAGACCATTTTGCTTTAGTTTCTTTTTATAAGGAAATAGAAAATAAAGGTGATGTAGAAGCTCCTGTTCAAATAGAATATGTTGGTCCTGCCATGAACCCAAAAATATTAAATGAAACAACCGGAGAATATATACAAATCAATATGGAAATTGGAGAAAAGGAAACTCTAGTAATAGATACACGTGAGGGAAAAGAAACAGTAAACTTAATTACACCTCATCGGAATAGAAGACGTGTACAATAAAATTGATCTAAAATCTACATTCTTTAAATTAATAGTAGGAAAGAACTTAATAAAGTATAGTTCAGACATCGAGGGTGCAAAGGACAAAGTGACAATAAAAGACTATACTAATAAGTATGTAGGTGTTTAGATGAATTGTATAGAAATTATAAATACTAATTTTGAACTATTACGGCATTATTACTAATTTCGATTCCCTAATTTGCGTCTGGAATTATTACGAATGTGGTACTTTTGAGTTAACTATTAACAAAAATAAAGCAAACACAAACAAATTAAAAAAAGACAATATGCTAATTGTTAATAAAAGAGACGACAAAATTCTTCTTATAGACAAAGTAGTAGTCACAACTGAAAAAAACAGTAAAACCATGAAAGTTACAGGGACTTGTATAAAAGGGATAACTAAAAGAAGAATTATAGCTACAAATGGCTATGATAGAGTAACTGAAACAGAGGCAGAAAATATACAAAAGCATTATATAGAAAAACATTTAGTAACAAGCTATTTTGATGAAATTAGGACTATTGAACGAGATATTCCTTGGGTTAAAATAGCTAAAAGTCAAAATAGAGGAATAAAAACAGTTTGGCAAGCAAGATTGACTAATCTTCATGATGAATTAAAGCATATTTCAGAAGATACAGGGCTTGGTTGGTATGGATACTTAGATAGAAATGAAAAGTGTATATATTTTGACAGTTTAAAAGGAACAGATAGGACAGTAAATCAAATTGAAAGTGCCAATACCCATGAATTTTTATCAAAATTTACACACGAAGAATTGCAACAATATACGCATGAGCAACTCCAAGGAACGATCAAACACCCTTATGTTATTTTTTCAGAAAAGAAAAAGAACCTATTAGAAGGAAAAACTACTAATGATAATAGTAATTATAAAAATGTAGGGTATGTAGCCGGAAAAGGGGAAAATGAAAACAGGCTTATTGTAGTAAAAGGAACGGCAACAGGGTTTGACAGAAGGGAAGTATTAATTGATTTAAACAATATAGAAGATCTTGAAGAATTAAATTCAGAAGGACAAAAGAAACTAGATACCTATAAAATAATGCAAAGCGTTGAAGGAAAAGTTTATCAAATCCCTAATATGGAATGGGAAAAAGATTTCTTTTTAGGAGATCTAGTAACTTTGGAGAGCGACGGGATATATGAAGATAAACGTATTATCCAAGCAAAAGAAATATTTGAAAGAAACAATAAAATAGTAGAATTGGGGTTTGGCGACAAAGTACCATCGCTAGGCGAAGAAATTAAAAGAATAATTACGAGACCTATCAGTTAGGTCTTATTTTTATGGAAAGGATAAAAAATGGCCAATATAGTAACATTAAAAAGTTTCCCATTCGACTCCACAAAAGTTCTAAATGAACAAAGCGGACAAATGGAGCCGGATCGCTTGTATGAAGCGGAAATTTTTAGAAGATATTTTGCTAAGTTCCTATCAAATGGTGTTTATTTTGGACAATACAAGAACTATGGCGAAAACTCTATGAAAGTAACAGCAAATGGTGGATTGAACATAAGAGTATCAAGTGGAGCAGGCATAATTGAAGGAGCTGACTATGAAAACGAAAACGATAAGGTATTCACATTAGAAAGACCAATTTCAGGAAGTAGAATAGATAGAGTAGTAGTTAAACTTGACAAGACACTAGCTACTAGAGAAACACAACTATATATTAAAGAAGGGGATGGAAGTACTGTAGCAGGATTGCAACGAGACGACAACATCTATGAAATCTGCTTAGCGGAAGTGACTGTGAGAAGTTCAACAAATATTGAACAATCAGATATAGTAGACAAAAGAATAAATAAAGAACTGTGTGGGATTGTTACTTCTTTAATTAGCATTGACGGGGAAGAAATTTATCAGAAGTTTAAAGATTATATTCAGTCTATCAAAGAAAATTTAATGTTAAAAAATGAAGATAACATATGTACAGGGAAAATTACAGCAAAAGGTGGATTAATAGGAAATCTGAAAGGAGATGTTGATGGAAATGCAAAAACAGCAACAAAAGCTAATAGTGCTGATACTTCTAGTAATTGTACTGGTAATTCAGCTACTGCAACTGTGGCAAATAGTGCGAAACAATGTACCCGGAAATAGTGCAACAGCTACTAAATTACAGGTCAAAAGAAGTATAAAACTTACAGGAGTAATTAGTGGAGAAACAATTTTTGATGGAAGTCAAAACGCGTCCATAGAAACACAAATCAATGATCTGGAAATTATAGAAGGAAGCATAATAATAGAAGCAAATTCAAGTGGAGATGCAATATTAGATTATCCAAACGGATTAAACGAAAATAATTGTGTGCCTGTCGCAACTGGTATTAAATATAATTCTAAAGGTTATAACTATGTTGGAATTAAGAATGATAGTTCAGATATGCTTATGAACGCATTTAAAAGAACGCTTACGTTAACATCAGATAACATTGTTCTAAGAATAGAAAATAGCATGACAGAAGGGTCTAAGACATTTTATTTTAAAATTGTACTAAGAAAAATAAAGGCAAAAGAAGAAGAGTATGTTCTAGGGGACGTTAATGGAGACGGTTCTATTACTAAAGAAGACGCAGATATGATACAAAAATACTTAATGGGAGAAATAGCACTAACAACAAAGCAATATAAGGCGGCTGACATGAATAAAGATGGAACTGTATCATCAAGCGATTACGTTTTACTTAAAAATCAAATAGGATTGTAGGAGGGATAAAATGGCAGGATACACAAAAAATTATAATTTAGTATTGCCGGCTAAAACAGAAAAATATGATATAGAAACAGCTAATACAAATAATGAAAACATAGATAAGATTTTATTTGGAAAAGTAGATAAGATTCCGGGCAAAGATTTATCTCAAAACGATTTTACTAATGCGTATAAGCAAAAATTAGATACATTGAAAAACTACGACGATACAGTAGTAAAAAAAGATATTGCAGATATGCAAAAAGAGCAGACAGCTCAAAACACCGAAATAGAAAATATAAAAAAAGAAGAAACACTTCAAAATAAAACAATAGAAGAACTACAGCAAGAAAACATAGAACAAAGTAAAACAATAGAAACACTAAAAGAAGAAAAAGTAGAACTTGAGAAGAATTTAGATAACGTACTAATATCAGCAAATTCAAGCGGTGAATACGTACATTTGAACGACAGTGCGGATTACCCTTGTTCGATTGCCTTGTTTGGAAATGATAAGCAAGACGGAGAGGTAAGTATTGACAATGCGGTTGAAATTCAAGCAGTAAAAGATAGTGTAACAGTTACAAAATGCAATAATAA
>JAETPW010000064.1 GCA_021771025.1 Clostridiaceae bacterium
TATCCATATCGCAATAGTTCGACGACCGTGCCATCGCATAAGTCTTCACCTTGTCCTTATCGTCACCGCTAAGAACCTTGCGCTGCACCTTTCTAAATTTCAGTGTCATAGCTTTTCTATTTTAATGATTAATACTACTGTTTCCAGGGGAACGATACAAAGGTACAGGTAGGAATATATGTAAAGATCGGCGTGAGATCATCGTGTAAAACAGTATATAATAAGACTTTAGGAACAACCAAAATCTTAAAATACCATTTTTCACGAACCATCACACCGATCGTTTTAGGTTCTTATTTAACGTTTATCAGGAAAATAATGATTATTACGTGAGATTCTTAGGGATAGATTTAGGTTATTTAATGACTTCTCGTATCAAACAAGAAATATTCATTATATTTGTACCCGAAGAGGTATCAAAAATGAATAACTTATCATTAAATGAATATGTAAAATCAAAGCGCAAGTCGCTTGGATTATCACGTGAAGAGTTCGCGCTGAAAGCAGGTGTCGGACTCCGTTTTCTTCGCGAACTAGAACAAGGAAAAGAAACCTTGAAAATGGATAAAGTAAATCAGGTATTAAAACTGTTCGGAATGCAACTTGGTGCCGTGCCTATGGACAGGAATAATTTAATAGAACCATGAAACAAGCTAAAATTTATATGTATAGTAAGCCAAGAAGATTGTAGAGTTTTCAGCGTACCCAGTCCTGGACTTGATCAATTACGTTGAGATTTTATTGTTCTGTTATCTTACAGGTAATGCAGACATGCACCTAAAAAACTTTTCCCTCTATAAAAAGATAAAAGAAACCACACTAACGCCTGCTTATGATCTCTTATCGACTAAGCTGGTCATACCTGAAGACACAGAAGAACTTGCTCTGACTCTGAACGGAAAAAAACGAAAATTAAAGAGATCTGACTTTGACAATCTACTAAAAACAATGAAAGTTGAAGATAAGATTATTGAAAATACATACAACAAATTTAGAAAAGTATTACCGCTATGGTATGATTTTATTGAAATTTCATTTTTGCCAAATCAAATGAAAATAGATTATAAGGCTTTAATAGAACACAGATCTTCCATATTAAACAAGTGATAATAGGCAAATGGCAATTCCACATCCCGTTCTATCACATCAAACAGGATTTCACTTTGCTTAATAGCAATCAGCGATTTGAGAACCTCTTTCCTCATAAGTTTTCCTTTATTTTAGGAAAGAAAAAGCTTTTTCTTTCCTAAAATAAAGGAAACTTTTTTCATACGTCCCCCCTTTCTCTTTCAATCAGGTAATCCCCTATTTACCATTTTTAATTATTCAATCACCGGTCTGTCATCATCCGGATTTTCTTCTTTTTTAGATTTCGTGTCTTCATCCTCTTCAAACTTCACGAT
The DNA here is from genome assembly GCA_021771025.1 of Clostridiaceae bacterium. GTDB lineage: Bacteria > Bacillota > Clostridia > TANB77 > CAG-508 > CAG-269. Next base: position 1,404 of record JAETPW010000064.1, read on the forward strand.
CTCACTCATCCAGCGCAGACTGGTACCCGGCGAGAATATCACCCGTGCCTTTTTTATCAGGGAAGCATTGAAAGCATCCGCCGTCTCCGCACCTTTCGAACGAATCGAAAGACGAAAACTACCGAACTCACCCACCTGTAC
>JAETPW010000025.1 GCA_021771025.1 Clostridiaceae bacterium
ATAATCTTCATCATATTTTTTGCTTGCCATTTCTTGACACACTCCTTTCAAGTTAGTGTACATAATTTATTATACACTCTCTCATAAAATGTGTCCATATATCTATTCTAACATCATTTTATATTGTGAATCAATTCTTAAATCGTTATCTGTCCTTACTACATATTGTATACCTAAACATTCAAGCACTTTAATATATGGTCTAAACTTTATTCCATTTGTTTGTAAAATATATTTACCATTTATTTGGTATTGAATATCAATATTTTCAATTACTTTTTTAAATAAAAGTTCTTCTGATGGTCCTTCTACTAATAAAACCTTTTCATAGAACAAAGCATTCGCTAGATTTCTATTTAGTTCTCTTTTTAAATCTTTATATTCAGGTGGTACATTATACAAAAATGTATTACATTCAACTTTGTCTTTTGAATATAATCTGACTAAATTTGTATTATCATCCATTTCATATAGCATAGAAGGAGAATGGGTTGTTAAAAAGAAATATTTAAATTTCATATTATTAAATATCTGATCAGAAAGATATAATTGCATAGATTCATGCAAATGATTTTCTGGTTCTTCTATTAGATATACATATATTTTATGATTACCTTCTTCTTGTTCATTTTCTGCTATTGATGTATATAAAGCATATTCTAAAAGCTTTTTTCGTCCATCTCCAGATGTTGGATAAAAATTATCTTGTTCTTCTTTTTTTATATATGTATTTAAGTTTGAATATAGATTATTAATTCCAACTTCTGACCTAATACATATTTCTATTTTCTCATCTCTTATAGAATTATAATTTTTTGATAAATTCTGTTGCAAATCTTTAACTGAAGGTAAATTTCCAATTTTGTTATTTATATCTAACATTTCTTCTTTTATTGCATTTATATCTTCTTTTTCGTTTAATTCGTTATTTATTAATCTGCCAATATTCTTTTTAAATAAAGCATTGTTTTCAGTAATATCTTTTATATATATAGCTGAAAAAACCTTATCAATTTGATATCCATTAAAAATAGTTTGCATTTCTGATAAATCATTTTTATCTTCTCCCCAAAACATTTTAGGTTCACCTGCTTGTAAACTTAAGTCAAATTTTGCAATTAATTTAATATATAAATTATTTTTTTCACTAGATAAAATACCACATTGTCCTATCTTAGATATAACAATTTCATCATCTATTGTAGGGGTGTCTTTTTCTAATTCAATCTGTAATAATATTTCTATATCTTTCTCTGTATTTTTATTATGATAATCACTTTCTATACAGTTATTAGATCTAAATTTTCTATCAAACAATAATCTAAATACTGATAATAAATTACTTTTTCCTATATCGTTCAATCCAAATATAACATTCTTGTTTGATAAATCTAAAATTATATGTTCAAAATTTCTATAATTACTTACTTCCAATTTAATAAATTTCATTACTTGCTCCTTTTTACTATATTTTCATCCATATAAAAATTGATTTTATTTATTTTCCACTAACCAATTATAAACCTCATCTTCATTAAGTTTACCTTTTTTTACCTTATTTATTTTATCTCTAGCTTCTTTTTTCCATTGTTCAAACTCTTTTTGAATAGTCTTGCTTTCTTTATTTCTGTATGCAGTCATAAATTTTTGTTGATATATTCTTCTATAAAGTGCTTGTACTTTATTATTTTCTAAATTCTTTCTATATTGTTCTCCAGCACCTTTTTCCTTACAAGTTGGGCTTTTATCAACATTTGCTAAATCGCAATATATCTCATTTTGTCTATAAGTTGGTATAAAGTATCTACCACAATTTAAACAAGTCTTAATTTGCAAATTCTCGTGTCTTACAATTTGGTCTAATATGGTAAAACATATATTTGTTAAATTCTTACTGGTATAAACATTGTGTAACTCTAATTCTTGATTTTTGTTGTCTATTTCATTTATTAGTTTATCTAAAGTCTCATAATGATATTTATTATGTATGTCTATATAATTATCTGTTATAATTTCTATACCTTGTGAATATGTATAAAAATCACTATCTTTTATTGTATAAGCAATAAATTTTGATAATTTGTTTTTTTCTTTCAAATCTTCATTTCCATTTAAGTTATAAACGAAATCTACACATTTTTTAAAATTATCTTGCCATTCTATAAGTCTATCGCTACTTGTATCATATATGTCTTTTATAATACTTTTAAATTCAATATCAGTAATAAAACTATCACTTTTGGTATATTGATAAGGTACATATTCTTTTATTAGTTCATATCCATAAGCATAAAAGAAAGTATTATATGATGTTTCATAAGTAGTAAAATCAGCATTTAAAAAATTTATCAAAAGAGCACCTATGCTTTCTACATAATGAATATATATAGTAGCTGGTTGTCTTATTATTTCTCTTTTCTTATTTGATTTTGTTTTTGATATATCTTTTTCTAAATTCAAACATAATCTAGTTTCATCTTCTGGCTTTATTCTTTCTCTACTTACATTATATAAATATAATGGTGTTGCATAATATTCTTCTTTTTCTTCAAAATTAAACCATAAATAAAAATCTTCGTTTATGTTTACACGAGGTAATTCTCTCATAAGTATTCCTCCTAAAAATATTTTTGTAAATAATATTAAAAATATTTTTCAAATGTGTTGACAATTAAAATCTACGATGTTATAATAACAATATCAACAAGCAATTTGAAATGTGTTTACATTATTATTGTACTACTATCAAGAAAAGTTGTCAAGTGTTACTAAAAGTTTCTTGAATTTAGTTATTCAAAGAAATAACTAATAGACTTTTTGTATTCAAAATCTTGCAAACAAAAAGTCAACCAAATTTGGAAGGAGGTATTTAAGGTTGGAAAATCAAGAGAACATTTTAGATTTATACTATAACAAACATCTAAAACAAAAAGAAATTGCTACGATAGTTGGTGTTTCTAAACAATATATTTCAAAAGTAGTGAAAGCTGATAACAGATTTAAAGAAGAAAAACAAACTCGCAAAGATGAAAATGCTATCAAAAGGCAAGAATATTTGAAAGAATACAATAAGACTTACATTAGAACAAAGAAAGAGGATAATTCTTACGAACAACTACAAGCATTATTATATCAAGATTCATTAGAACTATCATATTCTAGTAGCAATATGAATGACTATGCTTTTGCTAAATATAACTCTAGTATTTATCACAGAGATAAAAACGGAAATTTAAGACTTAACAAAGGTATAAAAGTTGGTAGTGATGTTCCAAAAACAATAAATATGAATATTCCTATTCCAACTCAAAAATACAAATATAGATGTTATAGTATGTAATTAAGGCTTCGCAGTTAAGCGAGGTTTATTTTTTTATGATTTTTTAAGAAAGGAGGACTATCAAAATGGGCACTATTAAAGAAAACTATCAAATGATGTTTACAGCATATCCTGATTTAGTAAACATTCAAGAACTAAAAGAAATGCTTGGAATTGGTGTAAATCTTGCATATAGATTAGTAAGAAATAATACTATTCCATCACTTAAAGTAGGTAGAGAATACAAAATACCAAAAAGAAATGTTATAGCATATTTAACAAATCAGAATTAAGTCATTGTTATTTATTTGATAATGGCTTTTAATTTAAAGTAACTAGACTTAAATTAGCTTATATGGTATTATAAAAAAGTCAATGGTAAGCTAAATTTTAACTGTTATTTAGAAAGGAGTTTATATATGATAACAGGTAGCGTACAAATTAATAAAGGTTATTATTTTATAGTATTCAATATGTATAATGAATATGGTAAAAGAAAACCTGAATGGCATTCTACTGGCTTAAAAGTAGATAATAACGAAAGAAAAAACAAACAAAATAGAAAACAAGCTGAAAATATACTAAAAGAAGAATTAGTAAAAATAAATGCTGAAAATAGCTTTAGTAACAAGATGAATCCAATTGCTAAAAACTCTAAATATTCAAATATGTTATTTTGTGATTATATGTTAGAGTGGTTAGCAAATACAAAACCTAAAGTAGCAAAAACAACTTATATAGGCTATGAGCAAGTCGTTAAAGGTAGATTATATCCATATTTTAAAGATAAGAAAATTAAGCTAATTGATTTAAGACCAAAAGATATACAAGACTTTATAAATTATTTATATAAACAGAACTTAAAAGGCTCAACAATAGCACACTATACTTCTAATATGAGTACGGCACTTAAAGAGGCTGTTATTGCTGAGATAATACAATTTAATCCTATGGATAGAATTGAAAGTGTTAAAAAGGAAGTATATATTCCTAACTTCTATACTGATGATGAACTTATAGACTTAATAGAAGTTATTAAAACTCAAAAATTAGAGCTACCACTTATTTTAGGCATTATATATGGTTTAAGGCGAGAAGAAATTTTAGGATTAACTTGGGAGGCAATAGACTTCAAAAATAAAAGTATTACCATTAGAAAAACAGTTGGTAGAGGGAAATATGAGGGTGTTACTCAATTTCTTATTAAAGATATTCCTAAAAATAAATCAAGCTATAGAACTTTACCTATGTTTGACTTTATTGCTGACTTATTAAAGAAATATAAAGGGAAATATAAAGAGTATGAAAAATTATTTGGAAATACCTATGTAACTGAATATAAAGATTTTATTTGTTTAATGGAAAATGGAGAGTTAGTAAAACCTGACTATGTTGATAGGACTTTTAGCAAAATATTAAAAACAAATGGATTTAGGCACATTAGATTACATGATTTAAGGCATTCTTGTGCTACATTACTTTTAAGAAATGGTGTACCACTTTCTGAAATTCAAAAATGGCTAGGGCATTCAAATATTATAACTACTCAAAGATATTCACATTTAGATTATAGTGATAAAACAATACCAGCGAATATGCTAGAAACAAAATTTAATTTGTCATTTACGAAAAATGACAATAAAAAAGAACAATTATCTAACAGCAATTAGGTAAATGTTCAAAAATATTTCAAAACACTCCATAACAAATTTGGAAAATACCAAAAATTAAAAATATGTTAGGAAAAATGTTAGGAAAATCTGCTTTTTTTAAATTAAAACCTCAAGCTTTATCTTCCGAAACACTTGAGGTTCTAATGGTGCAGATGGCCGGAATCGAACCGGCACGGTTTATTCAACCGCAGGATTTTAAGTCCTGTGCGTCTACCAGTTCCGCCACATCTGCATATTCGCTTTGAACTGGTTTTACCCTAACAACAATTGCTATTATAATATGTTATTATCAATTTGTCAATATTTTTTCGTAAAATTCTTAATTTTTTTCTGGCCTTTTTCTCAACTATTTCCACTACTAAAACTAAATAACTTGGTTGTATTGCTTGAGAAATCCTGCTAAAAAAACATTTTTCAACAGGCTAATTACTAGCCAAATACCTAAAAAAATCACCATCAAAAAAACTCGGAAAAATTTCCAAGCTTTTTTCTCTCTTATGTATTTTCAGATGTCCCTGTTCCTTCAAATGGAATAAATTTTTGTACAATACTTTCTTGCGCCCCAAGATCTGTTCTAAAGGCCATAAAAGATGTATTAATTTTATTTTCAACTAATTTTTCTACTTCATCTTCTGGTGCATGTTCAGCTAAAACTAATTCACTAACTAAAATTTGTTTTGCATTAGTTAACATCTTCTTTTCGCCAGTAGATAACCCTTTTTCTTTTTGTTTGAAACTTAAGTTACGAACTACATCGGCTACTTCATAGATATCTCCACTTTTCATTTTGTCCATATTGTCGCGATAACGTTTGTTCCAATTTTTATCCATTTCTGTTTCGTCTCTCTCTAAAACTCCAAATACTCTTTCTGCTGATTCTTTATCTATAATATTTCTTACACCTACTTCTTCTGCCTTAGCTGTTGGTATCATTACTTTTACTTCACCTGGCATTTTTAAGATGTAATACGATTGTTTCTCTCCTAGTATATCTTTTTCCTCTATTGAATCAATTGTCCCTGCTCCATGCATTGGGTAAACAATTTTGTCTCCTACATTAAACATGTAAGTCAACTCCTTTCTGTTTTTTCAGCAAAAAAATAGTATAAAGTTAAGTCAAGTACAATATACATGAAATAACTTTATTGGATTTTTTAACCATATTTATTATACAACAAAAAATGGTAAAAGTCAAAGCTTTTACCATTCATTTTTTATGTATATTCCCCGCAAAACCCATAGTTTAATAGGATTGAAAGAATTAAAATTTTTTTCAACTTTTTTCTGGTCGGATCAATAGTCTAACAGATTCTATTTTTGATCAGTTGATCCAAAACCACTTAGCCTTTCTCCTTCTGCCTTATCTCCATCTGCTACTAAATATTTTTGAAAAATAGCTTGTCCAATACAGTCTCCTTTTTTGATTTCGATGTCTTCTTCTTTAATGTTGTAAAACGCAAACATAAAGTGACCATCATTATCTGGATTCCCATAATAGTCTTGGTCAATTACGCCAACACTATTTGCCATAATTAAACCGCGTTTTTTTGGGTTTGAACTTCTGTTATATAAAAATAAAACTTCGTCTTCTGGCATATACGCTTTTAGTCCTGTTTTTACTAATGTTGGTGCTGTTCCTTTTTTAAAACTAGGAATGATTACATCTTCTGCTGCTTCCACATCATATCCTGCTGAATATTTAGTTTTACGTACAGGAAGGTTGATTCCTTTCCCTTCAAATCCTTTTGCAATTTCAAATCCTCTTATTTTTTCCATTCTTTTTTCCTCCTCTAGTTTTTCTCTTGTTGTATTTTTTCATACTCTTATTAAATTGTCAAGTGGAAAATTGTTTTTTCATTTTTATAGTGTTATGGGTTAACAATTTTACACTAAAGTAGCTTTGAATCCAAGTTTGATTCCTGTATCAGAAAAAAGCATCTAATCATAGGTTAGTATGATCAGATGCTTTTGATTTTAACATCTATGTTCTTGATTCTACAATCAATTTTATTCCTGTTCTGTCTTCTCCTTCGACTTCCACTTCTGCGAATGCAGGGATACAGACTAAGTCTACACCTGAAGGGGCTACAAATCCTCTTGCTATAGCTACTGCTTTAACTGCTTGATTGAGTGCTCCAGCACCAATTGCTTGCATTTCTGCTCTGCTTGTTTCTTTGACTAATCCAGCAATAGCTCCTGCTACTGAATTAGGGTTTGATTTTGATGAAATTTTTAAAATTTCCATTTTCTTTTGCCTCCTATTAATTTATTTGTTGTTGCAACTTTTACGATTTTCATTTTACAATATATGGAAATCTTTGTAAAGAGTTTTCTGGAAATTTTTTCAAGTTTTCATCGCAATAAATGTACTAATTCGACATTATTCTTCTTGAGTCAATTGATTTCTTAAAATAATTAGTTTCTTTTTCTTTAATTGTTTAATTCTATGATTTTTCTTCCATTCTTAATCGTTTAATGGAAATTGGTTGATTGGTTACTTCGTCGATCGTAAAAATAACTCCATTTAACATTGCACTTCCCTCAGCTATTTTATATCTTTCAGGAAGAGTTGTTTCAAATCGTTTAAATGATACATCAACATCCATGCCAATTACAGAATGTTTTGGACCTGTCATTCCTATATCAGTAATATACGCTGTTCCTTTTGGTAAAATGGTTTCATCTGCTGTTTGAACATGGGTATGTGTTCCATAAACAGCAGTAACTTTTCCATCTAAATAATACCCCATAGCAATTTTTTCTGCTGTGGCTTCTGCATGAAAGTCAACAAAGATAAGATCAACTTGATCTTTTATTTCTTCTACCATGTGTTTTACTTTTAAAAAAGGATTTTCAGATAGTACATTGATATCTACTCTCCCAATCAAATTGATCACTGCTATCTTTTTACCTTGTGCTTGAAATATTCGCACTCCTTTTCCTACAATTCCTTCTGGATAATTAGCAGGTCTTACGATTTGTGGATGATCAATAAATTTAAAAATGTCTTTTTTCGCCCATGTATGGTTTCCCATCGTAATGACATTAGCCCCTGCTTCTAACAAATCATGGAAATTTTTTTCTGTTATTCCCATTCCTTCTGCTGCATTTTCTCCATTTACTAGACAAAAATCAATGGCTTCTTTTTCTTTTATTTTTGGGTATTGTTTTTTAAATTCTTTTACCCCCGCATTTCCGATAATATCTCCTACTGCTAAAATGTTCAATTTTTCTCCCTCTTTCTTGTTTGATGTTCTTTCTTGCCTATCATACTATATTTTTTCTAAATGTGCAAGTAGCTAATAAATTAACAAAAAAATAGAGAATATGTTCCACTTTATGTGTAAATATTCCCTATTTTTTTGTATTCAATCTAGTATCAATTTTTTATTAACTAATGACTAAATTACTTTTTTATTGACTTATGACTAGATCATTTTGTTCTTTATTTTGCATAATCGACTACTCTTGTTTCGCGAATCACGTTAACTTTAATTTGTCCTGGATAATCCATTTCACTTTCTACTCGTTTTGCTACATCTCTAGCTAATATGGTCATTTTGTCATCGTTAATTCTATCTGGTTTAACAACAATTCTTACTTCACGCCCTGCTTGAATAGCAAAAGATTTTTCTACCCCATCAAAAGAATCCGCAATTTCTTCTAGATTTTGCAATCTCTTGATATAGGCTTCTAGTGTTTCACGTCTTGCTCCAGGTCTTGATGCTGAAATCGCATCTGCTGCTTGAATTAATACTGCTTCTAAAGTTTGTGGTTCTACGTCTTCATGGTGAGCTTCTACGGCATTGATAACTAATGGATTTTCTTTGTATTTTTTCAAGATTTCTACACCAATTTCTACGTGAGTTCCTTCCATATCGTGATCTAGTGCTTTTCCGATGTCATGTAACAATCCTGCTCTTCTAGCTAATTTAGCGTCTAATCCTAATTCTTCTGCCATGATTCTGGCTAAGTTAGAAACTTCTATTGAATGATTTAGTACATTTTGTCCATAACTGGTTCTGTATTTTAATTTTCCAATTAATTTGACTAAATCTGGATGTAAGCCAATAACTCCGGTTTCCAATACTGCTCTTTCTCCTTCTGCTTTTATGGTTTCTTCTACTTCTTGTTTTGCTTTTTCTACCATTTCTTCAATTTTAGCTGGATGGATTCTTCCATCTTCGATTAATTTTTCTAATGCAATTTTGGCTACTTCTCTTCTTAATGGATCAAATCCAGATAATACTACTGCTTCTGGAGTATCATCGATAATTAGGTCTACTCCTGTTAACGTTTCTAATGCTTTAATATTTCTTCCTTCTCGACCAATAATTCTACCTTTCATATCATCACTTGGTAAAGCAACAATTGATACTGTGGTTTCTTGTGAATGGTCAGCAGCACATTTTTGAACAGCATAAGTCAATACTTCTTTCGCATTTTTTACAGATTCTTCCTTTGCTTTTTGTTTTGCTTCGCGAATCATATTGGCTTTTTCAGAGGTAACTTCTCTTTCCATTTCTTTTAAGAGTTTGGCTTTTGCCTCCTCTTTGGTTAACGCTGCAATTTTTTGTAATTTTACCACTTCTTGTTGTTTCATGTCTTCAATTTCTTGTCTTTCTCTTTCTGCTTCTTGCACTCGTCTTTCCAATTCTAGTTCTTTCTTCTCAAAATTGTCTGAACGCTTGTCCAAAATTTCTTCCTTTTGGATTAATCTGGATTCTTGTCTTTGTACTTCGCCTCTTCTTTCTTTAATCTCTTGATCTAATTCCTTACGACTTGCCATGATTTCTTCTTTGGCCTTAATAATTTCTTCTTTCTTAAGGTTTTCGGCTTCAATTTTTGCTAATTCTACTAAACGTTTTGCCTCTTCCTCTGCACTTCCTAATTTAGATTCAGCAATTTTTTTACGATATGCCATTCCTGCTAGCACACCTATTGCCAATGAGATTAAGACAGCGGCTACTATGATTACCATGTTCATTAGTAACACCTCTTTCTTATTTAATTTTCAATGTTCGAATCAAATATACTCTATCTTTTTTTGTAATATATTTTTTTCTTACCTATTCTATTTTATCTTTATTATGGTAAACTGTCAAGAGGTTTTTACAAAAATTTCAGTTTCTGAGTAAAGAAGGGGGGAAGGTCTTGTGTTAAAATAGATTTCTCTCCTCGGCTTCCTTACAGAACAAAGAAACTCTAAAAAAAGAGCCATGATCCTACCCAAAATGGCTTTGGGATCCCTCATGGCTCTTTTTTAAGATTTTCTATTGTTCTTCCAGTTGCATTCGTCGTTCCATCTATTTTAACACAAGACCTTCCCCCCTTCTTTACTCAGAAACTGAAATTTTTTCTCCATCACTAATTAATTCTATTGTTCCTTTCTCGTCTGTACGATAAGTCTCTATTCCTTTTTTGGTTAAACGTTTTAAAATAGCATCTTTGGGATGTCCATAATCATTGTTTTTGCCCACAGAGATAATGGCAAGTTCTGGCTGAATTTGTTGTAAAAACGCCTCCGATGTACTAGTGGTTGATCCATGATGGCCTACTTTTAAGACATCTGTTTTTGGCCAAGTTCTACTTTTTTCGTTTTCTGATTCTGCATCTCCCATCATTAAAAAACTAGTTTGCCCGAATGTGATATGGGTAACTAAAGAGGATAAATTTAAATTTTTCTTAGTTTCTATTGGTTCTGTCATAAATTCACATTGTGCATCTCCTAATACTACTTTATCTCCTTTTTTAGGAACTTTTATGGTTAGTTGTTTATTTTTAATTGCTTCAATAACATCTTCATATGTCTTTGTATTTGTGGTTATTTTGGGCATATAAACATTTTCCACATTGATTTGATTAATGACATCATCTAATCCTCCAATATGATCCTCGTGCGGATGCGTACCTATGACATAAGTTAATTGTTCTATTCCTTTTTCTTGTAAAAACTCGACTACTTTTTGGCCATCCTCATTTTTCCCTGCATCAATTAGCATAGATTGTTCTTGATTTCTAATAAGAATACTATCTGCTTGGCCTACATCAAGATAATCAATGACTAAATTCTGAGTTAAATCTATTGTATCGTTTAAATGTCCTGTAGATAGTTTATTACCATTTGGTTCTTCAGTTGTTCTATTAACTGAAATAGGATAACCGGTTAATTGGCTAATTGAAGAAATAACTTCCGGATTTGCCCCTAAAGCAAGTAAAATCAGCAAAAGTAGTGTTATTGCACTTCCTAAAATAACCTTTTTTTGTTTCTTCCCTAATTTCTTTTTCATTTTTCCTAGCATAGGTTAGCTTTTAAAGCCAAACCTATTCCCCCTTTTCTCACACTCGTAAACTTTGGAAACTTACCTAGACTAGATGGATGAAAATTATTTTTTGGCCTTTCTTACCTATGTAATTTTGTAAACTAACTTAATCCCCTATTCTTCCCATAAGTCCTTTGTTTTTTCTTCTATTTGACTTTGTCTTATTTGTGTTTGCTCTTTATTGATGATGTATTTACCATGAATGCAGAGAAGGATATCCCCTTCTTCTATTTGTTTAGGTAATTGAGATTGCAAAACATGTTTCATTTTTCCTGTTTTTCGATCCTCTAAAATGGCATATTCTTCTTCAAAACGATCAACTGTAAATTCTTCTATTGCTTCTAATTTTTTGGCTAATTCCCATTCTAGTTGTGTAATTTCTGAATCATTAAAGATATCTTCTTGCTTTAAATCATGATTTTCTTCTCGTTTTTGTGTTTTTCCTATAGCTTCTTCAAGATTGTTCCAAAAGTCCATTCTTTTCTCCTTCCTTTTTTCCAATAAAAAAGCATTATATAATCATTGTTATATAATGCTTTTATTTGTTTGTCAAACCTGAAAATAGGCTGTTTTTCTTCTTTTTAAATCTATTTCTTTCTTTTTCTCTTTCTGTTATGCGTTTTTATCACGAGCCATTTTTATTAAGTCACGTAAATTCATTTTTGATCCGTAGTTTAAAATAGCATTTGAATAGATTTTTATCGCTACCCTAGCAATAATGAGAATGGTTACTACTAAAATAGCAATGGAAATCATAACATCAGTCGTACTTGCTAATCCCATCATGATACGGAAAGGCATACAGAATGGTGAGGAAATAGGAAATAGTGAAGCAAAACCATTTAATTCACTAGTTGGATTCATCATGGTAAAGTAAGATAAATAGAATCCTACAACTGCTAATAATGCAACTGGTGTATTAGCTGATTGAATATCTTCTGGTTTGCTAACTGTTGATCCAGTTAAAGCATATAATAGTGCATAGGCAAAATAGCCTAAAATAAAGTATACTATGGTAATGATTCCTAAATATGGGGTCACATTAGACATATCTAAAAGTGATTCGATCATTCCTGGTTCTAAGAATAATTTTGCACTAATTAGGGCTGTTGCTACAATGAGAATCATTTGAATCAAACCTACAATTCCAATTCCTATCGTTTTTCCTAATACAATGGTTCTTGGACTAGTTGAAGTTACTAAAGTTTCCATAATTTTTGATGTTTTCTCTGTGGTAATTGAACTAGACACTTGATATGCACAGAAATAAATAGCATAAAATAGCACTAATGATAATATCATCATGGCAAATACATTTCCACTGGCCTTTTGCTCTTCTGTTTGTTCTAACGAAAAGTTAAAATTTGGAGTAAGAGACTGTAGTTGTTCTTGGGTTAACCCTAATTTACCAATTTGTAGATTGGTATATAACGATTGTATACTTCTCTGTAATGTTTCAGGAACCTGTTCCATCATCGTTGTATTTTTTAGGAGATAACGAACTTTTATGGTTTGATTTTCTGGTTCGATAATTAGTGCTGATTTAATTTCTTCCTCATCAATTTTTTCTTTAATTTGCTCATCGGTATAATTTTCAGAAGCAATTTCTATATCATATCCTAAATTCATTTGCTTTAGATTTTCTAGTGTTCCTTCAAATTCATTTTGACGATCAATCACTAATAATTTGTCCCCCTGATCTTCTCCTTTTACTGCTTTTATGATATTGGGAATATTAAATCCGATAACAATTAAGACCAAAATAAGAATAGTAGAAATGACAAATGACTTGCGTTTTATCATGTCTTTTATGGTAAAACTCATTACTGTTTTTAAGTCTTTCATTCTATTTTACTCCCCTTTCTACTTTTTCGATAAAAATATCGTTTAACGTTGGTTTTTTTATTTCAAATTGATTTACTTTGATTTTGTTTTCCACTAGATCACGTAAAAGTTGATGTACTTTTTCTTCTTCTTCAATCTTTATGGTATAATGATGATTTACTTCATTTTCGATAGTTAAATCGTATTTTTGTATCGATGAACGAATATCTTGTTCTACATCAATTTCTGCACGATTAGCTGGATATGTATCTTTAATTTCTTTCAAATTGCCCTGTAAAACCGTTTTTCCTTGATTTAGAATAAGAATATTGGTACAAAACTCTTCAATGGTTGCCATCTGGTGAGCAGACATGATGATATACTTGCCTTTTGATACTAAATCAATAATAACATTTTTTAAAATTTCTGTATTAACTGGATCTAACCCACTAAACGGTTCATCTAAAACAATTAATTCAGGATTATGAATTACGGCTGTCATGAACTGAATTTTTTGCCCATTTCCTTTAGACAGTTTTTCTGCATTCATTGGTAAGTATTCTTCTACTTTTAATACCTTAGCCCATTCATGTATAGCGCGATCCGCTTCTTGTTTTTTCATTCCTTTTAATTCCGCAAAATACATAAGTTGATCATAAATTTTAACTTTTGGATATACTCCCCTTTCTTCTGGTAAATAGCCAAAATTAACATGCTTTCTCTCTACAGTTTGTCCATTCCAAGTAATTTCTCCTCCGTCTTTTTTTAAGATTCCTAATAACATACGGATAGTTGTTGTTTTCCCTGCTCCATTCGTTCCTAATAAACCAAAAACTCCTGGTTTATCAAGAGAAAATGTGATATTATCAACAGCTTTTTTTTCGCCATAGTTTTTCTTTACTTCTTTTAGTATAAGTCCCATTTTTGTCCTCCTTTATTTTTTCTCTATTATACATAAAGATAATAAAAAATACAACTAGAAATTGAAAATTTGACTAGTTGGATAGGTGAACAATAGTGCAATGGGATCAGACCCTTTTGGAACATTCGAATTTTAATGGGCCCATATATCAATCCTGTTAATGTTAAAACGAGAACAGAGTTTTTTCACTTAAAATTCGAATATGCTAATATACCAATATGAATAACATTTTGTAATACTAGAGCATCTATAATATTTAAATTCCAATATGCTAATATACCAATGATACACCATATAGACCTGCTGATTTGACACAAAGAAACTTTAAATTACAATATGCTAATATACCAATTTTTGGCAACATCTTAATAGAAGCCCTAAAAAGAGCTTTAAATTACAATATGCTAATATACCAATCCGCCCCAAATAAACCACTATATTATCAACATTTTCCCCCTACCTTCTGTCGATCTACATTTATCATACCACAAATTCCAATTAAATCAACTATTTTTTCTAAAAACGTTAATTTTATTACACTTTCAGGATCTGTCGTACTCCCGGTTTTTTTACACGATTAGAGGTCGACAGTTTAGGATTCAAAAATGTCCAAAAAAGAAACGTCCCCAATTGGACAAAATTGCTCAATTGGGGATGTTTCCTTTTTTGGATATTTACTCGTTTACTTCAACGTCTATATTTAGTTTTTCGCCATTAATGTTTGTTTCTGTATAGTCTGCTCTTGGTTTGTTATAGATTACGTTTAGTGCTAACGTATCATGTTTTATTGTTTCTTCGTTTTGTTTGATTAATTGGATTAGTTTTTCGTTGTCTGCTACATAAAGGTTTATCTTGTCTAATACTTCGAATCCTTTTTCTTTTCTCATATTTTGGATTTTTGATAGTATTTCTCTAAGGTATCCTTCTTCTTTTAGTTCTGGCGTTATATGAGTGTCTAGTACTACTCCCATTTCTCCTTCTCCACTAAACGCGAATCCTTCTTTTCCTTGCATGGTGACTAGTAAGTTTTCTGCATTTAGGGCAATTTGGTTTTCTTCTATTTCAATGTATTCGGTCTTGCCTGCTTTTATTTTGCTTGCTAGGTCCATTTGATTTTTCTTGGCGATTTCTTCTTTGATTTTTGGAATATATTTTCCATATTCTTTGCCGAGTACCGGTAAGTTTGGTTTAATTTCAAAGTTTACGTAGTCTTTCATGTCTGCCCCTAGTTCTACTTCTTTGACGTTTAATTCTTCTTTAACAATTTCGGCATAGTAGTCTGGAAGATTCGATACAGAAATTAACATTTTGGATAATGGTTGCCTATTTTTGATGTTAGCTGCGTTTCTGCTACTGCGTCCTAGTTTGACAATTTTATAAGCTAAATCCATTTGCTGTTCTAATTCAGGGTCAATTGCTTTTTCGTCTACTTCTGGCCATAAACATAAATGTACACTTTGAGGTGCGTTTTGGTCTAAATTAGTGACTAAGTTTTGATAGATTTCGTCAGTGATGAAAGGTACAAATGGTGCTGCTACTTGGCATAACGTAACTAGTACATGGTATAGGGTAAAGTAAGCTCCAATTTTTTCCTCCGTTAATTCTTGACTCCAGAATCTTTCTCTATTTCTACGAACATACCAGTTAGATAGACTGTCTGTGAATTCTTCTAGTTCAAGGGCTGCAGCAGTAATATCGTAATGGGCTAATTTATCGTCTACTTCTTTGACTAATGTATTTAGTTTTGAAATGATCCAACGATCCATAATGTTAGTTGGTTTGAATTCTGAGTAAGCTAATGGATTAAACTGATCTATTTCTGCATATAGTACATAGAAGGAATAAACATTCCATAATGTACTGATAAATCCTCTTTGCGTTTCTTGTACATTTTTTAGGCCTAATCTAGTAGGTAACCATGGACTACTACAGGTATAAAAATGCCAACGAGTTGCATCAGCTCCAACGGTATCTAGTAACACCATTGGGTCTACCCCATTTCCCTTTGATTTGGACATTTTTTGTCCATGTTCGTCTAATACGTGACCTAAAACAATACAGTTTTCGAATGGACTTTGATCAAATAGTGCTGTTCCTAAGGCTGTTAACGTGTAGAACCATCCTCTTGTTTGGTCAACGGCTTCTGAAATAAATCCTGCTGGGAAGTTTTGATCAAACATTTCTTTATTTTCGAATGGATAATGCCACTGAGCAAAAGGCATAGAACCTGAATCGAACCAACAGTCAATAACTTCTTTTGCTCGTTTCATCGTTTTTCCACATTTAGGACAGGTTAAATCTACTTTGTCAATATATGGTTTGTGTAATTCAATGTCTTCTGGAACGTTAATTCCTTTTTCTTTTAGTTCTTCAATACTTCCTATACATTCTCTATGACCACATTCTTCATTTTCACAAGTCCAAATAGGAAGTGGTGTTCCCCAATAACGATCTCTAGAAATTCCCCAATCGATAACATTTTCTAGGAATTTTCCAAAACGTCCTGTACGGATAGTGTCAGGGTACCAATTTACTTTGTTATTGTTGGCTACCAATCGATCACGTAACTTACTCATGGCAACAAACCAACTCTCTTTTGGATAATAAAGTAGTGGGGTATCACATCTCCAGCAGTGTGGATAGGAGTGTAGATGTTTTGCTTTACTGTATAATTTGTTTTCTTTAGCTAGCCATTTACAGATATCTTCACTACAATCACGCACAAACCTTCCTGCCCATGGTTCTACTTCTGGTACAAAATTTCCTGATTTATCAACTAGATTAATGAAAGTGATTCCATTTTGTTTAGCCACTAAACTGTCATCTTCACCATAGGCTGGTGCAATATGAACAATTCCTGTACCTTCTGTTAACGTAACATAATCTCCATGGATTACTTCAAAGGCTTTTCCTTCTACTTCTCCCCAAGGCATTAAACGTTCGTATTTTGTTCCTAGTAGGTCTTTTCCTGAATAAGTTTTTAGAATTTCATACGATTTACCAGCTAATACAGTTTCGACTAAATCCTTAGCTAACACATATATCTCATATTTTGGCTGCTCTTCTGTTCCTACATTAACTTTTGCATCTACATATTCGTATGATTGATTAACACAAAGGGCTAAGTTAGAGGCTAATGTCCAAGGTGTTGTTGTCCAAGCTAAAATGTATCTATCTTCATTTAACACTTTAAATTTGGCAATACATGTTAAGTCTTTTACGTCTTTATATCCTTGTGCCACTTCGTGTGAAGATAAAGCCGTTCCACATCTTGGACAATATGGCATAACTTTGTGTCCTTCATATAAAAGTTCTTTTTCCCATAACTGCTTTAACGCCCACCATACAGATTCAATGTATTCATTATGGTACGTAACATAAGGATGTTCCATATCCACCCAAAATCCTACTTTTTCGGTCATTTGTTCCCATAGATGAACGTAATTGAATACACTTTCTTTACATTCTTTAACAAATTTTTCTACACCATATTTTTCTATTTGCTCTTTTCCTGAAATTCCTAATTTTTTTTCTATTTCTAATTCAACAGGTAAACCATGAGTATCCCAACCTGCTTTACGAATAACGTGATAGCCTTTCATGACTTTGTATCTTGGAATGATGTCTTTCATTACCCTTGTTTCAATATGACCAACATGAGGCTTTCCATTGGCTGTTGGTGGTCCATCATAAAAGGTAAAATAACGTTTTCCCTCGTTCATGTCAAAGTTTTTTTGGATAATATTTTTTTCCTTCCATTCTTTAGCGATCTCTCGTTCTATTCCGACAAATCCCTCTTCCGGCAATTCTACTTTTTTGTACATGCAAACTCCTCCTTCTTTTTCTTTTGGCTATGGTCTGGCGGGGCTGAGCAGATGGGGTCAGACCCTCTCAGCCCATTTCTGCTCTCAAAGGGTCTGACCCCATTGGAGCATTAATCAAAAAAGACCCAATTCATCCTTGATTAGGACGAAAAGGATCTTGACTTTTCCGCGGTACCACCTAGTTTAGTAATGTTTTTGTTACCATTACTCTCTCATTTTCCCTTTAACGCAGGATACGGCTAAATTTACTTAAAATATGAGTATTTTGTTCAACTTAGCAACGAATAAGGTGATCATAAATCTTACTTCCTTGCCAAAATTCCAGCTACCTTTGGCTCTCTGATAGTGACTATAGGATTTACGTTGTCCTTATTTTTGTTTTTGAAAAATTTAACTTATATTTTATTATATCATATTTTTTTTGTTTTGCAATACTTTTAGTAAAATTTCTTATTCCATTTAATAAGTGTCAATAATAAGAATATATTTTCTATATCCTTTAAAAATTATTATGATCATATCATAACTATTATTAAAACTAATTAGTTTATATAGTAAAAACCCTCTTTCAAAAAAGATTGAGGGTTTTTACCACTATATAATATATAGGGCAAAGGAGTATTAAATTATTAATTAACTAAGGTTTCATTATCTTTAAATCTAAGATCTTTCAGTCATAAACTGTAATGCTATAAGAATAAGTTCCATTTCCATAAATCACCGCTGTACAATTGCCACCTAATGGAACATTATAATAAATGCTCGCTTTTCCATTAGCAGCTTGTGATTTGTTTAAAACCATTGCTTGTGAACTACTAACAGTCAGTCCAATTTGATCATTTCCACTAATTGAACTTGCACTTAAAATAACTTTACAATTTGTATTAGATGGCACATTAAATGTTAATGTCTGCTGCCCTGAAAAAATGCCTCCTTTTGCTAAATAAGTAGCACTTCTAGGCTGTACACCACTATCAGTAGCTGCTAAAACTGTACTACTAGAAAAAATAGTACAACTTAATAAAGCTACCACAAGTAAAAATGTCAGATTCCGTTTTTTTTTCATGATTATCCTCCTATTTAAGTTCCTTTGCCAAGCACTTATATAGTAGTATAAGTATAACATCTTTTTTTATATTTTTCAATCTGTTTCCTATATAAAAACTGTTTTTTTGTAAAAAATTGTCACACTCTATTGATTTATCTTGCAATTTATATTATGATGATAAAAAAGGAGATGAAATATTCTATGAAAAAAAAGAGCAAAATTCTATTAACCATTTTTATTGTACTTATAGTTTTACTATTAGTGTATCTATTTATTATAATACGCAACATAACTATATTAAATGAACTAATTCAAAAAGGATTAGATCTATCACAAAAGGAAATTTTTTCCTACCAAACTTCTTTGAGCGAAAAAAACACTACAAACAATCAATCTAATATTTCCACATATACCAAAAAAAATTTAATATCTAAAATCACGATCACTAATCAATTAGGTAATGACGTTTTTATTTCGTTTATATGGAAAGATTTATCTACCAATGAAGGTATGGTTTGTTCCCTAGATACTACCAATCCTGTACCAAACAAAAAAATTGAATCTATGCCAGCATCTGAAACAACAGGTGTTGACTCTATTCCTTCTATTTTAACAATTTCCTACCCAGTACAAAATGAACAACACAAAACGTCTTTAGCCATGACATCGTTTATTTCAGTAGAAACAATTGAAAATCAGGATTGCTTTAAGCTGTACATACCTTCCGAAGAAAAAACCTATTATTTCAATTGTCAAAATGGAAGTTTAGTGACAGAAATTAATCATTCTAATGGTTCTACTACTAGATTTACCAATTTAACACTAACAGTCACCGATGCTCAAGTGGCTAAGCCTAATTAGAGATTTTTTAATCTTTTCACAATTTTCTAAAACAGTTCTTATTTAAGGACTGTTTTTATTTTTCCATATTTTTCTCTGATATTTCTTTCATAAGATGAGAAACTAGTATGGGAGGGTATGATGAATCAAATTTTAATTACTAAAAATAAAACTAAACCAACTAATCTTAATGAAAAA
>JAETPW010000065.1 GCA_021771025.1 Clostridiaceae bacterium
TTATGGAACTTCATGACGAATGGCTCAGTTCTACAAGAAAATATATTAAGTTTGATCAATGAGAGACCGGTAAAACATTGTATAGTATTTTACACAGGATTATGGACTTGACTCAACTCCCCCTGAAATAACATAATAATTAGTGTAATTATCAATATTTACCCCAAGAATCAATGGTGTAACAACTAAATAAAAAACCGATAATATCAAAGGAATGATAAGTGTCGATAAAAGATATTCACTACCTTTGACGCCACTTAATAGCAAGGTTTTAAGATTATTTTTCTCTTTTTCCTCAGCTAAAATTGTCAAAATTGGGCCTCCAACTGCCAGTACCAAAGCAAAAGGAATACATAACATTAGATATACTATTCCTAACTGTTCTTTTGAACCAGACTGGCTATCCATCATAAACTTATATAAATAGACAAGCCCTGCAGGCATCACCATCTGTAGAAGAACACTCTTATTTGTAATAATAATTTGAGTACGCAACCAAAGTAGAGCTAAAAATTGTCTAAACATTAAGTCTTCCCCCTGTTAGTTCAATAAAAATATCTTCTAATGTCGGTTCACACGAATGGATAGTAACTAAATTCTCCTGTGTTTCATCCACAAGTTGAGAAAGTTCATTAAAAGATACAATTTTCTCTGAACCATCAGTATAAGTCACTTTAACTAACTTATCTTGATTATATTTCTGAATAATTGTTTCTGGAGAACCCATTTCTACTAATTTTCCTTTACTTAGGAGTGCTACAGTATCACACAAAAGAGTAGCTTCGTTCATATCATGTGTTGTTAAAAATATCGTAGTCCCCTCTTCCTTTAGACTATTAAGAAGTTCATGAATAGTACGCGAGGTAGTAGGATCTAAACCTGATGTAGGCTCATCAAGAAATAAAATTTTAGGCTTGTTGATCAAGGCACGTGCCAGAAGCATCCTTTGTTTCATACCTGTTGAAAGCTTCCCAGCTATCTTTTTACGGTCATCATAAAGTTTCACCCGCTTAAGTAACACATCAATATAAGACTTATCAACACCGTAGTATTTGCCATAAAAAAGCAAATTGTTATAAAGAGACATTTTTTCAAAAAAGCCACTAGTATCGCTAACTAATCCGATTTGACTCAACTCTTGACTAGAAAGCTTTCGAGAATCTTGATCGAGAATCTCAACATCACCATCATCAGCCACAAGTTGACCTGTGAGAATATTTATAGTTGTTGTCTTACCTGAACCAGATGGGCCAAGAAAACCAAATATCTGACCTTCCTCAATAGAAAAACTGATATCGACAAGTGCTAGAGAGTTTCCAAACTTCTTTCTAATATTTTTAGCTTCGATAATTTTATCTTTCATATGTTTTCCTTCCTCAATGCTATGTCATTATTCTAGATTATAAAGCCAAATTTTTAGTCAAGTCCATAATCCTGTGTAAAATACTATACAATGTTTTACCGGTCTCTCATTGATCAAACTTAATATATTTTCTTGTAGAACTGAGCCATTCGTCATGAAGTTCCAT
>JAETPW010000066.1 GCA_021771025.1 Clostridiaceae bacterium
AATAGTTCTAATATTGCTAAATCTCTCACATTTGAGCAAGTATCTCTTAACTTTTCTAAATTCTCATCTGTAAATGTTTCTTTAACTTTTTTAGTTGCTTTTACTTTATGAATCCTTCTAACTGGACTTTTAACAATATAATCTTCATTTTCTAACCAAGCAAAGAAACTTGATAATGTCCTTCTTATATTGTCTATTGTTACCATACCAGCACTTGAATTACTTTTATAATCTGATAAATAGTTTCTTAATATTTCAGTAGTAATTTCATCTATTGGAAGATTTATTGTATCTAACATTTTGGTTATATTATCTTTATAGTAATTTAAAGTTCTAGTTGAGCAACCTTCAATTTCTTTAGATGATATAAACTTATTTAATATATCTATATTATTCTTTTGTGTTTCTTGCTTTTTAGTTTGTTCTATCATTTCAATTTGATAATTTAAGCATATTTCTGTAAGTATCTCCTTTAATTTTATTCTTTGGTTGTTACTTAAAAAGTTTACTGATTCATCAATTACTTTTTCAACAAATAACTCTCTCAAATAAATTACCTCCCATACTTTTAAATTATTTTACATCTTGCAATATATAGAACTATAATTATATTATACAATATTTTGTCTGATTTACATAATCTAAAATTGTGGGGACAATTTTTATTTTCCTCCATACTTTTACAATATTATCTATAAGATTTATAAATTATATACACACCTTAGTACTAAGCAAAACATCCATATATTCAGCGTTACTGCTTACTAATACAGATGTTCTTGATTCATATTTACTTAAAAGTTTTCCTTTAAGAAGGAATAGGTTTCCTTTAATATCTAATATTTGTACTGTATATATTCCTTAAAATATATAATCTGACTTGTATATTAGAGCACTCGACGGAACGCATACGGCGTGTTTTTGTAGTTCTTGTTATTAGGATTGAAATTGTTCCTGTTAAGGTCTGCGGGTGGATTATTGTTATTGTTATTAGCACCGCCACCAAAATAGCCAGTTCCTCCATTTCTGAGTTTTATAACTCTTACATGCGGAAGTTTATCGGCTTTTTTGAATAAGTCAATCGCAGATTCCCCATTACAAATTCTCATTTGCAACTCTAAATCACAGATAATTTCATCGCACATCCCCTCACCTACTTTTTCACACATATCTCGCATTTTCTGTTCAGTTTTGTAATACCAGCTATGTTCGAAGATATATGTTTCGATTAAGCGAGGATATTGGTTGAGATTCTCATCAGCAATTTTATTCGATGCTTCGAATCTCCTCCAATATGCTTTTCCTTCATCTCCAGCCTCATTGCACTTCAGGCGGATTTCTTCCTTGCTTTTGTCAATAACCTCTCTGTCAATGCGAAACCACTCGCCGACTTTCAGTTTCGATACAACCTGGCTATCAGCCTTTGGCTCGGATGTAGTCACCTTCTTTAAGGATTCTTCGTTCAGAAGTCTTTCATAATCCCTAAC
>JAETPW010000067.1 GCA_021771025.1 Clostridiaceae bacterium
CAAGAACAAATAAAAGCATTAGAACAATTAGAAAAATTCAAAACATATAAACACATAACAAATTTAACAACTAATAGTATAGCAATACTAGATGTAGAGTACAAGAAAGATTTAGAAACAATAATAAACAATATGCAAGCTCAAATTCTTGCATAGAAGGAGGAAATTATGAAAATAATGATTAGTCAACCAATGCGAGGAAAAACTAATGAGCAAATAAAAGCAGAAAGAGAAAGTCTCGTAAAGGAACTAGAAAAAGAAGGACACGAAGTAGTAAACACAGTTTTTGATTTAGCACCAAAAGGAAAAGATGAAGCAATTTATTACTTATCAAAATCAATTGAATTTATATCTGAAGTAGATGGGTTAGTATTTATGCCAGGTTGGGAAAATGCAAGGGGTTGCAGAATCGAACATCAAGTAGCAAGAGACTACGGGAAATTTATTAAAATTTTATAAGGAGGAAATTATGAATACAAGTGAATTATTTAAAAATGCTATCTTAAATTTATACAAATCAAGAATCTACACAGTAGATTTTGCAATTATCAAAGCGAGTGACTATGCTGATAAAAACAAATTAACAGCTCAAGACTATGAAGAACTATTAACATTTCTAGCAACAGAACAAGAAAAGTCTATGCAAGAGATAGTCGAAGATACAACTCAAGATACAGTCGTAGAAGAAAATACAGAAGCTACTGAAAACGTTGAAAATGTTGAAAATGTAGCAGAATAGGAGAAAAGGAATGGATAATACAATAATGACCCTACTGGGCTTTATCGGTGCATTAATTCCGATTTTAACTGTAGTAATAAAATTGAATAACACAATAACAGAATTAAATTCAACAATGAAGTGTGTTCAACAACAAATTGTAGAAAGTAAACAAGATCGCGGAGAAATAAGAGACGTTATTAATGATCATGAAACTAGAATAACAGTTTTAGAAAAGAGGAGGGCTTAAAAATGAAAGAAAATAAGAAAAAAAGTATTGCCTTAATTATAGTCACCATATTGGTGGCTATTTTATATGCGTTTGGATTTTATAATACTAATAAGGACAAAGATACTCAAAACATCATAAATAGTGCAGTAAATGAAATTAAAGACTACATTACTACGTATAACATGACAGATGAGCAAATAGAAGAATTGCCTTCCAAGTCCATAATCGAGCAAAATATAACAGATGAGCAAAAAACGGAACAGGAAGTCGAGTCAGAAAGTTTCGAGGAACAAGGAGAAATAGCCTACAACGGGACATCTGAATATCCACAAGTCAGCCTAGGTGATTACCAAGGCCTAACTTATTACTCACAAATCGATAGCAGGTGGAAAGATAAAATGTACTCTAGCGTGAATAATCATTCCCAAACCATCGGGACAAGCGGTTGTGGACCAACCTCGGCTGCCATGATTGTGACTGCCTGCAAAGGAACCATTACCCCTCCTGAGATGGCCAACTTATTCACAAAATACGG
>JAETPW010000026.1 GCA_021771025.1 Clostridiaceae bacterium
TCAGGCTTCGGAAGATATGACATCATGTTAGAGCCAAAAGAAAAAAACGGAAATAGTTTTATCTTTGAATTCAAAGTACTAGAAGATGACCGCGAAAAAACACTAGAAGACACCATCCAAAATGCGAAAAAACAAATAGAAGAAAGAAAATACGAAGATGACTTACAAATGAGAGGGTTTACCAATATTACCAAAATTGTATTTGCTTTTAGAGGAAAAGAATCTAAAATGCAAGTGGTATAAAACGTAAGAATTTAATGAATAAAAATAAGAAAGAAGTCAAAACCAGACATCTTTCTTATTTTATTTTCTACTGAAAAAATACTAAAAAATAGGATTTCAATATTAAATAAGATAAAAAGGCAACAAAGAACAGACACAAATCATTACGATAAATACAGTTAATAATGGAAAAAATTACAAGTCTTTGTCATCAAACTGTAACATTTCTCCAAACCATTCAGTAACAAGGAAAGCAAGTAAAAAGAAAAACAACCCTTATAAAAAGTTGCAATTGCAACAGAATATACCGAAATTAGCGATATAATCAAACCAAGAAAAAAACGAGGAGGGACAGTTATGTTAAACGTAGTAAAATTCAGCAAAAAAACCAATTCTCTTGACTTTGCTCTAATGGTAGATTCAGCCGACAAAGCAGAACGTCAAGAATACGACGAAGGCAAAATCGTCGAAGCATTAAGGAAAGAGGCAAACTGTGAAGAACAATTAGCCAAAGAAGTAGCCAAATCAGTAACAGACAAGTTACAAAAAGCAGAATTAAAGACAGTAGATACCTCTTTAATTCGTTCATTAGTCAATAATGAATTATTTGAAAGAGGATTAAATAAAGTCCTTAAATCCAACTCAGAAGTCAATATCCCATTCTACAACGTAACCGAAATCATTGAAAACGCCAACAAAGAAAACGGAAACACAGCCCACAACCCAGAATCCATCAACTTGACTTTAGCAGATCGTATCTTAAAAGAATATGCCTTACGCGAAATATTCCCAGCCGACATATCGGAATCCCATCTAAACGGAGAAATCCACATTCATGACCTAGGAATGATTGATCGCTTCTACTGTTCAGGGCACTCCCCTGAATACATTAAGAAAAACGGAATCAAAAATATCCCAACCATACCTTCAAATTCAAAACCAGCCAATAGTGCTAATGTACTAGCAAGGCACATCTGTTCTATCACGCAATTTCTACAAAGTCAATTTGCAGGAGCCATTGGGTGGGAAGCCTTAAACGTATTTTTTGCACCACTATTAACCAACATGACTGAGAAAGAAATTAAACAATTAGCCCAAACCCTAATATTTGACTTATCCCAACTTGCCGGAGCAAGAGGAGG
This sequence comes from Clostridiaceae bacterium, assembly GCA_021771025.1. GTDB lineage: Bacteria > Bacillota > Clostridia > TANB77 > CAG-508 > CAG-269. The sequence continues at coordinate 1,365 of JAETPW010000026.1, forward strand.
ACAAGTAGCCTTCACTGATTTTAACATTTACTTATCCATTCCAGAACACTACAAAAAAGTAATAGCCATGGGAGCTAGAGGAAAATATATGGTAAAAGACTACCTAGAAAAAATATACTACTTTGACACCCAAGAAGAAGCCAAACAATTTGCCGAAGAAACAGGATACCATGTGATGACCTACCAAGACTACAGTAAAGAATCAGCTCAATTTACCAAAGCCATCCTAGAAGTAGCAGAAGAAGGAGATGCTGATGGAATGCCATTTGCTTTCCCAAAAATCAACTTACATATTAATGCAGAATCATTTACTGACCCAGTAGCCAACCAATTATTACACTTAGCCTGTGAAGCATCAAGTAAATCAGGATGCCCATACTTTATCTTTGACCGAAACGCTTTCTCTGTATCTCAATGCTGTCGTTTAAAAATAGACTTCACCGAAGAAGACAAAAAATTAATCGATACTCCAGAAGAACTACGTTTCGTAGGAGGACAAAACGTTTCCATTAACTTACCAAGAATGTCCTTAAAAGCAGATCATGATATGGACAAATTCTATGAAGAACTATCCAAAGCCATGGACAAAGCAGCAAGAGCCCATATCATCCGCCAAGATTACGTATGGAAACTAGCCAACCTAGAAAACTCACCACTTAGCTTCTACGTAAAAGGAATGGACGGAGAGCCATACGTTCGTTTAAAAAATATCTCTTACCTAATCGGAATTGTAGGGCTAAACGAATGTATCTACAACCTAACAGGAACAGAAATGCACGAATCAGACGAAGCCTACTCACTAGCCCTTCAAGTCATTTCCTATATGTATCACGAAACCAAAAAATTATCAGCCAAATATGGAATCAACATGAAACTAGAAGAAACACCAGCAGAATCAACCGCAGGAAGATTCGCCAAATTAGACATCAAAAAATATGGAAACAAAGCATTTGTTAAGAAAAATGACTTTGGCATCTACTATAGTAACTCTGTTCATTTCGCAGCAGACAGTGAAGTAGATTACATCACCAGACTAATGAAACAATCCAAATTCCACAACCTAGTAGAAGCAGGAAGCATGATCCACATCTGGGGAGGAGAAAACGAACCAGACCCTAAAGCCATCTATGAATTAATCCAAACCACTTGGGAAAACACCAAATGCGTACAATGGGTACTATCACCAGAATATACCCTATGCAAAGACTGCCACACACGCCATAATGGACTAATCGACAAATGCCCAAAATGTGGAAGTGAAAACGTAAGAGGAGTAACCAGAATAACCGGCTACTACGTCTTTATCGACAAATTCAACAGCGGAAAACGTGCCGAATTAGAAGACAGAAAAAGAGAAAAAATCGGGTAGGAAAATAAAGGGGACGCCCTTTTCTTCCCTATCCAAAATTTCCCTACTAAACAAAAAATAAAGAAAAAGAAGAAAAAAGGAAATAAAAGGGTTAAAATAAGAAAAAATTAGAGGAGGAAATAGCAATGGTAAAATTATACACCACAACAACATGCCCAAGATGTCAAGCATTAAAAGGAATTTTTAATGAAAATCACGTATCTTACGAGGAAGTCAATATTGAACAAGACTTTGTCGCAAGAGCAAAACTAATCGAGCACGATATTTATCAAGTACCGGCCTTAGAAGTAGCAGGAACAGTAAAGAGTGGAGAAGTGGAAGAACTAGCCGAATTTGCCACAAAAGAAGGAGTAAACGCATAGCATGTTAAAATCAGTTATATGGTCTAGTATGTTAGATTATCCGGGGCACGTTTGCACAACGTTATTTTTTGATGGCTGTAATTTTGCTTGTGAATACTGTCAAAACAAAGACATTAGTAAAGCACAAGCAATCGATTTTGAAACAGAAATATTGCCTAAGTTACTAGAAAGAAAGCCAATGATCAAGCATATCGTTTTATCAGGAGGAGAATGTACAATAGACCCACAAATACAAAACGTAGTAGATACATTAGTAAAAAATGGATTTGCTGTTGGCCTTCATACCAATGGGTATAATCATGAATTTTTAGCCAAAAACATTCATCAAATTTCCTATATTGGTATGGACGTAAAAACGAGTTTCGAGAAATATGATGAAATAGCAGCAAGAAAAGTAGATACAGAACCAATTAAAAAAAGTATTGAGTCAATCATTAAGAACATACCCCAATACGAATTTAGAACTACAATATATCCTAAATTTGTTAATGAAGAAGATTGTGTAAAAATTGCCAAGTATTTAGGAGAGAGAAACGCTAAGCAGTATACCCTTCAACAATATAAACGAGTAGAAGGAATTGCCGTTATTCCGTTCTCACGAGAAAAATTGGAAAATATTCAAAAGAAATGTAGTAAATATGTAAAAACAGGACTTCGAGGGTTAATCAAATAAAAGAATAAGAAGTATAAATTGCCTATCGTAATCTATGAGTCCGCTCTGAACCCAAGGTATCTGTAATATTTTTTAGAGAAATTTAGTCCTCCATAGCGGGGTCATTTTAAAACCCTTAAGTCCCTAACAAAGAAGCCAGTAATCGGGTTTTAAGCCTGACGCGGGCCAAAAGGGAACTGTCAGACGTAAATTTTTCTAAAAAATATTACAGATACCTTGGGTTCAGAGCTACTTTGGTGTAAAAGTATTTCAGTAAAAGTTTAATTAGAAAACGTTATGTTTTTTCTTGAATAATAGTTGACCTTTTGGTATACTAAACGCAGGAAAAACCATAACGTTTTTTAGAAAATAAGATAAAACAAGAAGTTAAGTCACAGTAGCTTAGGTAAAATAGGGAGGAACAATGGAAATTAGAAAAGCAAAAATAGAAGACTTAGAAGAAATAACAGAACTACTCATACAAGTAAAAAAATTGCATGAAAATGGAAGATCAGATATTTTTAAGCCAACCATGAAAAGCCAAGCAGAAGAAGAAACGATAGAGATTTTGTCAGGAAAAAGATTTCAAACGATAATTGCCACAAACGAAGAAGACAAAGCCATTGGAATGGCAATTTATGAAGTGAAAGAACGCAAAGGGCATAAAAATCTAAAAGATGCCAGAACACTTTGGGTAGAAGACATCGTAGTAGAAGAAAAACAACAGGGAAAAAGAATAGGAACTAGGTTAATGGAAGAATTACAAAAAATAGCCAAAAAGAAAAAATGTATCCGAATAGAATTAAACGTTTGGAATTTTAACACAAAAGCATATGAATTTTACCAAAAATTAGGGATGAATGAACAAAGAACAATTATGGAATTTAGTATGCAATAAATATTATTTTATGAACAAAGCCTTAAAACCAATTCCATTTGAGGTGGATTAATCGATAAAAACGAAACGATTAATAGAAGTAGTAACAAAAGAAGGAAAACAATATTTAGAACTATTTAAAGAAACTATCTAAAAAATAGCAAATAGGTAAAAATTAAGAAAATCTTAAAAAAATACTGTATTTTTTTCAAATCTATGATAAAATAACGCTAATAAAAATAAAGGAGTGTGAAAATTTTGGCAGAGCTGAAATACAAACGAGTACTATTAAAACTAAGTGGAGAAGCATTAGCAGGAGACCAAAAAACAGGAGTTAATGTAGAAACCGTAGGAAAAATATGTGATAAAATCAAAGAAATCGTAGAAATGGGAGTAGAAGTAGCCATAGTAGTAGGAGGAGGAAACTTCTGGCGTGGAAGAAATGGACATCAAATGGAACGAACAACAGCAGACTATATGGGAATGTTAGCAACAGCCATGAATGGGTTAGCCTTGCAAGATGCTTTAGAAGCAAGAGGAATCTATTCACGAGTGCAAACCGCCATCGAAATGAGAGAAATAGCCGAACCATTCATTCAAAGAAAAGCGATGAAACACTTAAGTAAAGGAAGAGTAGTCATTTTTGCTTGTGGTACAGGGCACCCATACTTCACAACAGACACAGCAGCCGTGTTAAGAGCAACCGAAATAAATGCAGACATCATCTTATTAGGAAAAGCCATCGATGCGGTATACTCAGCAGATCCAAAACTAGACCAAACCGCAAAAAGATATGAAGAAATATCCTATATGGAAGTATTGGAAAAAGACCTAAAAGTAATGGACTCAACAGCAACAGCCATGTGTAGAGACAACCATATGCCATTACTCGTATTTGGCATAGCAGACCCAGAAAACATTGTAAGAGCAGTCAAAGGAGAAAAAATAGGAACCATTGTAAAATAATTTTGTCCAATTAGGGACGTTTCTGTTTAGGACAGTTTAGCAAGAATACCAAAAAACATAGACACAAACTAAACAAACAGAACGAATAAACCAATCAAACCCAAAAAGGCAAAAAGGCAAAAAGCATAACATAAAACCAATAATAAATAAAAAGAAAAAAGGAGAGAAAAAACATGGATTACACCGATTTACAAGAAAAGATGGAAAAAACCATCAACGTTTATTCAGAAAAATTATCAGAAGTAAGAGCAGGAAGAGCAAACCCTGCCATCTTAAACAAAATTAAAATTGATTACTACGGAACACCAACACCAATCAATCAAGTAGCAGGAGTATCTGTTCCAGAAGCAAGACTAATCGTTATCCAACCATGGGACATTAGTGTTCTAAAAGAAATTGAAAAAGCCATTTTAGCCTCAGACATTGGCATCAATCCAAATAACGATGGAAAAGTCATAAGACTAGCTTTTCCTGAATTAAATGAAGAAAGAAGAAAAGAATTAGTCAAAGACATCAAAAAAATGGCAGAAGAATCTAAAGTAGCTATTCGTTCCATCAGAAGAGAAGGAATAGAACAAGCAAAAGTAGAACAAAAAGAAGGAAACATTACAGAAGATGAATTAAAACAAGCAGAAACTGAAATCCAAAAGATGACGGACAAAAAAGTAGAAGAAATTGATCAAATTTTAGCGAACAAAGAAAAAGAAATCATGTCAGTATAATCGATAAACAAGAAGGGTAAAAATAAGATTTCACTACTATACTAAATCTAGGCAAACTTTCAAAGCTTGTCAATATAGAAAAGGAGAGTATGTTAGCAGTAAAACTAACATAGGCTATGAAAAATGGAATTAAAAAAACAATTGAAGCAATATCAAAATATTATTGACGAAGAATTAACCAAATACATCAAAAAAGAAACTTGTCCAGAAGAAAAATGGCAACAATCAATGGAATACAGCCTAATGGCAGGAGGTAAGAGACTAAGACCTATTTTAGTATTATCAACCTATCAACTATTTCAAGAAGACACCAAAATAGCTATGCCTTATGCCGTAGCAATCGAAATGGTTCATAACTTTTCCTTAATTCACGATGACTTACCAGGAATTGACAACGACGATTTCCGCCATGGAAAACCAACAAACCATAAACAATTTGGCGAAAGTACGGCAATACTAGCAGGAGATGGACTACTAAATCAAGGTTACGAAGTCATCAGCCAAACATTAGCCAAAACAACAAATCCCGAAGAAATACAAAGACAAATTCGTGTATTAGGAGAATTTTCTCATGCTGTTAGTCGCATGCTTGCAGGAGAATACGTAGACACCGAATGGGAAGGAAAACAAATTAGTAGCCTAGAACTAGAATATATCCACAACAATAAAACAGCCGCACTACTAAAACTATGCGTAAGAATGGGAGCAATATTAGCAAAAGCACCCGAAAACGACATCGAAAAATTAACCCACTATGCAGAGAAAATAGGATTAGCCTTCCAAATCAAAGACGATATCTTATCCGTAGAAGGAGATGAAAAAATTCTAGGAAAACCAGTAGGAAACGATGAAAAAAAACAAAAATGTACCTATGTTTCCCTATATGGACTAGAAGAAGCAAAAGGAAAACTAAATCAATTAACAGAAAAGGCAATACAAGAATTAGAACCCTATGGAGAAAAAGCAGAATTTCTAAAACAATTAGCCATATATATTCAAACCAGAAATAAATAATACCAAATGGGGAGACCTAATTTGGGGACGGGGTCAAATTTGGTAAAATTACCAAATTTAAGTACGACCCCAATTAGGTAAGAAAGGACTAGGAAATGAATTTAGAAAATTTACCACAACATATTGCCATTATCATGGATGGTAACAGAAGATGGGCAAAGGCAAAAGGAATGCCATCAGGATTCGGTCACAAAGAAGGAGCAAAAACATTAGAAAGGATCGTAAGATACGCTAATAAAATAGGAATCAAACACATTACGGTGTATGCCTTTTCTACGGAAAATTGGAAACGTGCAGAAGAGGAAGTTAGTACCTTAATGGGCCTATTCCAAAGCTATTTAGATGATTACAGCAAAAGAGCAGATTCCGAAAATATTAAGGTGAAAATTATCGGTAGCCGAGAAGGATTGTCCGATAAAATGAAAAAAAGTATCGAGCAATGTATGGAGAGAACAAAAAACAATACGGGAATTGTCTTCAATATTGCGCTTAACTATGGAGGAAGAGATGAATTAATTAAAGCCGTGCAAGAGATAGCCACAAAGGTGCAAAACAAAGAAATTTCTCCAGAAGATATAGATGAAAAAATCATTTCAGAACATCTATACACCAAAGGACAACCAGACCCAGATTTAATGATTCGTACAAGTGGAGAAGTTCGTTTAAGCAATTTCTTACCATGGCAATTGGTTTATTCAGAATTCGTATTTATCGATAAAAACTGGCCTGACTTTAGTGAGGAAGATTTAAATGAAGCGATCGAAATTTACCAAAAAAGAACGAGAAAATTCGGAGCAAATTAGAAAAAATAAAACCGACGAAAAATACAAAACAAAGAGAGGAATTATCTATGGATATTAAACGATTAACTTCAGGACTATTGGGTTTCCCCTTAGTACTCATTATTTTACTCATTGGGAATAAATATGTAGTAGATGTTCTACTAGCTATTGTGGCTATTTTAGCAATGGATGAATATTTTAATGCTGTTTCTAAAGTTTGTAAACCCATCCGTTGGGTAGGATACGTTAGTTGTGCTAGTATTGCTATTATTCATGTCATACCAGAAACAGAACTAAAATTAGTAGTAACACTCGCTGTACCAGCCATATTACTTATTTTATTTGCCCATATCATTGCGACTGACATGAAGACCAATTTTAAAGATGTAGCCTACACCTTTTTAGGCATATTCTACGTCGTTTTCTTTATGATGTTCATTGCCTTTATTGACGGAATGAAAGATGGAAAGATACTCATTTGGTATGCCATTTTTGCAGCTTGGGGAACAGACATCTTTGCTTACTTTGTTGGAAAACGATGGGGAAAACACAAATTTAGTAAGGTAAGTCCAAAAAAATCAATAGAAGGATGTTTAGCGGGAACAATTGGGGCAGTGATTATGATGGTTATTTACACCTATTTTGCCAATCAATATTGGGGAACGAATTTTTCTTATTTAGCTGTAGTCATGATAGGTGCGATTTTAAGTTTAATTGGGCAAATGGGAGATTTTGCTGCATCAAGCATCAAGCGCTACGTAGACATCAAAGACTATAGCAACCTAATCCCAGGACATGGAGGAATGTTAGATCGAATCGATAGCTTACTATTTTTAGCTCCATTTGCGTATGCCTTTTTCAGTTTACTATAAAGGAGGAATATCTTGATTACCTTTATTCTATCAGCATTAAAGATTATCTTTTTACTAGGATTATTAATACTTATCCATGAAGCAGGTCATCTACTCATGGCAAAATGGTGCAAAGTAAGAGTGAATGAATTTGCCATTGGATTTGGACCAACCATATGGAAAAGGCAAGGAAAAGAAACAAAATATGCGTTACGATTAATTCCCTTAGGCGGATTTTGTAGTATGGAGGGAGAAGAAGAGCGTTCTGAGCAAAAAGGATCTTTTTCTAAGGCTAGTATCCCAAAAAGAATAGCCATCGTAGTAGCAGGAGCAGTAGTTAACATCATTTTTGGAGTATTGGTTTATTTTATCTTAATGTCATGTACAGGAAATTACGTAACCAATATTGTTAATTCCCCCATTGAAGGATATGCAGCAGAAGAAGCAGGATTACAAGCAGGCGATAAAATTATTCAAATTGACGATCAAAAGATCAATCATCAATACGATTTGAAAAAAGTAATGGACCAAAATGAAGGAAACGAAATAAAGCTAACTATTGAAAGAAACGGAGAAAGAAAAGAAGTAACCGTAAAACCATCTGAAATAAAAACAAAATCAACGGGAATGTACTTAGACGAAAAAGCAAAAATTATTACAGTAGAAAAAGACAGCCCAGCAGCTAAACAGGGAATTGAGGCAAATGACAAGATTATAAAAATTAATGGAGAAGATATCGGAGAAGACGTAAACAAAGCCCTTAATATTATCCATACGCCAGGATTAGGGACGATGTTGCTTACTGTACAAAGAGGAAAAGCCGAAGTACAAATTGAATTAACACCTGATTATGTTTCTACCTACTATTTAGGAGTAAATTTACAACCAGCAGAAGACACATGGATAAACCACATCATCTATGGAGGAATTGAAACAAAAACATTTGCCTTTTCAATCGTGGATAACCTAAAACAATTATTTACCGGAAAAGTAGGAGTAGACCAAATGATGGGACCAGTTGGAATTTCAGAAGCAGTAGCTAAAACAAATGGAATTCAAGACTTTATTTATCTTTTGGCTTTAATATCACTATCACTGGGAGTAACCAATCTTTTGCCAATTCCTGCATTAGATGGAGGAAAAATCTTAATTTTAATCATCGAAGCAATCAGAAGAAAACCAATGAAACAAGAAACAGAGATCAATATTCAGTTATTGGGATTTTCAATATTAATTGCGTTATCATTGTATGTTACTTATCATGATATACTTAGAATTTTCTAACCTGTGCCTAATTAGCTTTTTGGCTATTCGATAATATGGGCTAAGTAGTAATGACATTAGGATTAAAGATCTATTAGCTATGAACCCGATCTATAATGAAAAAAGAGATGAAATATAAAAATTTCATCTCTTTTTTCTACAAATACTTCTTCATCTTTTCCACGGTATTTTCCTGAAACTGAATAAAGTCATCCAAAATCGTTTGAATCTTCTCAGGAGCCTCCGGATTATTATTTTTAAGTTTAACACCTTCAATAATACCCATATTCGTACCCTTTAACATCATTTCTGCAATTTTAGAATTACTCTTATCATTTAACGTACTCATCTGAATATCCATAAAACTCATAGCCTTTTGCATAGCAGGAACATCTTCAGGAAAATCATCATAACTTTGAAGTTCACCATTAACACGATTCAGAATATCATTATACTGATTATATTGAAACTCCAAATCATTACGTAAATTATTATCATTTACTTTTTCAGAAATCGTAGAAATCGAATCCATTCCCATTTTAATTCCCTTATTGACTTCATTTAAAATATACACTGGACTATCCATGTAAAAACCTCCTTTTTTGTTTTAGTATTTCCTAAAAATTAAAAATCATTCATTAATGGCTAAATTTTCAAACTCCTCAATTGGGAAACTCCCCAATTGGGGACGGGGTAAAATTTGGCAATTTTACCCTTTTTGGGGACAGGGTGTCAAAATCATGTCAATTAGTTTTTGAGCGGCAAGAGTATTAATAGTAGATTTTGTAGTAATGATTCCGCAAATGTCTATCAGGTATTTTTTCAATAATTGGTATTTGGTACAGATCGTTACTTTCTAATTCTGATTTTGTAAATTCTTTTGTAATATAGAAATTCCCATTCCAATTCTGGCAAAATCTTTTACCAAGCTGTAGCTCACAATATCAAATTGAGAGTGCAAATTGATATGATTTTCTTCCATCAACAAATTTAAAAATGATCTAGTTGAGAAGGCTCTTTTTGCATAATAGGATAATTGGCGATTAAATCTTTTAGAGAAATGGGTTCTGTAATTTGATTTTTATACGCTAAATTTCCCAGCAAAACAATCATAAAGTTTAGCACAAGGAATGGCATTTAAACTATTGTCAAACTTCATAGGAATGCTAATCTACACTCAATTATATAAATAGATAGTATTTTATTTACATTTGAAAATTAGTTTGATATAATAATTCCAGCAGATAAATAAAAAGCTAACAAAAATATTAACATAAATCAACTCATAAAATACATTTGCTTAGAAGGAGGTGAAACAAATAAATTTTTTATTAACATTATTGATTGGAATAGTGGCAGGAGTAATAGATGTATTACCAATGATTAAAATGAAAGTTGATAAATACTCTTGCCTATCAGCATTTGTCTATTATTTAATAGTTCCTTTTATTATTTTTGGCATCAATTGGTTTGAGAATCTATGGTGGTTAAAAGGTGGCATTGTTGCTATTCTTACAGCAATTCCAGTAATTATTTTAGTAGCTAAAGAAGACAAAAAAAGTCCAATAGCAATGACAATCATGTCCATTATTTTAGGAAGTATTATTGGAGTTGTAGGACATTTCTTAAATCTAATGTAGAAGTACAACTTGGAATCAATTAAACTAATAAATCAAAATATAGATTAGAATTTCTAACCTATATTTTTTTTGCAAATTTAAAAAGGTTACTTTCTATTTTTCAAAAAATATGATACAATCAAACCATAAAAATGGAATAAATGACAAAAATCGAAAAAGGGAAAACAAGAAAAAGGAAGGAATCGCAAATGTCAGAATCAAACGCACAAGACACCACCCATATCAAATCAATCACTAAACCACAAGAAACCCAAAAACAAACCACCAAACCAGTAAAAGAAATATTCAGTGACTACCAAACCACCAGTAACCTTAAAGAAGCCTGCGTCACGGCCCTAAACCTACTGAAGAAAAAAAACACGTTAGCCATCACCCTAACCAGTCACGAATACATCGAAATCAAAGAAATCTGGTACTTTGAAAAATTCTTACAAGAACGTTTTTCCTTTCAATCCATAGAAATGATTCTACGCTACGATGAACAAGTAAAACTCAAACCCATCGACCAAGAATGGAAAAACATCATCTGTTACATGGCCCACAAATATCCACTAGCCAAACCAATGCTATTACTAAAAAGTACCATTCACATAGAAGAATCCAAAATCATAGTCAATATGCACATCAAAGGAGCAGACTTTTTACGAGCCAAAAAAACCGACAAAGAACTCGAAAAAGTAGTAAAAAATCTATTTGGTAAAACCTATCATATCGAACTCAAAGAAGACATCCAAAAATACGACATAGAAGAATACGAAGAAAAAGCTAAAGAATTAGAAAAGCAAGCCCTAAATGAACTAGTCAGCCAAGAAGCTATTGAAGTGGCCAAGCAAGAAAACCATAAAACCTATACCCCAGAAGGAAATGATAGAGAAGAATCCCCAGCAGAAAGCCCTGAATTTCACGATCCAGACTATCAACCACCTCAAGGGTTAGAAGGCTATATACCAGAAGAAGACTTAAGCGATCTAGAAGAAAATACACCAGAAGAAACAGAAGAAATAGCCTATCTCATGGGAAAACCATCCAAAGCCAAAGAAAAAAAGGTAACCATCAAAGAAATTAACAGTAACTCAGGAAGAATCACCATTGAAGGACGAATTCTTACCTGTGAATGTAAAGAAACCAAATCAGGAAAAGGAATGTTAATCTACGACATCTATGACGGAACAGGAACCATCACCTGTAAATCCTTTACCACAAACGCCAAAGAAGGAATAGAAATAGCCGATAAAATCAAACAAGCAAAATCCATAAAAACAACAGGAAAAGCAGGCTTAGACACCTATGCAGGTGACGTTACGATCATTTCTAACATCATCATGGAAACAGACAACAAAGACATTCCTGAATTACCAACCGAAGAAGAAGACACACCACTGATTTTAGGCATGACACCAGTCATCAATGAGCCACTGGTAAAAATAGCCGATTTAGGTGTAGATGACGGAAAAGTATCGCTAGACGGAGAAGTCATTTACCTAGAAGACAGAGAATTAAAATCAGGAAAAGTACTACTTAGTTTTGATGTATATGATGGATCCAGCACCATGACCTGTAAAGCTTTTCTCACCAAAGATAATAGCAAAAAAGTCATCAAACGACTAAAAAATGCCAAAGGCATAAAAATTGCCGGAACAGCACAAATGGACAGTTTTTCTAATGAATTAACCGTCATGGCAAATACCATAGTAGAATCAGAAGGAGTCAAAAAAGAAATTAGGCAAGACAACGCAGAAGAAAAACGTGTAGAACTTCATATGCACACCCAAATGAGCCAAATGGACGCCATGACATCAGCAACCGATCTCATCAAACGTGCGATGAAATGGGGCATGAAATCCATTGCCATCACTGATCATGGAGTAGTACAAGCCTTTCCAGAAGCCCATAAATTATTGGGGGTAGATAATCCTGACATGAAAGTCATTTATGGAGTAGAAGCCTACCTAGCACCAGACAATACCAAATCGGTTTACAATAGCAAAGGGCAAAGCTTAGATACAACCTACTGTGTACTAGATTTAGAAACAACTGGATTTTCCGCAGTAACGGAAAAAATCACCGAAATTGGAGTCATGAAAGTACAAAAGGGAAAAGTAGTCGATGAATTTAGCTGTTTTGTTAATCCGCAAAAACACATTCCAGAACGAGTAACAGAAGTTACCAACATCACCGATGAAATGGTAAAGAATGCCGAAACCATCGACCAAGTATTTCCTAAATTGTTAGCTTTTTTAGAGGGAAGTGTCATTGTTGCCCATAACGCAAGTTTTGACGTAGGATTTTTAAAACAAAATGCAAAACTACTAGGACACGAATTCGACTATAGTTACATCGATACCTTAAGTCTAGCCAAAGACCTATTTCCTGATTACAAAAAATACAAATTAGGAAAAATAGCCGAAAACTTAGGCATTAAAGTAGAAGTAGCTCACCGTGCCTTAGATGACGTAGATACCACAGTAAAAGTATTTAACGTCATGTTAGAAATGCTAGCCAAAAAAGGAGCAAAAACAATTGAAGACATTGATGAAGTAGCAGCAGATCCACAAGCTAAAAAAGACGAATACAAAAAACTAAAAACCTATCATGCCATTATTTTAGCCAAAAACTATGTAGGACTGCGTAATTTATACAAACTAGTATCTATATCCCATCTAGACTATTTTTACCGTAAACCACGTATATTAAAAAGCATTTACAAAAAATATTCAGAAGGACTAATCCTAGGAAGTGCCTGTGAAGCAGGAGAATTGTACCAAGCCATTGAACTAGGAAAAACCGATGAAGAAATTGAAGAAATAGCAGAAGATTATGATTACCTAGAAATCCAACCAATCGCTAACAACCAATTTCTTGTCAGAAAAGGAATGGTACCAAACGAAGAAACATTACGTGAGATTAACCGAAAAATTGTCGCTTTAGGGGAAAAACTAAATAAACCAGTAGTAGCTACTTGCGATGTACACTTTATGGATCCCCAAGATGAAATCTATAGGCGTATCTTAGAAGCAGGGCAAAAATATGATGATGCTGACAACCAAGCACCTCTATACTTACGTACCACAGAAGAAATGCTAAAAGAATTTCGCTATTTAGGGGAAGAGAAGGCCTATGAGGTAGTTGTCACCAATACCAATAAAATAGCTGACCTTTGTGAGCCAATCAGCCCAATTTCACCAGAAAAATGTCCACCACATATTCCAGGTTGTGAACAAACCATTAAAGACATCGCTTACAGCAAAGCACACGAATTATATGGAGATCCTCTGCCAGAAATCGTACAAAGCCGACTAGACAAAGAACTCGATTCCATCATCAAAAACGGTTTTTCCGTTATGTACATCATTGCCCAAAAACTAGTATGGAAATCAAACGAAGACGGATACATCGTAGGATCCAGAGGATCAGTAGGTTCCTCCTTTGTGGCTAACATGACAGGAATCACAGAAGTAAATTCCTTGCCAGCCCATTACCGTTGCCCAAACTGTAAATATTCAGACTTTACCGATTATGGCGTAAAAAATGGATTCGACCTGCCAGATAAAACCTGCCCAAACTGCGGAGAACAATTAGCAAAAGACGGAATGGACATCCCTTTTGAAACATTCTTAGGATTTAATGGGGACAAAGAACCAGACATTGACTTAAACTTTTCCGGAGAATACCAAGCCAAAGCCCATCGCTATACCGAAGTCATTTTTGGAAAAGGAACTACCTTTAAAGCAGGAACCATTGGTACAGTAGCAGAAAAAACAGCATTTGGCTACGTAAAAGGCTATTTTGAAGATAGACATATCCCTGTTAATAATGCAGAAATTAAACGATTATCTAATGGATGCACAGGAATAAAAAGAACAACAGGGCAACATCCCGGAGGAATTATCGTTGTTCCCAAAGGAAGAGAAATCTATGAATTTTGCCCAGTACAGCATCCAGCAGATGACCCAAATTCAGACATCATTACTACCCATTTTGATTATCACTCCATTGATTCGAACTTATTAAAATTAGACATACTAGGGCACGACGATCCAACCGTAATTCGTATGTTACAAGACATTACTGGAATTGATCCTACAAAAGTTCCTTTAGATGACAAAGAAACCATGTCAATTTTTAGTTCCACAAATGCCCTAGGGGTAACACCAGACCAAATCCATTCAGAAGTAGGAAGCTATGGAATTCCTGAATTTGGAACCAAATTTGTTCGTGGAATGTTAGTCGATACCAGGCCAAAAACCTTTGACGAATTGATTCGTATATCAGGTTTATCACATGGAACTGATGTGTGGCTAGGAAATGCACAAAGTTTAATCGAACAAGGAACCGTAACCTTAACAGAAGCCATCTGTTGTCGTGACGATATTATGATCTATTTAATGAAACAAGGATTGCCACCAAACTCAGCCTTCAAAATCATGGAAACTGTACGTAAAGGAAAAGCACTAAAAGATCCAGCAAAATGGGCAAGTTTTGTCGAACTCATGAAAGAAAATAATGTACCAGACTGGTACATCAAATCATGCGAAAAAATTAAATATATGTTCCCTAAAGCCCATGCAGCAGCCTACGTAACCAATGCGTTTAGAATTGCATGGTTTAAAGTACATCAGCCTCTAGCCTATTATGCCGCCTTTTTCTCCATTCGTGCATCAGACGAGTTTGATAGTGAAATCATGTGTTTTGGCAAAGAAAAAGTCAAAAATAAAATGAAAGAAATTGACTTGTTAGGCAATAATGCCACCCAAAAAGATAAAGTCATGTATCCTGTACTAGAACTAGTATTAGAAATGTACGAAAGAGGTTTTACTTTTCTACCAATGGATCTGTACGAATCAGATGCCACAAAATTCAAAGTAGACTTAGAAAAAAATGCACTAAGACCACCACTAAACAGTATTCCAGGGCTTGGAACAGTAGCAGCATTAGGAATAGTAGAAGCCAGAAAAGAAGGAAAATTTATGTCAATTGATGACATGAAAATCCGTTCTAAAGTAGGAAATTCAGTAGCCGATTTGCTCAAAACATTTGGCTGTTTAGAAGGAATGAGCCAAAGTAATCAGATGAGTTTATTTGGGTAATGCGTAAATAAGGCCAGACCCTTTTAGTGCATTTGGCCAAAAAAACAACTCAGGTACTGCATAAATCTAGTCCGCTCTCAAGGGGATATAGTTATTGATTTTCATGAATACCACCTGAGTTGTTATGGTCAAAAAATAAAAAAAGAGTTAGGAAGGGGGAATATGTTGGCTTTGAACGCTAACATATGTTACAAAAAATGAACAATGAAAACCTAAAAAAACGATTAATTACCATGAATGATCAAACAGGATTAGCCACTTGGCAGGAGTATATTGATCTAATGAGAGAAACAAGAGGATTTACAAAAGATACTCCTCAAAACCTAATGTTATTTTTAACCGAAGAAATGGGAGAACTTGCTAAAGAAGTACGTAAACTGATGAATTTTAAATTAGATGTAAGCAAGACAAGAGAAAGTGATATTGATGGTGAAATAGCGGATATATTTATTTATCTTCTTAGTTTATGCAACACCTTAGATATTAATTTAGCAGAAGCGGTAAAAGAGAAAGAAGAACGAAATTGCCAAAGAAAATGGGAATGAGTAACAAAAAAGTGAAAAGAAAGAAAGGGGATCCAAATGAAAGAAATATTTACCCTACAGAATATTATCATTTATTTGATTATTATCAATATCATTGGGTTTGCCATCATGTATATCGATAAACAAAAAGCGAAAAAAGGAAAATGGAGAATTCCAGAAAAAACGATATTTATTGTGACAGCATTAGGGGGAGGAATAGGAACCATTAGTGGAATGTATACGTTTCGCCATAAAACTCAGAAATTAAACTTCACGATTGGATTACCATTTATTACGATATTGGAAATCATTGGAATTGTTTACTATGGGTTTATTAGGTAATAGTGAGTTAATGTTTATGCCAATTTATGATCTCAATAAAGCTTATTTAGGGAGAATTGATATAAGGAAATAAAAAGAAATGTTCAAGAGTTAATTCAATAAGAAAAGCCCCGTAGGAATTTTATCCTAGGGGGCTTTTCTTGAGCAGAACATAAAGGCTGAATATCAGTTAAGTATCGTTTTTAAGTAAGTTAATAATAAGGAATCATCGCTTACTTAACAAATGGATAAAAGTTTTATTGAGATTTTTCAACAAAAACATATTGCGATAGATCAGGTTTTTCAACATCTAGATCAGTAACTTGATTAAATGTATACCTTATGTGTCCATCACTACCATCTTGAGTTTTTCCATATACCAATAAACCAGTTTCTTGATCAACAGTTTCGGTAACATCGCCGTGTAGTAAAGAATGTATACTATAACAAGACCTTTCTTCATAATGACCTACTAATATAAAAATAGTTGGATTAAGAGCATATAAAAATCTTGTATACATTTCATTTAGATCTGTAACATAACTAGAACGAGGTAATGAAGAAGAAATTCCTTGATGAGCAACAGAATAAGTTTTACCTAATTCCTGAAAAGTATATTTTTCGCCTGATCGAGTATCTTCCCATAGAATAAAATCACCTTCTCCATTTGCTAATTGAAAATGTAACTTTTTCATATGATCCTTTTGCCAATAATGAATAGTTGATGTTTGAGACTCATGAATATAAGAATAATTATTCAAATTTTTACTTGTTTCATAATTTTTACTCATATTTGTTAATAATAACCACTTTGAACAAACAAATATTAGGTACACTATTAATATGATAACTAAAATGATAAAAAATATTTTTGCAAGGCTAAATTTTTTCATAAAAACCTCCATTCCGTCGCTTCGCTCGGCACAAAGCGCCATGAAAAACGACTATTTTAATTTTTCTTTATTTAGTTTCCATAACATGATATAATATCTCCTAGAATAT
>JAETPW010000027.1 GCA_021771025.1 Clostridiaceae bacterium
TAACTCACATTAAAATATTTTTGAATCATTTCTTTCTTGTCTTCATATGTATGTCTTAGATTTCTATCTACTCTGCTTTTAGTTGTATTATATTTTTTTGCTACTTCTTCGTATGTCCCACACATTCCTTTTGTTTTGTGTTCTGCATAAATCTCTATTGCTGTGATCCAAAAATGATATCCTAAGAAATTTGGTTTCATTTTTAATTCATCTAATAAATCTTCAATTAGCCTTTTTTTCATTTTTTTGTTTCTCTCCTTTTCTTGACTTCTACTCAATTTTTTGATACAATTGAATAGAAATCGTATATTTATATATGAATTTTTGTTTACTGAACTAGATACATTTACCGGACGCGTCTAGTTCTTTTATTATGTCAATATTGCGTATTCTTAAATAATTAATAATACTGTTTTTATGTTTTGCTTTTTCTTTTTCATCAATTCCGCTTCTGTCTATTTCTTGCAAGCTTTCTAAAGCGTCTAATGTTTTTTCTGCTAATTTCTTAGCATGATAGTTCTGCAATTCTAAATTGATAATTTCATCTCTGTTTTGTGCATTTTCTCTTTTGATTTTCTTATTCTCTTTTTTTACTTCGTTGTTTTCTTTTTTTAATAGATTATTTTCACGTGTTGTTTCGATATTCTTGAAAATTTTTAACATAGTTATTTACCTCCTAATTTCTTTATGTTTACTAATAGTCTCTCTAGTTTTTTGACTGCTCTTTCTTCATCAAAATAAATAGTATTGTTTAGATAAATATCATTGCTTAGATAGATTAGTTCTTCTTTTCTTGTGTCTTCTTTTTTAAAATAGTACGCACTTATGCCGCTTACAGACCCTATAAAATCAACATTTATGTTATACTTAATTTTTTATTTACTTCGTAAGCTTCTACTATTATCTTTTGAAGTAATTCTTTTATCTTTTCTTCCATTTCCGCTTCTCCTCTCTTTTTTAATAAATCGTGTTTTGGCAAAAGCCGAATATGGTAATCGCAACTGCTGATAAATATATTGTGCTATATATTACTGCTTGTCCTATTAGTTGATATATCTTGTTTTTTCTTGTTTTTCTTTTCATTTGTTCTCACCTTCATTCTATCTATAATATTGTTGCATTATCTCAAAAACTTTGTCTTGATCAATCCTTATCCCTTTTTTTCCAATTTTTGTTATTGCTGGTTCAAAAATTGGATTTTTCAACATTTGATATACTGTTTTGTCACTCATATCAAATTGTTCCGCAAAAGTTTTTACTTTTATAAATTTTCTTCTTGATTTGCTTAATATATTTGTCGACATTATGTTTCCTCCTTTATATTCTCTTAATATTTTTTTATTTTTACTTTCTTTAAATAGGTAATCTAAAAAGCACAGAATAAACTTCTTTGTTTTTCGCCGAAATTACCCGTTAATTTTACTAATTCTTGTAAATGCTTTAAAGCTAAATTTGCTTTTTCTAGTCCTTCCACTTTCCCTCCGAATTACTTTTTTGTTAATAAATTATAACTTCGTTAAGTTTTATTCTAAAAAAATTTGTGCTCGTCTTTCTAATGTTAAACCCAATGAATTTGAAATAATTGTAGCATCTTCTATTGTCATTCTTCCTGAATTGATATTTCTACATACGGTCACCTCTGTCTTGCCTAATATTTCAGCTAAATCTTTTTGAGTTATATTTTTTCTAGCCATTTCTGATCTTAATTCGTTTGTCTTCACTTTTTGCCTCCTTTTAAAATTATATTTTTGTTAACTTCAAATAGAGTATATTATAATTTTATTAACTTGTCAATACTTTTATTATAATTTTATTAATATTTTTTACATTTTAATTATAATATGTTATAATATCGTTAACTTTAATATAATTAGGAGGCAGTTATGGAAAATAAATATTCTATACGTTTAAAAAGCTTGATAGATGAATTAGATATAAAACAAAACGAATTGGCTGAAAAAGCAGGCATAACAGAAGCGACTATATCCAATTATATAAATGCTAAACAGCTTCCAAAACTTGGAGTTGTAGAGAAAATAGCTGATATTTTGAACGTATCTGTTGACTACTTACTCGGAAAAACTAATGTACGAAACGCAGGAGAACAAATAGATGATGTACTAAACGAAGCAATGATAGGAATGTCTAAAAAGGATTATGAAAAATTAACGGATCAACAAAAAAAACAAATTCGTGATTTTGCTATTTTTGTTAAGAATCAGGTTGACAAAGGAGAAAATATGTAGAATGGAATTAAATTCTCTATATAGTATTGCTGAAAAAGAAAAAATAAAAATTTATAATTGGCAAATAGAGGACATAGATGGAATGTACTTAAATTATCAAAATATAAATGCTATTGCTTTAAATTATGATAATTTTGGTACTTATTTAGATGAAAAATGCACTTTAGCTGAAGAATTAGGACATTATTATATGAACGCAACTTATCCTGCTTCTTGCATTAATAGAATATTAATAGACAAACAAGAATATCGAGCTAAGAAATGGAGTTATTATGTACTTATTCCTTTTGAGAATTTAAAATCAGCAATTTTAAGACGGAATTAATACACTTTATAGTCTAGCTGAATTTTTCGATGTAACAGAAGAATATATGCGAGATTGCATACAATTTTATAAAAATAAATATGGAGTGATTTTGAATGTTTAGTTATACTGTGAGAAAAGATGGTCGACTGATGAAAAGGGTTAGTGTAAATGGAAAAGTAAAGAGTATATATTCTGACAATCCGAAAGATCTAGAAAATCAATATATAGAATTAAAGCATTTGTCAAACAAAGGAATTTCTTCTGTTGACAATATCCTTACTGTCGGCGAATGGGCTGGCAAATGGTTAAGATTATATAAGTCTGACAAAGCACAAGCTACTATAGATATGTATGAAACTACTATTCGTCTGTATATAACGCCATATATCGGAAATATAAAATTAAAAAATCTTAAGCAATCTGACATCGTTAACATTTTAAATATAATGAGTAAAAAAGGTATTACTAGAAGAAAAGAATGGACATTATTAACTATAAAACAAATTCTTCAGACCGCTGTAGAAAATGAATTTATCTATAAAAATGTTGCTTCAGGAATTAAAATAAAAAAATACAAATCTCCCGAAAAACAACCCTTGTCAGAAGATACTATTTTTAGAATTAAGAAATTAGCTGAGAATGATTTTGATATGTTTATGATATTGTTTATGATATATACGGGAGTAAGAAGAGAAGAACTAGTTCCGCTTCAATATAAAGATATAGATGTAAAAAATGGTTATATTAATATTTCAAAAGCCGTTCATTATGATAAAAATCAAGCAGTAATCAAGAAAACAAAAAATGAGTACAGCCGTAAAGTCCCTATCTTGAATGTGCTATTTGCTAAGTTAGATCTTTTAAAAGAAGAGCATAACGGCAATGATTATGTATTCCCAAATTCTACAAACAACATAATGTCTGAAACAACCGTTAAAAGAAAGATAAAATATATTTTAAATAGACTTAATAAAGACCTTGAGAAAGAGCAAAAACAGATAAATGCTAACTTTGAATTGAAAGAGGACAATAAAATATATTTTACTTATCACCAATTACGACATACTTACGCTTGCATACTTCATAAAGCAGGTGTAGATTTAAAAGAAGCACAAAGCTTTACAGGACATAAGAATATACAAGTTTTGTTAGACATATATACACATCTAGACGAGGAAGACAAATCAAACGCAATTAAAAAACTAAATAGTTTTGTTTCTTAGTGTGTCAAAGTGTGTGTCAAAATTTTGCTAGTTCGTTTTGTTTTCTATTAATTTTAAGTATTTTAAGATTTTTATACCAATGCCTTCTAAGCCTGGGGTCGGGGGTTCGAATCCCTCCTGGCTCACCAATGATGTATCTGTTCGAACTAATAGAATAGAATTAATACAAAATCAATCAGAAATGATTGATTTTTTTGTCAAAAATCATCCTAACTCAAAAAAGAAGGTAGCAAAAAAACTTGGTTTTATTTTTCTACCCTTCATCTATGCGATTGCATAGAAACGTAACAACTCTAGTATATCAATTATTTCTTTTTATTAACTCTTCTACAACTTTATATATTGCTGTATATGGATTACAGTTTTCATTATCTACTGTTTGTCCTAAGTCTAAATGATGCTTTTCTACTTTTTTAGCATTTTCTATCGCAATATTTGTCTTTTCTTTTAAAACAGGATATATATTCATACTTTTTGTATATCCTTTGATTTTATCTTTTACCTCATTTTGAACTTCTTGACTTGAAAGATATGGCTTTGTTGTATATTCAAAATGTAATGTATACCAATATTCAAATGTTGGCGTTGAAGTGATTAACTCAACCCCATTTTCTTTGGCTATTGTCTTTGCTTTATCTATCTGAGTTTGTTTATTTTGATTTACATCTGTGTCTAAAATGACATAATATTTATCATCGTCTTCTTTTCCAATTTCATTATTGATAAATTTTATTAAATCATTAACAATTCCAACTGGATCTGTGCTATTTCCTGTAGAAAATTTTATTATACATTTTCTACTACTAAAATTCTTAAAGTAAATTTCTTCTGTTTTGTTTGTACCTTCACTCCCTATTACAATAATAGGATTTCGTTTCCTATTTTGTCGATTTCTTCCTCTTTGTTTACCTCTTTCTATTCTTTCCATAATCCATCACCTGTGGCTATAAAAGGAATTGCTCCATATCTTCCATTTAAATATCCTTTTTGAATATTTTCATTTTTTCTAACGGAAAAGTCATCTAGAGGATATAAGTCGGTAGCCCCTTTCTTTGGATCTTTTTCTGCAAACCATATTTGGTCTCTTCTAAATATCGCTAAAGATAATAAATTTGTGTCATGTGTATTAAATATTAACTGTGCATTTCCTTTATTAATTTCTGGGTTATGAAAGAACTTTATAATCATTTCTACTAAATTAGGATGTAAACTTTTTTCAATTTCGTCTATTACTATTATCTTTCCTTTTTCAAAGATATCTTTTAATATAGGGGCAAAATAAAATAATATTTGCGTACCTGAAGATTCGTATTTTAAATTTAATTCATAACTATGTTTGCCTCCTTTTTCATTTGTAATTTCATGTATCATTCTTATTTTTACGTCTCTTTGTTTTTGTGGTGTTACTGTTGTTGGAAGATTTAATTGTTTAAATAATATTATCATATTACTATCCATATCATGTTCTTCTATCTCTACATTAAAATCTTTTATTACTATATCTGCCTCATTTAGTAATTTTAATGTGAATTTTTTGAATTGTTCATTACCTTCTTTGTTGTATGATTCTAAAGCGAAATCATTTAATGATATTCCTCCTGCATAAGTGTCTATATGATTGGCAAACCATAAGTATGGTTCTTTTGTTTTATCATAATTCCATGTCGTTGCTGTAGCTAAAAATAATTTATTCTCGATATTTTGTGTTTTTATCGTATTTAATTTTCTCTCATCTGTTTGTAAAAATTTATATTCATTTACATTTCTTCTTTCAAATATTCTTGTAGGTTTTGCTGTAATATACTGATATAGATATTCCTCATATACTCTCTCTTTATCTGCTATAAATCCATATATATATTTTATTCCTTTCATATAAAAGACAAATTCAAATTCACAAGGTTGTAATTTAGTTTCTTCATCAAAAGCAAATGGTTCCATTTCTATTAGCTTTTCTCCTACCTGTCTATTATTTGAGTTTCTTATCATTAATATTGCTGCTGAAAAGGCATTTATTAGATTTGTTTTTCCTGAAGCATTTGCTCCATATATTGCTGTACTTTTTAAAATCTTTTCATTTATATTTGGTATATTTATCATATTCTTTTCATTTTCCGTTCCTGTTGCTGCTTCCATACTAAATGTCACTTTTTCTTTAAATGATTTGAAATTTTTTACACTAAATTCAACTAACATTTTTTCACCTCTTTTATTCATTATATGTTATTTATTCAAAAAAGTAAACCTGTTCTTATAATATTTTTTGTGTATTTGCATTTTTTATTCATTTTTTATTAGAATATTATAGTATTTTATTAAAAAATTTATCTAAAAAATGTTTTTTACAGAAATTGCAAATTATTTAAGTGAAGTTTATTAACCTTCTGTCAATGGTAAAAATATGTTTTTTTGATGGTAATGAGTTCAGTTTTTAGAGCAGTTTTCCATCTTTTATTTGTATGATTCGATCTGCCAATTTCGCCATTTCTAAATTATGGGTGATCATAACAATTGTTTGATGATATTCTTTATTTGCTTTTTTTAATAGCTCCATAATTTCTTTGCTAGATTTAGAATCCAAGTTTCCTGTTGGTTCATCTGCTAAGATAATGGTTGGATTTATCATTAATGCTCTGGCAATAGCTACTTTTTGTTGTTGTCCTCCTGATAGTTCATTTGGTAAGTGCTTTTTGCGATTTTCTATCTCTAAAAACTTCATGATTTCTAGTAGCTTTTCTTGGTCTACTTTTTTCTTGTCAAGTTCAATGGGTAGTTGTATATTTTCTTCTACGTTTAAAGTAGGAATTAAGTTATAAAATTGATAGATAATTCCTATTTTTTGCCTTCTTAATATGGTTCGTTCTTTTTTGTTCATTTCATAGATGTTTTTATCATAAAAATAGACTCTTCCATTGGTTGGTTTTTCTAGACCTGCAATTGTGTGTAAAATCGTAGACTTTCCACTTCCAGAAGGGCCGATAATGGCTATAAATTCTCCCTCTTTTATGGTAAAAGATATATTATTTAACGCAACTACCTCTGCTTCACCTTTTCCATATATTTTAGTTACCTTTTCTACCTTTACTATTTCCATTTTTTTATTATAGGATAGATCTCAAACCTATCCTATTCCCCCTTTTTTATTAATCTTTATTTATTCGATTGTTTGATTGATAAATGGTTCTTTAATCCTTTTTTATTGATTTTATCCATTTTGTTGAATAGAAAACAACTAATAAAGATATTCCCCATAATAGACTAGTAAAAATACAGATATTACTAATTGGTATTGCCATTTTGCTTAGAACGATTACGTTTTCTAAGTATTTTGTCATTATCATGATAATTGGTATGGATAAGATAATTGATATTACTGTTGCTTTTAGTAACATGTAGATACACTCACTAATTAACATTTTTTTGATATTTTTTGACGTCGCTCCTAAGGTAGTTAATAAGTAAAATTCGTGTTCTCTTTCACTTAAACTTGCATTAATGATGTTTATCGCACTAGTCATTCCTATTACTATTGTTGTTATTATTATAATACCTAATATTAATTGTAATATATTTATATAGATGATTTTTTCTTCATTCTGTATTGAATAATATTCTGTATTGATGTCGACATTTTGTTTTTCTTTGATTTCTTCTATATAACTTGAAAAATCAAAAATATCTTCACATTTGACTTTTATGTGTATTGGTTCTATAGCATCATGGGATATCCATTCTACAATACTATCTTCATTTTGCAAATAATAACTGTTAATATTCTTTTCTATTTTGTTGTAAGTATCCATTTTGATAAATATAGTTGGTACTCCAAATTTGTTTTTCATTTCTTTATATCCATTTACAAGTTCCTCTGTTAGGATAAAATTTCCGTTTACGTTTTTATCATCAATGATTTTATATTGATTCTTTGTTTCACTATAGATTGGGTCTATCAGGGTTAATTTTAAGTTGTCTTTTGTGTTAAATACTGGATAATATTTATAAATAAATTCATTTTCTCCTTCTAATACACGACCTTTGTTATAAATAATATGATCACCGTAGTTACCATTTATTTTTTTGATATATTGATTATATGTTTTATCTTCTAATCCAATGATGACCATTTGTATACTTTTTTTGTTATCTTCATAAGACTTGATCAAAAAATCTCCATTAGCTAGTAAGGCACTTTCTGGTTCTACTTTTATTTCTGTACCCATTATCTTGTATTCTGTATATACTATTGCCTTGCCAGTTTTGGTAGTATAATTATTTAATATGGATTGATAATCTATTTTTGATGTTAAATCAACTGTTAATTCTGCATCAATATCATATTCATTTATTAAATCTGCTGCTTCTTTTTCATAACTAATATAGGTATTTACTACTATATAGGATGTTAAGCATATGACGAATAACATAATGATTACTTTATATTTATTTTTATCTCTTCTCGTATTTTTTAGGGCTATTCTCCCCTCTACGGGAAGAATTTTTTCTATTATACTATTCTTTTTCTTTTGTTTTATTTGTTTATTGTTTTTCATTTCTCCCATAATTGATGTACTACTTGCTTTTATTCCGGGAATTATGGCTGAAAGATAAATATTAGCAATAATTATGAATAATGCTAAAAAAATAGATTTTGCATCAATGATTAGTCTAAAATGATAACTCGTAGGAATTAAAATCTGATTGATCATCTTTAGTATTATTTCTGTTCCTAAGTAAGAAATTACGCTACCGATAAGAATTCCTGATATTCCTACCACAATAGTTTCAAAAAACACGATTTTTATGATTTGACTTTCTGTTGCTCCTATACTTGTTAATATTGCATATTGTTTTTTTCTTTCATTTATGGTAATAAGAAATGAATTGTATAGTATGACAATTGATAGTACAGAAAAAATGAATAAAATTACAATTATCATACTATCTAAAAGATAAGAAAAGTTTACTCTTACTTGTGCCATGGGCAAATAATCTATGTTGACTAATGATGTATCTATTAATCCATATAGGTTGAGAACTTTTTGATTGAATTCACATTTTTCTTCCGCGTCTTGGTAAGATAAATTTAATGTTCTCATCATATCGGTTGAATATTTATCTACTTTTTTTATGTTGTCATATTTTAGATATACCGTTATGTTCTCTTTTATCGATAAGGGGATATCTGATTGTTTTATTTCGTATAATTCTTCTTTATTATTTAGTTGAATAAATAACTTGTCAATATATTCTTTATTTTTTATCTTGGTAACATCATTTATGGATAAATTTTTTATGATAAAATGATAATCATTATTTTGTGAAGTTATCTTTTCTGCTATTCCATTTTTAATACTTGTTATGAGCATTATTGTTGTTACTATTAGAAATGTACATAAAGCGATTGATATGATGGTATATACTGTTCTTTTTTTGTTTTGCTTTCTGCTTTTGTAGGATAGTTTGGCTTCTATTTTCATCTATTATTCTCCTTACATTAATGTAAAAATGGAGGGTTCAAATTTCAAACCCTCCTAAAATAAAATACGAATGTGATAAACTATAGAATAATTCAACCTATTTTTTCAAGGTTCTAATTTTAACTGTAAAACTCCAGCCATACTTGGTTGTGTCCAAGACCTGAAACATATTCAACCCTTATATTCCAAGTGCCACTGTCCATGCTTGTAAGATATGTGCTAGATCCCCAAACACCATTGGCAGTTGTTGTAAAACTTCTCGAATCACCTGTTGAAGTATTTGTCATCCGAAAGATAACATTCCCCCCTGCACCTGCAACTCTCCATTTTATTAACTTGGCGTGTCCATTGATTGTTACTGACTTAATGTATTTTCCCTGTGTAAGGGAGCCACTATAATAATATGATTGAAGCATTGCTGATGATATAGCTTTCGCTGTCTGATCCGTTTCTGTATTTGCTACACCCCGGACTTGCTCAGCCGCCATAACAGGAAGAGAAGAAGTTACTAACAGTATTGCTGTAACTGTTGAAACTATAATTGATTTCATCTTTTTTTGCATAATTATACCTCCTAGAAATTAATTACACATTCGTATTTATTTCCCATATAATCAATTATGTTAATTTCTATTAAAATTTTATCATTTTCCTAATTTCATGTCAATTTTTTTCTAAAAAATGTTGCAAACTATACTTTTTTAACGGTATTCTTCTTGTTTTTTATTTATTCGTTAACTTTTTCTCTTTTTCTATATGATTTCCTCGCTTTCGTAAAATATGATATGGTGACTTTTCTTCCCTTGATATAGTGAAAAAATACGAAAGAAAAAAGGAGGGAATTTTTAAGTGAAACAAAAGATTGAAGTAAAGCAGTTTGGTGAAATTAAAATTACTGTTTTTAAGGATCCCAATACCAATTGTCCTTTATTTTATATTCAACCAGACTGTGAAGAATTATTGCCTATTGTTGATATTTTAGAAGACAATTTAAAATTTTATTAATGATTTTATAACGATTAGGTTACTCTTTATTTCGACAGATTTTGTTATCTATACTTTTGATAAGATCGTTGAAAAAGGATATATCCCCATCATGGAGATGTATTCTTTTCTTTTCGGAAATTTTGTATAGTTTCTTTTTCTTTGGTTATACTTTAAGTTAGATGTTATTATTTCTATAATGTCACATTTTGTCGATTATTTCATTACTTCCTTTTATTTCCTTTTTTTGTATCTTACATTTGCAGTTTGTTTTCTAATAATTTTAACCTTGTTATACTTAGTTTAGATAAAAAACGGAGGTAATGTATGAATTCTATTACAAAATCTGATATTGATTCTGCCATTGGAAAGATTTTAAAAGACTATCGTGTTAAGAATCATTTAACTCAGGAACAAATGGCTGAGAAATTAGGAATCTCTGTAAAATATGTATCGAGAATTGAAAATGGAAATGGTGGAGTTAAAATCGAAACTTTAGTTCATTATATGAATTTGTTAGGAATTGCTCCTAATGTTGTTTTTAAAGATTTAGTTAGACACGATGAAATTCAATGGCAATTAGATTTATCCGATAAAGTAAGTGAATTATCTCAGGAGAAAATTGCTTTTCTTCTTTCTTTTATTGATTCACTTAAGGATTTTCATGGATAGATGAATAAACGATAATTTTTTCTATTATTTTTATTCATTTATCTTGAATTTTTTACTGTTTGATGATCAAAAACCCTTATGCAACTCTCAAATTATGAGTTTCATAAGGGTTTTTTCTTAAATTAAATTAGTTAAAAGTCTATTTATCTAATCACTAACTTAAAAAACTTTTTTGATCAATTATTAATGATAGTTAAATTCTACTATATTTTATCTATTACTTATTTTTTCTTACAAAAACTTTTTTTATTCTTTCCAAAATGCTTGATATGTTTTGTATGCTGAATAGATATCAAATTTACTAGTTACCTCATAAGGCGCATGCATAGAAAGTACCGGTACTCCACAATCAATAACGTCTACTCCTTTATTGGCAAGAATGTAAGCTATTGTTCCTCCTCCTCCAATGTCTACTTTTCCTAGTTCTGCTACTTGATAACGAATATTATTTTTTTCTAATACATTTCTTATCCAAGCAACGTATTCAGCATTGGCATCTGAAGCTCCAGATTTTCCTTTTGATCCTGTGTATTTATTTAAACTGATTCCTTTGCCGATGAATCCTGCATTTAATTTATCTGACACAGAAGCATAAAGTGGGTCAAATCCTGCATCTACATCTGATGATAACATTTTGGAGTAACAAAATACCTTGTCTAATAAATTAGGGCGATTGGCTCCTAATCGATTTAATAATTCGGATACGAAATAATCAAACATATGTGATTCCATTCCTGTATTTCCCATACTTCCGATTTCTTCTTTGTCCGATAAGATACAGATGGCTGTGTGTTTTACTTGAGTTAATGTCATCATAGCAGCAATTGACGTGTAAGCACATACTTTATCGTCTTGGCCGTAAGCTGCTACCATACTTCCATCAAACCCTAATGTTCTTGCACGAAAAGCAGGTACTAACTCTAGTTCACTACTGGTTAAGTCTGCTTCTACTATTCCGTATTTTTGGTTAAGAATGGATAAGATGTTTAGTTTTACTTTGTCTGGTCCTTTTTCTAAAGCATATGGTATACTTCCTACTAATAAGCTTAGATCTTCCCCGTCAATTCCATTTTTTAATTTTTTCTCCATTTGTTCTTGGGCTAAATGTGGTAATAGGTCAGTAATGGTAAAAATAGGGTCTGTTTCTTCTTCTCCTATACATACTTCAATTTTTTCTCCATTTGGCTTTACGATAACTCCATGAATGCTAAGTGGTATTGTTGTCCATTGATATTTTTTGATTCCTCCGTAATAATGTGTTTTGAAATAGGCTAATCCTGTATCTTCGTATAATGGATTTGGTTTTAAGTCTAGTCTTGGAGAATCAACGTGTGATCCAATGATGTGCATTCCTTCTTCGATGGATTCTTCGCCGATAATGGCTATATACATACTTTTCCCACGATTGTTAAAATAGACTTTATCTCCTGCTTGTAACTCTTTTTTTTCATTGATGTCGATGTATCCGTTTTCTTGGATTAATTTTTCGGTTTGTTTGATGAATTCTCGTTCTGTTTTGGCTACATTTAAAAATTTCATGTAGTCATTGGCCAAGTGAAAAATTTTGCTTTTTTCTTCCTCCCCTACTGTTTCCCAGCCGTCTTTTTGGGTATTAAATAGTTTTTCTTTTAAATTTTCTTCCATTTTCTTAGCATATGTTAACGTTGAACGTTAGCATATTCCCCCTTTCTTACTATGGGTAAACCCGAAGGTTTCCCTGTATTTGGATGATTGATGATAAGTTTCAATCTTATCCTCTTTTGTTTGTTCTTGCTTAAGTATATCACGTCTTTTTTAATTTTTCCAGTTTTTTTGTTTTTATTCAAAAGAAGTGGTTAATACTTTTATCCTAAAATAGCTCTGAACCATTATCCAGTGACAAGAAATATATTATGAATTTTGATTCGTAGAATTTTTAGATAGGAAAAGGTTGTTCTTATAGAGTAGTCGAAAAGGAAAGTCACACAAAAATAATAACCTATCATTTGCCAATTTAATGACTATTTTATTCATTTTTGGTTATATTAATACCATAACAAGGAGGTTACTTAAATGAATTCATTTTGGATAGATACTACAGAAGAAAAAAAGAACTATTCCCCTTTATCTGAGGATATTCATGTCGATGTTTCTATTATCGGCGGTGGAATTTTAGGTGTTAGTTGTGCTTATGAGTTAACCAAACGTGGTTATTCTGTTGCTATTGTGGATAAAGATGATATTGGCTATAAAGCAACTGGGCATACTACTGCTAAAATAACTAGCCAACATGGTTTATTTTATGATTATTTGGTTCAATCGTATGGTATTTCTTTTGCAAAAGACTATCTACAAGCTAATGAAAGGGCAATTGATCATATTGCTTCTGTTGTTCAAGAAGAATCTATTTCTTGTCAATTTGAATGGCAAAATTCTTATGTTTATACGACTAAGCCGGAAGAAGTTCCTTTTCTTAAGAAAGAAATTTCCGCTTTATCTTTGTTAGATTTTGAGGCTCCCTTTGTGACTAAAGTTCGGTTTACCTTTTCCGATTCAAGGTGCTGTTTGTTTTCCTCATCAAGCACAATTTCATCCTTTGCATTACTTATATGCTTTATGTGATTGTATTACTTCGCGTAATGGACAAATTTATACCCATACTACTGCTACTGATGTTCGCAAGTATAGTGATGGCTATCTTACTGAAACTACTGGCGGTAGAATTTCCTCTTCTTATGTGATTGTGGCTTCTCATTATCCTTTTTTGAATGTTCCTGGTTTTTATTTTGCTAAGATGTATCAGTCTACTTCCTATTTATTAGCTGTTGATCCCAAGAAAACTTTATTTAAGGGAATGTTCATCACAGCTACCACCCCTACTTATTCTTTTCGTACAGCTCAATATAGAGGAAAAAAGATTTTACTTGTTGGTGGCAGTGATCATAAAACAGGGATTCCTACTTGTGAGCAGGATAGTTATGGGGCTTTAGCTAAATTAGTTTCCCGCTATTACCCTGATGCCGAAATTTTGGCTCGTTGGAATACGAGAGATTGTATTCCTTTAGATAAGATTCCTTATATTGGTCCTTATTCCTCCACTCTTCCTCATGTTTACGTCGGTACAGGGTTTAAAAAATGGGGAATGACTTCTTCTCAAGTAGCTTGTGAAATAATTGTTGACTCTATTTGTGGAAAGGAAAATCCTATTTCTTCTGTTTTTTCTTCTACCCGTCTGCAACCTTTAAAAAACCATACCGAAATGAAAAACATGATGGTACAGTCTGTTCATTCACTTTTTTTGGACAAATTGAAAAGACCTCAAATGCAGTTTGATGAAATTGCTCCTGATTCTGGTAGTATTATTGAGGTTAATGGAGAAAAAGTAGGTATATATAAAGATCCTACTTCTCGCGTTTATGCTGTTAAACCTTATTGCACTCATCTTGGTTGCTTATTATCGTGGAATGATGTAGATAAAACATGGGATTGCCCTTGCCATGGTTCCCGTTTTGATGCTAAAGGAAAAAATTTATATGATCCAGCTTTTCGTGATTTGATGACTTATTCTATCGATTAATGTTTTGAGGAATGAGTCGCGTGAAAAGTTTTTCGATTTTTCCTTGACTTAAAGCCCTTTTTTTGCTACAATGCTTGTAATAAATCATATATTTATATGTTTATTTTTTGTTTATTGAACTAGATTTCTTCTTAAACCGAGTGATCTAGTTCTTTTTTGTATTTCCGTTCATTAAGCCTAATTCATAGATTTTTCTAATCAAAACAAAGTTTTCTTTTATGGTTTTTAGTTCTTCTTGGGTAAACAAATCTTTGTTTTCTTCAATTCGTTCTTGAATAAATTCTTCAATTTTCATCAATAAAATATCCTCTTTTCTAAAAACTTTTTTGTCGTATTTGACTTTTTTTCTCCAAGAGGGTATACTTATTTTGCATACTCTTTGGAGTGTGTGATGGGAAGAGATAGAATGGTTTCGCGGCCCTTATATCTCTTTCTTATTATATTCAATTGAAATTTGTTGTCAAGGATTCTACCGTCACTTTCGACAAACTGGCGAAGAAAAATTCCGCAAACCAATGGTTTAAGCGGAAAAGTTTTTAGTTCAGTTCAAAATTTAATTCTCGTTGCACTTTGATTTCTAAATAATTCCAATCTAAACGTGTGATGTATTCTAGGGATTTATGATTTAAATAATTGTTTTCTTTAGCAAATTGATTCCATTCTTCAACTGTGGGGAATTTGTTGTTGTTTAAGGTTAAGATTTTTAATGCTTGATAGGATTTTTCAAAAAATTGATTTGTGCTACTTGTTGTTGGAAAACTAATTGTTCTTGTTTGTTTGTAATATTGTACGATGAGATTATCAATTTGATTGCTTATTTCTGCTGTTTCTTTTGAATGGATCCCTGTTTTAGTTATTGTTTTGGTTAATATTTTTCTATATTTTTTAATTTGACTAAATAAATTCATATTTCCCTCTTTTATTTCTCCCTTTATCCATTTGGTTAATTTTTGTTAAACTGAATAAAGAAAAAATAAGGGATGAACTTATTTTTTCTTTATTCTTCTACTGGTATTGGTAAATTTTTTTTTACCATTTTGATTCTATCTTATTTTCTTTTACTTGTCAATCGTTTTTGGTCAACTTTTTTTAACTTTTTGGATTGACTATTTGCTATGATTATATTATACTATGAGTGGAGGGTTTTGTCATGTTTAATCGAAAAAGGTTTGCAGAAATCTTGCAGGAAATAAATAATAAATATGATAGTCAACGAGATTTTTCAAAGAAATCTTCTATTAATCGTACTTATTTATCGAAATATATGAATGAAAAACTGGAAGATCCTCCTAAGCCACAAACATTAAAGAAGATTGCGGAGTCTTCTTTCCACCTTACTACTTATTCCGAATTAATGTACATCTGTGGATATGTTGATGAAACCATTGAATTAGATGAAATTGATATTGCCTTTGCCAGTGGAATTAGAGGTTTAAATAAAGAAAATCAAGAAATTGCCAAAAGTATTATTGAATGTTTATTGGCTAAACAAAAAGAAGAGGAGAATCAAAAGCATCATTCATGAACACCCAAGATTTATATCACTTGTTACACAAAGAGCATATTCACCTAGTTTACCATTCACTTTCTCATAGTCGTGGTATGATTGCTCATTATCAGAATGTAACAGTGATTGTTTTAGATCCTCTTCGTATTGATACTAATATTTCCTTTCGTACTGTTTTATTTCAAGAGCTGGGACATTTTTATTCCGGCTCTTATTATCGTTCTTATACAGATGATGATAAAATTCTTGCTGCTGAATTTTTGGCTGACCAAACTGCTTGGAGGCGTTTTTTTCCTTATGATGAAGTTAAGCAGTTAATGAGGTATGGTTTGCATACTGTTAGTGAAATTGCTGATTATTATCAAGTGGAACCTGATTATATGGCTAGGTGCTTGCATTTTTATTATGAGGTGAGTCATGGGTTTAGGGATGATTTTTTGGATTTGGCTTTGCTTTAATCAAATTTCTATTTTTTAACTAAAAAAACACAGTTCTCAAATTAGTTTAAGAACTGTGTTTTTCGAAATTTTATGGTAAAGCCACCACAAAACAAATCAAGTTCGAATAGTCGTTTTCTGGTGTGCCTGGAGGGATTCGAACCCCCGATCTGCAAGTTCGTAGTTGAACATCCAATCCAAAAATAACAACTTTTGAAACACTTAATTTTCTAAGATTATATTTTATAAGTATTGATATTACTAAATTACAAGAATTTCTTAAAAATTTAATATAGTTTAAATAAGTTTAAGAAAAAGTAAAATAGTTTATTAAAATTCCACATTTAAGGGGAAATATGGGGAAAACATTTTCACTTTCGGGGGAAAAACTTAATATCAATATTTTATTAAAAGATAAGGGGAAAAATTTTTTCTGCTTGGGGGAAAATCAAAATATAATTTTAGAAAAAGGAGTGCAAAAAGCTATGGAAAATAGATTTATAATACAATCTAATTTTATTATTGCTAATAGAGATTTAATAAATAAATTTGGAGTTAATTCTGCTATTTTATTAGGAGAATTATATGGTAGATATAATTATTTTAAGAAAAGAAATCAGTTAAAAAATGGTTTCTTTTTTGCGACTAAAAATAGCATAGAAAGTAGTACAAAATTAACACCATATAAGCAAAGAACAGCAAGTTCTATATTAGAAAATGCTAACATTTTAGAAGTAAAATATATAGACATTCCACCAAAAACTTATTATAGAATTAACGAAATAAATCTGCTGAAAGTATTGAAAAATTCAGTAGTTGAAAATATGAACAACTAGATATTTAAAATATGAAGTACAGTATGTTAAAAAATTTTACACAAATAATAATAAAGAAAAATAATAAATAATATCACACACGCAAAGAAAAATTTTGATAAAAACAATAACAAAAAAGTCTTATATTTTTTAGAAGATATATAAAAAAATTTAAGCACTTTTTACAAAATATCAATCAAAAATTTTCTCCCAGCGGGCTAAAAAGGGTTTTAGGGATTTTTCCCTAAACAGCAATTTGTGGTCCAACGGACCATGCTCTTGGTATTTCTTTATGACACCTTTGATAATTTATTCAAATCACTAAACTTATAATAAATAGTTGCTTGTTTATTGTTATCAACTTCAATTTTCTCGATTAAGCTATTTAACATATATGCTGTAATATTATCTTTTTCTAAAAAATCGTTCATAACTTTTTCATAATCTATAGTCTGTTTTTCAAATTTCGCTTCGTTTAGTTCTTCTAGTTTATTTTCATTTTCTTCTCTTTCTTTTACTTTTTTATCATACATTCTTGAAAAGTCATTATTATTGATAATTCCGTTTAATTTATCCTCATACAATTTTTCAATTTGAAAATCTAAAACTTCAGTAGATTTTGCAAGTTGATTTTTTAGCTTACTAATTTCTTGTGATTTTTCTAGTTCTTCATACTTTATATCTATTATTTGTTTCATTTTCTTTTTATCTAAATATTGCTGACATATATTTTGGATTTCCGCCATCACTGCGTTTTCTAACTTTTGATAGTTTATATTATGTGGTGTGCAAAGCTTTTGTTTTGGAAGTATTGCATAGGTATGACATCTCATATAAACTGTATCACTGCTATGTGTTGTTATTCCCATTTTCTTACCACAATCACTACAAACAACTAATCCTTTTAGTAGTAGATTTCTTGATTTTACTCTCGTTTTTGATTTACTAGCTAAAATGTCTTGTACTGCATAAAACTTTTCTTTATCGATAATAGGTTCATGTGTATTTTCTACTCGTATCCAGTCGCTTTTATCATTTTTTATGCGTTTCTTTAATTTGTAGTTAATTCTTTTACACTTTTCTTGTACCATATTTCCAATATATACTTCATTTTTTAGAATGTGTTTTATAGAACTAGGTTTCCATATTGCACATACTCTTCATCAATAACTAATTTGTGTCTATCAGTTTCAGACCTTTTATAGCCATAAGGTGTTCGATTTCCATTAAATAATCCATTTACTGCATTTTTATGTTTAGATGCTTTTACTTTTTTAGAAATATCTTTTGCATATAAATCATTTATTACTGCTCTAAATGGGAGAGTGTCTGCAACACCATTATCTATTGCCGAATCATAATTGTCTAATATTGATACAAGTCGCACTTGATTTTCTGGGAATATTTTTTCAACATATTCTCCAAAACCAATATAATCTCTACCTAATCTTGAAGAATCTTTTACAATTACCATATTTACTTTTTTGCCTTTAATATCTTGTATCATTCTTTTAAAGTCTGGTCTTTCAAAATTTGTACCACTATATCCATCATCAATATAAACATCATAAATATTTAGATTATTTTCTTTTGCATATTGTGTTAATATTTCTTTTTGATTTGTTATACTGTTACTTTCTCCTTGTAAATCATCATCTTTTGACAATCTACAATATAAAGCACAGTTATATTTTGTTTCATTGCTTACTAACAAAATTTCCTCCTTTCCATTAGTAAGCCTCGACTATAATTATAATTTTAGTTTATAGCTTTATTTTAAAAAAGTCAACAAAAAACACCTATAAATTATAGGCGAGTTACTTACTAATTATTTTATTTTAAAAACTTCTAGCTTACTTTGTGTTTAGTCATTTGCATATTATAGTATATTTTAAAAGCATTTTCTAAAAGTTCTTTTATATCTACTATCTCATTTTCTTTAAATTTGTTTATAATAGTTACTTCATTTTTCTTTTTCATTTTTTCGTTCATGGCAATTCCTCCTGTTCTTACTAATAATGCACATACTTTTTGAATTTTCTTTTTAAAATCATTCTCGATTTCTCCTTTCAAAAATTAAGAGTTCTATAAGTGCTAAAATACTTATAAAACTCTTATTTAAAGTCAAAAAAATAGCCCTTTCATAAAGTGCTAATCAATTAAACTGTTGCTCTTATACAACTTGGATTTACAATATTACTTACTCTTTTTGGTACATCAAAACCTACATTTATTCCATTTTTTAATACTAAATCACTACTATGCTTATCATAATCAAACATTCCTCTGTTCCAATTTGAAAATGCTTCATCAGATAGTTTCTTTTTAGTAGATAAATATTCATTATCTCTATTTATTTGTATTATCATTGCCTGATATTCTTGTTTATCAGCTTGTCGTCTTTTATTGATATAATTTCTTTTACAAACTTTGTGTCTTTCTTTACTTTGATTGGTTCGGTATTCTTTTTCTTTAATATATCTCTTATCTTTTTGAATAATTTTTGTTATATATGATTTACCTACACCAATTTGTTTTGCTATATCTGTTGGTCTTAAATGTTCTTCATAAAAAAGTCTTGTTATTTCAGCTATTTTATCTATCGTAATCACCTCCGTTTCCTTTAATTTTAGTTGTAGTGAATTTTTAGTCTACAACTTAAAACAATAATTATCTCAAAAAGTATTGTATTATTAAACTGATTATAGTATAATATAATTAGAATGTCAATAACAATTATTAAAAAAGTTAAAATTGTTTATAATAAAGCTTGATAGAAACGGAGGAAAGTGTTGAGATGAGTATTGATTTGCCAGAAGTAAAACATTTTGATGATTTTTATATTTGGTTTAACAAAGAAGAAAAGAAAGAATATTATTCTACACCTATGTATTTTTATAAAGCTGATTTTTCATTTGATTTTAATGACAAAGAAAAAGATAATCATAAAAATGGTCGTAACAAAGGTGGAGGAACAAGATATATCAAATGGAAAGAAAATGAAGGAACAGATATGGGATTAAAACAGCCAGGTACTTTATATTTTCCTTATGTAGAAAGACTAGGACTATTATTATTAAGATTTTTAAATGCGGATTTATCTACTTATGAAACTGCATACAAAGACTTTTTCTATGCCTATGGATTTGAAATATTAAAAGATATAGATAAAGATTACAAATTTGAATTAAAAGGAAAATACGAAGATGATGAAACATATCTAAAAGAAACTAAAAAAATATATGACCACTTAAAAGAACAAATTATTTACATACAAGAACAAATAATAGATGCAGTCAATTACATATATAATATAAACGAAATAGAAGAATTAAAACCATTTACACATTCACAAAGATATGCAGTATATCTAATAAAAAGAAAAGGCAAACTATATTCTTACATAAAAAATGATGAAGTTATACAAGATAACTATTCTAACAAATATGAAGAACTAGGAAATTCAGAAGATATTGACCTATTAAAGAAATTAAAAGAAGAAGGTATGCTTATATCAATGGTAAATACACATAAAAGTAACGATATATCAAGCATTTGTTATGCTATATTAGAAGAATTATCAAAAACAGATAACTACCCAATCAAGAAATGTCAAAACTGTGGTATGTATTTTATACCAAACTCAAGATTAGATGAAATATATTGTGATTACCCAAAAGAAAACGGAAAAACTTGTAGAGAGCAAGGTGCAATTCTTTCGTATAACAAGAGATTACAAGAAAAATCAGCATATACAGAATATAGAAAAACATATCAACAAAAATTTGGTATTGTTAATAAAAATAAAGATGACAAAAAACTAAAGAAAGAATTTGAAGTTTGGAAAAAACAAGCAAAAGAAAAAATCACAAAACTAAAACATAGAGAACTTACTGAAGATGAGATTTATGAGTGGTTACAAGAAAATAAGTAACAATGTCAAAATATTGTCAATAAAATGTAGTAAAATTTTAGTTTTAATGGTATAATAATAATGTACTGAAAGCGAGGAAGTTTATGAATAATATAGATTTAATGAATTATTGGATTGAAAGTGCTGATGAAGATTATGATGTAATGCTTGATTTAAAAGAGAAAAATAGAAATACATATTGTTTATTTTTTGGACAAATGGTTATAGAGAAACTATTAAAGGCACTATATGCAAAAAATAATAAAGGAGCTCCGTATGCTCCAAAAACTCACGATTTATTATATTTAGCAGAAAAATTGAATTTGGAATTAACAGAAGAACAAGAAGTGACTTTAAATGAAATAACGACATTTAATTTAAGTACAAGATATGATGACTATAAAAGAGCATTTTATAATAAATGCACAGATGAATATACAGAAGAAAAAATAAATAAAATTAAGGAGGTAAAAGCATGGTTAGAAATAATATTAAAGTAGAAATAAACAAAGAAATAGCAGAAATAGTAGATAGATATATTGCTGTTGTAAAAGAAAACTATGATGTAGTAGCAATAATATTATTTGGGTCTTATGCAAAAGGAACAGAACATAAAGATAGTGATATTGATATAGCAGTAATTACAGATGACATAAAAACAGATACATTTGATGAAGAAGTAAAATTAATGATATTAAGAAAAGGGATAGATTATAGAATAGAGCCACATATTATAACAGTTGCAGATTATGAAAATGATGAAACACCTTTTGTAGTAGAAGTAAAAAATACAGGAATAAAAGTAGCTTAATGAATATTAATTTGGAGGAAAAAATGTTAGATGGAAATAATATAAATGACATAAAGAAAATATCTAATTATGGTAAAGCATCAGGTTTTCTTATTGCCAAGAGATATAATTTACCCACATATTCCAATTTTTACATTATTGAAAATGAAGAAGAAGTACAAACATTACTTGATACATTTAATGAGCAGAATGAATTTTGTATGCGTTCAGATACACAAGTAGGAAGCATTCCTATAGGAATTGGCGGAAGAAATGGGAATAGATATACTATTTTTGAATACATAAAACAGATTAAAGAACAGTCACAAAGATTAGGAACAAAAGGTGTGGCTATTATTTATTGGAATAAAGGAAAATTTTGCCCTACATATGATGTAGATGGCTGTTTTTATTTAGACTATCAAACAAAAAAGCAATTAATGATTGATTATGTAGGAAAAGGTTGGGATGGTTCATTTTTAAGTCATGGTTCAGCCTGTCATGAAACTTATACAATACCTTGGAATGAAATATTATTCTTAACTGATAATAATATATCTAAATATAAAACCAGTAGAATAGGGGAATAGGAGAATATGCATATAACTAATTAAGAGATGCTAGAATTAAAGATTTACAAGTAAAATATGGACTATCAAGCGAAGAATGTTGCCAGTTAATTCCAAGTCGATATCAAGGAATAAAAAAAGAATATATCAGACAAGTAATCGAGAATGTAATAATACCTATGTATGATAGTCCTGATTTGCAAAGAAGTTATAGAGAATATATACCTATTGCACAAATTGAAAATGGAAAAGTATTAGTACCAGAAGTAATTTTACCATCAAGATTAAAGTATATGCAGAGAGGAATGCAACATGATGAAAAATGAAATAGAATTTTTTGATATTGTTAATGAAAATGATGAAGTAATTGGAAAAATTAAAGAAAACGAACAAAAAAATATTAGACCAAATCAATTAAGATTTATAAATATTTTAATATTTAATAATGAAAATAAAATATTAGTACCAAAAAGAAGTTCTAATAGAAAAATTTTTCCAAATTGTTATGATTTTTCTGTTGGGGGACATGTTAATTCAGGAGAAAACTATGAACAAGCAGCATACAGAGAATTAGAAGAAGAACTTGGAATAAAGAATGTTGGATTAAACAAAATAGCATATTTTAATCCATATATTAGTGAAAGTAATACTTTTCAAAAAGTCTATACATTAAATTATGACAAAGCAATTATAAATTATGATAAAGATGGAATTGAAGATATTTTTTATTTTACAAAAGAAGAAATAAAAGAACTTATGAACAATAAACCAAATCTTTTCAAAACAGACTATTTTGTAGTTATGAAATATTTATTTAACATGTGAATATATATTCTTTATAATAGATTATGAAGGAGAGATAAAAATGATTGACTTTGAACAAGCAAGTATTGCATTTAAAGAATATCTAAAAGATTTTAATCTAGAATATGGTAAGAACGAACTAAAAGTTAGACATACTTATGGAGTAGTAAATGCAAGTGAATATATTTGATGTTAGAATAGATATATGGACACATTTTATGAGAGAGTGTATAATAGATTATGTACACTAACTTGAAAGGAGTGTGTCGAGAAGTGGCAACCAAAAAATATGATGAAGATTTAAAAAAAATGATAGTAGAATTATACGAAAATAAAAAGCCAATATGTGAAATAAAGCGTGAATATGGCATACCAGAAGCAACATTATATAGATGGATAAAAGAATATGGAAAAATAAAAAGATAAAGTAAAATTTATCAAAAATAATAAAAAAGTACATGATGTAAGAAAAATGTGTAAAGTATTGGGAATAGCACGTTCGGAGTATTACTATCAAATAAACAAAAAGAAAAATGGCTATAAAGAAGCAAACGAAAAATTGGATAAAGAAATAAAAGAAGAATATGAAAAATCAAAAGGAAGATATGGTTCACCAAAAATCCAGAAAATACTAGAAAAAAGAGGAATCAAAGCAAGTCAAAAAAGAGTAGCAAGAAGAATGAAAAAGATGGGTTTAAAGTCAATAACAGTAAAGAAATTTAAACCAAGAGGAAGTAAAGGAAAAGTAGATGATACAAATAAAGCAAATTTATTAGCTCAAAACTTTAAGGCAGAAGGATTACGCGAAAAAGTGGTATCAGATATTACATATATTTACACAAAAGAAAAAGGATGGACGTATTTAGC
Source organism: Clostridiaceae bacterium (assembly GCA_021771025.1). Classification (GTDB taxonomy): domain Bacteria; phylum Bacillota; class Clostridia; order TANB77; family CAG-508; genus CAG-269. The sequence goes on from JAETPW010000027.1 coordinate 24,168, forward strand.
AATAGTGATGGACTTGTATAGCTTGAGTGTAATAGGATACAGCTATGGTGAAACAATGGACGCAGAGCTAGTAGTAAAAGCAATACAAAATGCCAGAGCAAAAGGAAAATTCAAAAAAGGAGCAATATTTCATAGTGATTTAGGCTCACAATATACATCAAACAAAGTTGAGAAATATTTGAAAGAACTAGAATTAGTACATTCATATAGTAAGAAGGGATACCCTTATGACAATGCAAGTATGGAAAGCTTCAATGCCATATTAAAAAAAGAAGAAGTCAATTTACACGTGTATAAAACATTTGATGAAGCAAGAAGGATAATATTTGAATTTATAGAAAGTTGGTATAATCGCAGAAGAATCCATTCATCTATCGGCTATAGAGTACCATATGAACTAGAAAATCAAAAGGCATGTTAGGATAATGAGAGACTAACAAAAAAGTAAAAAAATTCTCAAAAAAAGTGTCCAAAAACTTGACATAGATCCA
>JAETPW010000028.1 GCA_021771025.1 Clostridiaceae bacterium
TTATTATTGCATTTTGTAACTGTTACACTATCTTTTACTGCTTGAATTTCAACCGCATTGTCAATACTTACCTCTCCGTCTTGCTTATCATTTCCAAACAAGGCAATCGAACAAGGATAATCTGCACTATCGTTCAAATGCACGTATTCTCCGCTTTCTTGTCCGCGGTACTAATACGCTATCTAAGTTCTTCTCTAGTTCTACTTTTTCTTCTTTTAGTGTTTCTATTGTTTTACTTTGTTCTATGTTTTCTTGCTGTAGTTCTTCTATTGTTTTATTTTGAAGTGTTTCTACTTCTTGTAAATTTAAAATATTAGCTTCATTTGTATTAATCTTATCGTCTTGATTGGCTTGTTCTTGTTCTATTTCTGTTAGTTTATTTTCTTGCTCAGTGTTTCTTTGATTTATTTTTTCTATTTGTGTGTTTTGAGATATTTGCTCTTTCTGTATTTGCTCGAGCTCATCAGCATTTTCATTAACAACACTTTTTATTTCATTTAAGTCATTATCAGTAACTTTATTGATGTTTGGAATTTCTTCGTCGTTTTGTATTCCAACTTTTTGTTCATACATTATTTTTTTAGCCATGTATAACCCCTTTCTTAGTAATAAGCCGTAACTTTTACTATATAAATACTTGAATATGAATTTATGATTATTCCACTATTTAGTAATGCAATCTCCTTGCAAACTTGTCGCGTTATTGCAGTATCATTAATTAACCAGTTTGATATTTTTATCCAAGCTTCTTGTGTTTCATGTGCATTTGAACTCGTAATATTAATAGTTCTTCCGATTTGGATTAGAGATAAGCATTGAGCCATAATTTCCGTCATTATTTTTGTATTCTATTAATGCTTTTTTACAGTCAATTAAACTACTACTTAATTTAATTTCTTGATCATTCCCGTTTACATCGTCATACAAAACTACTCCGTCGATAGCCTCTTCTATGTTATCTTGTAAAATTTTTAAAATTTCTTCTGAAATGCCCGGTGCTTTGTAATTGCTAAAATCAATTTTTCTCATGTATTAACTCCTTTCATATTTTATAGAAAGCTTAAATTCTCCATATTTATCAAGTTTTTTATATTGTGTGTAAAAATACCCTGAATCAATATAGCTTATCTCCCCTGTGTCAGGATTTAGAAGTGTTTCTTTATACAATTTAAACTTATAAATAAGTAGATTATACGTGGCAGGATTAGGATATAAATCAGGGCTAGGATACAAAGTAGGGTTTGGATATAATTCGTTTTTTTGATAATTTTGTAAAAAATTGTCTATAAGTATGCTTCCTGTTCCTGATTTCTTAATTTTTAAATTTTCTACTAAATATTCTTGATTAAGGACATACGGAACAATCCCAAAACCGACACTATGCAGTTTTGGGATTATATTGGTGTAATCATAGCCTTGTATTTGTAGCATTCCTCTTCTTGTCAAGTGAATGGGGCATTGTATTTTTGATGAATTTTTATACAAACTCATATCACTCGTTATTTTGTCAACTCTACTTATAATTATTTCTTGGTCATTTTGTATTACTATGTTATATTTGCTAACATCAAGATAAGCGTATATAATATATTTCTGTTTTTTAAGATCATAATCTCCAAAACCTAGCGCTTTTATAGATTGTCCTACAAATTCTGAAAGTTTCCTTTCCTCTACTGCAACATTTTTGTAATAATACTTGTTAACTACAGAATTATCATTAAGTATTTCTATACTATTAGAAAAATCTGCTTCTAGTATTGTGTCAAAATTCATTGTTTCTGAGTCTTCTGTTATTTGATCGATTTCTTTTGTAATATTAATATAACAGCACGGTAAATCTTTATTTTTAAACTCTAAAAAACTGTCAGCGAATAGATCTAAATAGTTGTTTAAAATGAGATTTTTAAATGTCTTAGTGTTATTTCCTAATTTTATAGAAACTTCTTTATTTTCTATTTTCATATGATACCTCTTATCTTAATTTAAAATTTAGAGTACTATTTTTGTCACTATTTAATATAGTCTCGTGAATTTCTGAAATTACTTCCTCTTCCGCATATTCAATTACGTATTCTGTTTCTACTTGAGACTCTTGCTCTTCTATATCTAAATTACTTCTAAATAAATCAATGTAGTTTTCAAGCAAATTTGTATTTCTTAATTCAATCGTAAACTGTGACGGAAAATTACCTTCCTTATTTTCTTTTATTGACGTAACTATGTAATTTCCTTGCGTATAGTATTCTTTGAGATTAATTTCAATCCTATCACCAACAACAAAACTATTATCTTCATCGCATTGAATAATAACTTTATTAGTTTGTTTGTTATTAACTGTTAACACACTTCTTACGTAGTCAATTAATTCCTCAACTGTAAACCAGCCACCTTCTACATCTAATATGCTTTCTATCTGCCCAGATGGAGTAATTTTTCCCTTGTACTTCTCTATTTCATGCCAATTAATTAATTTCATATTTGCATACTTAAGATATGTTTGAGAATTGATAGCTTGAATTACTATTGTATCTTCTCCTTTATATGTAAAGCCTGTTGCTAAATTTTTGAAGGTAGAATCCATGTTGAGAGTAAATAAGTTTTCTGTCGAGTCATCTCTTGATATATTCTTGCTGTTTAATCCATTTTGAATATCTCCACTTGTATTGAAACCGCTTATTATGTATGCTTCTTGATCATTGTTGTATAAAATCTGCAAATTGGTAATTGATGCAGAATATCCTTGCGTATATAAATCACCTGCTACTCTTCTTGCAGTATCATACGAAATATCGATCGGATTTTCAAAATCTAAACGATCCCCCTTTTTTAATGTAATATTAAAAAAAGAATTGGCAAGATAAAACTTTTCGTAAAATATTCTTGCATTTTTTACATTTATTATATTAGAATAATTTGTATTCTCAACGGAAGGAGTTAGGCTTAAAAATCCTTTTACTTCTTCTTTATAATTACTGATATTAATATCTTTTTTAACTTCTTTATTAAGCATAAAGTCTATGCTACTAATAGAAATATGTTTTAATTCATCAATATTCCAATATAGCGAATATTTATGAGATAAATAATTCAATACTTCCTCTACTGTTCTACTAATTAATTTAACTGTTATAGTCTTGTCAGGAATGTTGATTTCTGATAAGGAAAACCCATCTTCGTACATTACTTTTATTGTTTGTTCTATGATTCCTTGTAGTTTCGCTGTTCTTATTATAGTTACTGTTCTTTTTGTTGCCATTTGACGCGGAGAAAATAATGATAATGATAATTCCTTTTGAATATCTCTTTTATTTTTTAAAGATGGTAACTTATAATCTGAAACGAATCCTGTAAATTTTAAATTTTTATTAGTATCGAATATTTTGACTTCTTGTTGAGCGAACGGTAGATCTTCGATATGACAATTAGAAAAATCAAGTATAAGATCTGTGTATGCAACCTCACTACTTGATTTATCAATATTTATACCATTTAGTATTTTGTAATTTTGGTTATTCCATTCTGCATGCCACATTAATATGCACCTGCCTTTCGCAAGGTTTTGGAAATTGTCGGTGTTACTGCCCTTCCTACTTTTACATTATCCATATAGATGTCGCTTGATTTTAATGTTATATTAGCATTTAAAGTCTTTCCGATGTTAGCTGTTGTGCTTAAATTTGTACTTAATTTTTGTGTTTCAAAATTAATGCTTGCCTTCATTTTTTTATATACATTCGATAAATTGTCCTCAAACCCATCACCTACTCCTAATGCCATAAACTTACCGATTTTGTCTCTAAATACTCTTGAAGGGGAATGGATTCCGAGTGATTTTTTAGCACCATCTACTAAGCCAGAGAAAAATCCTGATATTTTTCCTCCAATCCAACTCGCCATTCCTGTGATACCATCCCAAATACCCTTAACAATATTTTTTCCTATGTCAAGCATTTTTCCCGGTAATTCTTTGATCGTATTAATGATATTGTTAAACAAGTCTTGAGCTGCCTGTGCTCCCTTATTCGCCATATCCTTTCCCCAGTTAATTATATTGCTGATCGTATTAGTTAACCAATTCCAAATATTTCCTGGTAATTTAGCGAACCAATCTATTACTGCATTAATCATGTTTGATACTGCTGTAGTTGCTTTACTCAACATTTCTTGTCCCCACTTGCCAATATCATTAATTACGTTAACAAGCCAATTCCATATATTGCTAGGCAATTCCGCAAACCAACGTATTATTTCTTGAATTATTTTAGGCAGTTCTGTAGTAACCCAATTCCATACATTTATCCCAAATTGCATAATGTTTCCTAGAATTTCACCTATAAAATAACCTATCTTATAAGGTAATTCTTGAAACCATTGTATTACTGAATTTATAAAATTAGGGATTCCTTCAGTAAAGAATGTAACTATTGCATTCCAAGCATTTGTGATTACGCTCATGAAACCTTGTGCAAATCCCTTCCAAAAAGCTATAAAATTATTTATTGCATTTGGTATGGTCTCCGTAAAAAAGCCTACGATTGCATTTATTACTAAAGCAAAAGCATTTTTTATTGTATTCCATATTTTGATGACTGCGTTTCTGAAATCTTCGTTTGTATTCCATAATGTAACTAATGCTACAACCAATCCTATTACTGCCCCTATTATTAATACAAATGGATTTGTGGCAAACAATAAATTCAGTATTTTAAATGCTCCACTTACACCAGTTATAACCTCTTTTGCCTTTTTTAGCATGCTAATTACTTGAACTATTTTTTGCACAATTTGTATTGTTTTTAACGCTGTTGTTATTCCAATCAAAATACTTAAAATAGCAGGTGCATTAGATATTACCCAGCTCAATAAATCAATTATTTTTGGTAACCACTTTTCCGCAAAATCTGCAACTTTTGTAATTAGAGTTCCTATTGATTCTGCTATTTTATCTATACTTGATTGTAATTCATCACTAGAAAATGCTTCTTGCATTTTGTTTGCTAAATTGTTAAAAACAGGTAATAGTTTGTCTCCAATTGGTAATAATAAATTTGTTTGAATTTGCCTACCTATTCCTTGAATTGCAGAACCAAGATCATCATATTTTATTTGATTAATCTGATTCATTGTATCGGCTGTTAAATCATAACTATCGCGAATTGATCCTAATTGAGTTACTACTTCGGGGCCTAAATCCTCCCACATAGTTCCAAATAAATCTACACCCACAATACTTTGATCTACTTTATTGTCCATCTCGCTGATTTTTTGAATTACTTGATAAAACGCTTCTTTTGCTGTATCTCCTCCATTAGCAAACTTTTTTGCCATTATATCAGCATTTAGGCCTAATTTCGTAAAGCCTTCTATTGTTGTATTAGATCCATCAATTGCTCGTATAGAAAATTCTTTTACTGCGTCTCCAATTTTGTCTAGGTTAAATGCTCCCGCTTTACTACCACTCTCAAAAATGTTAAACATATCCTCTGCGTCCAACCCAAGCTTGTTGAATTGAACACTATATTCATTAATATTATCAAGTAATTCGCCTGAAAAATCTAATCCTTTTTGTGCTCCTTGTGCAATTAAATTGAAAGCGTCAGATCCATCTATTCCAAAAGTTTTCATCATAGTGTTTGCACTTCTAATGCTTTCGGAAACATCATATTCGAATGTATCACGTAAAGCTATTGCGTCTTGTGCCATTTCTTGAAATGCTTCCGCACTCCATTTTACTCCAACTTGTTTTCTTAATTCAGCAATAGTATTAGCCACATCTTGTATATCTTCCCCGAAATTATTAGCGTACGTATTTTTCATAGCTTCATCAAGTGTTTTCATTTCTTCCGCCGTTGCTCCAGTTTCGGTTTGCAATTGATTCGAAGCTTTTTTGTATTCTGTCCCAAATTTTAGAGAAGCTGTTCCAATTCCTAATATTGCTGTTGTAATTGCTCCAATTGAAACTAAAGCACCTTTTATTCCCTTATCAATTGAACTGCTAAGTTTACTTAATTGATTTTCTAAATCCTTATTGTTTAAATTTGTGTCAATAATAATTGAGCCATCTGCCATGTCTGAAAACTCCTTTCCAGTCAGGCTCACAGGCTCAATTTAAAGACTTATTTATTATCCTTATTGATTAGTATTTCTACTTCTTTTCCGCAGTTTTTACATAATAAAAAAACGCCTTTAGATAAAGCGTTTTCATTATATTTTATTAATTTTTTCTTATTGCAATAAGGACAGATAAACCATTTTTTCATCTGATCACTTCTTCTTTATTGTAATTTTATTTTTAACTCCTTAGAACTCCATATACTGTCGTTGTATATTAATATTAACCCTGTGTCTCCTACCGATTGTTCAAAAGCGATTGTACCAGATACCTTTCCTCCCGGAATCAGTTCTCCACTTTTTAATGATGTATCTTGGTCAACAATTGTAAATGTCATACTTTCTTGCTGTCCTTGTGAATTTTGCATTTTAAAATAATATGGATTATAACTTAATTTTTCGTTTCCTTTATTTTTTATAGTTAAATGTACTATTACATATTCTTTTCCAGACTTAGGTTTGTCGTATTGATCTCCTTGTGATCTTTCTACTTTGTTAATTGTAATAGCTCCATTTCCTAATACCGCTTCTTCGCCTTGATTGTATTCTGTTTTTTCTTGAACATTTTGTTTTTGTGTTGTCTGTGATGATGTTTGTGTTATATCATTTTTATTCGATCCAGCTCCCGCAAATCCAATTATAACAATAATAATTATTAACCAAAACCACCATTTTTTATAAATTGGTTTTCTTTCTGTAACTTCTGAATGATTAGACATCTTTTTATTTCCCCCTTTATTATTTTATAAAGAGATAATAACATATTGTTTCCAAAGAGTCAACCTTTTTTCTTTAATTCGACATTTTACCATAACTCATTTGCGAAATCAGATTCCTTTTCTTCTTCTGTTCTCATATCTGGTAAAGCATAAATCTCTTGTAAATTTTTATACTTTTTCTTTGTTTCTAAATCTTTTATTTCTGCTAAATTTATTGCTCTATATCCCATAATTTTTACAATTTGCTCTTTTTCTGACAATCCTTTGAACATTGCTTTGAATTTCCACCAATGTAAGTATTTTATATCTTGTATATCAGTTTCGTAATAGTGTAAAAATGCACTATATATATATTCATCGTCAAATTCATAGCTATAAATTTGCTTATTAATATTTTTACTTATATTTGTATTTGAATTAGCTAATTCTTTTCCACATCTATAGAACCAAAGCATATCTTCTATTGCTTTATCAAAATTTTTTATTTGTAAATAATTCGGATAATATAAATTAAGTGCTTGGACAATTTTTTCTTTCTTACTGATTTTTTTGTCTTGCATTAATAATTCAAACATTATTGAAATTCTAAAATCTGTTCTTATTTTAATTGTTCCTAATTTAGATTTTACTATTTTATCAATATCATCAACAATAATGTTCATTATTTTTTCGTCCTTCTTGTAGCTCTATTTGGACTATATTTTTTTGATATTTCCTCTAATTCCTCATCTTGTTGTTTTTTTATTTTCACAAATTCATCAAACGCTTGCATACAAATTCTTAAATTTGTTCTATTCCCAAATATTTTTTTGTCTGTTCCTTCTCCAAAAATGGTATTGAAAAATTCAAAAATAATTTTGCAGGTTTTTCTTATTATTTCACTTGATTTTAAATCTTGGCTTTTCTTATATTTCTCAATATTTTTTTGAGTATTGGCAAAACTTTCCTCTATTTTTTCCATCATATCGGCATCGTAAAAATCAATTTCTAGCTCTGTATTAAGAATTTTTGTTTTCATGGTAATTCCTCCAATTCTTCTATTAATATTCCTCTTACAAACGCAGAATTTTTATTCTGCGTTTGTACTGGGGGTAAATGTTGCGGTTTTTCCGTCATCTGAGATAACAGCTGTCCCTTTTGTGAATTGACCTTTAGCTTTTAATGAGCCACTATAAGTATAGGCTTCTGGCGAACTTCCGTCACCATCCGCTACTACTGCATATTTTCTTAGTCTTGCTTCAAACCCTTTTCCTTCAACAGCTTTAGTTTTATCAACAACTAGTACTTCTACAACTGCTTCGTCTCCAGTTAATTCGTCATCTGCTATTTTTGCTATTTTCTCATGCACTTTATTTTCTGTATACTGATCAAACGCAAAAGATTTTTCTTCTGAATAGCCTATAACGTCGTTGTCTTCCCCTTCTTCATCAACATATTGTCTATTATATTCTTTAGAATTTTTCGAGGTAGAAATGTCTGTAAATTTTCTCATTCTTTGAAAATCTTCTGTATCCACTCCTACATTCATGAAAGCTATTTTATCGCTTCTTTTTACTAACTTTTCCAAATTAATTCCTCCTTTTTTATATCGCTTCGTGATAATAAACCACTTGCATTTGTATTATGTAAACTGCTATTGCCTCACTTACTTGTAAAATATAGCCTGAGCTTGTACATTTTATTTTTTCTATTTCATTAATTTTGGGTAAAATACCCAAGCTGTTTTGTTTTTCAATCCATTCCATAAAATCTTCACAAAACTTTGAATTTTGTATGTTTTCTAAAGCGCTGAATGGGGCTCTTATGGTAAAATCAAAAGTAATTTGCCTTTTACTTCCTCCGTCACTAAACGATTGTAGGATTGGATTAGATGGTGTTTGGTCCAACGAATAATTATCAATATCATCTTCTAGATAATTCAAATTTAGTTTTCCATTTTCAGCTAATAAGGGACACGTTTTTATATAGTCCTTGATTTTTTCCATCTTAGATGGTTCTTCTTCGATTGTTATCCTTTTAACAATTTCCATTTCGTACAAACTCCTCTACTTCTTCGCAGACTTCTTGTCCACGGTCATTCATCATACGTTTATCCCATTCTTTTCCACGTTTTGGTGCTCCCGTAAACTTAAAGCTTTCGTTTGATGTTTTTCGTTTTATTCCCTTTGGCTTACTAGCACCTTTAAATTTGTTTCCTTTATACATAGCGTGCCCGTATGGTACTATATGCTTAATTTCATGAGCAGACGGAAAAGTAGTTTGCCTGTAAAGATTTCCTTGATTTCGTGGAACATATGGTTCATATAAACGATATACGGTATCTCTTAAAAATTCTGTAGCTTTTCCATCTTCGTCAAGCCCATGATCTTTAATTATTCTGCTAGGTTTGTTTATTTTGACTTTTACGTTATATCCACAACTTTTATTCATTATTGATTCAACTCCAATTCAAAATGGGGTAAACCTCCTTTTCTATTATCATTAACGGTAGAAATTCTAAATAATTTGTACTCTTTTGATAATTTCCTAAGATCAAAATCTTCTGTACATTTTCCATCTATGATATAGTCATTGTCGAACAATGTCCAAGGATGATCTATTAGTCTTGAATTTAATGTAAAATTCAAGATAGCATTTTCTTTTTTTAATGATCTAGTATCAATATAACTTTTAATTGCTAAACAATCCTTTATTTTGGCGATTTTTATTGGTATAACAATAATTCCATAACTCGCTTTTTGAATCCCAAGTTCATTAATTATTGTTTTTTTATTCCTATCACAATACACTTTATCGATTATAGTTCTTTGATATGTGTCATCTTCTAATTGATTATATATTGTTACAGAATCTTTAAAAAAGCGTTCATTCATATTAGCACACCCCCGAATAAAGCAAAGGCTTGCCATCAATTCCAATTTCTTGTGTTAGATATTTACTTAATATAGAATACTTATCTTTTTCTAATTTTTCATCAATCTCTTCTGGTGTTGTGTAACTTTCTGACCATCCTTTTAAATTTTGAGATTTAAGATTGCCGATTTCTTCTTTGCTTTGTTCGGATTTATGAATTAAATTAATTATTAAGCAAGTAACATATTTAACTTGCATTGTTACTTTTTTAGGGTCTACACGACCGTGTGTATGGAAGTTTATATAGTTACTTGCTTCTATATTTAATCTTTTAAAACTGTCAGGTACGCTTTTAGTACCTAAAACTAATTTATATTCTTCTTGATTTTCTAAGTATTCAAGCATACCTACTCACTCCTTTTTTTATACTTCATCGTTTAGATTTTCTTCCGAAGATTGTATTGGTGTATCTGCTTTTTTCTTAACAAGTACTGCTTTTGAATCAGTAATCTTGTCTGTATATTCCATTCTTCCTTGTAGCGCAGAAGCTTTGATATGTTTTCCATCTGCTAAATTATTGATGGTAACATCAGCTGACCATTCGTCAATAGCTTGGCACCAGTCAATAGCATATACAATAAATTCAACATCTTCTGGTAATAATGATGATGTTTTAACTTTTACGCCGTTTATTTTTCCAATAACTCCTTCTCTTAATAGTTCAGCCCCTAACTGTGAACTAGAATTAGAAAATTTTTCATCAGTTAATAATTCTTCTTCGATATCGTCTGAAATGACTACATACATTCTTGATTTTAAGACGCCTTTTTTCTTTACTGTTTTAATTTTGTTTAAGATCTTCTTGTAAACATTTTCTGATGTTGTTTCAGAAGTATCTTGGTCAACAGTTCCTTGTTCTACTAATGCACTAATGGAGTTCATTTCTAGCGTATATCCCGTAGAATACCCTGCGCTTTCTAGTCTTTGTACTTTAATGTTGTCCGGTACTACTTCTGCTTCATATCCATCTATTAACTCATTTACCGCTTTATGCTTATCAATCAAAATTGGTAGATAAGTAGTTGCTGATTGAGCCAATTCTGTTCCATTCAAAATATCATAGTCTGATACTTTTACATCCATATTTCTGACAGGGACTTGTAATTGTCCTGTTTTAGGATCTCTTTCATAATCTCGTGAAAATGTACTCCTTACTACAAATTCTTGCCTCATTAAAGGTACTATTTGATCTGTATATACCTCTCTTGTTTCGTGTGTTCCATTTTTTCCTACTATTGGATTAGCCATTTTTTCTTCCTCCTTATTTATATAAATCCGGGTGTTTTGCTTTTAAAATATCATTTACACCACTTTTTTTAGTTGTTAATTTTGATACTTGTATTCCTGTTGTACTAGGTGTTTCTTCTCTTTCTTCTTTTGCCAGATATTTTGGATTTGCTTCTAAAAATTTTGATAAATTTTCTTCAAACTCTCCCTCCATTTTTGAAACCTTGTATACAACATAATCTACATCATCTGATCTTACTCCTGACTTGAAAGTTTTATTTTCGTATTCTAGCTCAGTACTTTTTTGTAAAACTTTTTGATATTCAAGATCTTTTTCAATTTGTTTCTGCTCTGCTGTTTTTTGACTTTCTTGCCATTCTTTAAATGCTCTTAATTCTTCTTTACTTGGCATTCCTTTCATCTTCTTAGCAAGCATACCGTCAGCTAATTTTTGTGCTTCAGCTTTCACATCAATTTCAGTTGTACCCTCATTTTGATTTGTAGTTTGAGTAACTACTTTCCCAGTTTCTTCGTTTCCTTCAACTGTTTTGTTTTGCTGTTCTTGATTTGTTAAATTTGTCTTTTCTTCCATTTTTACCTCCCATTTATTGTTTGTCGACTTATTCCCGTTTTCTTTATTGTCTGTTCCGTTAAAAGACATATAAAAAAGACATTTGTTAAAATGCCTTGTTTAAACTTTTAATCTTGAATAATCTTTTCTTAATCCTGTTTCATTTAAGAAATTATTCAAAGTTGAATTGTTTAATTTTTGTCTTGTATTTAATTCAGTTAACTTTTTCCTTGATTCTTCTATTAATTTATTATCAGTACTGTTTGTTAATATAGCATTTATTCCAGCTATATCTTTTTTGCCCTGTCTTATTTTTCTTTCTATTCCTCTTTGAATTTGTGTTGCTTCATATTTAGTTATTTCTTTTCCCTGAAATTTAATTTTTTCGTTTTTTATACGGTTTAAATCTTGATCGCTATATGTTCTGCTAGAATTTTGACAGTATGGTCTCCAATCATGGCGACAATTAATCCCTTTGAACCCGTCAGGATTTCCATATTTAATGTCTCTTAATGACAAATATCCTTTTTTTCCACTTCTTGAAACTATTTTTCCTTGCCATTTTTCATGATTTGGTCTTGCTCCAGAATGAGCTGTCAATTCCATTAAATCCCAATTAAGCTCTTCCGCTCTTAGAAGTTGTAACTTTCCACAAGTTTGATTAATCCCTGTGACAATATTAGTTCTAATAGCACTTTCCATACTTCTTTGGTGTCCACTTGGATAAGTTACAAACGCACCTCTTTCACTTATTTTCTCTATGGAATCTATTATTGCACTTGAGTAACCCTTCATTCCTGTTAGTGTTTCCATGTATGCTTCATTAATTGCATTATAAAATTCGGTTTGTGCTGTATTAGCTGTGGTCATACATAAATTGCTAAGATTATAATTTGTTTTTTCTATAGTTGACATTAATAGTTGCATAATGCTTCTGCTTCGTTTGATAGGTACTGGATTTAATCCTGCTTTTTTATATATTCTATCATCTGCACTAAGTGTTTTTGCCCCTGCTTCTTCAAAAATTCTTTTTATCAAATCGTAACTTTGACTATTATAACTTGCTACTATTTTGATTATATTTTTGTACATTAAACCCATTTCTTGTGCTATCATAATATCGTTTACTACTACTCTATTTGCATAACCAAAATTTGCTATTCTAATTGCTATTTCTTCTATTATTTGCAATTCAAGTTTGTTATAGATATCAATTGCTTGGTTTTCTACTTGAGTTAAAAAATTAGGAGGTAGCATTTATCATTCCTCCTCTATATTATTGAATCCAAATAATTCTGAATTGCTTTGTTTTTCTTCTGTTATTGTTTCTAATTCTTTAGTTGCTTCTTCATCGCTAAGCCCTCTTATTTCTGTAAGATAATTAAATTTGCTTCTAAGATTGGCTGATACTTCCGTTTGTGCTTGTATTTTTTGTGATGTTTTGTCTTCTATAATACTATCGTCTGGAATAATTGTTATTGAGTTAGTTTTTATTCCTTCCATTTCGCATATTGCGTATATTAGCTCATATATGACATCATTCACTAATATTTGGTGATGTTCTCTTGTTCTAAATGCTTGACTATTTTCACTTATTACTTCTGTTGCTGTTTTTGTTGAAACTCCATCAAACTTGTAAAAATTACTACCTAATCCTATATTTTCACTCAACCAATTTAATTCTGCATTGATACTATCTATATGTTCTTGTGCTCTTAAATTGAAGTCTATTTCCTTGGCTGGTTGTCCTTCATTTCCATTTATTCCCACAAATACTTTATCGTCACTATCAAAATATTGAACTAGTCTGCTTCCTCCTGTATTTTCATCATATTCCATTCTCGCTTTTAACGCTGTTGAATCTACTACTACTCTCTTTTTTCCTAAAATAAATTCTTGTGTAAAGCTATCATATTTTATGTCTATCGCTTTTAATCTATCTATGCTATTAGCAAAAATAGATATTCCAAGAGGACTTTGAGTATCAAAATTATTAACTAAATTGGGTTTTAGTATTTGAAATCTTGGGAACTTAGTTTTTATTTTGAAAGGATTTACTATATTAGGATACATGGATTTAAAATTAATTTCGGTCCCTAATTCATTTTCTGCTTTTGATTGGTATAACTCATGAAAAATATAATATTCGTCTCTTTCAAATTCATGGTAAGTTATGTGTGTATAATATGTCTTATTTTCGTCTATTCCTTCTGTAAATCTCGATATGGTTATTAATCCATTGATAAAGCTGTTTGTAAATTTATAAGGAATTAGAACGTCTCCTTCAACGTAATCTATTACTGTTTCTCCGTTTAATGTATATTCTATAAGTGCACCATTCCCAGAGGCTAAAGTTTTCTCTAAAAAGATAGGAAAGTTAACGGTAAAACTATTTATTTTACTATCAAGTACGCTCCATAACTGTTTCGTAGCTTTTTTAGTAGAAAGATTTATTTGTGTTTTTTCTGTCCATAAAAGTTTTGATAAATCTTCACAAACTTTTTTTGCCATATTCATAGTTAATCTTTCACTTTTTTTATTTATTCCATTTATTGTTTCTGTGTAATAATGAAAATCATTTACGCTTCCCCTGTACCATTGTTTCCAAATTGCCATTAAATCGTAAATATCTCCTGTGGCTAAATTGATTCCATTTTTACTTAGATTATTTGCTATGTTGTTGTATAAATCCATTTTTTTCCTCCTAAAATTTTAACCCTAATTTTTGAAGATTGTCTTTTATCCAATACTGAAAATTGTCTTGTGTGTGGTCTCCATAGCTATATGCGTAGTCTTTTGTGTATGTGTTGTAGTATCTTTCTGAACTCAAAAAAGCCTTTTCCGTTTTATCCGGAGTTGGCTTACCTTTTTCTATACTATCTTTTACCCACATATAATTTTCATTTTCTTTTTTGAATATTTGATTGTTACTGTTATCTAATACTCTAAACTTTCTTTTAGCTAAAAAGTCTTGAGAATAATCAATTAACTCTTCTTTGTTTTTTCCTTTATCAACTGGGTGTAATCTTCTTCCGTAATCTTTAAAGAATTGATTTCTTAATGCTCCTTCTGCGCTATCAATCGTTTCTTTGTCCATGACAGCTTTATATCTTTTTATCAATGTTATTTCAAAGTTAAATATATCTTTCGTCAACTCAGATGGTGCTTTTTTAATTACTTTTTCATGCGGACTATAATAATAAGTGTCTAATAAATACCAATATCCATCATTTCCTAATCCGTAGCACCCTACTGCTGTAGCAGATGTCTGATGGCCACTATCTATTGCAAAGTCTATATAAATTATTTTGATTTTATTTTTTTCTACATAATCTTCGTAGACGTATTCAATAAGATCTGGATTATATATAAGCCCTTCTAATCCTATTACCATGCCAAGATAAATCCAATTGTATCGTTTTTCATCGTTTTGTTTCAAATTTTCTGCTTCTTGTATTGCTATTTTTCCTACCCATTCTTGGTTTACTGTTCTATAGTCACTATGATGAATTAGATAGTCTTTTATTTTTTGCTTGCTTTCTACCCATTTGTTTACCCAATCGAATTTATTTTTTGGAGGGTTAAATGAATATAAAGCCATAAACCAATTATTATTTCCTCTTGTAAAAGTTGCTTTTATTTGTTCAACTGTTTCCTCGTCTTTAAATCCAGTTAACTCTTCAAACCAAACGATTTTGATCAGCTTGTCTTCATCTATCGTTCCTTTTACTGCTTCAAAATCGTCTCCTCCAGCAAAATATATAGTATTTCCATTATTGAATTGAATTTCCATTGGTGCTACTGTAGCTTTATAATCAATTCCTTCCATTAAACCAAGTCTTTTGCACGCTCTTTTAATTTCTTTGTATACAGACTTTCTTAAGTCTATTTTATGATTTCTTAACGCTACAACTGAACAATTTTCTTCGTTAAGGCAATTGTAAACAATTTTTATAGCAATATATGAACTTTTTGTTGAGTTTCTTCCACCCTTATATATTTGATTGGTTTTTTTTGAGTTGAAGACATTCCAAAAATGCGGTGCAATTATATCGCGTACATTAGTTCTCATTGTTATCTTCCTCCTCGTTAGGAAGATCATTTATGATTTGAACTCTGTCTTCGTTAATTGTGCTTTGTTCATCTTGAACTATTTTTCTAATCTCCTGAACTGCTTGTATTTTTTGTCCACTATTTCCGAGCGCAGTCTTCCAAAGTGAAATTACCATAGCCATTTGATTGTCTATATCTTCTTTATTGATTCCAAGCCCTGACAAAATTTCAGCAATGTCATTCCCGTTGTTGTCTTGCAAATTGAATGGTAAAGATAAAAGTAATTCCATTTGCTCTTTCATTGCTTTTCTTTGTCGCCTTGTTTCCCCTGATTTTTTTCCACCTTTTTGACCATTTTTCTTGGCTTCCTCACGGCTTTGATTGCTTGTAAAAGGAATTAGATTTTGTTCATTTGCCATCAACCTCCACCTACTTTTTTTCTCTTTATGCTTTTTAAATGCCGAAGTATATAGTTTTATGCTGTTTTAAATAATCATTTACACTCCAATATGTTAATCATTTTTGTCTTGCATATGGCATACTTTTTTATCTCTTATGTAACTTTCTACTACTTCGTTAATAAAGTCATTACTACAAGCTATTATTTCACAAATATCTTCATGATCGTATGTTGCATTATCATTTCGAGAATGTCCGTATTCATATAGCCAGACATGGGTTAATTCGTGTTTTAGTGTTTTAATCATTAAGTCTTCATCTAGCTTTTTTAACAGTATAGTTTTCTCTTGATACCTTGTTTGTCCTATTAGGCTTTCTGATAGCTCTATATTGTCTACTTCTTTTATTTCATATTCCGTATTATTACACTTAAATTTCATTTTTATTTTTCCTTTCATAGCTTTCGCATTTTATGGTGTTGTCTAATTTTCTTCTTAATTCTTCGCTACATTTTTCTTTGTTTTTTGCAATTGACACATACTATTCTTACGTATGTTTCGTATATTGATTCTTTCATTTTTTACCTCTTATCTGTATAAAAAATAAGCATATTCTACTTTGTCATAATCTAATAATTCTTTAAATTCTTTTTCAGATAT
>JAETPW010000068.1 GCA_021771025.1 Clostridiaceae bacterium
TTAATACCAAACGCGCTTACACAAGCAAAAACGGCTTGACCGCGGAACAATTCCGCAACCAAGCCGCCTAAAATTTTTATCTATTTGATCTGTATACTTGACGGGACATAGTGCCCTTGTAATAGAGGGGGCTTTATCTGTGACTACAACCTTCGGTTCATCAAACTGCTTCACTAACCGCTTAAGAAAAGCATAGGCTGCTTGTGTGTCCCGTTTTTTACGTAACCAAATATCCAAGGTTAAACCATCTGCATCGATGGCTCGATACAAATAATGCCATTTTCCTTTAATTTTGATGTACGTTTCATCCATTTTCCATGGATAAAAGGATTTTTTATTTTTCTTTTTCCAAATTTGATAGAGTAGTTTGCCATATTCTTGCACCCAACGATAAATCGTCGTATGAGAAACGTTAATGCTACGATCATATAAGATTTTTTGAACTTCACGATAGCTAAGGTTATAACGAAGATAGTAGCCCACGGCTACAATAATCACATCCTGCTGAATTGCTTTCCTTTAAAATGATTCATCGTCATTCCTCCTGCTATCTTTTTCTATTATTCTACCTTATTTGATAGTAGATTTAAAACTTTGCAACAGAACCAGTTGGTATATACGTATACATTGGGTACTATTATTTTAAAAGACGGGACTTTTGAAAATGATTAAATTTGGGGGCTATCTTAACATAATATGGTAATGATCGCTTCAGACAAACCATCATGATAGAAAAAAGCAGCGTGCTTATTAAAAACGCTGCTTAATTATCTGTTTGTTGGAGATATTTGATATAATTTGTGCCCCATTCTTCGATGCTGTCGAGGACTTTTTTGAAAGCCTCTCCTTGTGGGCTCAAGTAATATTCGACTCGTGGGGGGACCTCTGGATAGACTTGACGTTTTATCAATTTATCTTTTTCTAATTGCCGTAATTGTTTGGTGAGCGTGGTTTCGGCAATATCGGGGAGTAATTTTTTTAGCTGTCCGAAACGTTTAGGTCCATCTTTTAAAAAGAATAAAACTAAAACGGCCCATTTTCCAGAAACAACTCGACTCGTGGTCGTAAAAGGACATATCATAAATAAAGGATCGCGTTCATTAGACATACTAGATAATTTTTTCTCCTTTCTTTTTGTTGTTAATAATGAATACTAGCGAAAAAGTTAGTAGCTTCACTTAAATATAGTACTTTAAATTATTTACTGATTTTATTATATTAAAATAGTAGAACGTTTTCAAAAGTCAAGTCCATAATCCTGTGTAAAATACTATACAATGTTTTACCGGTCTCTCATTGATCAAACTTAATATATTTTCTTGTAGAACTGAGCCATTCGTCATGAAGTTCCATAA
>JAETPW010000069.1 GCA_021771025.1 Clostridiaceae bacterium
TTACTTATTTGTGTTCTTACTTCTCTATCTGCTAGTCCGGTTTTTTCTGTTAGTTCTTTTCTTGTTGTATATCTCATAGCAGATAAATATTGTTCTATGTTTATTTTGTTTTTCATTCGTTTTTTTCACCTCATCTTATCTTTTTTTCTAGATCACAACTCATTAAATCGTAAAACATCTTTTCTTGCTCTTCTTCTGTTAATAATTTGTAATCGCTATTATTTTGAAATTGTGTAATTATTTTTGTTTTTTTGCTCACATTTTCCTGAATTTGCTTTTTATATTTATTTAATAAAATAGAATATATATTATTATCATTATTGTTTGTGTCCCATACCTGTCCTTCGCCGTACCTTTTTCATGTCCTCGGACATGTCCGCTATTTCTTTTTTGTTCTGATATTTGTCGTAGTTTTCAATACTTATAAGCGTTTTTTTGTTGTCCCTGACTTGTACCAGCATGCTGTCCGATTCCAAGCGGTTTAAATAATCACTTACTTTATGTCTAGACCACTTCCATCTACTTGCTAATTTTTCTAATGATGTTATTTTTTGACCTCGTTCTACTTCGATTTTTGTGCCGTCAAACTCTATTGTTTCTTTTTGATGATTAACCATTAAAAGTAGATCTATCCAGGCGCTTCTTTTGTCGAACGGTTCTTTGTTCTTCCAGATCCAATGCTCTTGCAACTGTCTATGTATACTTATCCATCCTTCCATCAGCTCCCTCCATTTCGTAATTTTTTCCGAAATTTTTCTCGAAATTCCTCTTTTGAGTACAGTTCTATGAATTTTTGCTTTCCAATCTGCTGTATTTTTTCTCTTAGTTTGTTATTTATGTCAAGTTCGTCGTGACACGATCGACAAACTGGGATTACTAAGCCAAATTTCATACTTGTTTGTCTGTTTGATCCTCCGAAAAATTTCATGTAAGTCTTGTTTTTTGTTCTTGCTACAGATGTAACAAATATCTAAGTTATTAGTTATAATGCTAAATCTTTTAGCTTCTAATCGTTTTAGTTTATTGCTTTTTTTCTTTAGCTGTTTCATCTGTTTAAATTCTTTGTATTTACAGTTTTTGCAACTGTTGAACTCTATTTTTTTCTTTTTATGCGAGCAATACATGAATTTCTGATAATTTTTTAATCTTATCTTGAAATGAATACATTTCATTCGCTCTCTCTTCTTTCAATTTCTCTAGTCATTAGTGCTAAAAGTGTTGAATTATCGATTTTATAACTCACATTAAAATATTTTTGAATCATTTCTTTCTTGTCTTCATATGTATGTCTTAGATTTCTATCTACTCTGCTTTTAGTTGTATTATATTTTTTTGCTACTTCTTCGTATGT